>NZ_JBBCVH010000006.1:0-225430 GCF_037147555.1 Microbacterium sp. MMO-35
CTCCTCCGGCGAATACCGACGCGTCGTCGGCTTCCCTGATGTCTGCTCTTTCGGCATAACCCCATCCTCGTTTCCAAGGTCAGGAGTCTCCAACAAACTCAGGGCGCTTCATCCCGCATGATGAGCGGCTTCGAGTCGACGTAGGAAGGAACCAGCTCACCGCGTTCGATGTGCTGACGAACCTTCTCGATCGACAGGTCGACCGCCTTCGCGAAGTTCGGGATCGAGTAGGCGAGCTTGTCGAGGACGGGAGCGGTCATGCGTGGGCCTCCAGGAAGCTCGACGGGGAAACAGAAAGGAAGCCGCCAACGCGCACCAGATCCGCGACATCGAGGTCGTCGTGCTCAAGGCGCGACTCGAGGTCGGGAACGGTGACGTTGACGGCTTCCGCAACATCACTGATCGGAACACCGGAGTCGACGATCGCTGCGCGAACGTTCTCCGCTACTCCGGCGCTTCTTCTCTGGGTGTCCATACAGGTAGTTTGATGGCTGTTCTGGCACATGTCAACCCACACTGGCAAATTTGTTTAGGTTTGGCCGCCTGGAGTGCCTAGCCTGGTTGGTGTGAACATCCCGAATGAGACCATCAACCCGATTGTCGCCAACGCACTCTTGGCGGCTGCACGCGAGAGCGGCATGAACCAGACGCAACTGGCCGAGGCCGCTGGCATGTCTCGCTTCACGGTGCAGAAGCTGCTCTCTGGGGATCAGGGGATCAAGGTGGCGCAGTTCATCACGCTGGCCAACGCCACGGACCTCACGCCGGCTGACGTGATGGATCGGATCAGTGCAGCCCTGCGACGGCGGGCAATGTCGGCCGATGCCGCTACCGTGACGGCCGAGGACAACGTGACCTACATCGGGCATGTGAAGGCACCAGTGAAGGCGGCGGCTGACACGAACCCGCGGACCCCGCCGAAGGAGTGAGATGCAAGAACTGATCGCCCATGCAGCGCAGCTGGGCGTGAGCGTGCATGTCGCACACATCGATGGGCCGGAGCGTGGGTTCTACGACGCGGAGAACAACGTCGTGGTGTACGACTTCGAGTTGACGTACATCGAACGGCGTTGCGTCCTCGCACACGAGCTTGGGCATGTCTACTACGGGCATGAGTGCTTCGGCAATCCGAAGTTCGAGGAGGACGCCGACTACTACGCGGCCCTCCTGTTGATCGTCCCGGAGGAGTACATCGTCGCTGAGGGGCTGGATCCGGCCCCGGATGCGATTGCCGAAGAGCTGTTGGTGGAGCCTCGGATCGTCCGCGCATATGAGAAGCGGGCGCTGGTTCGGCTGCATGGTGTCACGTACGTGCAACCGAAGTTCGGGCGGAAGCAGTTCAGATTCGCTGGGCTGGCGTGATCGGCTACACCTTCGGCTACACTCGCCAAATCCCTGGTTAACGCAAAAAACCCCTCTTCCCAGTCGAGACTAGGAGAGGGGCGATGTAGCAGGAGCGGGGCTTGAACCCGCGACCTCACGATTATGAGTCGTGCGCTCTCACCAACTGAGCTACCCTGCCGCACGGCATCCGATGGATACTGCGAGCCCCGAGTCAGGATTGAACTGACGACCCCTTCCTTACCATGGAAGTGCTCTGCCACTGAGCTATCGGGGCGTGCCGCCCGCGAGCGGGCAACCAGACGAGAATACCAAAGAATCCGCGCGCTACCGAATCGGCGCGGCTCCCGCGTCACACGGGCGTGTCCCGCGCCAATGCCGGCCGCTCAGGCGGTCTCGAGGATCCGGCGCCGCAGCTGCTCGACGACACCGGCGCCGCCCGCGAGATTCAGCCGGCGAGCCACATCACGCCCCTCGGGACGAAGGAACACCCCGCCCGCCTCCTGCACCAGCAGGGCACCGGCCGCGTAGTCCCACGGCGAGAGTCCGCGCTCGAAGTAGCCGTCGAGACGACCGGCGGCGACGTAGGCGAGGTCGGTGGCCGCACTTCCGCCTCGGCGCAGATCGCGCGCGATCGGCATCACCCGCCCGACGACGGCGAGGTCGCCGGCATGCGTGCTCGGGTCGTACCCGAAGCCCGTCGCCAGCAGCGCGCCGGCCGGGCCGGGCTCGGCGACGCGCAGCCGCGCCCCGTTCACGTGCGCACCCTCGCCGCGCGCCGCCGAGAACGTCTCGCCGACCACAGGCGACCGCACCACGCCGGCGAGCGCGGTCCAGGTGTCGGGGTCGCTTCCGCCCTCGACCGCGGCGATGCTCACGGCCCACAGCGGGATGCCGGACGCGTAGTTGACCGTGCCGTCGATCGGATCCACGACCCAGGTGATGCCGGTGGTGCCCTCGCCTGCTCCGGACTCCTCACCGAGGAATCCGTCGCCGGGACGCTCCGCCGCGAGACGGGCGCGGATCAGCGACTCCACCTCGCGGTCGGCCTCGGTGACGATGTCGGCGAGCGTCGACTTGCTCGCGGCGATCGAGACGCCCTCGTCGCGTCGTCGGCGCGCGAGCTCTCCCGCCTCCCGGGCGATGTCGACCGCGAGCTCGCGGAGTTCGACGGCGCTCACGATGCCGACGAGGGTGCGGACGGCGGCGCCGGCGGAGCCTGCGGGAACCCGGTCATCTCGCTCGGGCGATCCACGCCCGACGGCCTCGCGTCGTTCAGGCCGTGCCCGCCGGACAGCGGGTCCGTCGGGGGCGAGGCGACGGTGGCGATCGCCGGGAATCCGGCGGGAGCAGCCGCGGACGCCGGGGGCTGCGGGAGCTGCCCGGGGATCGTCGCACCCGGAGACGGCACGCCCGTGTAGTAGGCGTTCCAGTCGGGAGCTCCGTCGGGAAGCATCGGCAGCGGGGTACGACCGTCGGCGAACGTCGGCCACGGCTGCGGCTGGCCCACGAGCGGGGCGACCGCGGCGGGCGTCCCGTAGCCCCCGCCGACCGCCGTAGCGGGAGCGGGCCGCTTCGGAGCGAACAGGGCGTTCAGCAGCGGGATCAGCATCGTCCCGACGGCGGTGAGGATCGTGAGCGCGACGACGATCCGCCAGTACAGCTCGTCGTAGTGGAACGTGTGCGGGAACGTCAGGTAGAACACCAGCATCGCCACCAGGCCCGCGAGGAAGGCGTAGGTGACCCAGACGATCGCCCGGGTGAACGCGGTCTCATGACGGGCCGCCGCCTTCTGGAACAGGCGCACATGCAGCAGGGCGAGCTGCAGGATGCCGACCACGAGCACGAGCTGGAAGAAGCGCTCCAGCCCGGTGAAGTAGGCGAACGGGATGTCGTCGTCGGGCAGCCAGATCTTGACCGCGCCTACGAGCAGGGCGAGGATCCACGAGATCATGCTCAGCAGGGCGAGCCAGTCCTCGCGGTTCGGGGCGAGGCTGGCCTCGAGGATCGCGATCGCCGCGAATCCCGCGAGCAGCAGGATCGTCAGGAAGGCCCGGCCGATGAGGCCCTGCTGGTCGCCGATCAGCACCCAGATCACGCACACCAGCGCAGCCGCGATGAGCGCGCCGATCGCGATCCAGATGGCCCCGCGGATGAGCAGGGACGTGTTCGGGCCGGACTTCGCCGGCGTCGTCGTGTTCGCCATGGGATCCCCCGTCTGTCGTGCCTTCATCCTCGCATGCCGGGCGGAGGTGACCGGGGACGCGGCGGAGACGGTGGAGAACCGCTCGCTCGCGGCTGTTGTGCGGAGCGAGGTGTCAGCGTGCGGCCGAGCGACTCGCGAACGCAGCGATCAGGCCCTGCGCCTCGGCACCGTCGAAAGCGGCGGCGATGCTGCGCGCCTCCTCGTCCAACTGCCCGGCGAAGGTGCGCTCGGGGCGGGAGCGCACGAGACGCTTGGCCTGCCCGTACGCGCCGAACGCCCCGGCGAGCCAGAAGCGCGCGATCTCCTCGGCGCGGGCGCGGACCGCCGCGGCGATCGCCGCCGCATCGCCCTCCCCCACCGCTTCCGCCGCGATGCCCCACTCCACGGCCTCCGCGGCGGTCAGCATGCGATCGGTGAGCAGGAGCTGCAGCGCGCGCCGTTCGCCGACCGCGGCGGCCAGCTGCGCACTGACCGAGAGATCGGGTGTGAGGCCGATGTTGGCGTAGAGGCTGCCGAAGCGCGAGTCGGATCCGACGACCGCGTAGTCGCTCGCGAGCAGGATCCCCAGCCCGCCGCCCGCGGTCGTGCCGTGCGCCGCGGCCACGACCGGCACCGACGAGGAGACCAGGGAGGCGATACCGGAGTGGATCACGTCGGCGAGGCGCTGGATGTCGGCGGAACCGCCCATGCCGGTGGCCATGTCGATGACGTCGCCGCCCGCGCAGAACGCGCGCCCTTCCCCCTCGATCAGGATCGCTCCCACGGCGCTGTCGCGCACGGCCGCGGCGGTCGCCTCGGCCCAGGCGTGCGCGAGATCGGCGTTGAAGGCGTTGAGCCGCTGGGGGCGGTTCAGGGTGATCCGGGCGAGCCCGTCCTCAACACGGTAGAGCAGCGGCTCGGACATCGGACTCCCTCGGGATCGGCGGCGATCGTGCGGCGCTGGCCGCCCGATCAGCCTACCTGCGCGAGGCCGCAGCGTGGCACTGAGTATCAGAATGCATGAGCCTCAGGATCAGCTGTCGCCGAGGACCGATGCGACGAAGGAGTAGACGCGTCGATGCGTGCCGTCCAGACGCCGGTCGGCGAGCCGCTCCGCGCGGATCTCGTTCGGTGCGAGCGGCGGAGCGAGCCGCACGCTCTCGTGGCAGGAGAGGTCGGCGCAGATGTACGTGCCCACGACGGATCCCTTCCGCCCCTCCGCCCCGGCCCTGCGCGCGGCGAACAGGGCGACCTGGTTGCCCGGCTGCATCGTGTGGCAGAGGTTGCACATGCCGGAGCGCACACGCGACGGATCCGCCGCGCGCAGGACGATCCCGACGGCCTCGCCGTCCTGCTCGATCAGGATGTAGCCGCTGCGGGACGCGATCGGGTCCCGCCAGGCGAAGAAGTCGAGGTAGTCCCATTCCGCGAGGAGCAGGTCGTGCGGCATCGCGATCTCGGCGACCTCGTCGGGCTCGGCGTTGCGGAACGAGGCCCGGATCTGGTCTTCGGTGAGGGCACGCATGAAGACCAGTCTAGGAAGGCCGGGGCTCGGGCGGCGATGTCGGTGGCCCCCTGCAGGATCGACTCGTCGGGCTGCACGGGCGCGACGGAAGGGACAGCCTTGGATCTCGCATCGATCCGCATCATCACCGACGACGTCGACCGGCTCGCGGCCTTCTACCAGGAGGTGACCGGGGCGACCGCGGCGCGGCCCGCGCCGGTCTTCGCCGAGTTGCGCACCACGAGCGGAACCCTGGCGATCGGAAGCACCGCGACGGTCGCCATGCTGGGCGACCGCGCCCCTCATCCAGGCCGCAACGACTCGGTCATCGTCGAGTTCCTCGTCGATGATGTCGACCAGGAGTTCGCACGACTGCGGGACGTGCTCGACGACGTCGTGCTCGAGCCGACCACGATGCCATGGGGAAACCGGTCCGTCCTCTTCCGCGACCCGGACGGGAACCTGGTCAATCTCTTCAGCCGCCCCGCACCGGGCTCCTGACCGCCGTCCGCCCCGCGGAAACGCCGGAAGGCCCTCGCATCGCGAGGGCCTTCCATCATGGGTGGCAAGTGAGGGATTCGAACCCCCGAAGCATAACGCGGCTGATTTACAGTCAGCTCCCTTTGGCCGCTCGGGCAACTTGCCAATGCACGCCCGCCCCGCTTCTTCAGCCGACCGGGGGCGCGAAGATCAAGCATACCCGGCGGATCCGTTCGGGAGAAATCGAGGGATCGCCGCGTGCCGACGCGTCGGCTCACGCACCCCGGATGGACGCGCGCGGCCAGTTCCGGGCGGTGGAGCACCCGTTCCGCGATCTGAGGACGCGCCCAGCTCGCCGAGTGCGCGGCTTCGTGCCGAGTGCACGGGGAATTCGCGCGAACACGTCGTGCACTCGGCGGCTTCCCGTGCACTCGGTGCGGGAAGTCCGCCCCTGCGCCGCCGTCAGGTGGCGATGCGGGAGATGCGCGCTTCGAGTCCGTGCCAGTCGGGCGCGGGTGCGTGCGCCACGGGAGGATCCGGAAGCAGCCGCACCGGCGCATGGCGCGCGGTGCCCGCCACGATCGGCGCCGGAAGCAGCGGCACGGATGGCGGCGGCGAGGCGAGGATCCCGTCCGCCTCTCCGGCCGGAGAGTGCGTCCCCGCGGCCTCCGCCTCGACCCGCTCCGCCGAGTCCTCGGAATCGGGCGCGGCGGAGGCTCCCTCCTCGGGTTCCGGCAGGTGCGTCGTGTCGACCGGGGCATGGGCGTCCGCGTCGGTCGACGCGCCGGCGGGAGCGCCCGCGTCGGCGTGCGCCCCGGGATCGGTCAGCCCCAGAGCGCGCAGCACCTCGTCCCGCTCCTCGACGATCGTGCTCGCGATGCCCTGACGGAGATCGACGACCACGTCGGCCTCCGCCTCGGCCGCGAGCGAGCGCCGCGTGTCGGCGAAGGCGCGCTCCTCGCGGCGCACCTCGATCTCGGCGCCGCTGCGGTCGCGCACCAGCGCACGCCGCAGCGTGCCCTCCGGCGCCGGCACCGCGACGAGCCGCACTCCGCGATCGTTCAGCACGTCACGGATGCGCTCGCCATCGGCGTCCTCGCCGACGGGCGCGACGACGGTGAGGGAAAGCCCGTGCCCGAGCAGGGCGCTCGCGAGGTCGATCGCGTCCCCGCCCACGCCCTCGCGCATTCCGCCGGGGTCGCGGATCTCATCGATCCGGGCCTCCCCCAGGATCACCACCCGGTGCTCGGTCATGCCGCCCCCTCTCCCGGTAAATCCCCCCAAGGCTACTCCGGCGCGCGGCACACGCCCGCCGCCGTTCCGTCGCTGCGGCGTCGCCGGCATCGCGAGGCCTATCCTTGCGCCATGGAGACTCGCAGCGTCGCGGTCGTGCTCGCCGCCCTCAGCCTTGCCGCAGCGCTCACCGCCTGTTCCCCGACCGCCCCGGGGAGCTCGCCCACGGGCGGCGGCGCGACGAGCGGCTCGACCTCGGGCTCGAGCACGCCGACGCCGCAGAAGACCTCCCCGTCGCCGAGCCCTTCGGCGACCTCGGCAGCCCTGCCGGCCGACTGCAAGGCGCTCCTCTCCGCGGATGTGCTGTCGCAGCTGGGCGACACTCCGCTGAACTCGCCGGCGTTCGGGCCGAGCGGTGTGCAAGCCGACGGCAGCCTCATCTGCATCTGGGCGGATCCGAAGGCCGATACGACGAGCATCACGACGACGATCTCCCGCAAGTACCGCGGCGAGGCGCTGGACATGCTGAACGGGCTCGTGAAGACCGAGGGCTTCAGCTGCTACACCCCATCCCAGGGCACGCGCTGCGAGAAGGAGTGGCCGGATCCGACCTACCCGGTCACCGACGGACGCACCCTGTTCTGGCGCGACGACGTCCTGATCGACACCCGCTACTCGAACCTCGCGCCCGCCGGCTACACCTCGAGCATCGTGGCGAGCATCTTCGGATCCTGACCCTCCCCCGTCTCGCTCCGGTCGCGGAAGATGTCGCTGAGACGCGGTCGGAACGACATCTTCTGCGACCGGAGCGAGAACGGAAGCCCGGACCCGGATACGCGAAGACCCCCGGATCCGTGCGGATCCGGGGGTCTTCGTCAAGCGATCAGGCTCTCGCCTCGATCAGTTGTAGGTGCCGGGAGTGATGTCGTCGGTCGAGAACGCGTCGAAGTCGACGTAGCCGAAGTCGCCCTCGGCGTACGCGCCGTCGGATGCGAAGATCCGGTTCGGGTAGCGCTCGCTCTTGGCCTCCTCGGTCGCCTCCACCGTGATGTCGCGGTAGCGGCGCAGGCCGGTCCCCGCAGGGATCAGCTTTCCGATGATGACGTTCTCCTTGAGGCCGACCAGCGGGTCGCTCTTGCCCTCCATGGCGGCCTGCGTGAGCACGCGGGTCGTCTCCTGGAAGGACGCGGCCGACAGCCACGACTCGGTCGCGAGCGACGCCTTCGTGATACCCATCAGCTCCGGGCGACCGGACGCCGGGCGCTTGCCCGCCGCGACGGCCTCGCGGTTGACGTCCTGGTAACGACGGGCGTCGAGCATCTCACCGGGCAGCAGGGTCGTGTCGCCGTGGTCGACGACGGTGACCTTGCGCAGCATCTGGCGCACGATGACCTCGATGTGCTTGTCGTGGATCGGCACACCCTGGGAGCGGTACACGTCCTGCACGCCGCTGACGAGGTAGCGCTGCACCTCGCGGGCGCCCATGACGCGCATGACCTCCTTGGGGTCGAGCGTGCCGACCTGCAGGGGGTCGCCGACCGAGACGTGCTGGCCGTCCTCGACGAGGAGCGTCGCACGCTTCAGCACCGGGTAGACCACTTCCTCGTCGCCGTTGTCGGGCGTGAGGATGACCTTCTTCGACTTGTCGGTCTCCTCGATCGTGATTCGGCCGTCGGCCTCGGCGATCGGGGTGGCGCCCTTCGGGGTACGGGCCTCGAAGAGCTCCTGCACACGGGGCAGACCCTGCGTGATGTCACCCGCGGAGGCGAGGTGGAAGGTACGCATCGTCAGCTGGGTACCGGGCTCACCGATCGACTGGGCCGCGATGATGCCGACGGCCTCGCCGATGTCCACCGTCTTGCCGGTGGCCAGCGAGCGGCCGTAGCACTGCGCGCAGACGCCGACGGCCGAGTCGCAGGTCAGCACGGAGCGGACCTTGATCGACTCCACGCCGGCCGCGACCAGCTTGTCGATGAGCACGTCGCCGACGTCCTCACCGGCGGTCGCGACGACCTCTCCGGCCGCGTTCACCACGTCGGACGCGAGCGTACGGGCGAACACGGAGTTCTCCACGTTCGCGTCGCGCACCAGCTCGCCGGCGCTGTTCGGCGCGGCGATCGGCAGCTCCAGGCCCTTCGACGTGCCGCAGTCGTCCTCACGGATGATGACGTCCTGCGAGACGTCGACCAGACGACGGGTCAGGTAGCCCGAGTCGGCCGTACGCAGAGCGGTGTCGGCGAGACCCTTACGGGTACCGTGCGTGGCGATGAAGTACTCCGCCACCGACAGGCCCTCGCGGTACGAGGAGATGATCGGACGCGGGATGAACTCACCCTTGGTGTTGTTCACCAGGCCGCGCATACCGGCGATGTTACGGATCTGCAGCCAGTTACCACGCGCTCCCGAGGACACCATGCGGTTGATGGTGTTGTCCTCCGGGAAGTTCGCCTGCATCTCGGCCTGGACCTCGTTGGTCGCCTTCGTCCAGAGCTCGACGAGCTCCTGACGACGCTCGGCATCGGTGGTCAGACCCTTGTCGTACTGCGCCTGGATCTTCTCGGCCTGCTTCTCGTAGCCCGCGACGATCTCCGCCTTGTTCGGCGGGGTGACGACGTCGCTGAGCGCGACGGTCACACCCGAACGCGTGGCCCAGTAGAAGCCGGCGTCCTTGATGCGGTCCAGCGACGCGGCGGTCTCGACCTTGGGGTACTCCTCGGCGAGCTTGTTGACGATCTGCGACAGCTTGCCCTTGTCGGCGACCTCGCGCACGAACGGGTAGCCCTTCGGCAGGGTGTCGTTGAAGATCGCCTGGCCGAGCGACGCGTCCACGAGACCGTGGGCGTCGTAGCCCTCGGGGGCCTCGCCCTCGAGGAACGTGAGACCCGGGATGCGGATGCGGACCTTCGCCTGCAGGTCGAGGGTGCCCTCGTCCTTCGCGAGGATCGCCTCGCCCACCGAGCCGAACGCACGACCCTCGCCGAGCGCACCGGACTTGACCGTGGTCAGGTGGTGCAGACCGATGATCATGTCCTGCGAGGGCAGGGTGACCGGGCGGCCGTCGGACGGCTTGAGGATGTTGTTCGAGGCGAGCATCAGCACGCGGGCCTCGGCCTGGGCCTCGACCGACAGCGGCAGGTGCACGGCCATCTGGTCACCGTCGAAGTCGGCGTTGAACGCCGCGCACACGAGCGGGTGCAGCTGGATGGCCTTGCCCTCGACGAGCTGAGGCTCGAAGGCCTGGATGCCCAGGCGGTGCAGGGTGGGGGCGCGGTTCAGCAGCACGGGGCGCTCGCGGATGATCTCCTCGAGCACGTCCCAGACCTCGGGACGCATGCGCTCGACGGCGCGCTTGGCGGCCTTGATGTTCTGCGAGTGACCGAGGTCGATCAGGCGCTTGATCACGAACGGCTTGAACAGCTCGATCGCCATCGTCTTCGGCAGACCGCACTGGTGCAGCTTGAGCTGCGGGCCGACGATGATGACCGAACGGCCCGAGTAGTCCACGCGCTTGCCGAGCAGGTTCTGACGGAAGCGACCCTGCTTGCCCTTCAGCATGTCGCTGAGGGACTTCAGGGCGCGGTTGCCGGTGCCCGTGACGGGACGGCCGCGGCGGCCGTTGTCGAACAGCGCGTCGACGGCCTCCTGCAGCATGCGCTTCTCGTTGTTGACGATGATCTCGGGGGCGCCGAGGTCGATCAGACGACGAAGACGGTTGTTGCGGTTGATCACGCGGCGGTACAGGTCGTTCAGGTCGCTGGTCGCGAAGCGGCCACCGTCCAGCTGCACCATCGGGCGCAGCTCCGGCGGGATCACCGGCACGACGTCGAGCACCATGGCGGCCGGGCTCATGCCGGTCTCCAGGAACGAGTTGACGACCTTGAGGCGCTTGATCGCGCGGATCTTGCGCTGACCCTTGCCCTCGGAGATCTGCAGGTGCAGCTTCTCCGACTCGGCGGCGAGGTCGAAGGCCGCGAGGCGGCGCTGGATCGCCTCGGCGCCCATGTGCGCCTCGAAGTACTGGCCGAACCGGTCCTGCAGCTCGTGGAACACGTCGTCCTCGGGACGCAGGGCCCCGACCTCGAGGGTGCGGAAGTCCTCCCACACGCGCTCGAGCTTGACGATCGCCTCGTCGGCGCCCTTGCGGATGAGGGACATCTCCTTCTCGGCGGCGTCCTTCACCTTCTTCTTGGCGTCGGCCTTGGCGCCCTCGGCCTCGAGGGCCGCGAGCTCGGTCTCCAGCTTGGCCAGGCGCTCCGCGATCTTGGCGTCGCGGCGGTCGCCGAGCGTCTTCAGCTCGAGGCGGATGTTGTTCTCCTGGGTCGCCAGGTCGCGATGGCGCGCGTCCTCGTCCACCGAGATGACCATGTAGGCGGCGAAGTAGATGACCTTCTCGAGGTCCTTCGGCGCCATGTCCAGCAGGTAGCCGAGGCGCGAGGGCACGCCCTTGAAGTACCAGATGTGGGTGACGGGCGCGGCGAGCTCGATGTGGCCCATGCGCTCGCGGCGGACGGAGCTCTTGGTGACCTCCACGCCGCAGCGCTCGCAGACGATGCCCTTGAAGCGGACGCGCTTGTACTTGCCGCAGGCGCACTCCCAGTCGCGGGACGGGCCGAAGATCTGCTCGCCGAAGAGGCCGTCCTTCTCCGGCTTCAGCGTGCGGTAGTTGATGGTCTCGGGCTTCTTGACCTCACCGTACGACCACTTGCGGATGTCGTCTGCGGTGGCGAGGCCGATGCGAAGCTCATCGAAGGTTGTTGCGTCGAGCACTAGTTCTCCTGTGTCGAAATTCTCTTAAGAAAAAGTCAGGGCCTCGGGGGACCCGGAGCGGATCCGGATCCCCCGAGGGCTCAGATCTCGTCGATGGACGCGGACTCGAAGCGGCTGGAGATGTTGATCCCCAGCTCCTCGGCGGCGCGGAAGGCCTCGTCGTCGGTGTCGCGGAGGTTGACCGCGGTGCCGTCGGCCGAGAGGACCTCGACGTTCAGGCAGAGCGACTGCATCTCCTTCATGAGCACCTTGAACGACTCCGGGATACCCGGCTCCTGGATGTTCTCGCCCTTGACGATCGCCTCGTAGACCTTGACGCGGCCGAGGATGTCGTCGGACTTGATCGTGAGGAGCTCCTGCAGCGCGTACGCGGCGCCGTAGGCCTCGAGCGCCCACACCTCCATCTCACCGAAGCGCTGGCCGCCGAACTGGGCCTTACCGCCGAGCGGCTGCTGGGTGATCATCGAGTAGGGGCCCGTCGAACGCGCGTGGATCTTGTCGTCGACCAGGTGGTGGAGCTTCAGGATGTACATGTAGCCCACGGAGATCTGCCCCGGGAACGGCTCGCCGGAGCGGCCGTCGAACAGGGTGGTCTTGCCGGACGAGTCGATCAGGCGCACGCCGTCACGGGTCGGCAGCGTCGAGTCGAGGAGACCCTCGATCTCCTCCTGGTGGGCGCCGTCGAACACCGGGGTCGCGACCTTGGTGCCGGGGGCCACGTCGAACGCGTCCTCGGGCAGCTGCGCCGCCCACTCCGGGTTGCCCTCGATCTTCCAGCCCTGCTTCGAGATCCACCCGAGGTGGGTCTCCAGCACCTGGCCGAAGTTCATGCGGCCCGGGATGCCGAGCGGGTTCAGGATGACGTCGACCGGCGTGCCGTCGGCGAGGAACGGCATGTCCTCGACCGGCAGGATCTTCGCGATGACACCCTTGTTGCCGTGGCGGCCGGCGAGCTTGTCGCCCTCGGTGATCTTGCGCTTCTGGGCGATGAAGACCACGACGCGGCGGTTGACGCCGGAGCCGAGCTCGTCGTCGCCGTCCTCGGCGTTGAACTCCTTGACCGCGATGACCGTTCCCTGCTCGCCGTGCGGCACCTTCAGGGAGGTGTCGCGCACCTCGCGGCTCTTCTCGTTGAAGATCGCGCGGAGCAGGCGCTCCTCGGCCGACAGCTCGGTCTCGCCCTTCGGGGTGACCTTTCCGACGAGGATGTCGCCGGGGCGGACCTCGGCGCCGATGCGGATGATGCCGCGCTCGTCGAGGTCCTTCAGGAGCTCCGGGCTGACGTTGGGGAGGTCACGGGTGATCTCCTCCTTGCCGAGCTTCGTGTCGCGCGAGTCGACCTCGTACTCCTCGATGTGGATCGAGGAGAGGGTGTCGTCCTTCACCAGGTCCTGGCTGAGGATGATCGCGTCCTCGAAGTTGTGACCCTCCCAGGTCATGAACGCGACGAGGAGGTTCTTGCCGAGCGCGAGCTCGCCGTTCTCCGTGGCGGGGCCGTCGGCGATGACCTCGCCGACCTCGACGCGCTCACCGGCCGAGACGACGACCTTCTGGTTGTACGAGGTGCCGTGGTTCGAGCGGTCGAACTTGCGCAGGTAGTACTCCTGCGTGCCGCCCTCGTCGAGCATGACCACGACGCGGTCCGCGGAGACCTCGGAGACCACGCCGGCCTTGTCGGCGGTGATCACGTCACCGGCGTCGATGGCGGCGTAGCCCTCCATACCGGTGCCGACGAACGGCGACTCGGAACGGAGCAGCGGCACGGCCTGGCGCTGCATGTTGGCGCCCATGAGCGCGCGCTGCGCGTCGTCGTGCTCGAGGAACGGCACGAGCGAGGTCGCGACCGACACCATCTGGCGCGGGGAGACGTCGATGTAGCCGATCTCCTCGGGGAGGAACATGTCGACCTCACCGGATCCGCCCTTGGGGCGGGCCAGGACGTGCGCCTCGGTGAAGCGGCCGTCCGCATCGAGCGGGGCGTTCGCCTGCGCGATGTTGAAGTCGACCTCCTCGGCGGCGGTCAGGTAGTCGATGTGCTCGGTGACCTTGCCACCCTCGACCTTGCGGTACGGCGTCTCGATGAAGCCGAACGAGTTGATCCGCGCGAACGTGGCGAGCGAGCCGATCAGACCGATGTTCGGGCCTTCCGGGGTCTCGATCGGGCACATGCGGCCGTAGTGCGAGGGGTGCACGTCGCGCACCTCGACGCCGGCGCGGTCGCGGCTGAGGCCACCGGGGCCGAGGGCCGAGAGGCGGCGCTTGTGGGTCAGGCCCGCGAGCGGGTTGTTCTGATCCATGAACTGCGACAGCTGCGAGGTGCCGAAGAACTCCTTGATCGCGGCCACGACGGGACGCACGTTGATCAGGGTCTGCGGGGTGATCGCCTCGATGTCCTGCGTGGTCATGCGCTCGCGGACGACGCGCTCCATGCGGGACAGACCGGTGCGGACCTGGTTCTGGATGAGCTCACCGACGGCGCGGATCCGGCGGTTGCCGAAGTTGTCGATGTCGTCGGTCGCGAGACGGATCTCGGCCTTCTTGCCGCCGCGGATCCCCTCGAAGGTCTCGACGCCGGCGTGGATGCGCACCAGGTACTTGATCGTCTCGACGACGTCCTTGACCGTGAGGACGGACTCGTCCAGCGGCAGGTCGAGGCCCAGCTTCTGGTTGATCTTGTAGCGGCCGACCTTGGCGAGGTCGTAGCGCTTCGCGTTGAAGTAGAAGTTGTCCAGCAGCGCGCGAGCGGCCTCGGCGGCCACCTGCTCGCCCGGACGCAGCTTGCGGTAGATGTCGCGGAGCGCGTCCTCCTTGGTGAGGATCGTGTCCTTCGCGAGCGTCTCCTCGATCGAGGCGAAGCCGGCGAACTCGGCGAGGATCTCCTCGCTGGTCATGCCCAGCGCCTTGAGGAAGACCGTGACGGACTGCTTGCGCTTGCGGTCGATGCGCACGCCGACCTGGTCGCGCTTGTCGATCTCGAACTCGAGCCAGGCGCCGCGGGACGGGATGACGCGGGCGGACACGATGTCCTTGTCGCTCGTCTTGTCGGCGGTCTTGTCGAAGTAGACGCCCGGGGAGCGGACGAGCTGCGACACGACGACGCGCTCGGTGCCGTTGATGATGAACGTGCCCTTGGCGGTCTGCAGCGGGAAGTCGCCCATGAAGACCGTCTGGGTCTTGATCTCACCGGTCTGGTGGTTCATGAACTCGGCCTCGACGTAGAGCGGGGCCGCGTACGTCTTGCCGCGCTCCTTGCACTCCTCGATGGAGTACTTCTCGGGCTCCAGGTACGGGTTCGTGAACGAGAGCTGCATGGTCTCGCTCAGGTCCTCGATCGGGGAGATCTCCTCGAAGATCTCCTCGAGGCCGCTGGCGGTGGCGATGTCCTTGCGGCCGGCCTTGGTGGCCTCCGCGACGCGCGTGCGCCAGGCCTCGTTGCCCACGAGCCAGTCGAAGGACTCGGTCTGCAGGGCGAGCAGGTCGGGGACCGTCAGCGTGTCGGAGATCTTGGCGAACGAGAGGCGGGATGCGCCGCGTCCGTTCTTGATGGTGGTGGGAGTGGATGCGTTGCGAGCAGCAGCCAAGGGAATAACCTCCGTGAGCCCCGAAGGGCGTCTCGATTCCTCGTCGTCAGGTGGAGTGCGCCGCTCTCGCGATCACCGCACGCGAAAGCGCTCCGAGAGGAGCGAGGACGTACGGAGTTTCTGCCGACCACCATATGAGGGCAGGAGGGAGCGAGGCGCAAATATCCACTATAGGCCCGAAATCGCAACATGTCCAGCGCGATTCTTGACCTTCCGCCTCAACGAGGGTATAACCGCGAGCGCGCCCGGGTTCAGAGTCGCGTTCGGGACTCAGTCCGCCCGGCCGACCAGCAGGGCGCGAGCGGCCTGGGCGCCGAGGCTGCTGCTGGCCCGCACGTCGATCACCGCGAGACCGGATCCGGTCCCGGGCAGCCCCACGTTCACGACGACCGCGTCCGGCGCCGCCTCGCCGACCGCGGCCACGAACCCGCGCTGCGACGGGTCGGTGTCGATGCGGTCGACGAGCACGACGATCCGGGATCCGCCGCCCGCGGCGGCCGACCGGGCCCCGGCGATCGCGGCGGCGACCTCGTCGGCGGTCGCGCGCTCGGTGTCGATCCGCCGCGACCACTCCCCCTCCGCCAGCGCCTCGACGACGTACGACGCGGCGCTGTCGACCGCGAGGGTGGCCCTGCGGCGGGCGTCGAGGACCACGAGCCCCGCGGCCGGGGAGCCGAGGTCGCCCTGCACCGTGAGCGAGCGGGCCACGATCCCGCCCAGGTCGACGGGCTCGGCCGCGGACGAGCCCGTGCGCTCGGCGGCGAGCTCGTCGGCGAGGCGGGCGACGCGCGCGGCCGCCTCGGCGACGCGCTGCACGCTCAGCGTGCCGTCGGCGAGCGCCTGCACGATCGCGTCCCTCGCGGCGTGGAAGTCCCGCTGGTCCTGGTCGGGCGCGGCGGCGTCGCCGGGGTTCGTCGGGTTGCCGACGCAGAGCAGATCCGCCCCGGCGGCGAGCGCGCGGACCGCTCCCCCGCCGATCCCCACCGATTCGCGGATCGCGGCCATGTCGAGCGCGTCGGTCACGATCACGCCGTCGAACCCCTCGGCCCGGAGCATCCCCAGCACGCGCGGGTTGAGGGTGGCCGGCTCCTCGCCCCACGCCGGGACCACGATGTGGGCGGTCATCACCGAACGCGCCCCGGCCGCGATCGCGGCGCGGAACGGCTCGATGTGCACCCGGTCGAACTCGACGGGATCCCCGGTGATCCGGGGCAGGTCGTGGTGCGAGTCGAGCGCCGTGTCTCCGTGCCCGGGGAAGTGCTTGACGCACGCCGCGACCCCGGTGCCCTGGATGCCCTCGACCTCGGCGGCGGCATGGCGGGACACGAGTGCGGTCTGCGCGCCGAACGCGCGCACGCCAATGACCGGGTTGCGCGGATCCGTGTTGACGTCCGCGACCGGCCCGATCAGCACGTCGGCGCCGGCCTCGCGGACCCGGCGGGCGAGCTCCGCTCCGGTCGCCCGGGTGGCGGCGAGGTCGTCGAGCGCGCCGAGCTGCGCGGCCCCCGGCGCCGTCGACCCGGCGAGCGTTTCGAGCCGGGTGACGCTGCCGCCCTCCTCGTCGACGCCGATGAGCGCGCGCGGATTGGCCTCGTGGATCGCGGCGCTCAGCCGATCGAGGTGCGGCGAGAGGTTCTGCGCGAAGTAGACGACGCCCGCGAGGCCGTCCCGCAGCTCCGCGGCCAGCCAATCCGGCAGCTCGGCGCCGAGGAATCCCGGCCACAGCACCCCGTTGGCGAGGCGGGCGAGCTCGTCGGCTCCGGCGGGGGCGTGCTCGGTGGTCATGAAGGTCTCCTCGTCGAATCCGTCGGCGCCGGCGCGCCGCATTTAAGCATCCACTACTAACAAACCAGGTGCAAGCGATGGCGGGCACGGAATACCCTCGTGGCATGGGCAGAGCGCGCGCGAAGGACACCGAGCATCCGTCGGCCCGGCTCGGCTCCGGCGGGATCGCGCGGGTGGTGCCCGCGGAGTTCGGCGGCGGGTACGAGCTGCTCATCGACGAGACGCCGCAGTCGCACGTGGATCCCGCGGATCCGACGCACCTGCACTTCGAGTACATCGTGCGGATGGGAGCGCTGATCGACCAGCTCGGCTCTCCGGGGGAGGCCATCACGGCCGTGCACCTGGGTGCGGGGGCGCTGACCATCCCCCGCTACATCGCCGCCACGCGCCCCGGCTCGCGGCAGCAGGTCATCGAGCTGGAGGCCCCGCTCGTCGAGCTCGTGCGCGAGCATCTCCCGCTGCCGCGCGGGGCCGCGATCCGCATCCGCATCGGCGACGCCCGCGAGGGCGTGCGGCGGCTGCCGCCCGCCCTCGTCGGGACCGTCGACCTCGTGGTCGCCGACGTGTACTCCGGCGCGCAGACGCCCGCGCACCTCACCAGCGTCGAGTTCTACGCCGAGCTGGCGGCCCTGCTCGCGCCCGCCGGCGTGCTCCTGGTGAACGTCGCCGACGGTCCGGGGCTCGCCTTCGCGCGCCGCCAGGTCGCCACGATCCGCACGGTCCTGCCCGAGGTCGCGATCCTCGCCGACGCGCAGATCCTGAAGGGCCGCCGGTTCGGCAACCTCGTGCTCGCGGCATCGGCCGCTCCCCTGCCCGCCGACGCACTGCCGCGCATCCTCGCCGCGGGCCCCCATCCGGCCAAGCTCGCGCACGGCGCCGAGGTCACGGCGTTCGCGAAGGACGCGGCGATCGTCACCGACGCGACGGCGGTCGCCTCGCCCCGGCCCGACGCTGGCCTCTTCCTGCGCTGACCCGGCCGATGCGACCGGACCGGGTCCGTTGCGCACGTCGCCGACCGGTTTCTCACGGCACGCCCCGGGGCCTTCGCGGATGCTCGCGATCCGCAGGCAGACTGGAAGGCACGGCGAGCGGTACAGGAGGGCGGCGCGTGGGCTACATCAAGGGATACGACCCGGACTCACTGCGCGAGCTCGTGGATCCGTCCGAGTGCGAGGAGCGTCTCGACGAGCTCGGGGATCAGCGCAGCCTCCCCTCGATGCTCGAGCGGGTGTGGCTGCTCAAGGTGCTCGGCCGCCTCGACGACGCGCTCGTCCTCGCCGCGGAGACCGTGCGGCAGGCGCGCATGGCGGGCACCCGGAAGGACCTCCTGCGCGCTCGCGTCCTGCATGCGACCGTGCTGCAGTACCGCCGCATGCACGGCGCGGCCGACCATGAGCTCGCGACCTGCGTCGCCGAGGCGGAGGGCCAGGGCTGGGTGCCGATCGCGGCGTTCGCGCATCAGCACCGCGGACGCAACGCCTTCGAGGCCGGCGAGTTCGAGCAGGCGAGGGAGAGCTTCAAGCGCACCCTGTTCCTCCGCCGCGAGGCCGGGGCCGCCGACGCCGAGCTCGAGGCCGCACTGCTCGCGATCGAGACCGTCGAGCGGCATCAGGATCCGGTGGCCGTCAACGGCTGATCCTCGGCGTTCTGCAGGGAGCGTCCGGCGTTCCGCAGGGAGCATCCGGCGTTCCGCAGAGAGCGTCCGGCGTTCCGCAGGGAGCATCCGGCGTTCCGCAGAGAGCGTCCGGCGTTCCGCAGGGAGCATCCGGCGTTCCGCAGGGAGCGTCCGGCATTCTGCAGGGAGCATCCGGCATTCTGCAGGGAGCGTCCGGCGTTCCGCAGGGTCACGACCCGTCGGCGCTCGTCACGCCATCCGGTCCGCCGCGGACTTCCGCCGGTCGCTGCAGGGAGTGAGACCGGCGTCCCTGCACAACGGCCCGCCCTCCCTGCACAACACCCCGCCCTCCCTGCACAACACCCCGCCCTCCCCGCACAACACCCCGCCCTCCCTGCACAACACCCCGCCCTCCCCGCACAACACCCCGCCCTCCCTGCACAACACCCCGCCCTCCCTGCACAACACCCCGCCCTCCCTGCACAACACCCCGCCCTCCCTGCACAACAGCCCGGCCTCCCTGCACAACGGCCCACCCCTGCCGTTCGCTGCACCGCGCCGGGGAGCGCGCCCGGATGTCGGCGGCATCGCCTAACGTGAGTGCATGGCCGAGTTGGAACGAGTGCGGATCTGGGGCGAGGCCCTGATCCGGCTGCATCTGGATCCGACCTGGTCGTTCGGTTTCGACAACGCCAAGCGCCGCGCGGGCGCCTGCAACTACCGCGACAAGCGGATCACCGTCTCCCGCTATCTGGCGGCACGGTTCGACGACGACGAGATCCACCAGGTGCTCCTGCATGAGGTGGCGCACGCCCTCGCCGGCCATCAGGCCGCGCACGGGGCCGCCTGGAAGCGGACGGCGCGCGCGCTGGGGTACGTGGGCGGGACCACGCACCACGGTGAGACCGCGACCGATCTGGCCCCCTGGGTCGGTCGCTGCCCGACCGGGCACACGACGTACCGGCATCGGCGCCCCACCCGGGCGTCGTCGTGCGCGCGCTGCTCGCGCCGCTACGACGAGCGGTTCCTGCTGGTCTGGACCCGCCGCGAGATCACGGCCGCGGATCGCCGGGCGGCGGTGGCACCGCGATGACGACGGCAAGCCCGAAGCTGCGGCAGGTGCAGCTGAAGTTCCGGATCCGGGCGAGTGCGGACGCCGCCTGGGCCTGCCTCCACTCGCCCGCCGTGCTCACGGCCCTCTATGCCCCCGTGATCGTGGTCGAGCCGCTCACGCACGCCGACGAGGGCTCCCTGCTGCACACCGCGGTGCGGCTGCGGCTGTTCGGCTTGATCCCGGTCGGCACGCAGCTCATCAGCGCCTACGACGAGGTCCGCGAGCACCGAGGCGAGACCGTGCGCATCCTGCGCGACAGCGGGATCCCGCTCACCGGGCCGCTCTCCTCGCTCGACGTCTGGGACCACCGCATGGCCGTCTCGGCTCTGCCCGGCGGGCGCGCGCTCTGGCGCGACCGACTCGTCTTCGGCGGCCCGGGGTCGCTCGTGCTGCTGCCCGTGCTGTGGGCGGCGTGGCAGTGGCGCGGATGGCGGATCCGCCGTCTCGCGCGGGGCTGGGACAGGGCCGCGGGGAGCACCCGCAGCCCTGCCTGATCCTTGCCGCGCTTCAGTCGGCGGCGAGGGCCTCGACCGGCGCGACGCGGGTCGCGAGCCGGGTGGGCGCGACCGACGCCACGAGCGTGAGCACGGCCGTCGCCACGACGATCGCGACCACCGGCACCCACGGGATCACGGGCGGGATGAGCCCCGCCGGATGGAAGTCGGGCATCGAGGGCACGGATCCGAGCAGCGACTGGGCCGCGATCCAGCCGTAGGCGACGCCCAGCACGAGACCCGTCGCGGTCGCCGCGATCGTCACGTGCGCCGCCTCCAGCAGCACCATCCGGCGCACCTGACGGCTGCTCAGCCCGATCGCCCGCAGCAGGCCGAGCTCGCGCCGCCGCTGCACCACCCCGATCGTCAGCAGGTTGACCAGCCCGACCGCGGCGATCACCGCCGACACTGCGACGAGCACCATCATCACCGTGCCGAACACGTCGAACGGGGCGAAGTACTCGGGCGGCAGCTTCTCCGCGCTCGAGCGCACCACCAGTGCCTTGGCCGACTCCATCGCCACGGCGAACATCGTGACGAGGGTCACGCCCATCACCACCCCGATCGCCATCCGGCTGGAGCGCTCGGGGTGACGCAGTGCGTTCTCCGCGGCGAGGCGCGCGGTGGCGCTGCGTCCGAACAGGCGCCCCACGAGCCGCAGCACGGGCGGCATGATGAGCACCGCGCCGATGGCGAGCCCCGTGAACGAGAACACGCCGCCGAAGAACGCGACCACCACGCCGAGCGGCGAGGTCAGTCCGTACACGACGCCGCCCGCGAGCAGGGCGCCGCCCAGCACGAACATCGTGATGGCGCCCAGGTGGCGGGAGGAGACCGTGCCGGTCTCCTCGACGCTGCGCTCGGCCGATCCCGCGAGCGCCTGCAGCGGCGTCACCGTGAGCACCCGGCGGGACCCCGCCCAGGCGGCGAGCCACGTGGTCAGCGCGACGCCGACGGCCGGGATCAGCACGGTCGGCTGCAGGGGCGAGAACCCGACCGGCGCATGGGCGAAGAAGGAGGACCCGACCGCGATCCCGGCCCAGCTCAGCAGCACCCCGCCGATCAGTCCGAGGATCGCCCCGATGATCCCGACCGCGAGCCCCTGCCCCGCGACCTCCGTGCGCTGCGCCCGGGCTGAGGCGCCGATGAGGCGCAGCAGCGCGATGCGGCGGGTGCGCCCGGCGACGATCGTCGAGAACGTGTTGGCGGTGACGATCGCGGCCACGTACATGGCGACCGCGGTGAGCAGCACCGACAGGATCTGCACGACGTACGCGAGGGTCTTGCTGTCCCCGATCGTCGGGTCGCTCTGCAGCAGTGCGCCGAGGAAACCCGTGGTGTCGACGAGGATGACGCCGAACGCCGCGGTGAGCGCCGCGACGAACACGCTCGAACCCATCCCGCGCTCGCGCAGGAACGCGATCCGCGAGGGGCTCAGCGGCGTCTCCAGCAGGGTCGGAGCGACGGCGGTCATGCCGGCACCTCCGTGCGTGCTGCGGCGACCGGTGCGCCGCCGGAGAGCATGAGCCCCGCGATCTCGTCGGCGCTGCGGCGCGGGTGGTCGGCGACGATGCGGCCGTCGCCGAGGAACAGCACCCGGTCGGCGTAGCTCGCGGCGACCGCGTCGTGCGTGACCATCGCGATCGACTGGCCCTGCTCGCGGCTCGCGGTCGACAGCAGCTGCAGCACCTCGCGCCCCGACGCGGAGTCGAGGTTGCCCGTGGGCTCGTCGGCGAAGACGAGATCGGGCGCCGTCGCCAGGGCCCGCGCGATGGCCACGCGCTGCTGCTGGCCGCCGGAGAGCTGGTGCGGGCGGTGCCGGAGCCGCGGCCCGATGCCGAGGATCTCGACGAGGGAGTCGATCCGCGCCCGCTCGATCGCGGAGGGGCGACGTCCGTCGAGCTCGAACGGCAGCAGGATGTTGCCGAGCGCGTCCAGGGTGGGCACGAGGTTGAACGCCTGGAAGATGAAGCCGACGCGCCTGCGGCGCAGGATCGTGAGGTCCAGGTCGCCGAGTCCGCTGATCTCCGTGTCGCCGATCCAGGCGCGCCCGCGGGTCGGCGTGTCCAGGCCCGCCATGATGTGCATCAGCGTGGACTTGCCCGAGCCGGAGGCACCCATGATCGCGGTGAACTGGCCGCGGCGGATGCCGACGCTGACATCGTCGAGGGCACGCACCGCGCCCTCGCCGGATCCGTAGGTCTTGGTGAGGTGCTGGACGCGGGCTGCGAGTCCCAGGTCGCTGGTCGTGATCTCCATGTCTTCGACGCTAGGGATCCGGCCCCTCCCGTCGCGTCGCTCTGCGGATCCATCCCCGTACATCGCAAGGATGATCTGCGCCCTGCGGCTCCGCGAGCAGGCGCCCAGCGGCGCCCGCGCTTCGCCTACATCGACCCCGTCCAGGCGTGGGTCGAGACCCCGACGGCGTTCCAGGCGTTGATCACGACGATGAGCGAGACGAGCGCGCCGAGCTCCTCCGGCGAGAAGCGCGTGGCCGCGGCGGCCCAGTCCCCATCCGGCACGTGGGTCTCGGAGAGACGCGTGATGCTCTCGGTGAGCGCGAACGCGGCGCGCTCGCGGGCGGTGAAGAACGGCGACTCCTGCCACACGGCGACCGCGGCGATGCGGGCGGCGGTGTCTCCGGCCTTCGCGGCGTCGCCGGCGTGCAGGTCGACGCAGTAGCTGCAGCCGTTGATCTGCGAAGCCCGCAGGCGCACCAGCTCGCGCAGCCGGGCGTCGATGCCCGCCGCGTCGAGCTCGCGCACCATCGCGGCGTCGAGGCCCGCGAGCGCGCGGGAGAAGCGCGGCGCGACCGTGTCGATGTCGAGACGGACGGGGACGGGGACGGTCGGCTCGGCCGGGGTCGTGCTGGCGGTGAGGGTCATGGTCTTCCTTTCGTCCTCTTCAGCCTGGGCGATCGGAATTCATCCGTCCAACAGCTGATTCCCATCGCTATCATCTGTCTCAGAGATGGAACTTCATCAGCTGCGCTACGTCCTGGCCGTCGTCGAGACGGGTTCCTTCACCGCGGCCGCGGAGCGCGTACGGGTCAGTCAGTCCGGCGTGAGCACGCAGGTGCAGAAGCTCGAACGCGAGCTCGGCGTCGCGCTGTTCGACCGCACCTCCCGCCGCGTCGCCCTCACCCAGGAGGGCGAGCGCCTGATGCCCGCGATCCGCGCCGCGCTCGAGGCGATCGGCGAGATCGGCGCGACGGCGGCCGACCTGCGCGGGCTGCTGCTCGGATCCCTGCGCGTCGGCACGGTGTTCGGCCTCACCTGGCCGCGGTTCTACGACGCCCTCGCCGAGATCAGCGCCGCGCACCCCGGCCTCGAGCTGCGACTGCGCGAGGACACCTCGGCACGGCTGATCGACGCGGTCCGGCGCGGCGAGATCGACCTCGCGCTGGCGGCCTGGGCCGAGCAGCCGCCGGCGGATCTGGGCTCCGCGGTGGTGTTCGACGATCCGATGGTCGCCGTGGTCTCCCCGTCCCACCCTTGGGCCGCGCGGCGCGCGATCCGCCCCGCGGAGCTCGTCGGCATGGACCTCATCGCACTGCCCGAGGGCACCGGCGACCGTGCCGCGCTCGACGCGCTGCTGTCCGGGCGCCCCGGAGCGGGAGCGCCGCACTGGGAGGTGTCCACGCCTTCCGCCGTGGAGAAGCTCGCCGTGCGCGGGCTCGGGGTCGGCGTCGTCAGCGCCGCGACATGCCGGCGCTGGGAGGGCATCCGCGCGATCCCGATCGATGCCGCCGATGTGCGCTCGCGCCTGGGCGTGGTGTGGCGGGCGAACCCGACCCGCGCGGCCCGCGCCCTGCGGGAGCTGCTGCACCCCGAGGAGTGACGCGCGGCGCACGCGGCGTCAGTTCAGGCCGTGCTCGAACGCGAACACCACGAGCTGCACGCGATCGCGCAGCGCCAGCTTGGTGAGGATGCGGCTGATGTGCGTCTTCACCGTCGCCTCGGACAGGAACTCGCGCGCGGCGATCTCCGCGTTGGACAACCCGCGGGCGGCGAGCGCGAAGATCTCCTTCTCCCGCTCGGTGAGGTCGTCGTAGCTGGGCGGCACCGGCGCCTGCGCGGGGGCGGCGAAGTGCGCGAACAGGTCGCGGGTGGCCGAGGCGGCGATCACGCTGGACCCGGAGTGCACGGTGCGGATCGCGGCCAGCAGGAACTCCGGATCCGCGTCCTTGAGGAGGAACCCGCTCGCGCCCTGACGGATCGCGCGCGCCGCGGCCTCGTCGAGGTCGAACGTCGTGAGCATCACGATGCGGGGCGGATCCGCCTGCTCCAGGATGTGCGCCGTCGCCGTCAGTCCGTCCATCACGGGCATCCGGATGTCCATCATGACCACGTCCGGACGCGTCTCGCGGACGACCTGGATCGCCTCCTGGCCGTCGCCCGCCTCTCCGACCACCTCGAGATCGGGCTGGGACGCGACGAGCATGCGTATTCCGGCGCGGAACAGCGCCTGGTCGTCGACCAGCACGACCCGGATCATCCTGCCTCCTCGTTCCGCGCGGAGTCGCCGCGCCTCTGACAAGAGTCTGTCATCGTTGCTCCCCCGGCTCCTCGCGCCAGGGCCGGGGCGACCCGATCCTGCGGTCACGCGGGAGCGGTGCCGATCGGCAGCGCCGCACGGACCACGAAGCCCGCCGCCTCGTGCTCCGCGGTGAGCGTTCCGCCGACGAGCTGCGCGCGCTCGCGCATGCCGATGAGGCCGTGGCCGCGCTCCGCGTGCGCCTGCCGCGGCGTCGCGGGCACGCCGTTGCGGACCGTGATCTGCACGCCGTCGGCGTGCCAGCCGAGCCAGACGTCGACGTCGCCCGAGCCGTGCCGGATCGCGTTCGTCAGCGCCTCCTGCAGGATGCGGTAGACGGCGAGCTGGATGCCGGCCGGAGGTTCCCCGGGCGGCATCGGGTCGACGGTGACGCGCGGCTCGATGCCCGCAGCGCGCACCTGCGCGTACAGCGTCTCGAGGTCGGCGAGGGTGGGCTGCGGCCCCTGCCCCTCGCTGTGCCGCAGCTGCGCGAGCAGCAGTCGCACGTCGGAGAGGGCGGCCCGCGCGGTCTGCCCGATCGTGGTCAGCGCGGCGGTCGCCTGCGCCGGGTCGGCCGCCGCGGCGTACCGCGCGCCGTCGGACTGCGCGATCACGACCGCGAGCGAGTGGGCGACCACATCGTGCATGTCGCGGGCGATCCGCACCCGCTCCTGCTCGGCCGCCGCGACCGCCTCGGCGCGCACCTGCGCGTCTCGGGTGCTCCGGCCCCGCAGCACGACCCGCCACAGCAGACCCGCGCCCCACGCCATCACCAGGGTGAGCACGGACACGGTGCCGAGCAGCACGGCGACCAGCGCCACGCGCAGGCCGGTCTGGGGGTCCTGGACGAGGGACTGCTCGTTGATGAGCGACATGTAGCCGCCCGCGAGGAGCCCGCCGCCCAGGGCGGAGGCCCCGCCGATCCACAGCAGTCGCACCGAGCCCCACGCCGAGGTCGCGAACACCACGGCGAGGATCGCGAGGTTGTACGCCCCCGGCGAGAAGCCGCACGCCATCTGCAGCACGGCGCCGGCCCACGCGACGATCAGCGCGAGCACCGGGGAGAGCCGGCTGATCGCCGCCGCGCCCCACAGGATCACCGCCACCAGCAGCACCAGCAGCAGCGATGCCGGGCCGTCCGGGATCCAGCGGCTCATCGTGCCCGCTTCGAACGTGTACGTCAGCGGCAGGGTGAGCAGCAGGCCGATGGCGCTGCCGACGATGTCGAACACGAGCCAGAAACGCGGGATGCTGCGGAACACCCCCTCACGGTACGCGACCGGATCCGGCGCGGTCATCCGCCGGGAGATGTATCCGCCACGGCGTGCGCTGCGGCGAGCGCGGCGATCGCGCGCCGGTCGGGCTTGCCCGAGGAGAGCAACGGGAGCTCGTCCAGGAGCAGGAGCCGGCCGGGGCGCGCGGCGGCCCCGACCTCGTCCGCCACCCGGTCCCGGGCGGCGGCGAGGAGGGCTCCCCGCGCGACCGGGCCGGAAGCGGCCGGCGCGGCGGGGTCGGCGGCGCGGGCGGCGACGATGGCGGAACCCTGCCCCCACCGGGCGTCGTCCACCGCGACGACGACCGCACCCTCGAGACCGGGCACCGTGCGGACCGCCCGTTCGACCCGGTCCAGCGAGACGTTGACGCCGCCCGAGACGATGACGTTGTCGATCCTGCCGGTGACGGCGACGCGGCCGTCGGCGACGGTCCCCGCGTCACCGGTGCGGTACCAGCGCGCGCCGGTCGCATCGGCGACGAACGTGCGCGCCGTGAGCTCGTCGTCCCGCAGGTAGCCGTCCGCGAGGGTCGGCCCGCTCAGGCGGATCTCGCCGTCGACCGCCGCGACGCGCACGCCGTCCAGCGGCACCCCGTCGTAGACGCAACCGCCCGCGGTCTCGCTCGAGCCATAGGTGCGCACGATGCGCACACCGAGATCCGCCGCGCGTTCGCGGAGCGCGGGCGGGAGCGCCTGGCCGCCGATGAGCACCGCCTCGAAGGAGCGGAGGACGCGGCGCACGTCGGGATCCCCCGCCGCGTCCAGGAGCGTCGCGAGCTGCGCGGGCACCAGCGAGGTGTACCGGGGACCCGGCCCGAGGCCGTCGCCGGCGGCGACGAACGACGCGGGGGTGAACCGTCCCTCCAGCAGCGCCGGCTCGGTGCCGGCGAGGTGCGCCCGCACGAGCACCTGGAGGCCGGCGACGTATCCCGCCGACAGGGCGAGCAGCCACTGCCCGGATCCGATCCGCCGCGCCGTCGCCGCGGCGCTCGCCCGCAGGGCCGCCGCGGACAGCACGACGCGCTTGGGCACCCCGGTGGAACCCGAGGTGGCGATGACCGCCGCCGTTCCCTCCGGTACCACGTCGCCGGCTCCGGGCGTGAAGCCGAGCGCCAGCGGCCGGGTGCCGTCGAGAGCCGCCGCGAGGGCGGCGCTCACCGCACCGGCGTCCCCGCCGTCGAGAGCCTCGAGTCTCATGCGCACCGCCTTCCCGGATCCGTGCGAGGGCCTACGATTCGATCTTCGAGAAACCGGATCCCGCGTGAGAATCCCGTCCCCGCGTGACGTCTCGTGCGGGACGTGGTTTCTCGCGGAGAATCAGAAGTGCCAGGGGTACGGCGACCAGTCCGGTTCGCGCTTCTCGAGGAAGGAGTCGCGTCCTTCGACGGCCTCGTCGGTGCCGTAGGCGAGGCGGGTGGCCTCGCCGGCGAAGACCTGCTGCCCGACCAGTCCGTCGTCGACGGCGTTGAAGGCGAACTTCAGCATGCGGATCGCCGTGGGCGACTTGGTGAGGATCGTGCGGGCCATCGCGATGGCCTCGCGCTCGAGCTCGGCGTGCGGCACGACGCGGTTCACGGCCCCCGCCTGCATCGCCCGCTCGGCGGAGTACTCCTCGGCGAGGAAGAACACCTCGCGGGCGAACTTCTGCCCGGTCTGACGGGCCATGTACGCGGATCCGTAGCCGGCGTCGAAGGATCCGACATCCGCATCGGTCTGCTTGAACCGGCCGTGCTCGGCGCTCGCGATCGTCAGGTCGCAGACCACGTGCAGCGAGTGCCCGCCTCCGGCCGCCCAGCCGGGCACGACCGCGATGACGACCTTGGGCATGAACCGGATGAGCCGCTGCACCTCGAGGATGTGCAGGCGACCGGCCCGAGCCTGCTGCTCGGCCGGCACCGCGGTCTCGTCCTCGGAGTACTTGTAGCCGTCCCGCCCGCGGATCCGCTGGTCGCCGCCCGAGCAGAACGCCCAGCCGCCGTCCTTCGGGCTCGGTCCGTTGCCGGTGAGCAGCACGACGCCGATCCGGGGGTCCTGCCGCGCCTCGTCGAGCGCGCGGTAGAGCTCGTCCACCGTGTGCGGGCGGAAGGCGTTGCGCACCTCGGGCCGGTCGAAGGCGATGCGGGCGATCCGCCCGTCGTTCGAGACGTGCGCCGTGATGTCGGTGTACTCCCCCGTGCCCGGGGCGAGCGTCCACTCAGCCGGATCGAACAGGTCGGAGACGAGCTTGTCAGTCACGGATCCAGCCTATTCCGGCTGTCGCCCGCAGCGGACCGCTCATACCTCCCGGGCGAGACCGAGCTTGCGGTAGGCGTCGAACAGCAGGCCGATGAGGATCCCGCCCAGCACCGCCGTGATCGAGATGTTCACGATCTGCACGATGTCCGCCGTCGGGGTGCTCGCGGCCTGCATCCGCGCCATCAGGTCGGGGGCGATCACCGCACCGCGCCAGACCAGCATGATCGCGCCGATCATCGCGACCATGCTCGCCGCGATGCTCACCGCCGCGAGCGGTGCGCTCCAGCGCCCCCGCACGGCGACGATCGCCTCGACGACCAGACCGATCGCGAGCAGCCCGAACCACGCGATCATCACCCACGGCCACAGTCCCGGCGCCAGGACGTGGACGTGCTGGTCACCCCAGCCGATGGTCCGGTCCCAGACGACGGAGCCGACGAGCAGCACGGTCATGACGGCGATGCCGATCAGATCCGAGAGCCGCGCGGTGGGGATCACCGTGCGCGGCAGCTTGTCGGGCGTCCAGTCGAGCACCGTGTCGCCGGTGGATCCCACCCGCTCCAGCACGGCGAGGACCAGGGTCGTCCAGAACGCGACCTGCACGCCGGACATGATGATCGCCGGGATCATGGATCCGATCACCGCGCCCACGTCGCCTCCCCCGATCGCCCGGACGAGCCCCGCGATGAGCGCGGCGACGGGCACGACGATGATGAGCAGCAGGCGCAGCAGCCGGAGCCACGCGGCGTAGTAGCGCGGCCCGATCAGCACGAGCGGGCGGCCGGAGAGCGACGCGGCGTAGGCGATTGGATCCCCGAGCTCGGCGATCACGGCGTACTCGGCCGCGGCGGGCTCCTCGCCGGCGGCGATGCGGCCCTCGACCTCGTCGGCGATCGACGCGCGCAGCTCGGCGGAGACCTCCGCCCGATCGGCGGCGGGGACGGACCGCGCGACCGCGGTCACGTATCGCTCGACGAGCGACGTGTCGGTGTCCATGATGTTCTCCTCCAGGAGGTCAGGGAAGCTTCTTCGCGGCGGCGGCGATCGCCTGCACGTCGCGGCTGAGGGTGTCGGCCAGGCGCAGCCCGGCGTCGGAGGTGCGGTAGAACTTGCGCGGGCGCGCCTCCTCGGTGTTCCACTCGCTCACGAGGTATCCCTGCTTCTCGAGGCGGCGCAGCAGGGGGTAGAGCGTGTTCGAGTCGGTGGGGAATCCGGCGGCGCTCAGCTGCTCGAGCAGGCCGTAGCCGTATCCGGGCTCGCGCAGCAGCCGCAGGCTCGCGAGCACGATCGTGCCGCGCCGCAGCTCCTGCAGGTGCCCGTCGAACTCCTCGTCGTTCATGGTCAACACCATAGTGTGTCTCACACACTATTGTCAATCGCACGATCCTGTCTGTCGCACTCCCGTAGCGTGGAGGCATGACGATCGAGATCCGCCCCGTCGACCCCTACGACCACGCGGCGGTGGACGCCTGGTGGGACGCGTATGCGGCCGCCCGCCGGGCCGATCTCGGCGAGGACGCGACGGTCTGGTCCCGCGAGGAGAGCCGCGCCGAGCTGCAGCAGGAGTCCGCCCGGTCCAGCCGCCGGGCGTACGTCGCGGTGGAAGAGGGCGTCGTCGTCGGATCCGCCTCGCTCGCCCTGACGCTCAAGGACAATCGGCACGTCGCCGCCGTCGGCGTGAACGTCCCGCCGCAGCACCGCCGCCGCGGCATCGGATCCGCGCTCCTCGCCGCGCTCGAGGACGAGGCGGGACGAGCGGGTCGCACCACGATGCGCGCCGACATCTTCTGGCCGGCGTCCCTGCCCGCGGATGGCACCGGCGCGGCGAATCGGGAGTTCGCCCGCCGCCACGGATACGACGTCGCGCTCGGCGACCTGCAGAACCGGCTCGACCTGCCGATCGCGGACGAGGCCATCGCAGCACTGGTCGCCGAGGCCCCGGCGGAGGGGTACCGGATCCGCAGCTGGGTCGGACCGGTCCCGGAGGAGTTCGTGGCCGAGTGGGCGGCCCTGGACGCCAGCCTGGACACCGAGGCGCCCACGGGTGATCTCGACATCGACGCCGCATCCGCCGACGTGCAGGACTTCCGCGCGGACGAGGCGCTGCAGGCGGCGCAGCACCGCACCTCGTTCGGCACGATCGCGATCGCACCGGACGGTCGGGTCGCCGGGTACACGCAGCTCGTCGTCTCGGAGGATGACGGGAACGCCTATCAATGGGGCACCCTGGTGCGTCGCGAGGACCGCGGACACGGGATCGGCCTGCGCATCAAGCTCGAGAACCTGCGCGCCCTGCAACAGCACTCCCCGCAGACGCCTCACGTCTACACGTTCAACGCGGAGTCGAACGCGCACATGCTCGCGGTCAACGCGCGCCTCGGATTCACCCTGACGGCGCGCATGGCCGAACTGCAGAAGCGGCTCGGCTGAGCCGCGCCGGGCGACGGCCCGAGCCCGCTGGCCGGATCCGCGGGCCGACCTCCTCCGCGACCGACGAGGGCCGCCACGATCGGCACACGCGGTGACGATCAGCACAGGGATCCGGGCGATTCGTGTGCTGATCGTCACATGGTGTGCCGATCGTCACGGACGGAGCGGCGGAGCCCGCGCCGTCGAGCTGCCGCACCCGCGCCGGCGACGCCGACGGGTGCATGATGGGGGCATGACCGACGTCCCCCCGCTCGCCGAGATCCTCGAGACCGCACGGGTGGTCGCGCTCCCGATGCACACGCGCTTCCGCGGGGTGGACGTCCGCGAGGCGCTGCTGTTCGAGGGGCCGCAGGGCTGGGCCGAGTTCTCGCCGTTCGCCGAGTACGACGACGCCGAGGCGTCCACCTGGCTGGCCGCCGCGATCGCGGACGCCTGGCACCCCCGCCCCGACGCCGTGCGCGACGAGATCCGGGTGAACGCCACGATCCCCGCCGTGCCCGCGGAACGGGTGCCCGATGTGCTCGCGCGCTTCGACGGCTGCCGCACCGCGAAGGTCAAGGTGGCCGAGGCGGGGCAGGGGCTCTCCGACGACGTCGCCCGCGTGCGCGCCGTGCGGGCGGAGATGGGACCGGAGGGGCGGATCCGGATCGATGCGAACGCCGGCTGGAACGTCGACGAGGCCGAGCGCGCGATCCACGCCCTGGCCCCGTTCGACCTGGAGTACGCCGAGCAGCCGTGCGCGGGCGTCGACGAGCTCGTCGAGCTGCGCGAGCGGATCCGCTATCTCGACATCCCGATCGCCGCGGACGAGAGCGTGCGCAGGGCGGAGGACCCCCTCGCGGTCGCCCGCGCGGGGGCGGCCGATCTGCTGGTGATCAAGGCGCAGCCGCTCGGCGGCATCCGCCGGGCCCTCGACATCGTCGCGGAGGCAGGGCTGCCCGTCGTCGTCTCGAGCGCGCTGGACACGGCGGTCGGCCTGTCCCTCGGGGCGGCACTGGCCGCGGCGCTGCCGGCGCTCGACTACGACTGCGGCCTCGGCACGGCGTCGCTCTTCGCCGACGACGTCGCCGATGCCCGCCCGCACGGCGGGGTCGTGTCCGCCGCCCGGGTGACGCCCGATGCGACCGCCCTGGCCCGCCTGGAGGCTCCGGCCGCCCGCCGGGACTGGTGGCTCGCGCGGCTCACCCGCTGCCACGCGCTGCTGGACGCGGATCCGCGCTGAGCCGCCCCACACCCGGGTCTCAGCCGAGCAGCAGGGACACCAGCCGTCCGAGCTCGACGCTCCCGGTGCGGCGCAGCTGGGCGTCGTCCTGGCCCGCCATCGCCCCCCGCACGGTCATGCCCTCCCAGACGACGAGCAGCATGCGGGCCGCGACCTCCGGCTCGACCCGCAGCGACATCGTGCCGGTCGCGACGATGTCGTCGATGATCCGCGCGATGCCGTCGACCATCTCCTGCTCCTGCTTGAGATAGGCCCGGCCCCAGGCGTGGTCGCGGAGCGCCCTCAGCCGGATCTCGCTGAGCAGCATCACACCCAGGCGGTCGTCGCTGCCGGTGTCCATGACCTGCTGCACGAGCGTGGTGGCGTCGCAGTCCTGGGCGAGCGCGCCGGCCTCGTTCAGCTCGTTCACCCGCGCGCGCACGGCGGTGAGCCGTTCGGCCGACACGGATCCGGCCAGCTCGAGGAACAGCTCGTCCTTCGACTCGAAGTTCGAGTAGAACGCACCGCGCGTGAAGCCGGCGCGTTCGCACACCGCCTCGACGGTCGCCCCGTCCAGTCCCTCTTCGGCGAACACCAGCGCCGCTGCTTCGAGCAGCCGCGCCCGCGTGTTCTCCCGGCTCCTGGTCGCATTGCCGGTCATCTGCACCTCCGTCGTCGCGCCGCTGTGCGCGATTCACATCCCGCGCACAGATTATCCCGGTGCCGTCGTTCTACGATACATTCACGTATCGAATACATCAGTGTATCGAACCCGCCTGAACTCCCTCCGGAGGAACCGTGTCGACTCTGCTCTCCTCGCTCGGACGCTGGTCGTTCCGCCACCCCTGGCGCGTGCTCGTCGCCTGGCTGCTGGTGCTGGGCATCGCCGGCGGCGCCGCCCTGGCGCTCGGCAAGGGCACCGACAACTCCTTCACGATCCCCGGCACCGAATCCCAGGCCGGTCTCGAGCAGCTCGAGCGCACCTTCCCCCAGGTGAGCGGCACGAGCGCCCAGTTCATCGTCGTGGCCGCACCCGGCGACCGGGTCACCGCCGCCGACTACCGGGATCCGATCGAGCAGACGGTCACCGACCTCGGAAAGGTCCACGGCGTCCTCGCCGCGACGAGCCCCTACGACACGCACGTCACCGGGATGGTGAGCGACGACAGCTCGGCCGCGATCGTGCGCCTGCAGTTCGACGGCCAGGCCTCCGACGTGTCCGCAGCCACCAAGGACACGCTGCGCACGGCCGTGAGCGACCTCGAGAAGGAGCTGCCGAAGGGATCCAGGGCGGTCATCGGCGGCGACCTGTTCTCGATGTCGATCCCGGCGATCTCGATCACCGAGGGCGTCGGGCTGGTCGTTGCCCTCCTCGTGCTGATCGTCGCGTTCCGCTCCTTCGTGGTCGCGGGCATGCCGCTGCTCACCGCGATGCTCGGCGTCGGCGTCTCGATGGCCGCGATCTTCGCCGCCACCGCCTTCGCCCCGGTGTCCTCGACGACGCCGCTGCTCGCGCTCATGCTCGGACTCGCCGTCGGGATCGACTACGCCCTGTTCATCATGGCGCGACATCAGGATCAGGTGCGCGCCGGCGTGGATCCGGAGGAGTCGGCCTCGCGGGCCACGGGCACGGCCGGATCCGCGGTGGTGTTCGCCGGGATCACGGTGCTCATCGCGCTGATCGGGCTCGGCTTCGCCGGCATCCCGTTCCTCACCACGATGGGGATCGCCGCCGCCGTGGCGGTGCTGATCGCGGTGCTGATCGCGGTGACCCTCACCCCGGCCATCCTCGGCTTCCTGAAGGGGCGCGTCGTGGGCCGCCCCGTCCGGCCGCGTCGCCCGCGCAAGGGCCAGCAGGACGCGACCGCGCGCCGCCGCTTCTCGGAGCGCTGGGTGGGCGGCGTCACGAAGCACCCCGTGCTCGTCGCGATCGCGATCGTGCTCGGACTCGGCGTCGTCGCCGTCCCCGCCGCGAGCCTCGCCCTGGCCCTGCCGAACTCCGGCGTGCAACCGAAGGGATCCGAGGCCCGCGAGAACTACGACCTCACCGCCGAGCACTTCGGCCCCGGCTTCAACGGGCCGCTCATCCTCACCGGCACGATCGTCACCTCGAACGATCCGGTCGGGCTGATGAACGATCTGGGCGACGCGGTCGGCAAGCTCCCGGGCGTCGCCGAGATCGCCCTCGCGACCCCGAACGAGACCGCCGACACCGGCATCGTCCAGGTGATCCCCACCACCGCGCCGGACGCCCCCGCGACCGCCGACCTCGTGCGCGAGCTGCGCTCGCATCACGACGAGTGGCTCAAGAAGTTCGGCATCGACGTGAAGGTGACCGGGTTCACCGCCGTCGCGATCGACATCTCCGACCAGCTCGGCGCGGCGCTCCTGCCGTTCGGCATCTTCGTGATCGGCCTGTCGCTCGTGCTGCTGACGATCGTGTTCCGCTCGATCTGGGTGCCCGTCACCGCGGCGCTCGGCTACCTGCTCTCGATCGTGGCCGCGTTCGGCGTGGTCTCCGCGGTCTTCGAGTGGGGCTGGTTCGCCGACGCCCTGCACGTCGCCCGGGTCGGTCCGATCATCAGCTTCATGCCGATCATCCTCATGGGCGTGCTGTTCGGCCTGGCCATGGACTACCAGGTGTTCCTGGTCTCGCGGATGCGCGAGGACTATGTGCACGACGCGGGTTCCCGCAGCCCCGACCGCGCCGAGCGCCGGGCCGCCGCGCTGCGCGCCGTGCGCGGGGGCTTCACCGGCTCCGCGAAGGTCGTCACCGCCGCCGGGCTCATCATGTTCGCCGTGTTCGTGGCCTTCGTGCCCGAGGGCGACTCCTCGCTCAAGCCGATCGCGCTGGGACTCGCCGCGGGCATCGCGATCGACGCCTTCCTCGTGCGGATGACCCTGATCCCGGCGCTCATGGCGATCCTCGGCGAGCGCGCGTGGGAGATCCCCGCGTGGCTCGAGCGGATCCTGCCGAGCGTCGACATCGAGGGCGAGGCCGTCGAGCGCGAACGGCATCTCGCCGACTGGCCGGGGGACGACTCGGTGGTCGCCGCCGACGGCGTGACCGTCCCGGGTGCGGTCGAGAAGCTCGACCTGCGCGTGCCGTCGGGCTCGGCACTCGTGCTCACCGGACGGGACGACGCGGTGCGCCGGGCCGTGGCGCTGGCGCTCGCCGGACGCCTCCCCTCCGAGGGCCTTCTGCGCGTGGCCGGGCACCTGCTGCCGGGACGCGCCGCCTGGGTGCGCGCGCATGTCGGCCTGGTGCTCGTCGACGACACGACGCACGCGGCGGCCGATGCGCCGGATCCGCTGCACGAGCTGCGCGAGGCGCTGCGCGGGCGCACCTCGCTCGTCGTGATCGACGGCGCCGATCGCCTCACCCTCGCGCAGGGCGAGCAGGCCGCAGCCATGCTGCGGGACGCGGCGGGACGCGGGGCTCTCGCCGTCGTCGCCACCGCCGCCGACGCCTCCGCGGCCACCCGGCTGCTGACCGACGCCGGGTGGACGGATCCGCACACGCGTGATCTGGACCACCCGCCCGCCGCGGCGCCAGCGCTCCTCGACCCCGACGCGCCCGCCACCGACCTCGACGAGGTGACCGCATGACCTCCCGTCTGTCCGCGCTGATCGAACGCGCCCGCACGCACAAGCCGATCACGGCGCTCACCCTCATCGGCGTGCTGCTGCTGCCCGCCGTGCTGGGCGGAGTGCTCGTCGCCGCCCTCCAGGATCCGACGCAGCATCTCGACACCATGACGGCGGCGATCGTGAACGACGACGAGCCCGTGAAGGTCGACGGGCAGCTCGCGCCCCTCGGCCGTCAGCTCTCCGCGGGTCTCGTGAAGGGCACCGGTGCGAAGGACGAGAACCTCACCTGGGTCGTCTCCAACGAGAAGGACGCGGCCGCGGGGCTCAAGGACGGCACCTACCAGGCCGTCGTGCGGATCCCCAAGGACTTCTCCGCCGCCGCGGTCTCGGGCGGCAGCGCGATCCAGGATCCGGGGGCCTCGGCGGAGCAGGCGACCATCTCGGTCACGACGGCACCGCAGGCGCGCGCCGCGGACGGCCTCATCGCGAACCAGATCGCCGCCACGGCCGCGGCGACCATGGGCACGACGATCTCGAAGAGCACCCTGCAGAACGTGCTCGTCGGGTTCAGCACCCTGGGCGACAAGATCGGTCAGGCCGCCGACGGCGCCGACCAGCTCGCGAACGGCGCGAAGTCGGCCGCGACCGGTGCCGCCGCACTACCCGACGGCGCGACCAAGCTCGCCGACGGGGCGGGCCAGCTCGCCGACGGCGCGTCCCAGCTCTCGAACGGCCTCGGCACGATCGCGAACGGCATCACATCCGCGCAGACCGGTGCGAACCAGGCGGGTGCACAGCTCGCACAGGGCGCAGACGCACTGCAGGCGCAGGGGCTCGTACCGGCCGACGTCAGCGGAGTCGCGGCGGCGACCGCGAGCAACGCGAAGCAGGCCGGAGACGACGCTCTCACCGTTGCGACCTCGTTGGGCAACCTCCTCGCGCAGTGCGCGCCGCCGAACAGCGCCCTCCCGTCGAGCGTGTGCGAGCAGATCAAGACGGCGTTCGACCAAGCCCAGACAGCGGCTACGTCCGCCGGCACCGCCAGCGGCTACGCCACTGCCTCGGTCACCGCGCTCTCCCAGTTCGACACCGCAGCCACCGCCACCGTCGCGGGCCAGTTCCGCACCGCCGCCGACGGCATCAACCAGCTGTCCGCAGGACTCGGCCAGCTCGCCGACGGCACCTCTCAGAGCGCGACCGGTGCGGGGAACCTCGCCACCGGCGCCACGGGGCTGCAGTCCGGGGCGACGCAGCTCGCCGACGGCGCATCCCAGCTCAGCACCGGCATCGGATCCCTCGCGACCGGCACGTCGGGCCTCGCCTCGGGTCTGCACCAGGCGGCGGATTCGCTGCCGAAGCGCACCGACAGCCAGGCGTCCTCGCTCGCCGAGGTCGTCGCGGATCCGGTCAAGGCCGACACCTCGGGCGGCATGTTCGGCCCCACCGCGATCCCGCTGCTGGCGGCCGTGGTGCTGTGGTTCGGCGGTCTCGTGTCGTTCCTCGTGATGCGCGCCTTCACCGCGCGGGCGCTCACCTCGCGCCGCCCTTCGGCCCTGCTCGCGCTGCGCGCGTTCGCCCCGGCCGCCGCCCTCGGTGCGGGTCAGGGCCTGCTGGTGGCGCTCGTGGTCGAGGTCGTGGCGAAGTACGACCCGTCGCGCTGGTGGGGCTTCACCGGCGTCGCCGTGCTGGCGGGCGTGGCCTTCGCCGCGGTGAACCAGGCGCTCGTCGCCGTGCTCGGCGGGATCGGGCGATGGCTCGCGGCGATCATCGGCGTGGCCGCGCTCGGCGCGGGGATCATCTCGACGCTGCCCGGCTGGCTCGCCACGATCGCCGGGTTCCTGCCCACGTCCCCTGCGGCGACGGGTCTGCTCGGCGGCGACGGCACCGGCTCGGCCATCGCGGCGCTCCTGGTCTGGACCGTGCTGGCGCTGATCGCGACGACCCTGGCCGTGACGGCCCGGCGCACCACGAGCGCGAAGGCGGTCCTCGCCCTCGCGGCCTGACCGCCGCCTGCCCCCGGCCTTGAGCCGCGAGACCGATCCTCCGTCCCGAGACCGCGCAAGAATCGTGCGGTCTCGGGACGGAGGATCGGTCTCGCGGTCAGTGAAGCCGGCTCAGGCCGTGCGCGCCTCATCCGGCGGGACGACCTTCGCGTCCTGCGCGGGGAACACCACCTTCTGGATGATGATGATCGCGCTCGCGGCGACCGGGATCGCGACGAGCGCCCCGAGGATCCCGCCGAGCGCGCCGCCGCCGACGGCCGCGATCACGACGAGCGCGCCCGGCACCGCCACCGCCCTGCTCATGATGCGCGGGCTGATGACGTAGGCCTCGATCTGCATGTAGACGAGGTAGTACGCGAACGCGATCAGCGCGGTCAGGGGCGAGACGAACAGGCAGATGAGCGAGTTGATGATGGATCCGGACAGCGTCCCCACGAGCGGGATGAGCGAGCCGATGAACGCGATCAGGGCGAGCAGCGCCGGCAGCGGCGCCCCGATGATCGTGAGGAAGATCAGGCTCAGCACGCCGTTGATGAGCGCCAGGCTCGCCTGACCGATCACGTAGCGGCCGACCGCGCCGGACACGTCCTCGACGATCTCGGTGAACCGGGCACGACGGTAGGCCGGGACGAACCGGGCCGCGGTGCGCTTCATCCCGCGCAGCGAGGCCATGAAGTACAGGGTCAGGATCAGCACGATCGTGAAGCCGGTGAACCCGCCGGCGATGCCCGCGCCGACCGCGAGCACGCCGCCGCCGATCTTGGTGAGGTTGCCCGGATCCTTGAAGAAGTTGGCGATCCCGTCCACGGCCTGGCTGAACGAGTCGCCGTACTGGGCGGCGAGCTGCGTGTACCAGGCGCTGTTCAGCAGGTCGTCGATCATCTTCGGACCGGTCTCGATGAGGTGCGCGATCTGCTGCACCACGATCGGCACGATCGCCAGCAGGACGCCCGCGAACAGGAGCACCACCACGACCACCACGATCGCCACCGCGGCCCCGCGCGGGAGCTTCCGCTCGATCAGCCGCACGATCGGGTCGAGTCCGAGGGCGAGGAACAGCGCGATCCCGATGTAGACCAGCACGGTCGAGAGCTGCCCGACGATCGCGCCGATCAGCAGGGCGACGAGGACGCCCAGGGCGCCGACGAGACCGAAGGTGAACGGCTCGATCTTCCACCCTCCGGCCGACGCGCCCGGCTCCCCCGTGATGATCGTGACCTGACGTCTGCGCATGGTGCCCCCTCGTGTCGTGCTCCGCGTCGAGCGTATGTCACGCAGGGCCCGGATCACGAGGAGCGCGCGCATCGCTGCCGGCCGACTCGGCGTCTCGCCGTGCGGACGCACGGCCTGAGCGGCGATCTCAGGGCGTCGCCGTGCGGATCCTGACCTCGCGCTCCATGCGCTTCTCGTGACGCTGCCTGCCCTTGACCGCCTCGGCCTCGCGGTTCTTGGGCGGCGCGGTGGTCACGAGCTGATCCAGCATGCGACGGGTGGCCTGCGCGATCTCATCGATCGCCTGCTCGAACGCCGGCGTGTTCGCCCGGGACGGATGCGTGGAGCCGCTCACCTTCCGGACGAACTGGAGGGCGGCTTCGCGCACCTCGTCATCGCTGGTCGGAGGCTCGAAGTTGTGGAGACAGCGGATGTTCCGGCACATGCAGCGACGATAACCCCGTCACCCCGCTGCGCGCGACGGTCGCCCTGCGGCACGCGGGCCGGATCCTGCAGCTGCAGGATCCGGGGATCGGCGGAGCGGGCCTGCCCTGGGGAGGGAAGCAGACCCGCTCCAGTCAGGATCCGGGCGGCCTCGGCGCTGCGGGAGGGGTCATGCGCCCTGCTCCGTGCCGAACGCACGGGCGGTCTCGAGCAGGATCCGCGCACCGAAGCCGGTGGCGCCGGCGGTGCGCCAGGAGTCGTCCTTCTCGGTCTGCATGGTCCCGGCGATGTCCAGGTGCGCCCAGGGGGTGTCGCCGGCGAAGTGCGCGAGGAACAGCGCGGCGGTGGTGGCGCCGGCGAAGGGCCCGCCCAGGTTGGCGATGTCGGCGATCGCCGAGTCGAGCTGCGGTCGGTACTTCTTCTCGAGCGGGAGCTGCCACACCGGCTCGTCGACCGCCGCGGCCGCGTCGCGCACCGCATCGATCATGCGCTGGTCGTTGCCGAACACCGGGGCCGTCGCCGGTCCGAGCGAGACGAGTGCCGCCCCCGTGAGGGTCGCGATGTCGACGATCGCGTCGACCTCGGCCTCGTTCGCGAGCACCAGCGCGTCCATCATCACCAGGCGCCCCTCGGCGTCGGTGTTCTTCACCTCGACCGTGGTGCCGCCGCGCGCCGTGAGCACGTCGCCCAGCTTGTACGCGGTCCCCGAGGGCATGTTGTCGGTGCACATGAGCCAGCCCGTGACGCGCACATCGACCCCGGCGTCGCGCAGGCCCGTGAACGCGCCCAGCACGGCGGCGGCCCCGCCCATGTCCATCTTCATGAGCAGGTGCATCGGGTCGCTCGGCTTCAGGCTGATACCGCCGGAGTCGTACATGATGCCCTTGCCGACCAAGCCCAGGTGTCGCGTCGCCCCTTCCGGCGCGTACTCCAGCCGGATCATCCGGGGCTCCTCCACCGAGCCCTGGTTGACGCCGAGCAGCCCGCCGCAGCCGAGCTCGATGAGCGCCTGCTTGTCGAAGAGCTCGACGGCGAACCCGAAGCGCTCGCCCAGGGCGACCGCGATGTCGCCCAGATCGGTGGCGGTCAGGTGCCCGGGCGGGGTGTTCGCCAGATCGCGCGCGACGATCGCCGCACGCGCCGAGGTCACGGCGGCCGCAAGCGCCTGATCCGCGGCATCCGCCCCCGGCACCTCGAGCGACAGCGCCTCGAGCGCGACGTGCTTCGACGTCGCGCTCAGCTCCGTGTAGCGGTAGCGGCCCAGCAGCGCGCCCTCGGCGAGGGCCCGCACCGCGTCGGCCGCGGCCACGGGGCCGATCGCGGCGAGACGCAGCGCGAGCCGGGCGCGGGTCGCCGCGGCCCGCACGAAAGCCGCCGCCGCATCGCGCAGCACGGCCGCATTCAGCTCCGCGCTCGGGCCGAGTCCCACGGCGATGAGGTCGGGGCCTGCCGCCTGCGGCAGCACGAGGACGGATCCGGCCTTCGCCTCGAAGCCGGCATCGGCGAGCGCCGCACGGTCGAAGCCGAGCTCGGGCGGCACGGCGCCGTCGCTCGTGACGCCCACGCCGAGCGCCTGCGCGTCCGCGGCGGGCGGACCCGCGGTCACCACGGCCGCGTCGAGCGCGTCGAGCCCGGGGACGGTGCGGAAGCCGGCGGGGATGAGCTTGTTCGGGCTTCGGGTCATGGGTTCTGCTCCTTCATCCTTCGGGCCATCGGGGTCATGCGGTCGACGCGGTCACATCTGGACGGGTGAGCCCGGTCCCCACGGGATGCCGAGGAGGAACCAGACGATGTACAGCGCCGCCCACGAGACGAGCATCCACAGCGCGTACGGGATCATCAGCGCGATGATCGTGCCGATGCCCGCGTCCTTCTTGTAGCGCTGCGCCACCGTCACCATGAACGGCAGATAGACCATGAGCGGGGTGAGCACGTTGACCGGGGAGTCGCCGACGCGATAGGCCGCGAGCAGCGTCTGCGGCGCCACGTTCAGGGACGCGAAGATCGGGATGAACACCGGCGCGAAGATCACCCACTTGGGCACCAGGCCCGGGAGGATGAAGTCCAGGATCAGGATCACCAGGATGAACGCGATCAGCAGCACGATCGCCGGCACCTGCGCGGTCTGCAGCGCCTCCGCGGCGGCGATGGCCGCGACGGTGGGCAGGTTCGTCCAGTTGAACAGGGCGATGAACTGGGCGATCATCAGGAACATCACGAGCAGCCCGCCGAGCGAGCCGAACGTCTTGGCGATCGCGCCGACGGCGGCGGATCCGCCCCGCAGCGTCTTCGCCCCGTAGCCGTAGGCGACACCGCAGACGAGGAACGCCAGGGAGATGATGAACACGAGGCTGGCCATGAACGGACTGGTGCCGGCGACGTCGCCCGTCTGCGGTGCCCGCAGCGGCGCGCCCGGCGGGAGCGTGAGGGCGAGGATCACCAGCACGAACCCCAGCAGTGCCAGGCCGGAGAACTTCAGCCCGCGCGCCTCGGCGTCGTGGTCGATGCCGTCCGCGTCGTCGACGATCGTCATCTCGGTCCGGTCGTAGGTCCCCAGCCGCTTCTCGGTCACGAACATCGTCACCAGCAGGGCGACGATCGTGAGCAGGAAGGTGGAGACGATGCCGAAGTACAGGTTGTGCGTGACCGCGATCGGCTTCATCCCGGCGGCCGTCAGCACGCCGTTCGTGACCTCGGTGAGCATGCTGTCGCTCGGCGTGATGAGGATGTTCGCGCCGAACGCGGCGCCGACCGCGGCGAACGCACCCGCGAGACCCGCGAGCGGATGGCGCCCGACGGTGAGGAACGCCGCGGCGGCCAGGGGCACCAGGATCAGGTAGCCGGCATCGGTGGCGACCGAGGAGAGCACGCCCACGAACAGCAGGATGACCGCGAGCCAGCGGCGCGGGGCGACCTTCACGACGCGGCGGATGAGAGCGCCCATGAGGCCGGCGTGCTCGGCGACGCCGACGCCCGCCATCGCGATCAGCACGGTCGCGACGACGCTGAAGGCGGCGAAGTTGTCGACGAAGGAGGTGAAGAAGAAGCGCAGGCCCTCGATGGAGAGGAGGTTCTGCACCGCGAAGGTGCGGGTCTCGACGATGTACTTCGGGATCACCGCCGGCTCGCCGGTGGACGTGTCGTAGATCATCCAGTGGCTGCCGAACTGATCGTTCAGCTGCTCGAACTCGCCGGTCGACACCGGCGTGGCCACCTGATCCGTCACCGAGACCCCGACCCAGCTGAGGATCCAGCTGAGGACCGCGATGAAGGCGATCAGGTACAGGAACATGATCGTCGGGTCGGGCACCTTGTTGCCGACCTTCTCGATCCAGTTCAGGAAGCCGCTGGACGAGTTCGCCTTCTTCAGCGCCGCGGCGTCGGCGGCGCTCATGATCGGCGGTCCGCGGGTCGGCCGTGACGGACGAGCGGTCGGGGATCTCGGCGCAGAGTCACGTCGCGCACCTCTCTCAGCTGCTCTCGAGGCCGACGGATCCGCCCGGTCGCGGCGACGACCCTGCGGTGCCGCGTCCCCCGCAGGAGGGGCGGGCATTCGGCACAGAACCGATGATTCCGAGGCGCCGGGCCGGGTGCAACCCCGCCCCCCAGACCTGGGGGTTGGTCCGGCTCGGCGGGGCACCTAGGGTGAGGCGAATGGATCCGATCATCGTCACCCTGATCATCCTGGTCGTGGCCGTCGTGGCCTTCGTCTCCAACCGGATCCCGCTCGGCGCCATCGCGATCGCGGTGTCCCTCGCGCTGTACCTCACCGGCGTGCTGAGCCTCCCGCAGGCGCTGGCCGGCTTCGGCGATCCGACGGTGCTCTTCATCGCCTCGCTGTTCGTGGTCAGCGAGTCGCTGGAATCGACCGGCATCGTCGCCTGGGCGGGGCAGCAGGTGATCAGCCGGGCGAGCACCCGGCAGCGGTCCCTGCTGCTCACGATCGGGCTGCTCGTCGCCGTCGTGACCGCGGTGATCAGCGTCAACGGCGCGGTCGCCGCCCTGCTCCCGCTCGTCGTGGTGGTGGCCGCCCGCGCACGGCTCAGCCCGTCGCAGCTGCTCATCCCGCTGGCGTTCTCGGCGCACGCCGGATCCATGCTGGCCCTCACCGGGACTCCGGTGAACATCATCGTCTCCGAGCTGGCCGAGGAGTCCGGCGGGCGCGGGTTCGGTTTCTTCGAGTTCGCCCTGGCGGGGCTGCCCCTCGTCATAGGAACGCTGGCGATCATCCTGCTCCTGGGGAAACGGCTGCTGCCGCACCGCACCCCGAAGTCCGTTCCCGTGGATCTCGAGCAGCTGGCCGCCACGCTGCGCGCCGAGTACGCGATCGACGCCGAGCGTGCGCTGATGACCTCCGGCCGGGGCGTCACCGAGGTCGTCGTTCCCCCGCGCTCACCGCTGATCGGCCTGCACGTGTTCCCCGGCATGTGCACGCCGAGCGGCGATCTCGTGATCCTCGGCGTCAAGCGCGGCGAGGACACGCTGTCCGACCACGGGGCCGACGTGCAGGCGGGCGACGCGCTGCTGCTCGACGGCACCTGGGACGATCTGCACCGGCACACCTCCGGCAGCGACGAGGTGCTCGTCGTGGACGACCCGGCGACCCTGCGTCGGGCCGTGCCCCTCGGGGCGGGCGCCACGCGGGCGGCGGTGATCCTCGGGGCGATGATCGTCCTGCTGGCAACGGGGATCGTGCCGGCCGCGGTCGCGGGGCTGCTCGCCGCGCTCGCCCTCGTGCTCACCCGCGTGGTCAGCGTCACCCGCGCCTACCGCTCCATCTCCTGGACCACGGTGGTGCTCGTCGCCGGCATGATCCCGATGTCCACGGCGTTCCAGACCACGGGAGCGGCCGCGCTCATCGCCGACGGTCTCGGGACCTTGCTGAGCGGCGCAGGGCCGACAGCGGCGCTCGCGGTGATCGTGCTCATCACGCTCGTGCTCGGCCAGCTCATCAGCAACACGGCCACGGTGCTGATCGTTGCTCCGGTCGCGGTCGCGCTCGCCTCGACCATGCACCTCTCGCCCCTGCCCTTCCTGATGGGGCTCACGGTCGCCGGCGCCGCCGCGCTGCTGACCCCGGTCGCGACACCGGCGAACCTCATGGTCATGGAGCCCGGCGGATACCGCTTCGGGGACTACGCCCGCTTCGGCCTGCCGCTGATGCTGCTGTACTTCGTCGTCGCCGTCTTCTACGTGCCGATGATCTGGCCGTTCACCCGCTGACCCGCCTCATCGAGCAGGATCCGCACGCTCGGGCCGTCACCGAGACGCGCGAGGATCGAGACGATCCCGCCCGGACGCTCTCCGCGCGCCTGGATCGTGATCCCGGCGGACGCCTCGACGACATCGATGATGGCATCGGCCAGTGCATCCGGCAGGGGGCGACCGCCCGCCCCCTCGGCGCCCAGCAGCACGACGTGCGCGCCCCGCGCCCGCGCGCCGGCGATGGCGCGCTCCAGCCGCGGGTGGGCCAGGTCGGCGGCCCGGATGCGATCCCTGATCGCGCCCTCCACGACCGTGAGCTCGCGCAGGAACCCGGCGTCGATCATCCGGCCGGCGATGAGATCGGAGAGCGGCGGCCCCGCGAGCCGCAGGATGTCCGCGACCTCGCTGCGCGACGCGGACGCGACCGCCTCGGCCGCCCGCGCCTCGCGCTGCTCCCGTTCCGCCCGCACCGCCGCCGCGCGCTCCCGGCGCACCGCGACCGCGAGCACGCCCGCCCACAGCGCGCCGATGAGCGCCGCGCTCATCCCGGGGGCGACCAGTTCGACGAGGTCCTCCGGACGCTGGCCGGTGGCGGTGCCCCAGACGACGACGAAGGCGAGGACGCCGACGGCGCCCGCCACGCCGGCGAGTGTGTTGCGGCGGATGATGAGCAGCGCCGCCAGGTAGGAGTTGGCGCTGAACAGCCAGATCTCGCTCGCCCCCCGATCCGTGACGTCGAGGAAGGCGAGCACCGACAGCGCGACGAACAGCACGCCGCCCAGCACCACCAGTGCCGCGCCCCGCGACAGCGGCCCGGGCCGGCGCGAGGTCACCAGGATCGCGCCCAGCAGCGGGAGCGCGTAGCTGAGCACGCCGATCGCCCCGCCGAGCACCGAGAACCGTCCCGCCAGCAGCGCCTGGACGAGTCCTGTCGCCCAGACCAGGACCAGGGCGATCCGCGCCGTCCGCGTGGAGAGCCCCAGAGCCGCCGACCCCGGGCTCACCTCCGCCACCCCAGCTCCACGACGGTTCCTGCGGCGTCGGCGCGCACCGAGGCGGTCCCCCCGGGAAGCGCCCGCATCCGGCCGAGGATGCTCTCGCGCACCCCGAGCCGCTCCTCGGGGATCGCGCCCTCGTCGAACCCGGGCCCGTCGTCGGCGATCGTCAGGCTCAGCCTCGCGGCGTCGAGCCGGCCGCGCACGCGCAGCCGCGACCCCGGGGCGTGCACCACGCTGTTGCGCAGAGCCTCCGACATCGCGGCGGCGGCCGCGTCGAGCATCGCACTCGGCACCGCCTCGGCCTCCGCGCCGCGCACGGCGCCGATCCGCACCTCGGCCCCCGGAGCGCAGCGCCGGGCCGCCGCCACGAGGCGCTCGACCGCCTCGGGCACCGCGATCTCGGCCGATGCTCCGGGTCCCGCGGCGGCCCGCTCCAGCGCCTGCAGCGCCGTGCGTGCGGCGACGCGCAGCTCCGGCACGGGCTCGCCCGGCAGCCGGGTCGCCGCGATCAGCGTGGACAGCACCTCGTCGTGCACGATCCGCGCCAGCACCTGCTGCCGTTCCGCCACGGACCGCGCCTGCGCCCGCCGTTCGGAGATGCGCCGGTTGCGCTCGGCCACGCGCTCCCGCTCGAGGAGTCCGGCGCGGATGCCGTAGATGATCGCGACGAACGCGCCGTTGCCGAGGTGCACCGGCGCCTGCAGCATCGCCTCGTGCGGGATCCGCCCGAGGAACACCGCGCCGGACAGCATCGGCAGCAGGGGGCTCAGCACGATGTAGCCGAGCACGACCGGCCATCGAGCGAGCAGCGCGACGAAGCACATCATGATCGGCTCGAGCGCCCACACCCAGGGGCGAAGGGTGTCGGGATCGCCGCCCGTGTACCCCGCGAACACCGTCGCCTGGGCGGCCACGGTCGCCACGACGGCCGAGATCCACAGCACGCGCAGCCACGGGTTCGGCAGGATCCGGCCCGTCACCACGAGCACCAGCAGGATCCCGACGGTCCCGAAGGCCAGCGCCGCCCACCAGGGCGCGAACTGGGCCGGCGTCAGCCGCACCCGGGATCCCGCGGCGAGCACGATCACCACCCCGCAGAGCGCGAGGACCCACCCCAGCAGCCGGTCGATGTGCGCGACGCGCCCGTCTGAGACAGCGGTGTCGGGATCGGTGCTGCTCCCCGGAGAGCCGGAACCGGCGGAGCGGGTTCCTCCGAGACGCCGATCGGCGGATCTGCTCCCGATGCCGACGAACGACGGCGAGACGGTCACCGCGCCTCGACCAGTCCGTCCTCGACGGCGCGGCGGAACAGGTCGACCTTGGTGGGCGCCTGCCGGTCGACCGCGAGGTACTTCTTGCGGATGTTGCTGATGTGCTCCGTCACGGTCTCGCGCGACAGGAACAGCATCTCGGCGACCTGATCGGCGGTCGCGCCCGACGCGTACAGCGCCAGGACCTCCGCCTCGCGGGCAGTGAGCCGCGCATCCACCAGGAGCCGGTCGCCTTCGATCGCGGCCGCCCAGTCCGCACCGACGACCACCTCGCCGCGGAAGGCCGCCCTGATGCCGTCGACGATCGCCTTCACCGGCTCCGTCTTGCGGATCATCCCGACCGCGCCGGCCTGCGCGGCCTCGCGCACCAGCTGCGGCCGATCGCCGGACGTGTAGGCGAGGACCCTCGCGCCCGCCTCCGTGAGCCGGCGGGTGTTGGCGGCCGGCGTGGAGCCGTCGCCGAGCGCGAGATCGAGCAGCACCACGTGCAGGTTCTGCGACTGCGCGAGCACCTCCCGCGCCGACCCGGCTGCGGCGACGACCCTCATCCCGGACTGGGCGTTCACGATCGCGACCGTGCCCAGCATCATCGCCGGGTGGTCCTCGACGATCCCGATCCGTATGGTCACCGCTGCGCCGCCGTCCTCCGAGGTTGTGTCACAGCATATCGACGCCGAGAACGCCGGCGCGCGGGGATCCTGGGCCCGACCGGCCGGCGGCTCACGACCCCGCGGTCCCCGACACGGCAGCGAGCGCGAGCGTCGCCGCGATCACCGTGGCCGTCGCGCCGCCGAGGCCCCACAGGGCGAAGCGGCCCCAGGGCACCGACAGTCCGAGCGCGGTGATCCGGTGGTGCCAGAGCAGGATGGCGAGCGAGGCCCAGGGCGTCACCAGCGGACCCAGGTTGACGCCGATGAGCAGCGCCATGAGCGCGACCGGGTCGTGCGAGGCGATCGGCTCGAGCACGAGATAGGCGGGGAGGTTGTCGATGCCGTTCGCGGCGAGGGCGCCGAGGCCCGCCATGCGCAGCAGCTCGAGCGGTCCGTGCCCGGTCGCGGCGAGCGGCGAGAGCAGCGCAGCCAGGCCGCGGACGTGCGCGGCCTCGACGATCACGAAGAGCGCGGCGGCGAGGCCGAGCGCCTGCCACGGCACCAGCGAGAGACGCAGCGCCCTGCGCCGGCGGAACGCGAACAGGACGACGAGGATGAGCGCCGCCGCCGTCGCGGGGATCCACACGTCGCGCACGAGCGCGAGCAGCGGCAGCAGCGCGACGAGCACGGCGGCCGATGCCAGGAGCAGCACGCGGTCCGCCGGCTGCGCCTGCGGCGGAGCCGGGTACGTGCCGAACAGCGCGCGCCGGTTCGCGACGGTGAGGATCACGACGGGCACGAGCACCCCCGCGAGCGCCGGCGCCCAGCTCAGCGCCAGGAAGGCGGCCGGATCCGATCCGATCGTCGGCGCCGCGAGCAGGTTCGTGAGGTTCGAGACGGGCAGCAGCAGCGACGCCGTGTTCGCGAGCCACACGGTGGCCAGCGCGAAGGGCAGGGGCGAGACGCCGACGCCCTGCGCGAGCAGCACCACGACCGGTGTGACGATCACGGCGGTCGTGTCCAGTGAGAGGAAGATCGTGCTGACCACCGCGAGGAGGATCACCGCGGCCCAGAGCGCGATCACCCGGCCGCGTCCCCATCGGGCGAGGTGCTGCGCGACGACGTCGAACACCGCGGCGTGGCGCGCGAGCTCTGCGACGATCGTGATCGCGATCACGAAGCCGAGCACCGGTGCCGTGCGGGCGCCCAGCGCCTCGGCGTCCGCGACGGGCAGGACCCCGGTCGCCACGATGGCCGCGGCGACGATCACCAGGGCGACGACCGCCACCGCGCCGGGTCGCAGGCGGGCCCGTCGCGCGGTCACCGTCGTCTCCGTCCCGGCGGGCACGCCCGCCGACCGCGGTGCGGATCCGCGGCGGGGGCAGGGCGAAGGACGAGGAAGACCATCACGGGGTTCGCGGGCCCGACCGGGCGGCTCAGCTCAGGCCCGAGTAGACGTGCAGCCCCTTGAAGAACAGGTTCACGATGGTGAAGTTGAACAGCACCGCCGCGAAGCCGACGATCGAGAGCCACGCCGAACGGGAGCCGCGCCAGCCGCGCGTCGCGCGCGCGTGGATGTATCCGGCGTACAGCACCCAGATGATGAAGGTCCAGGTCTCCTTGGTGTCGAAGCCCCAGTAGCGGCCCCAGGCGTCGTTGGCCCAGATGGATCCGGCGATCAGCGTGAAGGTCCACAGGATGAAGCCGACGGTCGCGAAGCGGTAGGCGAGGCTCTCCAGCCGATCGGCCGTCGGCAGCGTCGCCAGGAAGCGCGGGCCCGGCTTCGCGACCTCGGCGAGGATGCGCGACTCGCGACGCGCCTGCATGAGCTGGAACACGCTGAGCGCGAAGGCCAGCGCGAAGAACGCCGTGCCGAGCGAGGCGACGAAGACGTGGATGACGAGCCAGACGCTCTTCAGCGGATCCGCCAGCGGCACGACCTGCGTGTAGAAGCCCGTCGCGGCGCCGCCCAGCAGCACCACGACGAGGCCGACGATGAACGTGCCCAGGTACTTCAGGTCGAACCAGATGTTCACGGCGATGTAGACCGCGATGATCAGGAGCGTGCCGGTCATCGCGAACTCGTACATGTTCGACCACGGCACCCGGCCGGCCGCGATGCCGCGCAGCACGACGCCGGCGAGGTGGAAGAGGAAGCCCAGCGTGGTGAGGGCGGTGCCGATGCGCGCCATCACGAAACGCGTCGGGGCGGTGCCGCCGTCGCCGGCGGACCCCGTCCGGGACGCCGCGGCGCCTGCCTTCCCCGCGCCGCCGGTGGGTCCCCCCACCGACGCCCCGACGAGCTCGCGCTCCGGCGCCACGGCCTTCGCGTCGGCCGCGACCTGCGAGCGCCGGGCCAGGTCGAACGCGTACGCGATGAAGGCGGCGGCGTAGATCGCGACGGCGGTCCAGATCGTCAGGATCGACATCGAGTCGAAGTTCATGGTGTCAGCCTACTTTCCACTACCGGTCGCCGAACTGGTCGGAGCGTCCGCTGTCATCGGGCTCGGAAGCGGTCGCCGAGTCCGTCCCGTCGTCGACCGCCGGGCTCGCCGCGGTCGTCCCCGCGGCGTCGAGCAGGCGCGCGTGCCCGTCGCGGAGGTCTTCCACGGCGGCAGCCAGGGTCGGATCCTCCCCCCGGGCGAGGCCGGCGTACTCCAGGCGCACGGCGCCGTCGACGACCACGGCCTTGACCCACATCCGGCGGCGCGGCACGAACAGCGCCAGCACCAGGCCGAGCACGGCGAGCGCCGCGAAGCCGAGCACCCACTGCTCGGACGGGTCGTGATGGATCTGCAGCGAGACGTAGCGCTTGACCGACTGCGCGTAGTCCTTCGCCCCCTGCGGCGCCTCGTTCTCGAAGGTGATCGTGCCCATGCCGTTCGGCAGGTCGGTGGTCTCCCCTGGGCCCAGCTCGATCGACTTCACGCCGGTCTTGCCGCCGGTGAGCTGGGTCATCCCCGCGGTGTCGAGCACGTAGACCGAGCGCGGGGTGCCGTCGTCGATGCCGAGGTCGCCCGCGAACACGTTGAGGGTCAGGGTGGGGTTCACGAGCGCCGGGTACACCGAGGTGAGCGCGCCGCTGGCCAGCTGCGCGGAGGTCGGGTAGAAGAAGCCCTGCAGTCCGAGCTGCTCCGGCAGTCCGTCGGTGACCTTGACGATCCCGATCGACATCATCGTGCTGTTGTTCTGCGGCAGGAACGGGACCGAGTCGTGGTAGACGACCTCGCCCTTCGCGTTCTTGACGGTGATCGTGGGGGCGTAGCCGTTGCCGAGCAGGTAGACGCGGTCTCCCGCGATGCCGAGCGGATGGTTCACCTGCACCGCGGCCTTGTGCGAGGACTGCCCCGGCTCCGACACGGTGACGTTCGCGGAGAAGTCGCCGGCCTGCCCCGAGGAGGGCTTGCCCTGCTCGAAGGGCTGGTAGGTGACGTCGAACGAGTCGAGCCGCATCCGGTAGGGCGCCAGCGCGTCGTCGGAGACGAACCGGCCGCGGTTCATGGAGGAGTAGTCGAGCAGCGTGTTCACGAAGCTCGTGCCCTGCACGACCACGCGCTGACCGGTGTAGGCGAAGCTGCCGCCCACGCCGACCGAGACCAGCACGCCGACGAGGGCGAGGTGGAAGAGCAGGTTGCCGGTCTCACGGGCGTAGCCGCGCTCCGCCGACACCGAGAACCCGCGTGCGTCGTCGTACCGCTGCACGCGGTAGCGCAGCGCCCGCAGCTGCTTCTCCGCGATCGTGATCGCCTCGGCCGCGGCGGCCTTCGCGTCGGTCCCGTTGACGGTGCGGGTGGCCTCGCGGTGGTCGTCCAGTCGCGACAGGCGTGCGGGAGTGCGGGGAGGGCGGGAGCGGAGCGCCTTCAGGTGGTGCTTGATCCGCGGGATCACGCACCCGACCAGGGAGAGGAACAGCAGCAGGTAGATCGCCGAGAACCACGCCGACAGATAGACGTCGAACAGCTGCATCGAGTCCATGATCGGGAACAGATCCGGATGGTCGACCTTGTACTGCGTGACGCCGTTCGGATCCGCCATCCGCTGCGGGAAGATCGAGCCCGGGATCGCGGCGATGGCGAGGATGAGCAGCAGCACGAGCGCGGTGCGCATGCTGGTCAGTTGCCGCCAGCCCCAGCGCAGCCAGCCCACGACGCTCAGTCGCGGCGACTCGACGCCGTCCCCGCCGGCGTCTCCGGATCCGTCGATGTGGTCGCTGGGGCGCAGCGGATCGGTCGATCCGCCGGCGCCGGGCTTCTTCTTCTTCGGGTTCTTCACTCTCGGTCCCTGAGGCTCACGGCGGGGCACGGTCTCGGATTCCTCCGCCGTTGCGGGGGCATCGGAGGCGGTCAGGTCAGAGCGGGAGTTCGACACTGCCGATCACCGCCCCGATGCTCGACATGATCGCCTTCCAGACGCCGGTCACCATGAGCAGGCCCAGCACGATGAGCAGCGCGCCGCCGACGACGTTGACCGCGCGCACGTGCCGGCGTAGGAACGACAGCGACCGCGTCGCCCATCCGAAGCCGAGGGCGACGAGCAGGAACGGGATCCCGAGGCCGAGCGAGTAGGCGACTCCGAGCAGGGCGGCCCGGCCCGTGCCTCCCACGCTCCAGGAGAGCGCCACGATCGCCGAGAGGGTCGGGCCCATGCACGGGCTCCAGCCCAGGCCGAGCGCGATGCCGAGCAGCGGGGCGCCGATGAGCCCGGCTCGACCGGAGACGTTCATCCGCATGGTGCGCTGGGCGAACCCGAACAAGCCGATGAAGACGAGGCCCATCGCGATGATGACCGCGCCGAGGATCCGCGTGATGAGGTCGCCCCAGCGCAGGAAGAACATGCTCGCCGCACCGCCGACGACCGCGAACAGCACGAAGACGAGCGTGAAGCCGAGGATGAACAGCAGCACCCCGAGGACCATCTGGCGCCGGGTGGGCGCCGCCGTCGTGCCGTCCTGCCGCGGGGCGGAACCGCCCACCGCTCCCCCGACGAAGCCGAGGTAGCCGGGCACGAGCGGCAGCACGCAGGGCGAGAGGAACGACAGGAGCCCCGCGAGCATGGCGACGGGCAGCGCCGCCCAGAGCGCACCGGTCCCGACGATGGCGTCGATGTTCACGACTGGGGGGTCGCTTCCCGGGCGTCACTTCTCATTCAGGGCGTCCTGTACGAGGGTCTCCAGGATCGACGCGGATCCGATCGGGCCGATCACGCGTGCCGCGACGCGGCCCTGCTTGTCGAGGACGAGCGTCGTGGGCGTGGCCTGGATCGACGTGACCTCGGCGAAGGCGTATTTCGCGTCGCCGGTGTTGACGTCGATGATGCTCGGGTAGGTGACGCCGTACTTCTCGTTGAAGGACTGCGCCGTGCCGGGCTGGTCGTACGTGTTGACGCCGACGAAGGAGACGCCCTTCCCGTCGAACTTCTGCCAGACGGACTCGAGGTCCTTCGCCTCGACCCGGCACGGTCCGCACGCGGCGTACCAGAAGTTGACGACGGCGACGTCGCCCGCGATGTCCGCGCTGCGGAACTTCTTGCCGTTCTCGAGCGTGCCCGCGAACGCGACCGGCTTGCTGCGGTCGGCCGGCTTGATCTCCTCGACGCGCATGCCGTCGGATCCGATGTAGCCCTTGTTGTCGCCGTTGCGGTACTGGTCGGCGACGGGATCGCTCGCGCAGCCGGCGAGACCGGCGACGAGGGCGGCGCCGAGCACCAGGGCGCCCGCCGTCAGGGCCCGCGGGCGCCGGATGCGACGGACGCGGGGGCGATCGGCGGCAGTCTCGAGGGGCGCGGACGGGCGCGACGAACTCAGAGGCATGCTCGGAATCTTACGAAAGGACTCTATGCGCCTGGTGGGCGCGGGCTGGGGGCGCCGCCCGTCGCGGCGCGGTCGCCGGTGCGCGCAGGCCGCCTTCCGTGCTCCGCCCCGCGCTCAGACCGCCGTCGCGATGAACGCCCAGAACAGCGCACCGGCGTAGATCAGCGTGCCGAGCGAGGTGAGGGCGAGCGCGATCACCAGCTCGGCGGGCTGCCGGTACGCCCAGACGATCACGACCGCGGGCAGGACCGCGAGCAGCGCGAGCAGGCCGATCCACGCCACGGGGTAGAACAGCGCGAGCAGCACGAGCGCCAGGAACGGCAGGATCACGAACAGCGTGTAGAGGATCTGGGTGGCGCGTCGACCGATCACGACGGTCAGCGTGCGCTTGCCGACCACGCGGTCCTGGTCGATGTCGCGGAGGTTGTTGGCCAGCAGCACCGCGCAGGCGAACAGGCCGACCGCCACCGCTCCGATCCACGCCTCCTGGGGGAGCCTGAGCGACTGCACCCAGGTGGTGCCGAGCGTCGCGACGAGGCCGAAGAAGACGAAGACGAAGACCTCGCCGAGCGCGTTGTAGCCATAGGGGCGCTTGCCGCCGGTGTAGAACCAGGCGGCGACGATGCACACGACGCCGACGGCGATCATCCACCACTGCTGCGTGCGGACCACGATCCCGAGCCCCGCGATCGCCGCGAGCCCGAAGAAAGCGAGACCGGTGTACAGCACGCTCTTCGCGCTCACCCGGCCCGAGGCGGTGAGCCGGGCCGGGCCGACCCGGTGCGCATCGGTGCCGCGCACCCCGTCGCTGTAGTCGTTCGTGAAATTCACGCCGATCTGCAGGCACACGGCCACCGCGAGGCACGCGAGCGCGATCACCCAGTGGAACTGCGGATCGCCCAGCCGCGCGGCCCCCGTGCCGACGAGCACGGGCGCGATCGCGAGCGGCAGGGTGCGCGGACGCGCCGCCCCGATCCAGTCGCCGAGGGTGACCGGCCGCAGCTGCTCGACCGGGCGCTTGGCCGGGTTTCCGGAGCGGGAGTGCGTCGCCGGGCGCGCAGAGGCGGGCACGGTCTTCTTGGTCTTGCGGTTCTTGGTCTTGCGGTTCGCCACCCCGGAATCCTAGCGGCGGCGGTTGTGGCGCCCCCGCCGGCCGCACCTCCGTCCGTCCGCGACCCGAGACGGCGCGCCCGAGACGGCGCACCCGACCGTCCGCGCGCGCCCCCGTCCGCCCGACCGTCCGCACGCGCACGCGCGCGCCCCCGCGGCCGCGCCCGTCCGCCCGACCGTCCGCACGCGCGCGCCCCCGCGCCCGCGGCCGCGGGCGCGAAACCGTGAGACCGAACCCTCGTTTCGAGACCGACGTTTCCATCGTCGGTCTCGAGACCCGCGTTCGGTCTCGCCCGCCCGTCCGCACAGCCGCCTGCCCGTCCGCCCACCCGAGACCGCGCGCCCGCCGGCCCGTCCGCCCGCCCGAGACCGCCCGCCCGTGAAACCACGAGACCGAACCTTCGTGCCGAGACCGACGTTCCCATCGTCGGTCTCGGCACGCGCGTTCGGTCTCGCCCGCCCGTCCGCCCGTCCGCCCACACGCGCGCGCCCGAGACGGCGCGCCCGCGAAACCGTGAGACCGAACCCTCGTGTCGAGACCGACGTTCCCCTCGTCGGTCTCGGGATCCGCGTTCGGTCTCGCGGGTGGGAGCCAGCGTCACGGCGGGGGTCCGGGCTCGCCAGCGGGGGCCCGGGCTCGCCAGCGCGGGGGGCGCAACCTCGCCGGCGAAGCCGGATCCGGTCAGCGCCGGCGGGCGTCGGAGATCGCGGCGCGGAGGTCGTCGGCGAGCACGCGCAGCTCGGCGTCGTCGAGCGTGTGCGCCGTGAGCCGGATCTGCGGCGAGGCCTCGTCCGGCTCGAGCAGGAACCCGCCGCCCGTGCGCACCAGCCAGCCGCGGCGCATCATCGCCTCCGACACGGCACGCGCGTCCACTCCGCACTCGACCCAGACGTTGAGCCCGTCGTCGCCGCGCACCGTGATGCCGCGCTCGCGCAGCAGGGCGCGCAGGGCGTCGCCGCGCTCGGCGTAGTGGGCCCCGGCACGCTCCAGCGCCGCCGGGGTCTCCGGATGGTCGAGCATGCCGACGGCGACGCGCTGCAGGATCCGGCTCACCCAGGTCTTGCCCGGCGAGAGCCGCGTGCGCAGCTGCGCCGCGGTGTCGGCGTCGCTGGCCAGCAGCGCGAGGCGCAGGTCAGGGCCGAGGAACTTCGACATCGAGCGCACGAGCGCCCAGCGCGGATGCCCCTCGGGGATCACGGAGTGGTAGGGCCGTCGCGAGAGCAGCGAGTAGTGGTCGTCCTCGATGATGAGCACGTGCGGCGCCTCCGCGAACACGGCCCGCAGCTCCGCGGCGCGCGCCGCACTGAGGCTGATCCCGGTGGGGTTGTGCGCGCGGGGGGTGCACACCACGGTGCGGGCTCCGGCGTCGATCGCGGCGCGGAGGCCCGCGACGGTCATCCCCTCCTCGTCGAGGGGGATCCCGAACGGACGGTAGCCGCCGAGCTTGACGACGTTGATGCTGGAGAGGAAGCACGGATCCTCGAGGCCGACCACGTCGCCGTGCGCGAGGGAGGCGACGAGCAGCCGCTCCAGCGCGTCGACGGCGCCCGAGGTGACGGACAGCTCGAACCGACCGGGCCGCGCCTCGGCCAGCCAGGCCGTCGCCCAGGTGCGCAGCCCCTCGTCGATGAGCGCGTCGCCGTAGAGCGCGGGGGTGCGCAGGTCGACCTCGGCGAGCACCGGCAGCGGCAGCAGATCGGGATCCGGGTTGCCGCTGCCGAGGTCGCGCAGCACGGTCTCGGCCGCGAAGCCCTCCTCCTCGGTGCGCAGCAGTTCGGTCACCACGGTGCCCCCGCGCCCGCGGCTCTCCACGGCTCCCGCACGCGCGAGCGCCCGATAGGCGGCGGCGACCGTGTTCCGGTTCACGCCGAGCGCATCGGCCAGCGCGCGCACCGTCGGCAGGCCCTCCCCCGGTGCGAGTCGGCCGGCGCCGATCAGGGCGCGGATCGAGTCGGCGATCTCATGCGCCGTGCTGCCCTGGATCCTCGCTTCGCCCACGTCTCCCAGCCTATGGGGAGGATCCGGCCCGGCGCGGATCCTCGGCAGGCCGTGGGCGTCTGCGGTCCGGATCCGGCCCGGCGCGGATCCGGCGCGAGGAGGCACCGCGTCCTCGCTCAGCGATCGGGCGTGCACAAATCAGGCCGGGCCTCTGCGGAAGGGGTCAGATCGGCCCGGATCCGCTTCGCAGCGCGGGTGCAGCCTGAATTGGGTGGCCGGGCGACGCGAGACCGGGCCGGACTCAGCCCGCGGCCGGCACGATCGGACGGTGCTCGTAGAACGTCTGCAGCACGACGGTCGTCCGCGTGCTGACGTTCGCCGCAAGGCGGATGTCGCGCACGAGCTGCTCCAGAGCGCGCGGCGAGGCGACCCGGACGAACAGCATGTACGCCGCATCGCCGGCGATCGAGTGGCACGCCTCGATCGCGTCGAGGTGCTCGAGCAGCTCCGGCGCGTTGTCGGGCTGGGCGGGATCGAGGGGCGTGATCTCGATGAACGCCGACAGCGGCTTGCCGACGGACTCCGCGTCGATCACGGGGCGGTAGCCGGCGATCGCCCCCCGCGATTCCAGCCGCTTCAGCCGGGACTGCACGGCGGACACCGAGAGTCCCGCGGCATCGGAGAGCTGGGCGAGCGTGGCCCGCCCGTCCCGGGAGAGGGCGGCGAGGATCGCGAGGTCGACAGGATCGTCCATATCTGGAATAATATCCTGAGTTCAGTCCATTCTGCAGGAATATTTCCTGCGAGTCCTCGATCGGAGGTCCCGATGTCCCTCACCACCACGTCCCGCAACGCTCTCATCGGCGAGCCCGAGGTCGTCGAGGACGCCTCGGTCGCGGAGCAGTCCGCCGCCTGGAAGCTCCTCAAGGACGCGGCGATCGCGATCCGCCCGCTGCAGATCAAGGACGGCTCCGTCCCGAACGCGGACGACCACGAGGCCGCCCGCACGCACGTCGCCGCGATCGTCGCCGGCATCCGCGCCCTCGCCCCTGCCTTCCCGCACGACGCCGACTACCTCGCCGCGTCCGTCGTGGACTTCGAGCGCTGGGCCGCCGAGGGCTTCGGCGTTCCCGACTTCCTCGACTCGCTCATGGCGTTCCAGCCCCAGCAGCACCGCGTCGACGGCATCCGCCACCTCGTCGTGTTCCCCATGTACACGCAGAACGGCTCCAGCGACCGCCTCGTCGAGGCGCTCATCGTCGAGACGATCTGGCCGGAGTTCATCGCCGACCTCGAGGCCGGCGACTACGGCAACAAGCTCTTCGTCTCGCTGCGCCTGGTGGACTTCACGCCCGGCTACGACACGAACTCGGCCGTGCTCTTCCCCGAGACCGTCGCGATGCGCGAGATCCCCTCCTTCACGTGGGGCGCGATCTTCCAGGACCGCGAAGCCGCCCGCTACCGCCGCGTCGTGCGCGCCGCGAGCGAGATCACGAACCTGGAGCTGCCCGAGCGGGCCGCGGCGATGCTCGACGACCAGGAGCTCGCCGAGAAGACGTTCGTGATGTGGGACATCATCCACGACCGCACCCACATGCGCGGCGACCTGCCGTTCGACCCGTTCATGATCAAGCAGCGGATGCCGTTCTTCCTCTACTCGCTCGAGGAGATGCGTTGCGACATGACCGCGTTCCGCGAGTCGGTCAAGATCGAGCGCGCGTTCGACGCCCGCATCGCCGCCGGTGAGCAGCTCACCGCCACCGAGCAGGAGATGCACGACTACGCGCACCTCGTGCAGTACGCGGTGATCTTCGACCGCATCTTCCGGTTCGCCATCACGGGCACCCGGACGCGCAACTACGACGCCGTCGGCGGTCAGCTGCTGTTCGCGTGGCTGCACCAGCGCGGCGTGCTGCACTGGACCGACACGGCCCTCGCCTTCGACTGGGAGAACGTCCCGGACGCGGTCGTGGCCCTGGGCGACGCGATCGACGACCTGTACTGGCACTCGATCGACCGCCCGAAGACGGCGCACTGGCTCGCCGCCTACGAGCTGGTCCGCGGCACGCTCACCCCGCACCCGGCCTCGCAGTGGGCCCGCGGCCTGTCGGACGAGATCCTCGCCGGCGCCCCCAAGGGCTACACCGACGCGGTGCTGGACGACGAGTTCCCGCTGTCGATGTTCTTCGAGACGCTCGACAAGAAGATGAAGCCGGTCATCGAGTCGACCGTGGGGATCCGCGGCACCGACGACTGACCGGAGTCCCGCAGGGATGGCGGGGGATCTCCCGGGGATGCAGAATCGACCCGGGAGCCCCCGCCATCCGTCTTCCTCCCGCACGCCGAGCCGATCACCAGGAGCACCGCATGACCGTCGCAGGACGCACCGTACTTCTCGCCGGCGCCACGAGCCCGTCCGGCCTCGCGATCGCCCGCGCGCTGCGGAGCGCCGGGGCGCGCGTCGTCGCCGTCGGGCGGGATCAGGTCAAGCTCGACGCGCTCGCGGCGGCGCTGCACTCCGGCGACCCCGCCGGGCCCGGGTCGATCCGCATCGAGCGCTGCTCGCTGACGAACGAGGCGGAGGTCGCCTCCCTCGCCGAGCGCCTGGCGGCCGACGGCGAGCACGTCGACGGGCTCGTCCCGCTGGTCGGCGGCTGGCGCGGCGGCGGCGGCCTCGCCGGGCAGACCGAGGAGGACTATCGCGCTCTCGAGCAGGCGTTCACCGCCGTGCGGGTCACGAGCCGCGCATTCGACGCCGACCTCCGCGCCTCCGATGCCGGACGGTTCGCGATCATCTCCTCCACCGCCGTCGCCCGGCCGCTCGCCGGGGGCGCCAACTACGCCGCGGTGAAGGCGGCGAGCGAGTCGTGGACCCGCGCCGTCGCCCAGGGCTTCGCGAAGGCCGCCAGAGACGACGAGCAGCCGCTGCACGCGGCCGCGGTGGTGCTGCGCGTGCGCGGCCTGGACGACGCGATCGACGCCGTCGCGCAACGGATCGTCGCCCTCTGGGACGAGGATGCGGCCGCGCTGAACGACCGCGTCATCGACGTGGCCTGACGCCTACCGGCTCGTCCTGCGCCCCGCGGGGGACGGTTCAGGACGAGCGCTGACGCCGGGCGACGAGCGCCTGGATCGGGCCCGACAGCACGAGCAGGAACAGCGCCGAGTACCCGATCGCGGGAACGCAGATGGAGACGATCAACGAGATCGCGAACATCGTCGCCGTGACGATCTCGGCGACGATGCCTCGTCGCAGCGACCCGGGCGCGATCCGATGCAGCGCCGGATGCCTCCAGAGGTACACGCGCGTCGCGACCATGAACAGGGACGACATGAGCAGAGAGCCGATGTAGACGATCTTCTGCGTGCTGTCCGTGGGCATCGCCCCGAGCATCGCCGTGCTCACCGGCAGGCAGACGATGGTGAACATCCACCCGACCTGCAGCCAGACGAGCGGGATCCGGACCCGTTCGACCCGGTCGAAGACGCGATGATGGTTGATCCACAGCAGGGCGATGATGAGGAAGCTCAGGGCGAAGCTCCACAGGGGTCCCTGCTCCTCCTGCAGATATTCCAGCGTCGTCTTCCCCTCCCGCCCCAGCTCCGTGACGTTCTCCATGAGCGGCAGGATGAGCAGGGTCATGGCGATCGCGACGACCGCGTCCACGAACGCCTTGAGCCGCTCGGCCGAGAGGATCGGTTGCGACGAGTCCTCGGGGATGGGGTCGGCGGGCTGGCTCACTCCGGCATGCTCCCGTATCGGAGCGGATCCGGTCAAGGCACCGCGCCCGGGACTGCGGATCCCGTGCTTCCGCGCCGTGCTGCTCAGGGTCCGTGCCGGCCGCGCTCCTCGGCCTCCACGGGCGCGGGCGCCTCGCCCTCGTCGACCGGCCCCGCGCCGGGGAGCGCCTGTGCGGGCGCCTCGCCCTCGTCGGCCGGGCCCGCAACGGGGAGCACCTGCGCGGGCGCCTGCGCATAGAGGGCGGTGAGGCGGCGATACGACCGCGTGAGGAACGCGAGTCCGGCGACCACCACCATGATCAGGCCGGCCCAGAGGCAGATGAGGGCGATGCCGCGCGCGTGACCCTCGCCGAGCAGCCACCCCCACTGCTCTCGGCCCGCATCCCCGTCCATGTAGGGGATGACGAGGAACTCCGCGAGCGGGGCGATGAGGAAGGCGGTGATCGGCGCGGCAGCCGCCTCCATGGCCGCCGCGACGCCGAACACCCTGCCCTGCCGTTCGAAGGGCACGACCTTCTGGATCACCGTCTGCTCCGCCGCTTCCACCGGCGGCACCAGCGCCATGTAGATCCACATGCCGACCACGTACAGCGGCCACCACTCCCGCAGCATGAAGACCGCGCCGAGCAGGCCCATCGCCATGACCAGCAGCAGCAGAGTGCGCATCGGCTTCGCCCCGAGCCCGAACTTCGCCACGAGGGCGCCGCCGATGAGGAATCCCGTCGAGGAGAACGCCAGGGCGAAGCCCCACGTCTGCGCGTCGAACAGGGTGAGGCCGTACGGATCCATGAGCGCCAGGTAGACGCCGCCGATGAGGTTGTTGAACGTCGAGAAGACGATGAGGGCGAACAGCCCCGGCGCCTGCCGGATCGCCCGCGCGCTGCCGCGGAGATCGAGGGCCCCGGCGCCGCCGGGATCGGGCTGCGGGCGCTCCTCCGGGATCCGCAGGAAGAGCAGGTGCACGAGGGTGAGCGCCATGGCGGCGATCGCGATCACCAGGGTCCACCCCATGCCCAGGAATCCGACCGACAGTCCGGAGAACACGCTGGTCACCAGGAAGGCGACCCCCTGCACCGTGCCGACGAGACCGTTGGCGTTGGCGTGCCTCTCCTCGGGCACGAGCAGGGTCACGGTCGTCGACAGGGCGATGTTGCGGAGCTGCTCGATCACACCGCCGAACAGGATCACACCGGAGAACAGCCAGAACCACAGTCCGCCCAGATCCAGCAGCGACGACTCCGGCCGCGCGAGGTAGATCCCCCCGGCGACGAGGAACGCCGCGGCCGAGACCACGCTCGACAGCAGCATGACGGTGTGCTTGCGGTGCCGGTCGACGATCGTGCCGAAGACCATCGCGAAGAACGCGATGAAGAGCATGTAGGCGCCGCCGATGATGCCCGTGGCGAGCACGGACCGCGTCTCGATGTAGACCCAGAACGTGAGCGCGAACCAGAGGAAGCTCGTCGTCACGTTGGCGATCAGCGTGTTGACGAGCACTCCGGCGAACGCCCGGGAGGCGACCGTGCTCCTCATGGATCAGAGCGTAGGACGGACCGCCGACATCCGGAACCCGAGCCCGGCCGCCGGGCGGCTCCGGCGCGGGTCCGGCGCGGGTCCGGCGGACCATCGCGCGCGGCCCCGCCGAATAGACTTGTGCGGTGAACATCGAGCACGACCCCGCGATCCGGGGCTTCGCATCCGACAACTACTCCGGCATCCACCCCGAGGTGCTCGCGGCGATCACGGCGGCCAACGGCGGCCACCAGATCGCGTACGGCGAGGATCTGTACACCGAGCGGTTGCAGGAGGTCTTCCGGCACCACTTCGGCGAGGGCGTCGAGGCCTTCCCGGTCTTCAACGGCACCGGCGCGAACGTCACCGGTCTGCAGGCCATGCTGCCGCGCTGGGGCGCCGTGATCTCGGCCACGACCGCGCACATCAACGTCGACGAGGGCGGCGCCCCCGAGCGCATCGGCGGGTTCAAGATCCTGGCCGTGCCGACCGACGACGGCAAGCTCACCCCCGAGCTCGTCGACCGCGAGGCGTGGGGCTGGGGCGACGAGCACCGCGCCCAGCCGCTGGTCGTCTCCATCACCCAGTCGACCGAGGTCGGCACGCTCTACACCGCCGAGGAGATCCGCGCCCTCGCCGATCACGCGCACGAGCGCGGCATAAAGCTGCACCTCGACGGCGCCCGGCTCTCCAACGCCGCCGCGGCGCTCGACCTGCCGCTGCGCGCCTTCACGCGCGATGCCGGCGTGGACGTGCTGAGCTTCGGCGGCACCAAGAACGGCGCGATGCTCGGCGAGGCGATCGTGGTGCTCACCCCGGGCGCCGCCGACGGCCTCGCCTACTCCCGCAAGTTCAACATGCAGCTCGCCTCGAAGATGCGCTTCGTGTCGGCGCAGCTCATCGCGCTACTCGAAGGCGACCTGTACCTGCGCAACGCCCGCCACGCGAACGCCATGGCGCAGCGGCTGCGCGCCGCGCTCGAGGCCGGGATCGCCGACGGATCCATCCAGGGCGTCGGCTTCACGCAGCGGACCCAGTCGAACGGGGTCTTCGCGACCCTGCCCGACGGCGTCGCCGACCGGTTGCGCGAGACCTTCCGGTTCTACGACTGGGACGCGGCGCGCAACGAGGTGCGCTGGATGTGCGGCTTCGACACGACCGAGGCCGACATCGACGCCCTCGTCGCCCTCGTCGCCGAGGAGACCAGCCGCTGAGGCCCCGGGGCAGCGCAGCAGGCCCGGGTCAGCACAGCAGGCCCGGGTCAGCACAGCGGGCCCGGGTCAGCGCAGGCCCGGGTCAGCGCAGCAGGCCGAGGTGCGCGAGCGCCTGGCGGATGAGCGTGCCCCGGCCGCCCTCCATCTCGGCGGCGAGCGCATCGCTCGCCGCCTCCTCGGGGCTGAACCAGGTCACCTCGAGCGCGTCCTGACGCGGCTCGCACGTGCCCGTCACGGGCACGACGAACGCCAGTGACACGGCGTGCTGGCGGTCGTCGTGATAGGCGCTCACACCCGGGAGCGGGAAGTACTCGGCGACCGTGAACGGCGCGGGCGAGGGCGGCAGCATCGGGAACGCCATCGGACCCAGGTCGTTCTCCAGGTGCCGGAACAGCGCGTCCCGCACGGTCTCGCCGTACCGCACGCGGCCGGAGACGATGGTGCGCGTGATCTCGCCGAGCGGCGTCGCACGCAGGAGGATCCCGATGTCGGTCACCATGCCGGATCCGTCGGTGCGCACCGGCACCGCCTCGACGTAGAGCATCGGTAGCCGGCGCCGGGCCTGGGCGAGCTCGAAGTCGGTCAGCCAGCCGGGGTTCGCCCCGCCGGAGGCGCCCAGACCGTCGAGCCCCGACGGGAGCCCTCCCGCGAGCGCGTCGGGGAGGCCGTCGTCGTCGGCCGGATCGGGGTCGGGTGTGCGTACCGCCATGGTCCCTTTCTACCAGCGCGTCACGAGGACCCGTGAGCGCGATGGACGAAACACCGGATTCTGTGTGAGGCACCACGGCGGGGACGGTGTGTCACACAGAATCCGGTCTCTCACGGATCCCGCGGGGCGAGGTCGGATCCCTGAGGCAGGATGGACGCATGGCCGAAACCGTCGAGATCGATCGCACCGCGGTGCGCTGGGCCCGCCAGGGCGAGGCGCTCCCGCTGCTGGTGCTGCTGCACGGCTACGGATCCGATGAGCGCGACCTGTTCTCGCTCGTGCCGTTCCTCCCCGAGGGCGCGGCCGTGGCCTCGGTCCCCGCCCCGCACCCCGCGCCGTGGCCGATGCCCGGGCGCTCCTGGTATCCGATCGACGAGCTGGAGCGCCGCGATCCGGCCTCCGTGACCGCCGCCGCCGACGCCGTGCTGCGCTGGCTCGACGCCGAGGCCGCCGACGCGCCGTCCATCGCGCTGCTCGGGTTCTCCCAGGGCGCCTCCGTCGCGCTGCAGGCGGCCCGCCGGGATCCGGATCGCATCGCCGCGGTCGTGAACCTCAGCGGCTACGCGGCCCCTGGGGAGCTGCCCGGCGACTCCGCGCTGCGCGAGCGGCGCACCCCGGTGTTCTGGGGACGCGGCTCGCGCGACGACGTCATCCCGCCCGCGCTCATCGTGCACACCGCGCAGTGGCTGCCGGATCACGCCGAGCTGACCGGACGCGTGTACCCGGGACTCACGCACAGCGTGTCCGAGGAGGAGCTGGCCGACGTCCGCCGGTTCCTCGACGGCTGGCTGGAGAGCCTTCAGTCTTCGGCCGAGCCCGCTCCCGCGGACGGCTGATCCGGATCCTCGTCCGCCCGGTCCGCGGCGTCCGCCTCGCTGCGCCGACGCTGCTCGTCCCGCTGCATGCGCGTGCCCGCCCAGGTGAACAGCACCATGACGGCGGCGCCGATCACGAGGCCGAGCGCGATGCCGGTGCCCATGTTGTGCAGCGCGGATCCGAGCGCCACCCCGACGCCCATGCTGATCGCGAGCCCGACGCCGAGTCCCATCCGCCGCATCGTCTCGCCCGAGCCCGGCCTCTGCTCCACCATCCCCCCAGGCTAGGTCCGGCCGGGCCGCCCGGCATCCGTCTCTCGGAGGATCCGTATCCGGGAACCTGCCGGCACGTAGCGCCGCCGAGCCGCGACACGCCCGGGTTGCACGATCCTCGGGGGCCCGGTATCGTCGTCCGGGTCCTGTCCGCCGTGTAAGGAAGTCCCTTGATCTGAGTCGTCGTCTCCGCGTTCCATCCACGCGCTGATCCGACACTCCTTCCTGCCCACGCCGCTTCGGCGCAGGCGTCTCCGGTCTTCCGGCGACCTGCCCCGAGAGCCGGGACCGCTCTCCGGGACGTCCCCTCCGCGACCGGCTCAGGATCCTCCGGCATCAGCGCACCCGAACATCTTCCGGGAGCCGCCCCATGTCATCACCCACCCCTTCCTCCGCGGTCGTGCTCGACCGCGTCACGTTCCGCTGGCCCGACGGATCCACCGCGCTCGACGCCGTGTCCGGCGCGTTCGGCGCCGGCCGCACCGGCCTCGTCGGCCGCAACGGATCCGGCAAGTCCACGCTGCTCCGGCTGATCGCCGGGGAGCTCGCCCCGACGTCGGGGCGGATCGCCGCGACCGGCGACGTGGCGTACCTGCCGCAGCGCCTCACGCTCGACACGCACGCCCGGGTCGCCGAGCTGCTCGGCGTCGCCGCGGCGCTCGACGCGGTCCGCGCCATCGCGGCGGGCGACGTCGACCCCGCCCGCTTCGACGAGGTCGGTGACGACTGGGACGTCGAGGCCCGCGCCGCGGCCGCCCTGGCCGAGGCGGGGCTCGATCCGTCGTTCCTCGACCGCACCGTGGGCGAGCTCTCCGGTGGCGAGGCCGTGCTGGTCGCGATCGCCGGGATACGGGCGCGCCGGGCGCCGATCACGCTGCTCGACGAGCCGACGAACAACCTCGACCGGGACGCGCGGGCCCGGCTCGGCGAGATGGTGCGATCGTGGCGGGGCACGCTCGTCGTCGTCAGCCACGACGTCGCGCTGCTCGAGCTCATGGACGACACCGCCGAGCTGTACGGGCACGAGCTCAGCGTCTTCGGCGGCCCCTATTCCGCCTGGCGCGCCTGGCTGGACGCCGAGCAGGATGCGGCACGGCAGGCCGAGAAGGACGCCAAGCAGGCGTTCAAGAAGGAGAAGAGGCAGCGCATCGAGGCCGAGACCAAGCTCGCCACGCGCGCCCGCATGGCGAACAAGGCCGAGCATGAGAAGCGCGTGCCGAAGATCGTCGCGCACGGCCGGAGGATGGCCGCCGAGGTGTCGGCGGGACGCCTGCGCACCGAGGTCGCCGAGAAGGAGGGTGCGGCGCGGGCCGCGCTCGACGAGGCCGGCCGGCGGATCCGCGACGACGCCGCGATGAAGATCGAGCTGCCGGATCCGGAGGTCTCCCGGGCCCGGCGCATCGCCACGATCGGCGACGGCGAGCGGTCCTGGACGATCCAGGGCCCCGAGCGGGTCGCACTGATCGGCCGCAACGGCGTCGGCAAGACGACGCTGCTGCGCCGGCTGGTCGACGGCGCCGGCACCACGACCCCGGCTCCGCTCTCAGCAGAGCCGGAACCGGGCGGCAATCCCGCGCCGAAACCTGGCGCCGTGCCGAAAGTACCGCTCGGAGCCGTACCGAATTCAGGCTCGCTCTCCGACACGACGACCGAAACGGCCGATTCCGGGACTCCCGCGGCTTCTGGCCTGAATTGCGCACGCCACACCGACCGCATCGGATACCTGCCGCAGCGGATCGACGGCCTCGACGACCGGGCCACGGTCGTCGAGAACGTCGCCGCCCGCGCCCCGGAGATCCCGGACAAGGAGCTGCGGAACCGGCTCGCGCGGTTCCTCATCCGGGGTGCGGCGATGGACCGGCCGGTCGGGGCGCTCTCCGGCGGCGAACGCTTCCGGGTCGCCCTCGCGGCGCTGCTGCTCGGGGATCCCGCCCCGCACCTCGTGGTGCTGGACGAGCCGACCAACAACCTCGATCTCGACACGGTCGACCAGGTCGTGCAGGCGCTGCGCGCCTACCGCGGGGCCGTGCTGATCGTCAGCCACGACGACGCCTTCCTGCGGCGGCTGGACCTGGATCTGACGCTCGAGCTCGATGCGGAGGGCGTGCTCTCCGAGGTGGCGCTCGGCACCTGACCCGGCGCCCCGCGGTCCCCGCGCGCGCCCGGCCCGGCCCTCTCCCTGGTCCGGCCGGGCGCACGGCCTCGCGGTTCCGGCGCGTCGGGAATGCGACCGCGGGAGCGCGCTGTTGCGGACGTCATGACAACGATCGGAATCATCGGTGCAGGACACATCGGCAGCGCGCTCGCGGAGGCCTTCGCCGGCCTCGGCTACGACGTCGTGATCGCGAACTCGCGCGGCCCGGAGACGCTCGCCGGGCTCGTGGCACGGCTCGGCCCGCACGTGACGGCGTCCACCGCGACCGGGGCCGCCGAGGCCGCCGACGTCGCCGTCGTCACGGTTCCGCTCAAGGCCCTGAAGGACGTCCCCGCGGCCCCGCTCGCCGGGAAGCTCGTGCTCGACACGAACAACTACTACTTCGAGCGGGACGGTCGCATCGAGGCCCTCGACCGCGGCGAGACCACCACCTCCCAGCTGGTGCAGGCCCACCTGCGCGAATCGACCGTCGTGAAGGCGTTCAACCAGATCCGGGCCGAGGAGATCCTGACCACCGGATCCCCGGCGGGCACGCCCGACCGGCGCGCCCTCGGCACCGCGGGCGACGACGCCGCCGCGGTCGCCTTCGTGACCGATCTCTACGACCGCCTCGGCTTCGACACCGTGAGCGCCGGCCCGCTGAGCGAGTCGTGGCGCCTCGAACGAGACCGCCCGGCCTACGTCACGCGGCAGAACGCCGAGGAGCTGCGCGCCAACCTCGCCATCGCGAACCGCCTGCCCTGATCCAGGAGCCGCCCAGGCGGCGGGGGCAGGATGGGGCCATGAGCGACCTCGTCCGCCCCCGCAAGGGCCGTTTCATCGCCGGCGTGTGCGCCGGCCTCGCCCGCCGCTTCGGCATGCCCGTCGCGCTCGTGCGCATCATCGCGATCATCGCGATGGTCTTCGCGGGGCTCCCGCTGTGGGTCTACCTCGTGCTGTGGATCGTCATCCCGAACGAGCGCTGAGCGCGGCCGCCGATCAGGCGCGCCTCGACCGCATCGCGCGGGTGTGCCCGAGCTCCGGATCCGCCGCGAGCAGGGCGTACTCCTCGGACTCGCGCGGCACCAGGGCGACCCGCCCCTCGGCGTCGCTGAGCACGCCCCAGCCGTACCGCTTGCCCAGCGGGGAGGCGCGCAGGCAGGCCTGGCCCTTCGCGAAGAACGCCGCCCGGGCCTCGGCGTCGGCCGGATCCAGCCCGCGGCGCAGCGCCCAGGTGGAGAAGACGACGTCGTCCGAGGTGTGCTCGAAGGGGTGCTCCGCGATCATGCGGTAGTGCAGCGCGGCGATCGTGGGGACCCTCGCCGCGGTCGTCGCAGGGCCCGCGGGCGGCTCCTGGGCGTGATCGGTCGGGCAGTCCTCGGCCACCTCGATGAACGTCCTCGTGTAGTTCGTTGTGTGCACGGCCATGGAACCATGCTCGCACCGTGCGCCGACCTCGGGCTTGGCGATCCGCGACAGTCCGATCGCGGAGCGATGCCGGCCGTGGACGGCGCTGCGACGGAGCGGAGTTCGCTGCCCGGACACCCCTCTCCGCGCCCGATGTCGGCGGCACCGGCGAAGATGGACGGATGAGCGATGTGCTCGACCGCTTCACCCCCGCGACCCAGGACTGGTTCCGCGGGGCGTTCACCGCGCCCACCGCCGCGCAGGCCGGAGCATGGGAAGCGATCTCGAGCGGCCGTAACGCGCTCGTGGTCGCTCCGACCGGATCCGGCAAGACGCTTTCGGCGTTCCTCTGGGCGATCGACCGGGTGTTCCGCGAGCGCACGGCCGAAGCCGCGGCGGCCGAGACCGTCGCCCCCGCCGCGGCGAGGACCGGCAAGGGGCGTCGGAAGGCCGACGCCGACAGGCCCGGCCGCACCCGGATCCTCTACATCTCGCCGCTCAAGGCCCTGGGCGTCGACGTGGAGCGCAACCTGCGCTCGCCCCTCATCGGCATCGGGCAGTCCGCGCGGCGGCTCGGGGTCCCCGCGCCCGCGGTGACGGTGGGCGTGCGCTCGGGCGACACGACCTCGTCGGACCGGCGTCGGCTCGTCGTGGATCCGCCGGACATCCTCATCACCACGCCCGAATCTCTCTACCTCATGCTCACGAGCCGCGCCGGCGACACCCTGCGCGACGTGCACACGGTCATCATCGACGAGGTGCACGCGGTCGCGGCGACCAAGCGCGGCGCCCACCTCGCGGTGAGCCTGGAGCGGCTCGACCAGCTGCGGCGGACGGCCGACGCCGAGGCCGGCGTGCCCTACCGCCCGGTGCAGCGGATCGGCCTGTCGGCGACGGTGCGCCCGATCGACGAGGTCGCCCGGTTCCTCGGCGGAGCGCAGCCCGTCGAGATCGTGGCGCCCCCGGCGTCCAAGACCTTCGACCTGCAGGTCGTCGTGCCGATCGAGGACATGCTCAACCCGCCCCCGCCCCCGGGCGCCGACGAGACCCCGCGACCGTCCGGCGCGGAGCGGATCGACCAGTCGGCCGGCGGCGCCGACGCGTTCGGCGAGAACACGGAGATGACGGGATCCGTCTGGCCGCACGTCGAAGAGGCGATCGTCGACAAGATCCTGCAGAACCGGTCGACGATCGTGTTCGCCAACTCGAGGCGCCTCGCCGAACGGCTCACGGGACGCCTGAACGAGATCTACAGCGAGCGGATCGGGCTCGACCTGCCGGCGGCCATGGTCCCCGCCGCGATGATGGCGCAGGCGGGATCGACGGCGGGAGCCGACCCGGTGCTCGCCAAGGCGCACCACGGATCCGTCTCGAAGGAGCAGCGTGCGCTCGTCGAGGAGGAGCTCAAGGCGGGCGTGCTGCGCTGCGTCGTGGCGACGAGCAGCCTCGAGCTCGGGATCGACATGGGTGCCGTCGACCTCGTGATCCAGGTGGAGGCGCCCCCGTCCGCCGCATCCGGCCTGCAGCGTGTGGGCCGCGCCGGGCACCAGGTCGGCGAGATCAGCCGGGCGTCGCTGTTCCCCAAGCACCGGGGCGACGTGCTGCACACCGCGATCGTCACCGAGCGCATGCTCGCCGGGCAGATCGAGGCGATCAGCGTGCCCCGGAACCCCCTCGACATCCTCGCCCAGCAGACCGTCGCCGCGTGCGCGCTGGAACCACTGGACGTCGAGCAGTGGTTCGACACGGTGCGCCGGAGCGCGCCGTTCGCCGCGCTCCCCCGTTCGGCGTACGAGGCGACCCTCGACCTGCTGGCCGGCCGGTTCCCCTCCGACGAGTTCGCCGAGCTGCGTCCGCGCCTGGTGTGGGACCGCGATGCGGGCACCCTGACCGGGCGTCCCGGCGCGCAGCGGATCGCGGTCACGAGCGGCGGCACGATCCCCGACCGCGGGCTGTTCGGCGTGTTCGTCGCCGGCGAGACCACGGGGGCGCGCGTGGGCGAGCTCGACGAGGAGATGGTCTACGAGTCCCGCGTGGGCGACGTCTTCACGCTCGGCACCACGAGCTGGCGGATCGCCGAGATCACCCACGACCGGGTCAACGTCATCCCCGCCTACGGTCAGCCCGGCAAGGTGCCGTTCTGGCACGGCGACGGCCTCGGCCGCCCGTTCGAGCTTGGCGAGGCCCTCGGCGTCTTCAACCGCGAGGTGCACGGCGCCCCGGAGGCGAAGGCCAGGGAGCGGCTTGCCGCCGCGGGGCTCGACGTGCACGCGCAGGACAACCTGCTCGCGCACCTCAATGAGCAGAAGGAGGCGACGGGCACGCTGCCCACCGACCGGGCGCTCACCGTCGAGCGCAGCCGCGATGAGATCGGCGACTGGCGCGTGATCCTGCACTCCCCCTACGGGCAGACCGTGCACGCGCCGTGGGCCCTCGCGGTGAACGCGCGGATCCGCGAGCGCCTGGGCGTCGAGGGCTCTGCGGTGGCGAGCGACGACGGCATCATCGTGCGCGTGCCCGACGCCGACGCCGAGCCGCCCGGAGCCGAATTGTTCGTCTTCGAGCCCGACGAGCTCGAGCGGATCGTGACCGACGAGGTGGGCGGATCCGCCCTCTTCGCCTCCCGGTTCCGCGAGTCGGCCGCGCGGGCGCTGCTCATGCCCCGGATGAATCCGAACCGACGCAGCCCGCTGTGGCAGCAGCGGCAGCGCGCCGCGCAGCTGCTCGAGGTGGCCCGCAGGCACCCGACGTTCCCGATCATCCTGGAGACCCTGCGCGAGGTGCTGCAGGACGTGTACGACCTCCCCTCGCTGCGGCGCCTCGCGTCCGGCATCGCCGAGCGGCGCATCCGGCTCGTCGAGGTGCAGACCGCGCAGCCGTCGCCCTTCGCGCGCGATCTGCTCTTCGGCTACGTCGGCGCGTTCATGTACGAGGGCGACTCTCCGCTCGCGGAGCGCCGAGCTGCGGCGCTGTCGGTGGATCCGGCGCTGCTGGGAGAGCTGCTCGGCACCGTCGAACTGCGCGAGCTGCTGGATCCGGACGTGATCGCGCAGTTCGAGCGCGAGGCGCAGCGCCTGGATCCGTCCCGTCGCGCACGCGGGGTCGAGGGCGTGGCCGATCTGCTGCGCCTCCTCGGCCCGCTGGACGCGGAGGAGGTCGCAGACCGGCTCGAACCCGACCCGGACGCGCCGGGCGCTTCGACGGATGCCGCGGCTGCGGCGCACCTCGCGACGCTGATCGAGGCCCGCCGCGCCATCGAGGTGACCGTCGGCGGGATCCGGCGCGTCGCCGCCATCGAGGATGCGGGGCGTCTGCGCGACGCGCTGGGCGTGCCGCTGCCCGTCGGGATCCCCGTGGCGTTCCTGGAGCCGGTCGCCGATCCGCTGGGCGACCTCGTCGCCCGGCACGCACGCACGCACGGCCCGTTCCTCGGCTCGGCCGTCGCCCGGCGGTTCGGCCTCGGCACCGCGATCGTGCGCCAGACGCTGCAGCGCCTCGAGGCCGACGGGCGCGTCACGAGCGGGTACTTCCTGCCCGACCCTTCCGCCGCTGGCCGGGACTCCGAGCCGCCCGGATCCTCCGGCCCGCAGGAGTCCGCCGGCCCCGACGAGACCGAATGGTGCGACACCGAGGTGCTGCGCCGGCTGCGGATGCGCTCCCTCGCCGCGATCCGCGGCAGCGTCGAGCCCGTGCCGCCGACCGCGTTCGCGCGGTTCCTGCCCGAGTGGCAGCACGTGGCCCGTCCGCTCGAGGGCATCGACGGGGTGGCGACGGTGATCGAGCAGCTCGCGGGCATGCCCATCCCGGCGAGCGCCTGGGAGTCGCTGATCCTGCCGCAGCGCGTGCGCGACTACGCGCCGGCGATGCTCGACGAGCTGACCAGCGCCGGCGAGGTCGTCTGGGCGGGCCACGGCGCCCTGCCCGGCCGCGACGGCTGGGTGTCGCTGCACCCCGCCGACCTCGCCCCCTTCACCGTGCCGTTCCCCGAGGAGACGCCGGAGCCCGGATCCCTCGAGGCGCAGCTGCTGGCCGCGCTCTCCTCCGGCGGGGCCTACTTCGCCGCACAGCTGCGGGAGTCCACGGGGGCCGAGAACGAGGCCTCCGTCGTGGAGGCGCTGTGGAACCTCGCGTGGGCGGGCCACGTCACGAACGACACCTTCGCGCCGATCCGCACGCTGGTGAGCGGCGGGAGCCAGGCGCACAAGGTCGCGCGCCGCGCCCCGCGCACGCGCACGTTCCACGGGATGTCGCTGGCCCGCCCCTCCGCCGCCCCGCGTCCGCTGTCGGTGGGCGGACGCTGGTCGCTGCTGCCGGAGGCGGAGACGGATCCGGCTCGCCGGGCCACGGTCTCGGCGGGACTCCTGCTGGACCGCTACGGCGTGGTCACCCGCGGGTCGGTGCAGGCGGAGGGGATGCCCGGAGGGTTCGCACAGGCGTACCGGGTGCTCGCAGGGTTCGAGGAGGCGGGGCACTGCCGCCGCGGCTACGTGATCGAGAAGCTCGGCGCGGCGCAGTTCGCCGCCTCCGCCACGATCGACCGGCTGCGCACCTTCGCGGGCCTCGCCGATCCCCCGCCGCGCACCGCGCGGACGCTCGCGGCCACGGATCCGGCGAGCCCCTATGGCGCCGCCCTGGGCTGGCCGCGGCTGGACGACGTCTCGCACCGTCCCGGACGCAAGGCCGGGGCTCTCGTGGTCCTCGTCGACGGAGCCCTGGTGCTCTACCTCGAGCGCGGCGGGAAGACGGTCCTCGTCTTCACCGACGACGAGGACGACCTGCGCGCGGCGGCGGCCGACCTCGCGGCGACCGCCCGTGCCAGACGGCTGGAGACCCTCACGGTCGAGAAGGCGAACGGCGTCGGGCTGTACGAGCGCGGGGCCGACGGACCGGGGACCGGCGCCCGGCTCAGCCGGCTGCTGCAGGAGGCCGGCTTCGTCGCCACCCCGCGCGGTGTCACCCTGCGCAAGGCGCTGTGACCGCGCCCGGTCGCGCCTACCCTGGGGGCATGATCCACGAGTTCGCCGCCGGCGTCGGAACCCTGCTGCGCGGATTCGCCCTCTGGCGCACCCGGCCGCGACTGCTCGCCCTCGGACTCATCCCCGCAGCGATCAGCGCCCTCCTGCTCGCGGCCCTGCTGATCCCCCTCGGCTTCTCGCTCGGCCCGATCACCGCCTGGCTGACGCCGTTCGCCGAAGGCTGGATCGCCGGCTGGCGGGATGCGCTGCGCATCGCCCTCGGCGTCGTGCTGTTCGTCGCCGGCGCCGTGCTGTCCGGGCTCCTCTTCACCGCCCTCACGCTGACGATCGGCGACCCGTTCTACCAGCGCATCTGGCGCGAGGTGGAGCGCAGCCTCGGCGGTGCCGAGCCGACCGGCGAGACGGGTTTCTGGTCGACCGTCGGCGAAGGGCTGCGCCTCGTCGTGCTCGGCGTCCTGATCGCCCTGCTGACCCTGACCCTCGGGTTCGTCCCGGTCGTGGGCGGGGTGCTCGCCACGGTCGTCGGCGTGCTGCTGTCCGGGCGCCTGCTCGCCCGGGAGCTCACCGCGCGCGCCTTCGACGCCCGCGGCCTGAGCCGTGGCGATCGCGCACGCCTCCTCGCGACGGGCAGGGCGCGGGTGCTCGGCTTCGGCGTCGCCACGCAGCTCTGCTTCATGATCCCGCTGGGCGCCGTCGTCACGATGCCCGGGGCCGTCGCCGGATCCACGATGCTCGCCCGAGCGCTCACCGACCGCGCCGCGGCCGCGGATCCCGACGCGATCGAGGCGGCGCAGGGTGCCTGAGGGCGACACCGTCTACCGCGCGGCTGCGCGCCTCGACCACGCGCTGCGGGGCGGAACGATCACGCGGTTCGACCTGCGGGTGCCGCAGCTCGCCGACGCCGATCTCACCGGATCGGTGGTGCACGCCGTGGCGCCCCGCGGCAAGCACATCCTCATGCGCATCGGCGACCGGACGCTCCGCTCGCACCTGCGCATGGACGGCGCCTGGCACCTGTACCGGCCCGGCGAGCGCTGGCGGGCGCCGGCGCACACGGCGCGGGCGATCGTCGGCACGGCGGATGTCGAGGCCGTGGGGTTCGAGGTGTCGATGCTCGCGCTCGTCCCCACCGCCCGCGAGGAGGAGCTCGTCGGGCACCTGGGACCCGACCCGCTGGCCGACGACTGGGATCCGGCCGAGGCCGCGCGCCGTCTGGGGGCGGATCCGAGGCCGGTCCACGTCGCCCTGCTGGATCAGCGCAACGTCGCGGGGTTCGGCAACGAGTACGCCGCCGAGCTGCTGTTCCTGCGGGGCGTCCTGCCCACGCGACCCGCGACGGAGGTGGACGCCGCAGCGCTGCTCGATCTGGGAGCGCGCACGATCCGCGCCAACCGCGACCGCCCCGACCGCACCTTCACGGGCGTCGCGCTGCCCGGGCGCACCACGTGGGTGTACGGACGCGCACGCCGTCCGTGCCGGCGCTGCGGGACGCCGATCCGCACGGGCGAGCTGGGCGCCGATCCGACGGAAGAGCGCCGCACGTTCTGGTGCCCGAACTGCCAGCGCTGACCGCGCACCGGCCTGGTGCTGGCGCTGGTGCTGCTGCTGCTCGGGCCGGTGCCGTCACGATCGGCACGCAGTGTCACGATCGGCACAGGATCCGGCTGGATCCGTGTGCTGATCGTCACAGCGTGTGCTGATCGTCACAGGCCGCTACGCGAAGACGCGCAACCCCTCGGGGATGCGCGTCTTCGCGTACAGTCCGCAGCGGCCGACCCGGCGGCCGACCGTGATGATCAGGCCGCGAGCCAGAGGCCCTTGCGGTCGGTGTTCAGATTCATGCCGGCGGCGACCGTCTCGTCGTCGCCGATCTTCGCACCGCGCGCGATGTGCGCGCCGGTGCCGACCTCGGTGCGCACGCCGATCGTGGCGCCGTCTCCGATCACGGCCCCCTGCCCGATGTGGGCGTGGGCCTCGATCCGGGCGTTGACGCCCACGATCGCCTCGGGCTCGATCCAGGCGCCGCGTGCGACGTGCGCACCGGCCCCGACCTTCGCACCCGGTTCGACATAGGCGCCGGCCTCCACGATCGCCTGCGGGTGCACCTTGGCACCGTGCGCGATCAGACCACGGCCGTTGGCGTGCTTGCGGTAGCGCAGCGTGCCTCCACGGCCGTCCTCGATGTCGACGTAGTTCTTACCCACGAAAACCTCCCGTGCCCGGGACTTTCCCCGGATACATCTGCAACCTCGTGCGCGCCGGATCTATTCCCGTGCACGCATTTCGCGCGTGTCGCGCCGCGATTCCCCGACGTGCCCCGCAGCGGCGGCGCGACGCGGTCGCCGGTACGCTGAACGCATGAGCAGGCGAGGCGCTTCCGGACGCAAACCCGCGGTGCGCTCCGCCAAGGGCGGCGCCCGCAGTACCGCCGGCGGCCGGAACGCCGGGAAGGCCGGCAAGGGCACCGCGAAGGGCGCCCCGCAGCGGCCGGCGAAGAAGACCGAGAAGGTCGTCTTCGACGCGCCAGCCCCGACCCCCGAGGAACCGCGCACGCTGCGCCTCGGTGCCGTGCCCGGGGCGACGCCCGGACGGTGGATCGACACCTGGAACGACCGGATGCCGCACGTCGCGCTCGAGCTCGTGCCGATCGCGTTCCCGACGCAGCGGGCGGCCCTCACCGACGGGATCGTCGACCTCGCCCTCGTACGCGCCCCCTTCGACGACGAGGACATGCACGCGATCCCGCTGTACGAGGAGCTGCCGGTCGTGATCGCCTCCTCGGAATCGCACCTGCTCGCCGCCGACGAGCTCGCGCCCGCCGACCTGGAGGCCGAGACGCTGCTCACCACGCACGAGGACGTGCTGGGAGATCTGGATCTCCCGACCTCCCCGTCCCGGATCCCCCCGCTCGAGACGATCCAGGACGCGGTCGAGACCATCGCCGCCGGCGTCGGGATCCTCGTCGCCCCGATGTCGCTGGCCCGGCTGCACCACCGTAAGGACGTGGACTTCCGGATCCTGCGCGGCGCGCCCGTCTCGCCGGTGCTGCTCGCCTGGCCGAAGGGGGCGACGACTCCCGACATCGAGGCGTTCGTCGGGGTCGTGCGCGGGCGGACGGCGAACTCCTCCCGCTGACGCCCGCTCGGACGTCGGCCTCCGGCCGTCCGCCGCGCCGTTGTGCAGGGAGCCCGCGCATTGTGCAGGGCCGGCAGCCGTGGTTCGCCATCGGCGACCCGTCGTTCCGCGATTTTCCGGGCAGGCCACCCGCCCGCCGTCGTGTCCTCCCTGCATAATGCGGGTGCTCCCTGCACAACGGCCGGGATCCGCGGGAGCCCGGCCGTTATGAGTCCTCGTCACGCGGATCAGGCCGCCCGCGCGAGCCCGGTCGCGGACGTCACCCGGAGATCGCCGCCGGCCGCGTCCACCTGCACGCGTCCGCCGTCGCTCAGCTCGCCCGAGACGAACAGGTCCGCGATGCGGTCGTCGACCTCGCGCTGGATCAGGCGACGCAGCGGCCGCGCCCCGTACTCCGGCTCGTAGCCGTGCTCGCCGAGCCAGGCCACCGCGGCGTCGGTGACGTCGAGCACCACCTCGCGGCCGCCGAGGCGGCGGGCGGTCGCCTCCAGCAGCAGCCGGACGATGCGCCCCAGCTCTTCGCGTCCGAGCTTGGAGAACAGCACGATCTCGTCGATGCGGTTCAGGAACTCCGGCCGCATGCCTTCGCGCAGCTTGCCCATGACCCGCGCACGCAGGTCGTCCTGCGAGGCGAACCCGTTGGCGGACGCATCCTGCGATGCGACGAACCCGAGCGCGCCGGAGCGCGAAGCCAGGAACTCCGAGCCGATGTTCGACGTCATCACGATCACCGTGTTGCGGAAGTCGACCGTGCGTCCCTGGCCGTCGGTGAGACGGCCGTCGTCGAGCACCTGCAGCAGCAGGTTGAACACGTCGGGGTGCGCCTTCTCGATCTCGTCGAACAGCACGATCGAGTACGGGTTGCGCCGCACGCGCTCGGTGAGCTGTCCCGCCTCGTCGTAGCCGACGTATCCCGGAGGGGCGCCGACGAGCCGCGACACGGTGTGCCGCTCGCCGAACTCGCTCATGTCGAAGCGGATCACGGCGGTCTCGTCGTCGAAGAGGCGATCGGCGAGCGCCTTGGCCAGCTCGGTCTTGCCGACGCCGGTGGGGCCCAGGAACAGGAAGGATCCGACCGGCCGACGGGCATCGCCCATGCCGGTGCGGCTGCGGCGCACGGCCCGCGCCACGGCGGTGACCGCGTCGTCCTGCCCGATCACGCGGGCGTGCAGGTCGGCCTCGAGGTCGCCCAGCCGCTCGCGCTCGCTCTCCGAGACCCGGCTGACCGGGATCCCCGTCGCGCGGGCGATCACCGCGGCGATCTCCGCCTCGTCGACGACCGCGTCCGCGGCGTCGGCCACCGGTGCACCGGCGTCGTCGATCCGCGCCTGCACCGCGGCGATCTCGTCGCGGATGCGCGAGGCCTCCTCGTAGTGCTCGGCACCGACGGCCGCGTTCTTGCGCGCCTCCAGGTCGGCGAGCTCGGCGAACAGCGCGGCGACGTCGGTGACGAGGCCGAGCCGCAGTCGCAGTCGCGCTCCGGCCTGGTCGATCAGGTCGATGGCCTTGTCCGGCAGCACGCGGTCGGGCAGGTAGCGGGCGCCGAGCTCGACCGCGGCGCGGATCGCGTCGTCGGTGTAGGTCACGGCGTGGTGCTGCTCGTAGGCGGGCTTCAGACCCTCCAGGATCCGCACGGCGTCCTCGATCGAAGGCTCGGCGACTTTCACCGGCTGGAAGCGGCGCTCGAGAGCCGGATCCTTCTCGATGCGCCGGTACTCGGCGAGGGTCGTCGCGCCGACCAGGTGCAGGTCGCCCCGGGCGAGGCGCGGCTTGAGGATGTTGCCGGCGTCCATGCCGCCGCCCTCCCCCGATCCGCCCGCGCCCACGACCGTGTGCACCTCGTCGATGAAGACGATGATCTCGCCCTTGTGCGCGGCGATCTCGTCCATGGTCTGGGTGAGACGCTCTTCGAAGTCGCCCCGGTAGCGGGTGCCGGCGAGCATCGCGGGCAGGTCGAGCGCCACGACGCGGCGGTCCTTGAGCTGCGCGGGCACGGCGTCGTCGACGATCGCACGCGCCAGCCCCTCGACGATCGCGGTCTTGCCGACGCCCGCCTCGCCGATCAGCACCGGGTTGTTCTTGGTGCGGCGGCTGAGGATCTCGATGGTCTGCTCGATCTCGGCGGCGCGCCCGATCACGGGATCCAGCTCGCCGGCACGGGCTCGTGCCGTGAGGTCCAGGCCGAAGCGGTCGAGCATCGGCGTCTCGGAGGCGTCCGCCGCGGCGTCGGCCTCCGGGGCCGCTCCCGCGGTGACGGTCTCGCGCATCCCCTGGGTGAGCGCCTCCGCCGTGACCCCGGCGCGCGCCAGGATCTGCCCGGCGGGGGCGTCCTGTCCGAGCACGAGGGCAAAGAAGACGTGCTCCGGCTCGATGTAGGTCGCGCCGGACGAGCGCGCCACCTGGTAGGCGTGGAAGAGCGCCCGGCTGGCGCTGGGGGTGATGGTCGCCGCGTCCACGTCCGAGGCGCCGGCCGGCGCGGGCAGTCGCGCCTCGACGGCGTCGACGATCGTCTGCGCGGTCACGCCGATGTTGCGGATCGCCTCGGCCACGGCGTCGTCCTCGACGACGGTGCGCAGCACGTGCAGCGCGTCGAGCTCGGTCTGGCCGCGCCCGAGGGCGAATCGGCCGGCGCGCTGCAGGATGCGCTGGGTGCGGACGGTGAGGAACCGGCTGAGGTCGATCGAGCGCGTCTCACGAGCCTGCTCGCCCGCCAGGTAACGGGCGAGGAAGTCGTCGAACGAACCCGAACCCGCGTCGGTGAAGTCGTTGGGCATTTCGCTTCCTCTCAAACTTGAGCGTTGTGCTGTCAACTTCAACGCACGGTGGCGGATCCTATTCCCGACCATTGCATCCGGACTTCGACGCCCCGTCCCCCTCCCCTAGAATCCAGGGATGGCCTCGCTTCTGTACGTCGGCGTGCGCCCTGAGCTGGATGCGGCCACGGCGGAGCGCGCCTCCTTCCGCGTCGCCCTCGGCGTCGACGCCGAGGCACTGGATCGCGTCGACCTCACCACGACGGCGCTGCCCGACGACGTCTTCGACCGCTACGCGGGTTTCGTGATCGGCGGATCCCCGTTCAACGTCACCGATGCCCGCAAGTCGGCGACGCAGCGGCGCGTGGAGGCGGATCTCGAGCGGATCGCCGAGCGCGCGATCGAGGGGACGACGACCGCGTTCTTCACCTGCTTCGGGATCGGCGTGGTGACGCGGCTGCTCGGCGGGACCGTCGGCAACGGCACCCCGGAGGAGGCCGCCGCAGCGGAGATCCGCACGACGTCCGAGGGTGCGACCGATCCGCTGTTCGGGCCGGCCGGCCCCGTGTTCCACGCGTTCACCGCGCACAAGGAGGGCTCCGTCGCCCCGCCGCCCGGCGCCGTGCTGCTCGCCGGCAACGACACCTGCCCGGTGCAGGCGTACCGCGTGGGCGCCGACCTGTATGCGACGCAGTTCCACCCCGAGCCCTCGCCGCGGGACTTCGCCGACCGGATGGTTTTCTACCGCACCACGGGCTATTTCGACCCCGACGCGTTCCACACCGTCCAGGAGGCGGTGCTCGAATCCGTCGTCACCGAACCCGCCCGGATCCTGCATCGCTTCGGCGCCCGAGCCCTGGACCGCCGCCGAGGCCACTGACGCGTTATCCGCGCCGCCCGAGCGATCCCCCGGCCACCCCCACGGTCCGGCCCGATGCGCATTCCGCCGGAGGGTCCGACCGGCCGCGCCGACGGGCCACGAGACGGCAACGGGGCGACGAGACCGAATCTCCGTGGCGAGACCGCAGTTGATTCGCGCAGTCTCGACGCGGAGATGCGGTCTCGCGAGAGCGCGGCCGGGTCCGCGTCAGGCGCCGTCGCGCAGCAGGGCGATCCGCTCGTCCAGATATGCCTCCAGCGGCATGTAGCCTCCCGCCGCAGACCAGCGCACCGACGGCACGCCGTCCCGCAGGGCGAGCGGACCGGAGGATACCCCGGCTTCGACCGCGTCCAGATCGATCGCCGTCCAGCCCACGTGCACGGTCTCGCCGTCGCGGAATCCGCCGCGGGAGGCCTCCGCGCGGCGCTCCGCCCGGGCCCGGGCCGATTCCGCCGCATACCCCCGGCGCACCGGGGCGGCGGCGCGCAGCACCTCCGCCGTCGCGAACACCGCATCGTCGGCGAGGAGCAGCACGCCGACGTGCCAGGCGGATCCGGCGCGGACGATCCGCGGCGCCCGCCAACGCGACGTCCTCTCGCGTCCGAGGGATTCCCGCGGCACCTCGGCGAGCGCAGCGCGCGCCCGTCCGAGCAGCGCGCCGAGCCCGGCGCCGGAGTCAGGTGAGGTCACCCCACCAGGCTAATCCCGCCGATGGCGGCACTCCGAGACCGTCCGAGTGATCGCTATCATGCACGTGTGCCGGGACGACGCCCGCGCCTCCGCCCCACGATCGGATCTCATGACGACCCCAGCGACGCCGGATCCCCGCCGCGCCCCCGGGATGGCCGACGTCGCGCGCCTGGCCGGGGTGTCGGCGCAGACCGTGTCGCGCACTCTGAGCGGCAATCCGAGCGTGCAGCCCGAGACCCGCGCCAAGGTGCTCGCGGCCGTGGACCAGCTCGGCTATCGGCGCAACAACGCCGCCCGCGCGCTGTCTTCCGGGCGGAGCAGGGCGATCGGCGTCGTCTCGCTGCGGACCGGCTTCTACTCGCGCACCGCGGTCACGGTCGGCATCGAGACGACCGCGTCCGAGGCGGGGTACATCGTGAACTCGGTCACGACGCCGTCGCTCGATGCCGGCGAGATCGAGCTGGCCATGTCGCGCCTCGCCGACCAGGGCGTGGAGGGGATCGTGCTCGCGCTCCCCCTGATCGCGACGTCGCGGGCGATCGACGAGCTCACCCGCGCGGTTCCGACGATCACCATCGACGGGTCGCGCACCGCATCGACCCAGGTGGTCGCGGTCGACCAGCGCGAAGTCGGCCGGATCGCGACCCGCCATCTGCTGGATCTCGGCCACGAGACCGTCTGGCACGTCGCGGGACCGCAGCAGTGGCTCGACGCGTCCAGCCGCACCCAGGGCTGGCGGGAGGCCCTCGCAGACGCCGGCCGGGAGGCCCCGCCCGAGATCCTCGGGGACTGGTCCCCCGCCTCTGGGCACCGTGCCGGGCAGATCCTGGCGCGCATCCCGGAGGTCACCGCGGTGTTCGTGGCGAGCGACGAGATGGCGTTCGGCCTCGCGCGGGCGTTCGCCGAGCTCGGCCGCCGGATCCCGGACGACGTGTCGATCGTCGGGGTGGACGACATCCCGCTCGCGGAGTTCTGCTCCCCCGCGCTCACGACCGTCGCCCAGCCCTTCGGCGACGTGGGGCGCATCGCCGTCGAGCATCTGCTGCACGCGATCGCCCACCCGGGAGCGGTGCCCCCGGCGGAGTCGATCACGCCGCAGCTCGTGGTGCGCCGCTCGACCGCCGCCCCGCGCCGTTGACCGTCGCCCGCGCAACTGAGCCCCGCACCGTCCGCCCGTCGCCCCGCGCCGTCGACCGTCACCCCGCGCCGTCGACCGCCGCGCCGCGCCGCTGACCGCCGCCCGCGCAACTGGGCCCCGCCTCGCGGAGCTCCCCGCCTGCGCCGCGCCCGGTCAGGGCGCTGGAGCGCCCGGGGTCCCGTCGCCCGCACTCCCCGTGAGGACCCGGCATCCTGACATCCATCATCCGCATGTTTGCGATATCCATCGCACGGATCAGGTCCGCTGATTAAGCGGAAAGGACTTGATGTTAGCGATAACTTAGGCGTACCGTGTCCCCTGTTCTCCCCGCCTCGACGATGCAGCAAGGAAGACCGATGCCTCCACAGATCCTGTCCCTCCCGCGCCGATCAGGCGGTGCCGTCGCCGGCGGCGTCGCCCTCGCGATCGCCGCGACCGCGCTGGGCCTCGGCTCCCTCTCTCCGGCGCACGCCGACCCCGCCCCGCCTGCCGGCGCCGCGATCCCCGACACGGGCTACACCCTCCTCGACGTCGACTCCGAATCGGCGCCCTACCCCGCCCCGCCCTCGCTCGACGGCACCGCGAAGGGGGCGTTCGACGGCGACTACTCGACCCAGTGGGCCTCGGACTACAACGGCGGCGCGCCGGACCCGATGCCGCACTACCTCACGTTCGACATCGGCGCGCAGCACGCGCTCACCGGGCTCGGCTACTCCGTCAAGGTGCAGGGCAACGGCCCGGTCAAGAACGTGCAGGTGCTGACCACGAACGACGCCGACGTCGCGAAGGACGGCAAGAACAGCGGATGGTCGCTCGCCGGCACCGCGACCTTCTCGCAGCCCACCAGCGGCACGCAGATCCAGTACGTGGCGTTCGCCCAGCCCGTGTCGGCGCGCTACGTCGAGTTCAAGGTCCTGGATGCGGTGAACGGGTCGAACAACGCCTCGGCCTCGGAGATCGTCGTGTACACGACCGACCCGATCACCACGCCCACCCCCACCCCCACCCCCACGCCGACACCGACGCCCAAGCCCGCCGCCGCGACCGTGACCACCGACTCGGTCGACGACAGCACCTGGCAGTATCCGGACGACACCCCCGCGAGCCCGTTCATCGACAAGGACGGCACGTTCCACTTCGGCGAGTCGCACGCGAACTACTACAACGAGCCGGACGGCAGCAACGGCGACATCCGGCAGTGGAACTGGTACACCGGAACGGACTTCGACACCGCCAAGCCCGACGACGCGCTCAACGCCGCCGGCACCAACCCCGACACCACCGACTTCTGCAACGCGAGCCCCACCGGCGTGGACTCGACCAAGGCGCCGGCCGGATCCAGCTACACCCAGCCGAACTACTGCGACATCACGCAGATGTGGGTCGACCCCGACTCGGGCGACTGGTACGGCCTCGTGCACAACGAGTTCACCCCCCAGCCCTTCGGCGACGGGCTGCACTACGACGCCATCGACTACGCGGTCTCGACCGATCAGGGCAGGACCTGGACGATCCCCGGCCACGCGATCACCTCGCCGTACAGCACCACCCGCGGCGACACCACGGCGTTCCCGCAGCAGACCTACTCGTACGGCGACGGCGATCCCCGCCTCTACGTCGACTACGCCTCCGGCTACTTCTACGCGTTCTACGGCTCCCGCATCGTGAACAAGACCGGCGGCTGGGTCGCGTTCTACGAGCACGTCGCCCGCGCCCCGATCTCCGGGAAGATGGCGACCGGCACCTGGCAGAAGTGGTACGACGGCACCTGGACCCAGCCCGGCATCTCCGGCAAGGAGAGCAACATGGTCCCCGTCGCCGACGACAGCGAGACGGGTTACACCCCCACCGACGAGGAGTACGACCCGAACACCCCCGGCACCGCGCAGCAGCAGATCAAGAAGGGGCAGATGCCCGCGACGTCGCCGCTGTTCGTGATGGACGTCACCTACGACGCGTACCTCGGGCTGTACATCGGCCAGCCGCAGAACCCCGACCAGTCGGGCAACGCGCCGCAGGAGTTCTACGCCACGAAGAACCTCGCGACGCAGAAGTGGTTCCGCCTGGGCGACAGCGGATCCGCGTACACGACGGCCTCCTGGTACCGCTGGTTCGTCGACCCGGCCAACAAGACGAGCTCGGCGATCGTGGGCAAGTCGTTCCGCTCGTACTGCTCGTTCGGCTGCATGGGCGACGCCTATGCGCAGCTCGCGAACATCACGATCGACGCGGGGCCCTCGGTCTCGCCGGCCGCCGCCGTCGACACGACGAAGGCCTACACGATCGCCAACGCCGACGGGCGCAAGCTCGCGGTCTCCGGCGACGGCACGGCGCTGACGTCCGCGGACACCGTGGACCGCGGGCACGGCGCGTGGACGTTCGCGGCGACGGGGGACGGCGCGTACACCGTCGCGACCCAGGGCGGCGCGCTGCTGGGCGTCGACGCGTCCACGACCGCCGGGCGCGCCTGGGGCGCGGGTCTCACGCTCACCGATCAGGCATCGGCCGGTGTCGGGCAGCAGTGGTTCGTCGTCCCGAACACCGACCCCGCCAGCGGTGAGGCCACCGGATCGATCCGGCTCGTGAACCGCTACTCCGGACTCGTGCTGGGCCTGGACGACACGGCCGCGGCGACGACACCGGGCCGCACCTGGGACGCGACGAGCCCCACAGCACGGGCTGCGGCCGCGTCGTCGGCCCCGTTCGGCACGGCCTCGAACCAGGTCATCGCGCTTTCGGTGTTCGACGACTCGACGCCCGACCCCGGCACCACGCCGACGCCGACGCCCACGCCGACGCCGTCGGCCGGCCCGGGCTCGACCGGATCCGACAGCGGGTCGCACGGCACCGGAACGGCAGCGGGATCCCTCGCCAGCACGGGCGGCGCGCTCGCGGTCGTCCCGGCGATCGCGGCCGGACTGCTGATCCTCGCCGGCGCCGCGCTCGCCCTGATCCGGCGACGCGCCCGCACCACGCGCTCCTGACGGATCCCTCTCGGCGGGGATCCGGGCCTCGTGCCCGGGTCCCCGCCGTCGCGTCCGCCCGGCGATTCGCCTCGGGTCCGTCCGCACGGCAGAATCGACGCACACCCCCTTGCAAGGAGACCCGTCATGGCGCAGCCCGACACCGCACGACTGCTCATCGCGTGCGCCGATCAGCCCGGCATCGTCGCCGCCGTCGCGGGCGTCCTCGCCGCGCACGAGGTGAACATCATCTCCCTCGATCAGCACTCGACCGACGCCGAGGGCGGGCGCTTCTTCCAGCGCACCGTGATCCACCGCGACGGGCTCGCCGCCGCCCGTCCGGCCCTCGAGGCCGACCTGGGCGCCGTGGCCGAGCGCTTCGGCATGGACTGGTCGCTGCACGACGCGTCCAAGCGCAAGCGGGTGGCGATCTTCGTCTCCAAGTACGACCACTGCCTGATGGAGCTGCTCTGGCGCACCCAGCGCGGACAGCTCGACATCGACATCACCATGGTCGTCTCGAACCATCCGGATCTCGCGGAATCGGTGCGCTCGTTCGGCGTGCCGTTCGTGCACATCCCCTCGGGCGACAAGGCGGAGATGGAGCGGCGCCAGCTCGAGCTGCTGCAGGGCAACGTGGATCTGGTCGTGCTCGCGCGCTACATGCAGATCCTCACCGACGAGTTCATCGGTTCCCTCGGCGCTCCGGTGATCAACATCCACCACTCCTTCCTGCCGGCGTTCATCGGCGCGAACCCGTACGCCCGGGCCAAGGAGCGCGGCGTGAAGCTCATCGGCGCCACGGCGCACTACGCCACGGCCGACCTCGACGAGGGCCCGATCATCGAGCAGGACGTGACGCGCGTCACGCACGCGGAGTCCGCCGCCGAGCTGCAGAGCCGCGGCGCCGACGTGGAGCGTCTGGTGCTGGCGCGCGCGGTGCAGTGGCACGCCGACGACCGGGTGATCGTGCACGGCCGCTCGACCGTCATCCTCTGAGGCACGGTCGCCTCAGGGCCCTCTGCGCGCGGCCGCCCGGCGCAGGTCAGGCGCTCGGCACGCCCGCGGCGAGCTCGGCGAACGCCTCCGCCGCCGTGCCGTACCGGGCCAGCGGCGCCGACTGGCCCATCCAGAGCGACTGCAGCTCGCCCCTCCCCTGCTCCCCGGCCGGAGCGCGGAAGCGTCCCGTGATCCAGTTCTGCGCCGGGAACGGGGCGATGGATCCGGCCGCCTCGATCTCGGCGACCGCGCGGTTGCGCGCCCCGCGGGCGAGCCGCCCGCTCATCGCCCGGGTGAGCACGGTCTCCTCCGCCGACGTCGAGCGGATCGCCGCCCGGTGCGCCGCGTTCGCGGCCGACTCCGCGACGGCGAGGAAGGCGGTGCCGACCTGCACACCCTGCGCGCCGAGGGCGAACGCGGCGGCGACCCCGCGCCGGTCCGCGATCCCCCCGGCCGCGATCACCGGCACGTCGACGGCGTCGACGACCTGGGGCAGCAGGGAGAACAGCCCGACGAGCGACTCCTCCGCGGGACGCAGGAACGACACGCGATGCCCCGCGGCCTCGGCGCCCGTCGCGACGACGGCGTCCGCCCCGGCGTCCGCGAGCGCGACCGCCTCCGCGACCGTCGTGGCCGTGCCCACCACCCGGATTCCACGGCGGTGCGCCTCGGCGACCAGCGCGGCCGACGGCGCCCCGAAGACGACGCTGAGCACGGCGGGAGCCGCCTCCAGGATCGCCTCCACCTGCTCGTCGACCGGCGGCAGATAGCGCTCCGGACGCGCGGGCGGCTCGACCCCGACCTCGGCGAAGAAGGGGGCGAGCGCGGCCGCGTCGGCGTCGTGCTGCGCCCCCGGTTCCACCTCGTCGCCGGTGGGCAGCCAGATGTTCACCGCGAACGGCGCCGAGGTCGCCGCTCGGATCCCGGCGATCGTGGAGCGGATCCGGTCTCCGTCGTACCCGTAGAGCCCGTACGAGCCGAGCCCGCCGGCCGCGCTGACCGCGGCGGTGAGCGGGATCGAGCTGAGTCCGCCGAACGGGCCGAGGACGACGGGGATGCGGATGCCGAGGAGGTCGGTGAGCGCGCTCATGCTCCCGAGGCTACGCCGGGCCCGCCCGCGCCCGTCGCGTGTGACGAAGGAGCCTCCGGGGTCAGTCCGGCACCACGGGGATGGATCCGGTGAGCGGGGAGGGCGGTTCCTCGTCGGGGCCCGCGCCGCGCCGCCGCCGCGCTCCCGCCGTGACGCCGATGCTCGCGATCACGACCAGCGCGATCGCTGCGAGCCGCAGCGGCGAGGCCTGCTGCCCCAGGACGAGCAGCCCGGCGAGCGTCGCGAAGACCGGCTCGAGGCTGAGCAGGATCCCGAAGATCCGCTGCGGCAGGCGGCGCAGTGCCGCGAGCTCGAGGATGTAGGGGATGACCGAGGCGAGCAGCGCGGTGAGCGCAGCCAGTCCCAGCACGCGAGGATCCGCGACCGCGGTCACGGCCGCGGGCACCCCGAAGGGCAGCAGCAGCACGGCACCGACCGCGAGCGCGACCGCGAGGCCCTCGGTTCCCGTGGTGAGCGCGCCCACGCGCGTGCTCATCCGGATGTACATCACCCAGAACCCGGCCGCGATGAGCGCGAACAGCACGCCCCAGGGATCGAGCGCCGCCGCTCCCGTGAGCCCGTCGAGCCCGAGCAGCGCCATGCCGAGCAGAGCGATCCCCACCCAGACCGCGTCGGCGAGGCGCCGGGTCAGCACCGCCGCCAGCACGAGCGGGCCGAGGAACTCGATCGCGACCGCGGGTCCGAGCGGAATACGGTCGATGGCGGCGTAGTAGGTGCCGTTCATCGCGGCGATCGAGACGCCGAACAGGAGGGCGGCGGTCCACTGCGCCCGGTTCCATCGACGCAGGCGCGGGCGCGCGATGACGAGCACCACGATCGCGGCGATGAGCACGCGCAGCCCGGTGACGCCCCAGGAGCCGAGCTCCGGGAAGATCGTGGTCGCGACGGCCGCGCCGAACGGCAGCGACAGGCAGGATCCGACGACCAGCAGCACACCGAGAGCGGGCTGCTGCCGCGGTTCCTGGGAGTTCACCCCTCAAGCCTGGCACGGCCCGGACGGGGATGCGTCGCGGGCGCGGACGCGTCGCGGACGTTCCCGGTGAGCGGCCTGAGCCGGCCCGGGGGCATGGCGCCAGGCACCCCCGCGGACCGCGCTCAGCGCGGGGTGAGCCCGACCCGCAGCGGAGCGCCGGGCGCCCCCGCCTCCGCCAGCGCGCCGTCGACCGCCGCGAGCGGATGCACGGCGCCCACGGCGTCGGCGAACGGGTGCGCGCGCCCGGGCCCCGCCATGAAGGCGGCGGCGGCGTGCAGCTCGGCGCCGGTGTAGTTGTGCACCCCGGCGACCGCGACGAGACCGCGCACGATGCGCTCGGCGTCGAGCGGCACCGGATCCGCAGGGAACACGCTGCCCAGCAGCACCACCGCACCGCCCACGTCGACGGCGTCGAGCGCGGCGCGCACGGCATGCCCCGAGGCCTCGATCACCAGGTCGGCGCCCTCCTCAGCGACGTCCTCCGGGGCGAGCGCGGTGAGGCCGAAGCGCTCGGCGAACGCCCGGCGCGCGGGATCGGGATCCGCGATCCGCACCTGTCCGCCCATGTCCGCCGCGATCACCGCGGCGGTCAGCCCGACCAGCCCCGCACCGAGCACGAGCACGCGTTCGCACGCGAGCACGGCCGCGTCCTCCGCAGCCGTGGGGAACGGATCCGGCCGTCCTCGCCCGCGCAGCGCCGCGCCCCGGGCGATCCCGGCCCACGCGGTCGCCGTCGCGCACGAGACCGGGGCGAGGGCGGCGGCCGGCAGCGCCTCCGGCACCCGCACGATCGCGGTGCCGGCCCGCAGGTGCACGTGTCCGGCGAACCCGCCGGTGAGCTCCCAGCGCGGCTCGATGCGCGCGTGGCCGTACTTCGCGAGCGTGCGGCACTTCTGGGTCAGGCCGACGAGGCAGCGGTCGCAGTGTCCGCACGAGACCGTGACCGACCACACCACACGGTCGCCGACGTGCAGCTCCCCGCCGTCCACGGCGCGCGCGCCCTCGTCCCCGATGGCGATGATGCGGCCGACGCTCTCGTGCCCGAGGACGAGGGGCGTGGGCGCATGCCTGCGCCCCTGCACGGTGTGGATGTCGGATCCGCAGATCGTCGACATCTCCACCGCGACGAGCACGTCGTGCGGGGCCAGGGCGACGCCCGGCACGGCGAGCACCTCGTGCGGCAGCCCGACGCCGAGCCAGGCCATGGCGACGGCGGAGGGCCGCAGCGGCACGTCGTGCCGGTGCACCTCTTCGGCGGGGCGGACCAGCGCCGCGCGCATGTCAGCCGGCCGCGATCGGCGCGACGGCGGGCTCCGGCGCGAGCGTGGCGGATGCCGGGGGCTCCGCCGCGAGGCCGGGCACGAGCCCGCGTTCGACGAGCGCGGCGGCGAGCGCGGTGACGTCGGGCAGCACGGCGTCCGGACCCGCGGCCGCGAGCGCGGCGGCATCGTGCGCACCGGTCAGCACCCCGGCGACAAAACCCGCACCGGCGCGGCGGCCCGACTGCACGTCGCTCACGGTGTCGCCGGCGACGGCCACAGCCTGCACCGACGACGCGCCGGCGCGCAGCAGCGCGGTGAGCACGAGGTCGGGAGCCGGGCGGCCGCGCCCCGCGTCGACCGGGCTGAGCACCCCGTCGACGAGGTCGCGCCAGCCCAGAGCATCCAGGAGCGCGTCACGGGTGATCGGGGCGAACCCCGTGGTCAGCCAGACCTTCAGGCCCGCGGCCCGCAGCGCCCGGATGGCGTCGGCCGCACCGGGGATCCCGGTCACGCCCTGCTCCGCCACGATCTCGGCGTAGGCGGCCTCGAACTGCGCGGTGGCGCGCTCCGCCGTCTCGACATCCCCGTCGGCGAGGTGCGTGAACACGTCGATCTTCGACTGCCCCATGGTGTCGCGCACGTACTGCAGCGCCGCTTCCCCGCCGATCCGGGAAGCGACCCCGGTGCGCTCGGCGGCGCGCTGGAACGCCTGCTCCACGATGCCGTCGTCGAGCACGGTGGTGCCTGCCATGTCGAGCACGACCAGTTCGATCGGGGTGTGCGGGTTCATGCGTTCTCCTCCTGTGCGATGCCGCCGACGATGGCGGTCGTTCCTGCGCCGCCGACGATGGCGGGGTTCTGTGCGGCGTCCGCGACGGACCTGCCGGTGTCGTCGGATCCGGATCCGGATCCAGCCCAGCCGAACGCGCGGGCGGTCTCGATCTCGGCGAGACCGAGACCCGTGGTCATGCCGATGCCCGTGGTCGCGGCGAGCGCGAGCACCCGCGGGGCGGCCTCCTCGATGAGGAACTCCTCCCCCGCGGCGGCGTACACGCCCTGCCAGCGCTCGATCACGCGGATCCCGCCGACGTCGAAGAGCTCACGCGCCTCGGCGAGGAACGCGTCGAACGCGGCCTCGGGCTGGAACGGATCGGGCTGCACCGCCTTGTGGTGCGAGTCGCCGAGCAGCAGCGTGCCGTCGGGGAGCTGCGTGTACATCTGGTTCAGATCGAGTGCGGCCAGCTCCGGGCGCTCGGCGTGCAGCCGCTCGCGCAGCACCGTCGCCGAGCCGAGGCCGGCGAACCGGCGGTAGCGCACGAGCGACCAGCCGGTGAGCAGGGGCGCCTGCAGCGGCGCGGGGAGATCGGCCGCGACGCGCATCATGTCCAGCGCGCAGCGGATCACGCCCGCGCGCTCGGCGAGGGCGGGCAGCAACTGGTCGACGTCGTGGTTCACGGCCACGACCACGTCGCTCGCCGCGATGTCGCCACGGGTCGTGCGCACGAGCCCCGTGCCGACCTCGGTGACCGCGGTGCGGAAGCGGAACTCGACGCCGAGCGCCGCGAGGTGCCGCACGATCGCGCCGGCGGCCTCCCGCGGGTTCACCTGCAGGTCGCCCGCCACGAGCGCGCCGCCCTGCACGACGTCGGGGCGCACCGGGGCGAGCGCGGTCACCTCGGCGGGCGAGAGCAGACGGATGCCGCCTCCGGCCTCGGCCCCGGCCGCCTCCTCCAGCAGCGCCCGCTCGTCCTCCGCCCGGGCGACGACGAGGGTGCCGCTCTCCCGGGCCCAGAATCCGGCCTCTGCCGCGAGGCGGAGCCAGATCCCGCGGGACGCCTCGCCGTAGGCGCGCGCGGGGCCGTCCTGCGCGCCGATGCAGAGGTGTCCGAAGTTGCGGATCGTCGCGCCCACGGGGCGCTCGGTGCGGTCCACGACCACGACGCGCAGCCCTCGCCGCACGGCCGCGTACGCCGCGCCGAGGCCGACGATGCCGGATCCGACGATCGCGACGTCGAACCGGTCGGGGGAAGAAGCCGTCATCGGAACACCCTCCGCATCCACATCGCGAGCCCCTCGACCACGAGCACCGTGGCGAGGATCATCAGCACGATCGCCGTGACCACCTCGTAGCGCGAGCCCTGCCCGGCGTTCAGCAGGTAGTAGCCCACGCCGCCGCCGCCGACGATGCCGAGGATCGTCGCCGCGCGAATGTTGGTGTCGAGCATGTAGAAGCTGTGCCCGATGAGCGCGCGGGTGCCCTGCGGCACGGTCGCGGCCGTGTAGGTCTGGAGCCGTGTGGCACCGACGGCGCGCAGGGCCCTCTCGGGTCCCCGGTCGACCTCCTCGAACGAGTCCGCCACGAGCTTGCCGAGCAGCCCGATGCCGCCGATCGCGAGGGCCACGATGCCCGCCGTGGGGCCGAGGCCGGTGACGACGATGAGCACGATCGCGAGGATGAGCTCCGGGATCCCGCGGATGCCGACGAGCAGGAACCGGGCGGTGCCGCGCACCGTGCCGTTCGGGGCGACGTTGCGCGCCGCGAAGGATCCGAGCAGCAGCGAGGGCAGCAGGGTCAGCACGGTGGCGGCGAGCGCGATCGCGATCGTGTCGCGCATGGCGCCGAGCATGACGGCGGTGTCGTAGTTGCCGAAGTCGGGCGGCCAGAACTTCGCCGCGGTCTCGGGGATCCTCGCCCACACCGTGATGAGATCGCTCCACTGGATCCGGCACACGAGGAGGCTGCCGATCACGATCGCGACGGCGATCCCGCCGGCGATCGCGTTGCGGCGGCGCTCGCGGGTCCACGGGCGCCGCACGGCGGTCTCCGGCGTCGCCGCCCAGGCCGGCTTCGCAGCGGGGGCTGTGGCGCTCACGGCACCGGCGCGCCGGCCCAGACGCGGATGCAGGATCCGGTCGATCCACGAGCGCGTCTGCGCGGTCTCGCCGAGCATCGCCCCGCGCACGGCGCTGGAGACGATCTCCATGACGACGCAGAGCACGAAGATCACGAGGGCGATCCCGAGACCGCGTCCGTAGTTGAGCGCCTTGAACGCGTAGGACATCTCCAGGCCCAGGCCCGCGACGCCGACGTAGCCGAGGACGACGCTGCCGCGCAGGTTGATGTCGTTGCGGTGCAGGACGGTCGCGACCCAGCTGGGCAGCACCTGCGGGAGGACCCCCGCGGTGAACTGCTGCAGCTTCGTGCCCCCGGCTGCGCGGATCGCGAGGCGCGGCCCCTCGTCGATCTGCTCAATGGCGTCGGCGAACATCTTCGAGATCATGCCGATCGAGTGGATCCCGATCGCGAGGATGCCGGGGAGGGTCCCCAGCGAGAACATCAGCACGAACGCCATGGCCAGCACGACGTCGGGGATCGAGCGGGTGAGCACGCCGATGAAGCGGGCGATGCCGCGCCAGACCGGTCCGGGCGTGGTGTTCGCCGCGGCGAGGTAGGCGATCGGCACCGAGAGCGCGGCGGCGACGAGCGTGCCGACCAGCACCAGCCCGACGGTGAGCGCGATCAGCCAGAGCAGATCGAGGGGCGCAGGGAAGGTCAGGGCTCCCACACGGGTCATGAAGCGCTGCGCGTTGCCCCAGCTCGACAGGACGCCGGAGAGCGAGAAGCCGCTCTGCACGAGCGAGGCGACGCCGAGCCCGGCGAGCACGACGAGCACGAGCGATGCGGCGATGCGCTCCGGCGAGATCCGGGGCCGCGGCGCCCGGGACAGCAGGCCGCCGACGTAGCCCTCGCGGCGCGGGGAGGCGACCGCGGTCATGCCTGCGCCCCGGCGGCGGCCGACGCCACGGCCGCCGCGCCTGTCGCCGCGTCGGCGGGCGTCGCGATGCCCTGCGCGATGAGCTCGGTGGTCACGGCGGTGAGGTCGGCCGTGGTGGTGGCGACCCGGCCGTAGATCTCCATGACCTCGGCCTTGCTGAGGCCGGTGGTGGAGGTGTTCAGGACGACCTCGCCGTGGCGCAGCCCGACGATGCGGTCCGCCCAGCTGATCGCGAGGTCGACCTGGTGCAGGCTGCACACCACGGTGAGGCCCTGGTCCGCGGCGATCTCGCGGATGAGCGCCATGACCTGGTCGCTCGACTCCGGGTCGAGCGAGGCGACGGGCTCGTCGGCGAGCAGGATCTCGGGGCGCTGCATGAGCGCGCGGGCGATCGCGACGCGCTGCTGCTGGCCGCCGGAGAGGGTGTCGCTGCGCTGGTAGGCGCGCTCCAGCAGGCCCACGCGCTCGAGGTGGCCGAGGGCGCGCAGCTTCGCATCCCTCGAATAGCCCCAGAGCCCGAGGCGCGGACCGCGCACGGACGAGAGGGATCCGGTCAGCACGTTCTCCAGCACGGTCAGCGAGGGCACCAGCTCGAACTGCTGGAAGATGAAGCCGACCCGGCTGCGGAGGCCGCGCAGCGCCTTCCCCTTCAGCGTCGGGACGGCCGATCCGAGCACCTCGACGGTGCCGGAGGTCGGGGTCTCGAGGCCGTCGAGGTGGCGCAGCAGCGTCGACTTGCCGGATCCGGACAGACCGAGGAGCACGACGATCTCGCCGCGCGCGACCTCCAGGTCGGCGCCCGTGAGGGCGGTGGTGGCGCCGAACCGCTTGGTGACGCCGGAGAGGCGGATGACCGGCTCCGTGGTTGCCGTGCTCATGATGTTGCGCTCCTGGGTGTGTACGGGGTCGTTGAGCGAGGACGCGGGAACGGCGACCGAGACGGAACGCGGTGCTCTCGCATCCGACCGCGTTCCGTCTCGCGAAGACCTGCACCGAACGAGCAGCGCGAGTCGACGTGTCGCTCGACGACCCCGTTCGGGGGCGTGATCGGTCAGATCACTTCTTGCACTGGTCGGCCTTGGTCTTGTCGCAGATGTCGCGGATGATGTCGTAGTACTTGTCGTCGACCGGCTTGGTCGCGTAGAAGGTGGCCTTGAACGCGTCGCTGTCCGCGCCCTTGATGCCGGCCTTGACGATGTCGTCGATGGTGACCTCCTTGAGGGCGGTCACGACCTTGTCGGCGGTCTCCTTCGGCAGCGCCGAGCTGTAGACCAGCGGAGCACCGGGGACCATCGTCTTGTCGACGACGGTGACCTTGTCGCTCTTGGCGACCTCGGAGTCCTCGGCGAAGCCCGCCTCGCACTCCGTGCCCTCGCCGACCTTCTGCACGCTGACGTCGTGCTTGCCTGCGAAGACCGGGGTGACGTCCGTCTTGGGGTCGATGCCGTCCTTGAGCAGGTTGTAGCTCGGGAACAGGTAGCCCGAGGTCGAGGACGGGTCGACGAAGCAGACCTTCTTGCCCTTGAAGTCCTTGATGGAGGTGATCGAGGAGCCCTTCGGCACGATGGCCTCGGAGTAGTAGCCCGGCTCCTGCCCCTGCTTGGTGACGATCGAGGAGATCGGGGTGAGCTTCGCGCCGGCGTTGGTGGCCGTGATGTAGGTGAAGCCGGAGAAGGAGGCGACGTCGACCTTGCCGGCGACGGCCGCCTCGATGAGCGCCGCGTAGTCGGTGGACTCGTGGTACTCGACCTTCTTGCCGGTCTCCTTGGCGATGTAGTCCATGAGGGGCTGGTAGTTGGTCTGGGTGTCGACCGAGTCGGGCACGACGCCGAAGACGAGGGTGTTCGCGTCGACGGCGTAGCCGCCGTTTGCAGCAGCGGGCGCGTCGGTGCCGGTGGCGGCGCCGGCGGCGCCAGAACATGCGGCGAGGCCGAGGGCGAGCACGGCGGCGCCGGCTGCGACGGTGAGAGCGCGAAGCTTCATGAGGACCTTTCGGGTTCTGGTGCGGAGGGGATCCTCGAAGACTCTCTCAAGCTCACGGCCGAGATGTATACCTACCTCGGCACTGTTCCCCGACTGTTCACCCGCGATTCGCCTGCATGAACACTGCTGGAACGAGGGTGCGCTCACCGAGGCGACGAAGTAGTATGCCTATGTGCCCGAGGTTGTCTACACCCAGATCGCCGACGATCTGCGCGCCCGGATCGCCTCCGGCCGCCTCCGCCCCGGCGACGCGGTGCCGACGGAAGCGGAGCTCGCCGAGCGCTGGAGCACCTCGCGGGGCCCGATCCGCAACGCGCTGGCCGCGCTCCGCGCCGAGGGGCTCATCGAGACCGCGCGCGGAAGGCCCGCGCGCGTCGTGGAGCGCAAGGCGACCCAGGCCGTGGACGTGTCGGTGCCGTTCACGCGCTGGGCCCGCGAGCTCGGCGCCCGCCCGGGCGCCCGCACCCAGGAGCTGAGCCTGCGCCGAGCCGGACCCGAGAAGGCTCAGTCCCTCGGGGTGGATCCCGATGACACCATCGTGAGCGTCGTGCGACTGCGCTTCCTCGACGACCGCCCCACGATGCTCGAGCGGCTCTTCTACACGGAAGAGGTCGGCCGCCTGCTGTTCAGCGTCGACACCGATGCGATCTCGATCACCGAATTCCTGGCATCGCAGGGCCACCCGATCGTGGGCCTGCAGCACGAGATCGACGCCGTCGCCGCGGACGAGCAGGATGCGGCGCTGCTGGAGGTCGTTCCTGGCGCCCCGATCCTGCGCCTCAGCCGCACCTCGCGCGACGCCGACGGGCGCATCTTCGAGGCCAGCGAGGACCGCTATCTCTCCCGCATCGTGCGGTTCACGGTCTCCGGATCCGGCATCTCCTCCGACGGGCAGTACCTGCGCGCCGTGGGCGGCTGAGCCGTCCGCTGCGGGCCCGCGCACCCCTGACGACCCCCGGGTCCCGGGCAGCGCGCTCACACCGCCAGCAGCGCGATCCCGGCCACGACGATCGCCGCGGCCCCCACCCGCCAGGCCGGGCGCCCCTCGCGCAGCACGAACGCCCCGAACAGGCTCACCAGCACCACGCTCACCTCGCGCAGCGGCGCGACGAGCGCCACGGGAGCGATGCGGATCGCCTGCAGCACGAGGATGTACGAGAGCGGCGAGAGGATCCCGAAGGCCAGGATCCGGCGCCATCCGAGGCGTCCGAACGCGGCGAGCGCCGCCCAGCGCCCGCGCACCGCGAACGAGTAGAACGGGATCTGCATCGCGGCGGTGCCGACCATGAACGCGACCGGCGAGAGGCCGTGCGCCCGCACCACGAAGGCGTCCCAGATCGTGTAGACGGCGATCGTGACTCCGGTGAGGAGGCCGAAGAGCAGCCCCGGGTCGATGCGGCGTCGTCCGGGTGCCGGCAGCGGATCCGGGATCGCCGGGGCCGGAGAGCCCGCCCGGTCCACGAAGCCGATCGCCACGATCCCGATGATCACGACCGCGACGCCGACGAGGGCGACCGGCGCGGGCCGCTCGCCGAACAGGGTCATCGCGATGATGACCGAGAGGAACGGCCCCGTCCCGCGCGCCGTCGCGTACACGGTCGAGAGGTTGCCGACGCGGTAGCCGTGCTGCAGCACGACCATGTAGGTCACGTGCAGCACGCTCGAGACCAGCACGCCCAGCACGAAGCCGCCGACGTCCCCCGTGCCGATGCCGCCGGTGAACGGCACGACGCCGATCCAGACGAGCGTGCTGGAGACGGCGCCCCACCACAGGAAGGGGTAGCCGGCGCGGCTGACGCCGTGCGCGAGCACGTTCCAGCCCGCGTGGGCGATGGCGGCGGAGAAGACGAGGACGAGAGCGACGAGCGACATGGGAACCTTCGGTCCGGCGCGGGCGCGACGGACGTGGTTCCTCCAGGCTTTTGTCCGTTCAGATGACGTCGGGCCCACGAAGGCCCGACGTGGCGCCGCTCGGACCAGTCGGGCGGACCCCGGAACCCTAGGCGCTGTCACGGGACAGCCTAGCGACGCCCGCGCGACCCCGTGGATCCGCGATTCGATCCGTCATACGGATGTACGAAACCGGTTGTCCACAGATCCCCTCTTCCCCCCTCCAGCATCGATGCTGCGTTCTAGATTGGAACCATGGAACCCACCCTCGACCACACGCTTCGCCGTAGCGCGGCGCTGGTCGAGGAGTGCGCGCAGATCGACCGCGAGATCTCCCGGCTGCAGGCCAGGAAGGCGGAGAGGCTGGCCGAACGGGTGCGGCTGCTCCTCGTTGAGATCCGCCCGGGGCAGGACGGTTTCGAGCAGGCCGAACGATCCATGATCAGCGAGCTCTCCGCGGGGCTGCGCATCACCGCCTACGCCGCTGCGAAGCAGCTCGCCAATGCGCACACCCTGCAGGAGCGCCTCCCTGGCACGCGTGAAGCCCTCGCCGCCGGTGCGCTCACGCTGGCGCACGCCGACGTGATCGTCGAGGCCGCGCGCGATCTCCCCGCCGGGGACGATGCCGTGGCGGCCGCCTACGAGACGGCGGTCGTCCCCTACGCCTCCGCGGAGACCCGCGCGCGCACGAAGGCCTTCGCCGAGAGCGTCGTCGCCGCCCTCGCGCCCGCGACCGTGCAGGAGCAGCACGACCGCGCACAGGATCAGCGGCTCGTCACGGTGACCGACGAGGGCCGCGGACAGGCGAGCCTGCACGTCACGGGCCCCGCTGTGCTCATCCACTCCGCGTACGACCTGGTCACGCAGGAGGGCCATGCGATCCTCCGCGCGGCGAAGCAGGACGGCGCGGACCCCGATCCGCTGGGCGACGCACGCACCCTGGATCAGGTGCGCTGCGACCGGATCCTGCTGCGCCTCCTCACCGGCCGCGTCGACCACGACGCCGACATCCTCGAGAGCATCCGCCCGACGGTGCAGGTCACCGTCAGCGCCGCCACCCTCGCGGGGATCGACGACCGCCTCGCCGAGCTCGACGCCCACGGCCCGGTAGACGCCGATCTCGCGCGCGACCTCGCCGCGTCCGCCGCCTCCTGGCGACGACTGCACCTCGACGACGCGGGGATGATCACCCGCACCACCGCCTATCAGCCGACCGCGGCGATGCGGCGCCATCTCCGCGCCCGAGATCGCACCTGCCGGTTCCCTGGCTGCCGCAGACCCGCGCGCAGGTGCGAGATCGATCACACCTACGACCACGCCCGCGGCGGCCCCACCGCGATCACCAACCTCGCGTGCCTCTGCGCCACCCACCATGCCCTCAAGCACCCGGACGTCGACGCGAGGTGGCGCTGGACTGCGCGCCAGCGCCGGGACGGGACCATCGTCTGGACGACCCCCGCCGGCGTCGAGTACTCGGACGCGCCGCCGCCGCGGGTCATGTTCGTGGCGCAGGACACGACCGAAGAGGACTCCGCCCGCACGGCCGCCGCATGACCGCGGGCGGAGACAAGCGCGGGCGAGAACGAACACGGGCGGAGGTCCTCGCCTGCACACTCGCGCAGCCGATGGCACGTGCAGCGAGACGGATCAGGGGGGCGGGGCGATGGCTCCGATCACAGACGCTTCCGAAGCGCCGATGAAATACTGGAGACGTACACGACGAGGAGGTCGCCGGTGGCGGACAACGAACGCGCGCTCGAAGAGGGCATCGTCACCGATCTGAAGGATCGGATGACCTACGGCTCCTATCTCGACCTCGACCGGCTCCTCGGCGCACAGCATCCGGTCAGCGTGCCGCAGCACCACGACGAGATGCTGTTCATCATCCAGCACCAGACCACCGAGCTGTGGCTCAAGCTCGTGCTGCACGAGCTCGGCACCGCCCGCGACCGGCTCGCCGAGGACGACCTGCGGTCGGCGCTCAAGCACATGGCCCGGGTGAAGCACATCCAGGAGGTGCTCACCCAGCAGTGGTCCGTGCTCGCCACCCTGACCCCCACCGAGTACGCGGAGTTCCGCGGCGACCTCGGCAACTCCTCCGGCTTCCAGTCGGTGCAGTACCGCGCCGTCGAGTTCGCCCTCGGCAACAAGAACGAGCGGATGCTCGGGGTGTTCCGCGATCACGCCGAGAACCTCGCGATGCTGACCGCGGAGTGGGAGCGCCCGACGCTCTACGACGAGTTCCTCCGGCTCGCCGCGCGACGGGGGCTGCCGGTCCCCGCCGAGATCCTCGAGCGCGACGTGCGGCAGCCGTATCGCATGCACGAGTCGCTCGTGCCGGTGCTCACCGCGATCTACGAGAACCCGCACGAGCACTGGGACCTGTACGAGGCGTGCGAGGAGCTCGTCGACGTCGAGGACAACTTCCAGTTCTGGCGCTTCCGGCATCTGCGCACCGTCACGCGCACGATCGGCCGCAAGGTCGGCACCGGCGGATCCAGCGGGGTCGACTTCCTGCAGCGCGCCCTCGATCTCACCTTCTTCCCCGAGCTGTACGCGGTGCGCACCGAGATCGGGCGGTGACCGATGGCGGAAGCCCTCTCCATCGGCGGGTTCACCGATCATCACGTGCACCTGCAGCTCGTGGACGTCGGCCTGCTCGAATCCAGCAGGCTCGGGCGCGGCCTCGACCTCGGGTCGGATCCGGTGCAGATCGCGCGGATCGCCGGCGCGGTCTCGGAGCGCTTCGGTCATGACCCGCACGGCATCGCGATCTCCTACGCGGGTGCGTTCCTGACCCCCGCCGGCGGCTACCCCTCGGATCGCTCCTGGGCGCCCGCCGGATCCGTGCGCGAACTGGACGACCTCGACGGCGCCGTCGCCGCCGTCGCCGAGATGAAGGCGGCCGGAGCCTCCGTCATCAAGATCGCGAGCAACAGCACGGCGGGGCCGGTCTTCAGCGACGAGCTCGTGGCCGGCATCGTCCGCGCCGCCGACGAGGCGGGGCTGCCGGTCGTCGCGCACGCCGAGGGGCCGGGCGAGGCCCAGCGGATGCCGCGGCTGGGCGTCCGCGCCCTCGCGCACGCCCCCTTCACCGAGCGGCTGAGCGATGACGAGGTGGCCCGCCAGGCGGGACGGATCGCCTGGATCTCCACTCTCGGCATCCACGAGGGCGAGGCGCGCGAGATCGCGATCGACAACGTGCGCCGCTTCCACGCGCACGGCGGCACCGTGCGCTACGGCACGGACATGGGCAACGGCGACACCCCGGTCGATCTGAACCCCGCCGAGGTCGGCGCGCTGCGCGAGGCCGGCATCCGCGGCGCCGCGCTGATCCGCGCGCTGGTGCCCGTCGCGGCGACCGCCGGCCGGCGGTTCCTCCTGCCCGCCCGCGACGCCGACCCGTTCGACGTCGAACCGGTCCACCTCGAACCCGTCCCCCTCGAACCCGCCGAAACGGAAGGCACCCGATGAGCGACCCCACCGCCCCCGCCGACACCACCGCGGAGCTGCTCGCGGCGGCGCGCGCCCTCGACGCCGCCGATCCGCTGCGGGCGCACCTCGACGCGTTCGTGGAGGCGCCGGGCGTGCAGGCGTACCTCGACGGCAACTCGCTGGGGCGGCCGCTCGCCGTCGTCCCGGAGCGGCTCGCGGCATTCGTCCGCGAGGACTGGGGCACGCGCCTCATCCGCTCCTGGGACGAGCAGTGGATGGACCTGCCGGAGCGGCTGGGCGACCGGATCGCCGAGGTCGCCCTGGGCGCCGCCGCCGGGCAGACGATCGTCGCGGACTCGACGAGCGTGGTGCTCTACAAGCTCATCCGCGCGGGTGCCGCGGCGGCCGGCGAGGGCCGCACCGAGATCGTGATCGAAGAGGGCAACTTCCCGACCGATCGCTTCATCGCCGCCGGCGTCGCGGCCGAGCTGGGCATGGAGCTCGTGTGGGTGCAGCCGGATCCGGTGCACGGCGTCACGGTCGACGACCTCGCGCCGGTGCTGTCGCAGCGCACCGCGCTGGTCGTGCTCAGCCACGTCGACTACCGCTCCGGCGCCCTGGCGGACATGGCGGCGATCACGGCGCGGGTGCACGAGGCGGGCGGCCTGATCCTCTGGGACCTGTGCCACTCGGCGGGATCCGTCCCGGTGCGGCTCGACGACAGCGGCGCCGATCTGGCCGTCGGCTGCACGTACAAATACCTCAACGGCGGACCCGGCTCCCCGGCCTTCGCCTACGTGCGCCGAGACCTGCAGCCGCACATCCGTCAGCCGATCCAGGGCTGGTGGAGCGCCGCCGACATCTTCGCGATGGGCCCGCAGTACGCGCCGACCCCGGGCATCCGGCAGCTGCTCAGCGGCACGCCGCCGGTGACGAGCATGCTCGCCATGCAGGCGATGCTCGATCTCATCGCCGAGGCGGGCATCGAGGCGGTGCGCACGAAGTCGGTCTCGCTCACCGACTTCGCGGTGCGCGCCGCGGACGAGCTCCTCGTCCCGCTCGGCGTGCGGCTGCTCAGCCCACGCGACAGCGCCCTGCGCGGCGGCCACGTCACGATCGGCCACCCCGACTTCCAGCCGGTCACGCAGGAGCTCTGGGGCGAGGGGGTCATCCCCGACTTCCGGTTCCCCGACGGGATCCGGCTCGGCCTGTCCCCGCTGAGCACCTCGCACGAGGAGACGCTGCGCGGGGTCATCGCCGTACGCGACGCGCTCACCCATTGAGTCGTCCCCCTCACCACGAGCCATAGGCCGTGGTGAGGGGGACGACTCGACAAGCGGGGCCTCAGACCGCGCCGAGGTCGATGCCGGCCGGGGCGGGCTCGGCGTAGTCGACCTCGCGCCACACGTCGCCGACGCGCTCGAACGAGGTGATGCTCGACAGCGCGCAGCGCCGCGTGCGGGGGTCGTGCCGCAGCGGGAGCCCGGCGACCGACAGGTGCGTGATCCAGATCGGCGCCTGGTGCGACACGAACACCACGTCGCCACCGGGCGCCTCGTGCCAGGCCTCGTCCATCGCGGCGCGCATCCGGTCCGCGATCGACGCGTAGGGCTCGCCCCAGCTCGGCACCGACGGACGGCGCAGGTGCCGCCAGTTCCAGGGGTTCATCAGGGCACGGCGCATCCGCGTGCCCTCGAACACGTTCCACGGCTCGATGATGCGATCGTCGAGCCGTGGCGCGAGGCCGAAGGCGGCCGTGAAGGGCTCCGCCGACTCCTGGGTGCGCTCGAGCGGCGAGCAGCGCAGCGCCGAGACGGGCCGGTCCAGCCCGGCGAGGTGGTCGGCGGCGGCCTGCGCCATCCGCCGACCGGCCTCGCTCAGGTGATAGCCGGGAAGACGCCCGTAGAGCACGTGGTCGGGGTTGAAGACCTCGCCGTGCCGGACGAGGTGCAGTCTTTCCGCGGCCATCGGTATGCGAGGTCCTCGCTCAGACGCGACGGTACTGGGCGGATCCGAACCCGATGATGAAGTAACCGATGAACGAGAACAGCCACAGCAGGAAGAACGAGAAGGCCCCGCCCTTGCCGAAGTTCTTGCCCAGCTTGATCGCCACGATGATCGACATGACGATGTTGACGATCGGGATGAGGTAGAGCAGCACGAACCAGCCGCTCATCCCGGCGATCTTGATCAGGAAGATCAGGTTGACGATCGGGATGATGGCGAGGATCCCGGGGTGTCCGGCCTTGGTGAAGACCTTCCACAGCGCGATCACGACGATGACGTAGAAGATCAGCGCGAAGATGCTGGTGGTGCCGGAGAACAGCCCCGCGTAGATGTTGCCGGCCGCGTCGGTGGGGTCTTCGGTGGGGAGGATGTGCATGGGGAGCGCCTTCCAGGGGATCGGTCGAGGGGTGGTGCTGCCGCGAGTCTAGTGATCCGCATCGCCTCCCCACGAGGCATCCGGCCCGTCCCCGTAGAATGACGGGGATCCCTTTTCCCTAGTTGGAGGCGTAATCCGTGCTTCGCACCCACACGGCAGGCTCACTGCGAGCCGAGCACATCGGTCAGACCGTCACCCTCGCGGGGTGGGTCGATCGCCGTCGTGACCACGGAGGAGTCGCCTTCATCGATCTGCGCGATGCCACCGGCATCGCCCAGGTGGTCATCCGCGACGAGGAGACGGCGCGCCCGCTGCGCAGCGAGTTCGTGCTGCAGGTGACCGGCGAGGTCTCGCGCCGCCCCGCGGGCAACGAGAACCCGAACCTGCCTTCCGGCGAGATCGAGATCGTGGTGCAGGACGTCGTCGTGCTCAACGAGTCGGCGCCGCTGCCCTTCCAGGTGTCTTCGGGCCTCGCCGAGGCCGACCCGGTCGGCGAGGACGTGCGCTTCAAGCACCGCTACCTCGACCTGCGCCGCCCGGCCTCGATCGCGCCGCTGCAGCTGCGCTCGAAGGTCTACAAGGCGCTGCGCGACGTGCTGCACGAGCGCGAGTTCACCGAGGTGGAGACCCCGACCCTCACCCGCTCCACCCCCGAGGGCGCCCGTGACTTCGTCGTGCCCGCGCGCCTGCACCCCGGCAGCTGGTACGCCCTGCCCCAGAGCCCGCAGCTGTTCAAGCAGCTGCTCATGGTCGGCGGCGTCGAGAAGTACTTCCAGATCGCGCGCTGCTACCGGGACGAGGACTTCCGCGCCGACCGTCAGCCCGAGTTCACCCAGCTCGACATCGAGATGGCCTTCGTCGATCAGGAGGACGTCATCGAGATGATGGAGGCCGTCATCCGCGCGATGTGGGCCACCATCGGCGTCGAGGTGGAGACGCCGCTGCCGCGCACGACCTACGCGGACGCGATGGCGAAGTACGGATCCGACAAGCCCGACCTGCGCTTCGGGCTCGAGCTCGTCGAGGCGACCGAGTACTTCTCCGAGACCACGTTCCGCGTGTTCCAGGCCGACTACGTGGGCGCGGTCGTCATGCCCGGCGGCGCCTCGCAGCCGCGCAAGGCCCTCGACGCCTGGCAGGACTGGGCCAAGCAGCGCGGCGCCCGCGGGCTCGCGTACGTCCTGTTCAACGAGGACGGCACGCTCGGCGGACCCGTCGCGAAGAACCTCAGCGAGACGGAGCAGGCGGGTCTCGCCGCGCTCGTCGGCGCGGCACCGGGCGACTGCGCCTTCTTCGCCGCCGGATCCGCGAAGGACTCCCGCGCCCTGCTCGGGGCCGCGCGCGTCGAGATCGGGCGCCGTCTGGGTCTGCTCGACCCCGACGTGTTCGCGTTCACCTGGGTCGTCGACGCCCCGATGTTCGAGCCGGCGGCCGACGCCGTCGCCTCGGGCGACGTCGCCGTCGGCGCGGGCGCCTGGACCGCCGTGCACCACGCCTTCACCGGCCCCAAGCCGGAGTTCGAGGCGACCTTCGACACCGACCCCGGATCCGCCCTCGCCTACGCGTACGACATCGTCTGCAACGGCTCCGAGCTCGGCGGCGGATCCATCCGCATCCACCGCGAGGACGTGCAGAAGCGCGTCTTCGAGGTCATGGGCATCTCGGACGAGGTCGCCCAGGAGCAGTTCGGCTTCCTGCTCGACGCGTTCAAGTTCGGCGCTCCCCCGCACGGCGGCATCGCGCTCGGCATGGACCGCGTGCTGCAGCACCTCTCCAAGACCGAGTCGATCCGCGAGGTCATCGCATTCCCGAAGACCGGCAACGGCTTCGACCCGCTCACCGCAGCGCCCGCCCCGATCACCGCGGAGCAGCGCAAGGAGGCCGGCGTCGACGCCGTCGCGGAGGCCGACGAGGAGCCCGCGCCCGCCCAGGCCTAAGGCCCCGCACCGGGCGCCAGGCTCGGAGATGTGCGCTTCGCTCGGATGGATTCCGCGATTCCGTCCGAGCGAAGCGCTTTTCTCCGTGCGAAGCGGACAGGGCGGCGCCCGCCGGGTCCGCGCCGCACGCCGGAGCCCCGCGCGGCGCCCGCCGGGCGCCCGTGACAGGATCGAGACATGCTCGCCGACCTCACCCTGCCCGTGCCGATCCAGACCGGGATCGGTGTCGTGACCCTGCGCCGTGCTCGCCCCGACGACACCGCTGCGATCGTCGCGCTGCTCGCCGACGACGCGATCAGCGCGGCGCGCGGCGACACCGCCTCCGACGACGACCTCCCCGCCTACCGGGCGGGCCTGGAGTCGGTGCTGGCCGACGGATCCAACGATCTGCTCGTCGCCGAGCACGACGGGACGGTGGTCGGCACCTTCCAGCTCACGCGCATCCCCGGGATGTCCCGTCAGGGATCCACCCGCCTGCTGGTCGAGGCCGTGCGGGTGAGCTCGCAGCTGCGCTCGGGCGGCGTCGGATCCGCGCTGATGCGGTGGGTGATGGACGTCGCGACCGCCGAGCTGGGCAGCCCCCTCGTTCAGCTCACGTCGGATGCGCAGCGGGTGGACGCGCATCGCTTCTACGAGCGGCTCGGATTCACCGGCTCCCATCGCGGCTTCAAGTACGCCGCGCCCGCCCCCCGGGGTCGTTGAGCGAAGACGCCGAAGGCGACTGAGACGAAACGCGGCAATCGCGCAGCATCACCGCGTCTCGTCTCGCGCGGCCTGCGGCCGTGCTCGCGCAACGATCACGGCTCGGACCGTTCAGACCTCGTCGGGGTCCGACAGGTCCTCGATCGCGACAGGGGTGCGGCCGGCGAACATCACGCCGATGCCGTACTCCTCGCCGATCTCCAGGCCGCTCTCGGCGAAGCGCATCATCCAGGTGCCGTCCTGCCAGACCACCGCCTCCGGAGCGCCGAACGGCGGCTCCTCGGCCGCGAGCAGCGCCCGATCCGCCGCGGACAGTCCCGGATCCTGCAGCTCCTCGACCAGATAGCGGATGGCGGCCTCGCTGAGCGCGCCGAACTCGTCCACCACGCCCTGCGCCGTCTCCGTCGCCTCCGCGCTCGGCGCCTCGGCCGGCTCGACGACGATGCTCACCGTCCATCCGCCGTCGCCGCCCTCGACGCCCGCGGTCCAGCAGGCGACGTCCTCCGGCGCGTCGATGCGGATGAGGGTGGCGCCGTCGAGCTCGATCACGTCGGGAAGATCCATACTCCGATCCAACCAGCCAGGACACCACGACGGAAGCCGCCGGCGCGCGGGCGAGGCGGATCGGATCCCCGCCGTTCACGACGCGTTCATCCGTCTCCGTGATGCCGGTAACCCGGCCGCCGTACATTCCCTCTCGACCCGAACCGGCGCCCGCGCCGGACACCGAGAGGAAATCATGCCCATCAGCACCCGTCGTGCGCGCATCGGCGCCGGCATCGCGCTGGCCGCCAGCGCCGCGCTCCTGCTCTCCGCCTGCTCCGGATCCGCTTCGGCCGACCCCAGCGGCTCCGCCGGCACCGGCGCCAAGGCCGCCACCGCCACGTCCCTCAAGGACTTCGGAACCCTGGCCGACCTCGAGAAGGCGGCCGAGGCCGAGGGCAAGCTCAACGTGATCGCGCTGCCCCACGACTGGGCCAACTACGGCGAGATCCTCGACGCGTTCAAGAAGAAGTACCCGAAGATCACGATCAACGAGGCCTCCCCCGACGCGTCCAGCGCCGAGGAGATCCAGGCGGCGAAGACCAACGAGGGGCTCGACACGGCCCCCGACGTCTTCGACCTCGGTCTCACCGTCACGCTGCAGAACACCGACAAGTTCGCCGCCTACAAGGTCTCGACGTGGGAGGACATCCCCGAGAACCTCAAGGAGAAGACGGGCCTGTTCACCGGCGACTACGGCGGGTACATGTCGATCGGCTACGACTCCTCGAAGTTCCCCGAGCCCAAGACGCTCGCCGACCTCAAGAAGTCCGAGTACAAGGGCGCCGTGGCACTCAACGGCGACCCCACCCAGGCGGGCGCCGCGTTCGCCGCGGTCGGCCTCGCCACGGTGCAGTCCGGTGGAACGCTGGACGACTACCAGAAGGGCGTCGACTTCTTCGCCGATCTGCAGAAGGCCGGCAACCTGCTCAAGGTCGACGTGACGACGGCGACGGTCGCGAGCGGCGAGACCCCCGTCGTCTTCGACTGGGACTACCTGAACGCGGCGCACGTCAAGGACAACAAGAACTGGAAGACCGTCGTCCTGCCCGGCACCGGCTACGCCGGCTACTACAACCAGGCGATCAACAAGGCGGCCCCGCACCCGGCCGCCGCGCGCCTCTGGCAGGAGTTCCTCTACAGCGACGAGGGCCAGAACCTGTGGCTGAAGGGCGGCGCCCGCCCGGTCCGCGCGGACGCCATGACCAAGGCCGGGACGATCGACAAGACCCTCGCGGCCGCGCTGCCCGCCGCCCCCAAGGAGACCGTCGTGCCGACCGAGGCGCAGAGCACCGCAGCCGGCAAGCTGCTCGGCGAGAAGTGGGCAGCGGCGGTCCAGTGACCTCCACCGCCACCGCGGCTCCGGCCGCACCCCGCGCCGGGTCGAAGCCTCGTGCTTCGGCCCGGCGCGGGTCGTCCGTCCTCGCGGCCGTCGGCCTGGTGCCGTTCGCCGCCTACCTGCTGATCTTCCTCGCCCTGCCCACGCTGCTGGCCGTGGCGACCGGGTTCTTCACCCGGGACGGATCCTTCACCTGGAGCAACCTCTCCGCGCTCGGGGATCCCACCGTGCTCCTCACGTTCGCGAACTCTGCGGGCCTCTCGCTGCTCACCGCCGCGATCGGAGCGATCGCCGGCGCGCTGGTCTGCTACGCGCTCCTCGACATGAATCCCGCCGGCGCGGTGCGCACGGTCGTGGATGCCGCCTCCGGCGTCCTCGCCCAGACCGGCGGCGTGATGCTCGCCTTCATGTTCATCGCCTCGATCGGCCTGCAGGGGGTGATCACCCAGCTCCTCAAGGACGTCGGGATCTCCCTCTACGCCCAGGGCCCGTGGATCTACGAGCTGCCCGGACTGATCCTGCCCTACCTCTACTTCCAGATCCCGCTCATGGTCATCACGTTCATGCCGGCGCTCTCGGCGCTCAAGCCGCAGTGGGCCGAGGCCAACCTCACCCTCGGCGGCACGCGCGCGAGCTTCTGGCTGCGGATCGGGATCCCGGTGCTCGCCCCCGCCTTCCTGGCGAGCTTCCTCCTGCTGTTCGCGAACGCCTTCTCGTCCTACGCGACCGCGGCCGCCCTCGCCAGCCAGGGCGCCCAGATCGTGCCCCTGCAGATCCGCGCCGCGCTCACGAGCGAGACCGTGCTGGGCCGGGAGAACCTCGCCGGAGCCCTCGCGCTCGGCATGATCGTCGTCGTCGGGATCGTGATGTGGCTGTACTCCCTGGTGGCGCGCCGAGCGGCGAGGTGGCAGTCGTGAACCGGCTCGGCCCCTCCGCCGCTACCCGCTGGATCATCGGGATCGTGGTCGGGCTGTTCTTCCTGATCCCGCTGGCGGCGACGCTCGCGTACACCTTCCGCGCCCCCGACACCGGCGCCTTCACCGTCGCGCACTGGGCGGCTCTGGGGGATCCGGCCCAGGCCTCGATCTATCAGCCGATCTGGACGGGCCTCGGCAACTCGCTGATCCTCGCGGTCGTGACGGTGCTCATCGTGCTGCTGCTCCTCACGCCGACGATGATCCTCGTCAACCTGCGCTTCCCCCGCCTGCGCCCCGTGTTCGAGTTCGCGGTGCTGCTGCCCATCTCGATCCCCGCGATCGTGCTCGTCGTCGGCCTCACCCCGATCTACCTGCAGATCGGGCGCTCGCTCGGCACCGGCGCCTGGACGCTCGCGTTCGCCTACGGCATCACCGTGCTGCCGTTCGCCTACCGCTCCATCCAGGCCTCGATCGACGCCGTCGATCTGACGACCCTCGCCGAGGCGGCCCGCTCGCTGGGCGCCGGCTGGTTCACGGTCGTGCTGCGCGTGCTGGCGCCGAACCTGCGCCAGGGCCTCCTCGCCGCGTCCCTGCTGTCGATCGCCGTCGTGCTCGGCGAGTACACGATCGCCTCCCTGCTGAACCGGGAGGTGCTGCAGACCGCGCTCGTCGTCGTGCAGAAGCAGGACGGCTGGGCTCCGGCGATGTTCGCCCTGATGGCCCTCACCTTCAGCTTCCTCCTGCTCCTCATCATCGGACGCGCCGCGCGCGGCCGCTCCGGAAAGGCCGACTCATGAGCGACACCGCGCTCCCCCGCACGGCGGACAACTCCCTGCTCGCCGATCGCGCCGACGGCACGCGCGTGCAGTTCGACGGCATCGTGAAGAGCTATGGCCGCACGACGGTGCTGCACGGCATCGACCTCGACATCGCGCCCGGCGAGTTCGTCTCGCTCCTCGGACCGTCGGGATGCGGCAAGACCACGCTGCTGCGCGTGCTCGCGGGGCTCGAGAGCGCCGACGGCGGAGCCGTGCTGCTCGGCGGGAAGGACGTCTCCGGCGTCCCCACGAACAAGCGCGATCTGGGCATGGTTTTCCAGTCGTACTCGCTGTTCCCGCACCTGCGCGTCGTCGACAACACCGCGTTCGGACTGCGCCGGCGCAAGGTGCCCACCGCCGAGGCGCGCAGGCGGGCGCTCGACGCGCTCGCCCTGGTGGGGCTCGAGGCCCACGCCGACAAGTTCCCGCATCAGCTCTCCGGCGGGCAGCAGCAGCGCGTCGCCCTGGCCCGCGCCCTCGTCACCGAGCCTCGGGTGCTGCTGCTGGACGAGCCGCTGTCCGCCCTCGACGCGAAGGTGCGCGTGCAGCTGCGGGACGAGATCCGCCGGCTCCAGTTGCGGCTCGGGATCACCACGGTCTTCGTCACCCACGACCAGGAGGAGGCGCTCAGCGTCTCCGACCGGATCGCCGTGATGGATGCGGGCAGGATCGACCAGATCGGCACCCCCGAGGAGCTGTACCTGCGTCCGGCGACCGCGCACGTCGCCGCGTTCGTCGGGCTCTCCAGTGTGGTCCGAGGGATCGCCGACGGCGCGAGCGTGCGCGTCTGGGGCAACGACCTCCCGCTGCAGACGCCCGCGACCGGCGAGGTCGACGTGCTGCTGCGCCCCGAGAACGTGCGCCTGGTGGATGCCTCCGACGCGGCGGTGACCGGATCCGTCGAGGAGAGCATGTTCCTCGGCAGCATGCGGCGCACACTCGTGCGCACCGAGGACGGCGCGCTGGTGCGCGTGCAGCACGCCGCGCGGATCCGTCCCGCGTACGGCGACCGGGTCGGGCTCGCGGTCGACGCCGAGCCCGTGGCGGTGCGCCGGGGCGGCACCGCGGCCTAGCCGCACCGTCCCGTCCGCTCCGCGTGCCACCGGCGCGTCGGAGACGGCGGATGAGGTCTGCTCCCGTCGCAGAAGGTGTCGTTCCGAGCGGACGACAACGACACTTTCTGCGACGGGAAGGCACCGCCCTGCACGGGTTCAGGCGCGACGCGGATGACGACGGCGGTGAGCGGGTCTCAGCCGGCCAGCGACCGGGCCAGCGCGACGTACTCGGCGGGCGATGCGTCGGGCAGGTAGGCGCGGCCGATCGCGAGGCCGATCGCGGGCAGCTGCCCGTTGTCGGCGTAGAACAGGTGCATGGGCCGGTACTCCGGGTTGAACTTCCCCTTGTAGCGCAGCAGCGAGGCGAATCCGTACGCGGGCTCCAGCACGCGGCTGAGCCAGCCCAGCAGGCGGGTGATCGTGTCGCGGTCCGCGTCGGCATCCGCCTCCACGGTCTGCGCGAGCGGAGCGCCGGACAGGCTCATCACCGCGAGTCCCTGCTCCTTCATGTGCAGGGCCGCCGAGGCGATCGCGAACTCCATCACGCCCGGCATCGCCCCGTCCGCGCGGCGCATGAAGTCCAGGGTGCGTCCGATCAGCTCGCCCTCGCGCCACACCGGCATCCAGCTGGTCACCGCCTGCAGCTCTCCCTCGGGGCCGATCGCGAGCAGGATCTCGACGTCGGGATCCTTCAGCTCCTCGACGCCGCCCAGCGTGAACCGCATCTCGGGCAGCGCCTTCTCGGCGATCCACTGCTCGCTGAGTGCGTCGAGCTGGGCCACGAGTCCCGCCGGCAGCTGCTCCCAGGTCGTCCAGAGGGTGGTGAGGCCGTCGCGCTGGCCGCGGTTGTACGGCTGGCGGACCTTCGTCCACACCTTGCCGGTGAGCTCGAAGCGATCGAGCGGCACCACGGTCTCCTCGGCGACCGAGATGCTCCGCCACCCCAGCGCGCGGAAGGTCGGCACGAACTCGTCGTGCGTGCTGTAGAAGACCGGCGTCCACGCGTTCGCGTCGCAGAAGTCGAGGAATCCCCGCACGGTCTGCGCCGCGTCGCCCGGGGTGCAGACGGGATCGCCCACGGCGATCGCGATGTCGTTCACCACCCGGTACGCGACCGCACCCCGGCCGTCCGCCGTGAACCAGTGCTCGTTGCCCTCCCAGGTGCCGAGGAAGCCGAGGGTGCCGCCGTCGGTCTCGCGGAGCTGGGTGCGGAAGCGCTCCGCCTCGTCGGCGGTGCTGCGCGAACGGGCCCGCAGCAGCGGGAGCAGAGCGAGGGCGAAGATGATCCAGAACAGTGCGCCGACGTCGCGGTGCAGCACCAGGGCGAGCCCGGTGAGCGGGCTGTGGCCGCCCGGATGACCGATGATCGTGGGCAGGAAGCGGCGCAGCGTGGTCGCGAGCGACGACCAGAACGACGGCGAGTGCGAGACCACCGTCACCAGGATCATGTTCGTCGTCGCCAGCACCGCGAACGCGATGCCGATGGTCACCGCGAACCGCCGGACGGCGACACGCGACGCGCGCACGGCGAACCGGCGGTGCGTGATCGCCAGCAGGATGCACATGCCCACCGGGACGAGGATCGCGAGCACCGAGAATCCGGGGAACTGCCGATCGATCTCGACCACGTCGGTCGGGTTCCGGATCGAGCGCACCACCAGGCTGATGCCCGTGAGCAGCGCCATCACCGTGTTCACGCCGATCGCGAGGAACCAGGCGGCCCGGCGCCCGGATCGCAGCCCCCATGCCGCGATGAGGCTGAGCAGCAGCGGCACCAGGCTCATGAGCACCACGCCGGTGCCGGCGGCGAAGGCGGTCGTGACGCCCGCGACGCAGTGGGCGGAGGCGTTGTTGCGTGCGCACGCGTCGGTGATGCCCGAGATGTCGACGCCGCGCAGGCCCGCCACGACGGGTGCGAGGGGCCCGATCCCGACACCGGTGAGCAGCACGATCAGGGGGCCGAGGCCGGTGACCGCGACCATCGCGGCGATCAGCGTCCTGGTCTCCCCGAAGGAGCTGCGATAGACGACGGGGCGTGGGGCGCCGCTCGTGAGCAGCAGCCCCAGGAGCAGGCCGGTCAGGGCGGCGAGGAGCCGGTACACGCTGTCCGCGTCACCGCCGTAGAGCGTGAACGTGACCAGCAGCGAGAGACCGATCAGGCGGATCCGGCGCCGGTAGAGCGCGGGGGCGAAGGCGCTGCCGGCCAGGATCGCGCCGAGGATGCCGATCGCGGGGTCGAACACCACGCCGCGGGAGTCGACGCGCGCCCACACCTGCCCCCAGGACCAGGCCAGGGACTGGATCCCGGCGCCGAGCAGCACGCCCAGCACCCCGGTCACGAGGAACGACATCATGACCCGTCGCGTGCCCATGAGGCGCTCCGCATAGGCGAGCAGGGTGAGCGCGAGCAGCAGCGACAGCAGCAGCCCGCCCCAGGAGTTCGGGACGAGCAGCGCCGTGAGCGGCGTCCACCACTGCCGCTCCCTGCCGAGCACGAGGGGGCTGACGCCGAGTCCTGCGGGGTGCCTCCCCCACAGCGTGCCGAAGGACAGGCCCGTGATCACGAGCAGGGCGCTCAGCGCCACGGCGAACGGATGCCGCCGGACGTAGCCGGCGACGCGGCGCGAAACGGCGCCCGCAGTCTGTGCCACCGAGATCCTCATCCTGCCGCCAATCCCCACCGGGGATACAGTACCGAGAACGCCTCGGCGAGGCCTCCGTACAGACCGGGTCCGCTGTGCGTCGCGTTCGGGATGAGATGGAAGGTCGTGCGGAATCCCGCCGCCTCGGCCAGATCGGCCGAGGTCCGGTTCGCCGGGCCGTACTTCTTGTCCAGCGCGCCGGCGGAGAAGACCGCCCAGTGGTCGGCGTATGCACCGGGGTGCTCCCGGAGGATCGCCTCGGGCTTGTTCGCGTCGAACGCGGCCTGGTCTCCTCCGTACACCGGCTTGAGCACCGAGGCGGGGTCGGCGAAGCCGGCCCACGGCTCGCCGGAGGTGTTGGCGATGTTCCCCCAGATCTCGGGGTGACGGGCGCCGTAGATGAAGGAACAGGCGCCGCCGTTCGAGTAGCCCGCGATCGTCCAGTCCTTCGCATCGGGAAGCACCCGCAGATGCGTGCGGATCCAGTTCGGGATGTCGGTGTTGAAGTAGGTCTCGACGCCGCCGAACGCCTTCGAGTCCACGCAGCCGGGGTTCTGCGTCTGCGAGCCCAGCTGGTCGGCGACGATGACGATCGGCGCGAGGCCCTGGTGCTTGGCGGCGAAGCCGTTGAGCACCCCCGCGACGGCGCGCGGGTTGGGGCTGCCGGGAAGGCCCATCATGAGCACCATCACGGGCAGCGCCGGCGGATCCTTGACGAGCGCGGCGGGGGGAAGGTAGATGCTCGCGTCCCGGGGGACGAACCCGCCCGTCGACGGGATCTTGAGGTCGCCGGAGAGCACCCGTGTCTCCCCGCTCTTGCGCATGCCCGCCGGTGCGTGCCATGTCTCGGAGAGCGGCGTCGTCGGGGCGGGGGTCGTCAGGGGCGCGGCGAACCCTCCGGCCGAGGCCAGGGTGTTCACCCCGAGGATCTCGCCGAGGGAGCGATCCAGCCCGAAGGCCAGGTTGATGCCGAGGAACATCGACAGGACGGAGGTGACGATGGTGAGGATCCCGATCGCCTTCTGCCACCAGCGCGACCGCCAGAGGCTCACGATCGACAGGGCCAGCAGGGCGAATCCGCCCGTGGTCCACCACTTCACATCCGGAGGCATCGGCAGCTCGAACGCCTTGGTCACGTCGGCCCACACCACCAGGAACCATCCCACGAGCGCCCCGAGCGGGATCCCGATCCCGGCCCGCACGATCCAGCGCCGCCGCAGCGGACGGATCAGCAGCGCGACCGCGCCGGCGGCGGCGAGGATCCAGATCGTCCACGGCACCGGGCCGTCGACGAGGTCGAGCTCCAGCAGCCAGCGCAGCATGGGGACCTTCGCTCTCCCGCCCCCGGGCGGTGGCGACCACTCATCGTAATCGGTGCCCGCTCGGCGTCATCGGTACGCGCGCTTTGCCGGAGCTTGGAGGAGCCTATGAACACGCGCGGCCCCGGATAAGATCCCCCGCCGACGCGACGAGCCCGCCGGCGCACCGGGACAGGAGTCCGGATGCGCCGGCGGGCTCGGGGCTCCGCTCGGCGGCGTCAGAGCACGCGCGCCAGGAAGTCCTTCGTGCGCTGGTGCTGGGGGTTGGCCAGCACCTCGCGAGGGTCGCCCTCCTCGAGGATGTGCCCGCCGTCCATGAAGATCAGCCGAGAGCCGACCTCCCGGGCGAAGCCCATCTCGTGGGTGACGACCATCATCGTCATGCCCTCGTCGGCGAGCGTGCGCATGACCTGCAGCACCTCGCCCACGAGCTCGGGGTCGAGCGCCGAGGTCGGCTCGTCGAAGAGCATCATGTCGGGATTCATGCACAGCGAGCGCGCGATCGCCACGCGCTGCTGCTGACCGCCGGAGAGGTGGCTCGGATAGGCGTCGGCCTTGTGGCCCATGCCCACCCGCTCCAGCATCTCCTGGGCGACCTTCTCCGCCTCGGCCTTGCCGCGCTTCTTCACCTGACGCTGGGCGATCGTGAGATTGCCCAGCACGCTCATGTGCGGGAACAGGTTGAAGCTCTGGAACACCATGCCGATGCGCGCGCGCACCCGATCGATGTCGATGTCGGGATCCGTGATGTCGATCCCCTCGATCACGATCTTCCCGCCGGTCGGCTCCTCGAGCATGTTCACCGAGCGCAGCAGCGTCGACTTGCCGGATCCGGAGGGGCCGATCACGCAGACGACCTCGCCGGCGTTCACCGTCAGGTCGATGCCCTTGAGCACCTCGTTGTCGCCGTAGTGCTTGATGAGGCCCTGGATGTCGATCGCGGGGGCGCTCAGATTGATCAGGTCGGTGCTCATCGTTCCCTCGCCATCCGTCGCTCGAGCCAGGCCGTCAGCCGCGTCAACGGCAGCGTCACGATCAGGTACAGCAGCGCCGCCATGACCAGCGGCGTGGCGTTCGCATAGGTGGACAGCCCGTTGCGGGCGAAGGTCGTCAGCTCATAGGTGAGCGGGGTCGCACCGATCACGAAGAACAGCGAGGTGTCCTTGAGCAGCAGCACGAACTCGTTCGTGAGCGGCGGGATGATGATCCGGAAGCCCTGCGGCAGCACGATGAAGAACATCGTGCGGCCGGAGGACATGCCCAGCGATCGTGCGGCCTCCGTCTGTCCCTTCGGCACCGCCTGGATCCCCGCGCGGATCGTCTCGGCCATATAGGCCGACGACACCACGATGAGGCCGAGCACCGCGGCGCCCACCGGCGCCCCGGGGATCGTGACCTTCGTCGCGATCGGCAGCATGATCCCGAAGCCGAAGATCGTGATCAGCGCGGGGATGCCGCGGAAGAACTCGATCCACACGGTCGCCGCCCAGCGGAACGGCGGGATGTCGCTCAGCTTCATCAGGGCGAGCACGACCGCGAGGATCAAGCCGCCGAAGAACGAGTAGATCGTGAAGAGGACGGTGTTCTTCAAGCCGACCGTGATGATGCCCGGGAGCAGCTTCATGGCGACCTCGGGATTCGCGAACTGCTTCGCGACCGTGGGCCAGTCGGTGGCGATCACGGCCCAGATGATGAGCGCGATGATCACCGCGTAGACGGTGTAGTGATAGACCCGCGTGCGGGTCCGTTTCTTCAGGGCCATCGGCGTTGATCAGACCCCGGTCACTTCGCGGTGAAGTACTTGTCGTAGATCTTCTGGTACTCGCCGTTGTCCTTGAGCGCCTTCAGCTGCTCGTTGACCGCCTTGCGCAGGGCCTCGTTCTTGCCCTTCGCGAACGCGAAGCCGTACTGCTCGTCGGTCTTGTAGGTCTCGACGACCTTGTAGGAGGGGTCGTCCTTCTCGTGCTGCACGTTGACCGGGAGGTCCTGCAGGATCGCGTCGACCTGACCGCCCTGCAGCGCCGGCCACAGCACGCCGTCGTCGGAGAACTGCACGAGGTTCGCGCCCTTGGCGTGCTCCTTCGCGTAGTTCTCTCCGGTCGTGCCCTGCTGCACGCCGACGTTCTTGCCGCTCAGGCCGTTGATGTCCTTGATGCCGGAGGAGGTCTTCACGAGCAGCGACTGCAGCGAGTCGTAGTAGCCGTCGGAGAAGTCGATGTTCTTCTTGCGGTCCTCGGTGATGGTCATCGCCGAGGCGCCCATGTCGCACTGTCCGGCGAGCAGCGCGGTGCCCGACTGCAGCGTGTCGAAGTTGGTGACCTGGAACTGCGTCTTGAGGCCGAGCTTGTCGCCGATCGCGGTGAGCAGGTCGACGTCGAAGCCGGTGTACTGGCCGGAGCCGGCCGTCTCCTCGTACTCGAAGGGCTTGTAGGGGATGTCCGAGCAGACCGTGAGGGTGCCGGCGGTGATCAGGCCGTAGTCCGTGCCCCCGGCCGCGCTCGCGGTCGGGTCGGACGACGCCCCGGTCGAGCACCCGGCGAGGGTGAGGGTGGCGGCCGCCGCGAGGGCGAGTCCGTAGGCGAGCTTCGAGCGACGTTCCATGTGCGACTCCTGTGTCGAGGACGCGGGCGTCCTGGTGCGGGTTGCCGACAATCTTGACACGCTCGTGTTACTGCCGGGTAACGGAACGGGGCGCGCGGGTGTCTCGGTTCGGTATCGGCGCGCCCGTCGCCGCGGAATCCCGCGCCTCCGCGGCCGCGGCGCGCCCGGCGGATCATCTGGGATCCGAGACGCTGTCTCCGGGATCCCGCGACCGGATCAGATCTCGAAGTCCACGGCGGAGCGTCCGCCCGCGACCGAGCGCACGTAGCTGACGACCTCCTGGTGCGCCGGATGCACCTGATAGGCGTCGAGGCCCGCGGCGTCGTCGAAGTCCGCGACGAGCGTGACGTCCCAGTTCCCGTCGATCTCGAGCGCGTTCACCCCGGTCGACAGCGCACGGATCGACGGCACGACGCCGACGAGCCCCTGCAGCCGCGCGACGATCCCCGCCGCGTGCTCGGCGCGCTGCGCCGGATCCTCGGTCGCCATCTTCCAGGTCACCACATGCCGCAGGGCCATCGCTGCACTCTTCCTCTTCGCTGTCTCTCTGCTGTCCTTGCGCGCTCGCCGACGCGCCCTCCGCTCGCGGCTCCCGCCGGTGGTCCCGGATCCGCGGATCCCGGTCCCTCGGTGCTCTCAGCGAGCGTCCGCCCGCGCGGCGAGCGCCTCGCGCAGCCGGTCGGGCGAGATCCGCCAGTGGCCGTGCACCTCGCCGTCGATGAGCAGGACCGGGATCTTCTCCCAGTACTTCTCGTACAGCGCCGGGTCGTCGAGGATGGAGAGCTCGGTGATCTCCATGTCCTCGGCGAGCGCGTCCGGCAGCTCCGCGACGACCGCGTCGACCACGTCCGAGGCCACCTCGCAGAGGTGGCAGTCGGGCTTGCCGATCAGGGTCAGTGCGATCACGGCCGGGGATCCTCCGCCGGGAACTCGACCTCGCGCCCCTCGGCGATCCACTCTGCCGTGCCGCCCTCGACGTTCGTGACGTCGTAGCCGCGCGCCTCGAGCGCCTCGACGACGCGCGCCGAGCGTCCGCCGAGCTGGCAGATGACGTCGAAGGCGCCGTCGGGCAGCTCGTGCAGCAGATCGCCGATCTCCGACATGGGCAGGTTCACGGCGCCGGGCACGTGGCCCGAGGCGAACTCACTGCGCTCGCGCACGTCGATGAGGGGCGTGTCGGCGCGCTCGGCCAGCTGGGCGACGGTGATCGTCTTCATGGATCCGATTCTTCCAGACCCGGCGGCGCGCCGGCGCGTCGGGTCGCCCCGGGCCCGGAATGCACGAAGCGCCCCGGCGATCGGAACGATCGGGGGCGCTCAGTGACTTGCGCGTCAACGACCTCCGGTCGATGACTGACCGGCCGTATCGGCGCAGCCGCTTACTTCTTGTTGCGGCGCTGGTGGCGAGTCTTGCGAAGCAGCTTGCGGTGCTTCTTCTTCGCCATGCGCTTGCGGCGCTTCTTGATGACAGAACCCACGGAAACCTCACTACGTCAGGGGCTGGGCGTCGCACACGGACGACGCCCGGGATCGGGGCATGGAAAAATGCCTCGGAACAGTCTAGCGCACCGCGCCGCGGTCGCCCGACGCATCGCGTGCGGGAGCTCCCTCGACGGCGTCAGCCGGCATCGGCGACCGGGTTGTGCAGCGCCGCCGTGACCGCGGACTCGGGCACGCGGTAGCTGCGTCCGAAGCGGATCGCCGGCAGTTCGCCCGCGTGCACCAGCCGGTACACCGTCATCTTGGACACGCGCATGATCGCGGCCACCTCGGCGACCGTCAGGAAGCGCACATCCGGAATCGGTTCGGGCATCCCCATCTACCCCCCTCGGCCCGCGGCACGCCCTGTGCGGCGGGATGCGACAACTGTAGGGGCTGATGGAGACGGCTGTAAACCCGTGTGACAGCTGTGACCCACCGATGCTCGGCCTGTGCCGGACCGCGCGATCCGCTCGGCCGCCTCCCGGCCGGCCGGATCAGGCCCCGAGCCGCTTGAGCGCCGTCTGCACGACGTGCTTGGCACTGGCCGCGGCACGGCCGACGACCTCGGCCGCGTGCGCGGCGCCGTCCGACAGCGGCGGCACGGCGGCGAGGCCGGAGATGTCGGGGGCCGAGTCGCCGTAGGCGTCGGCGAGGAACGGCACGAGCCAGTCGTCCACCTCTTCCAGCGGCGCCGCCTCGATGCTGTAGAACCGGCGCTGTCCGTCCTCACGGACGGTGACCAGCTCCGCGTCGCGCAGCACCTTGAGGTGCTTCGAGACCGTCGGCTGGCTGATCCCGAGCTCGCTCACGATCTGGGTCACGCTGGTGCCCGCATCCCCTTCTTCGGACCGCTGGCGCAGGAGCTGAAGGATGTCCCGTCTCGTGCCGTCGGCGATCACGTCGAAGATGTCGGTCATGCCTTCACAGTAGCCGCGCCGGAGGCGGAGTACCATGACGAAGGCTTGGCGGACGGAGGATCGGAGGGGCCGCACCATGGCGCGCAGCATCCCCGCGCGATCCTTCTCCGAGATCGCCCGCCGCATCGTCCGGATCGTCAAGACCCTCACGACGTCCTCCCCGTCACGATTCGCGATCGTCGTGTTCTCGGCGCTCATCCTGATCACCACCGCGCTGCTCTCGCTGCCCATCGCGAGCGCGGATCGCACCGTGACCCCGCTCGCCGACGCGCTCTTCACCGCCGTCTCCACGATCTGCGTCACGGGCCTGTCCACCGTCGACATGGCGACGCACTGGTCGGGCTTCGGCCTCGGCGTGATCTTCGTCGGTGTCAACATCGGCGGCCTCGGCGTGCTGACGCTCGCGAGCGTGATGGGCCTGGTGATCTCCAAGCGCCTCGGCCTGCGCGCCAAGCTCATCGCCGCCGGCGACACCAACCCGATGCGCGCGCACGGCGGCCCGGTGAACGAGAGCCAGACCGTGCGCCTCGGCGAGGTCGGCGCGCTGCTGCGCACGGTGGCGATCTCGGCGTTCGCGATCGAGGCCGGCCTCATGGTGCTGCTCTACCCCGCCCTGCTCACCGCGGGCGTGGATCCGGTCACGGCCCTCTGGGAGGCGCCGTTCTACTCCGCGATGGCGTTCACGAACACCGGGTTCACCCCGAACCCGGGCGGCCTCGCGCCGTTCGCGCAGAACTACTACGTGCTCACGGTGCTCATGCTCGGGGTCTTCCTCGGCAGCCTCGGCTTCCCCGTGATCTACACCCTCGCCCGCCAGCGCTGGCACGTGCGACGGTGGTCGCTGCACAGCAAGCTCACGATCATCACCACGGTCGTGCTCTTCGTCATCGGCGCCGCGGTGTTCCTGCTCCTCGAGTTCGACAACCCGAAGACCTTCGGATCCATGGACGCCGGCGACACGACGTTCCAGGCGTTCTTCCTCTCCGCCATGACGCGCTCGGGCGGCTTCAACGTCGTGGACATGGGCGATCTGAACGGATCCTCGATGCTGGCCGCGTCGATGCTCATGTTCGTCGGCGGCGGCTCCGCGTCCACCGCGGGCGGCATCAAGGTCACGACCCTCGCCGTGCTCGCGCTGGCCGTGGTCAGCGAGGCCAAGGGCCGGCCCTCCGTGCAGGCGTTCGGCCGCCGGATCCCCTCCGACGTGCAGCGCGTCGCGCTCAGCGTCGTCGCGTGGGGGGCCACGATCGTCGCGGTCTCGACCATCGCGATCAGCCAGATCACGAAGTTCTCCGTGGACGAGGTGCTCTTCGACGTGGTCTCCGCGTTCGGCACGGTGGGACTGTCCACCGGCGTCACCGGGAACCTCCCGGATCCCGCGACCTACATCCTCGCCGCCACGATCTTCATGGGGCGCGTTGGTACAGTGACTCTGGCCGCGGCCGTGGCCGCGACCAGCCGGACGCAGCTCTACTCGCTGCCCGTGGAAAGGCCCATCGTTGGTTGAAGTGCTGCGCAACGACGCTCCGGTGCTCGTGATCGGGCTCGGCCGGTTCGGCGCCGCGTGCGCCGGCGAGCTGGACCGGCTCGACCGCGAGGTGCTCGCGATCGACACCAACCTCGAACTCGTGCAGAAGTGGTCGGAGCGCGTCACGCACGCGGTCCAGGCCGACACCCGCAACATCGACGCCCTGCGCCAGATCGGCGCCCAGGACTTCCAGGTCGCCGTGGTCGCGGTCGGCTCGTCCATCGAGGCCTCTGTGCTCATCACGGCCAACCTCGTCGATCTCAAGGTGCCGCAGATCTGGGCGAAGGCGGTCTCGCAGTCGCACGGAAAGATCCTCGCCCGCGTGGGCGCCAACCACGTGGTGTACCCCGAGCGCGAGGCCGGGGAGCGCGTCGCGCACCTCGTCAGCGGGCGCATGCTCGACTTCATCCGCTTCGACGACGACTTCGCGCTGGCCAAGATGTACCCACCCAAGTTCATCCGGGGCGTGCCGCTGAACCAGTCCGGCGTGCGCAGCAAATACAACGTGACCGTGGTCGGGGTGAAGAGCCCGGGCAAGCCGTTCCGCTACGCCGAGGCCGACACCGTGGTCACGAACCACGACCTCGTCATCGTCTCCGGCACGAACAGCGACATCGAGCGGTTCTCTTCGCTGGACCGCTGACGCCCCTCCGAGCCCCCTCCGCCGCGCCGCGCCCCCTCTCGGCGCCGCGCCCCCTCTCCGCCGCGCTGCCCCTCCGCCGCGCTGCCCCTCCGCCGCGCCCCCTCCCGCGGGCCCCTCCGCCGCGCCCCCTCCCGCGCTGCCCCTCCGGCGCGCTGCCCCTCCGGCGACCGCGAAACCGAACTCTCGTCCCGAGACCGACGTTCTCATCCGCTGTCTCGGGATGCAGGATCGGTTTCGCGGGAGAGAGCGGGAGGGAGGGAGGGCGCGGGAGGGAGGGCGCGGGAGGGGAGCGCGCGGGAGGGCGGGAGGGAGGGTGCGCGGCGGGGATATCCGCCTCGCGGCGGATGCCGCGAGCTCTGACGGCATGGTCGGATGGAGGCATGATCGACTCCACCGCCCCCACCGCCGCACCACCGGTGCTCTCGCTGCAGGGCCTGCGCAAGCAGTTCGGGCAGAAGGTCGCCGTCGACGACCTCTGGCTCGACGTCCCCGCCGGATCCATGCTGGGGTTGCTCGGCCCGAACGGCGCGGGCAAGACCACGACCCTCGCGATGACCACCGGCCTGCTGCGCCCCGACGCGGGCTCGGCGCAGGTGCTGGGCGCGGACGTCTGGCGGGATCCCGCGGCCGCGAAGGGGCGCATGGGGGTGCTCCCCGACGGCGTGCGGATGCTCGACCGCCTCACCGGCGCCGAGCTGCTGCGCTACACCGGCCTGCTCCGCGGCATGAGCGAGGCGGACGTCACCGCCCGCGCCGGCGAGCTGCTCGCGGCGCTCGGACTCGCCGACGCCGGCACCACCCTCGTGGTCGACTACTCCGCCGGCATGCGCAAGAAGATCGGGCTCGCGTGCGCGCTCATCCACGCTCCCCGGCTGCTGATCCTGGACGAGCCGCTCGAGGCGGTCGACCCGGTCTCGGGCGAGACCATCCGGCAGATCCTGCGCTCGTTCGTGGCCGGAGGCGGCACCGTGGTGCTCTCCAGCCACGTGATGGAACTGGTGGAGTCGCTGTGCGACCGCGTCGCGATCGTCGCCGAGGGCCGGCTGCTCGCCAACGGCACCCTCGACGAGGTGCGCGCCGGCGAGACCCTGCAGCAGCGCTTCCTCTCCCTGGTCGGCGCACACGAGCTCGGATCGGAGACGCTCGCATGGTTGCGCTCCTCGTAGGACTGCGCTGGCGGCAGCTGGGGCACCAGTTCGGCCGCAACCCGTGGCTGATCGTCTCGGTCATCGTGTCCGCGATGGTGGCGCTGGGGCTGCTCGCTGCCCTCGCGGCCGGACTGGTGGCCCTGCGCATCGCCGCCCCCGACGCCGCGGTGCGCACGCTCGTGGTCGTGGGATCCGCGATCGTGCTGGTGTGGTGGATCGGATCGATCGTGGTCAGCGCCGACGACACGCTCGCGCCCGAGCGGTTCGCGCTGCTGCCGGTCACGGCGCGCTCCCTGCTGCCGGGGCTCGTGGTCGCCGGGATCACCACGATCGGCGGCATCGGCACGACCCTTGCCCTGCTGCTCATGCTCGTGGGCTGGTCGGTGAGCCCGCTCGCCCTGATCTCCGCCGTGGTGCTGATCCCGGTCGCGCTCGCCACCTGCGTGCTGGGCGCCCGCGTGGTCAGCGGCCTGCTCGCAGGCTGGCTGGCGGGCCGGCGGATGCGGGATCTGGTGGTCACGGTGGCGGTGCTCGTGGTGGCCTGCTCGGGGCTGCTCATCAACGTGATGATCCGCGCGTTCGCCCAGCTCTCCGATCCCTCCGCGCTCCTGCCGGTGATCGCCGACGCCGCGGGGTGGACGCCGCTGGGCGCCGTGTTCGGCGTCTCCGCGGCGCTCGCGGCCGGCGACCTCGCGGGTGCGGGACTGCGCCTGCTGGTCGCGCTGGCGTGCGTGGTCGCGCTGTGGTTCGCCGCGCGCGGACTGCTCGCCGCGCGCCTGGTCGCCCCGGTCCAGAGCCGCGGCGGCGGGCGGGTGCGCTCCGGCGGCCTGCTGGACCGCGTCCTGCCGGCGTCCGCCGTCGGCGCGATCGCCGCCCGCACCATGCGCTACGCGCGCCGCGATCCGCGTCAGGTCATCAACACCGTGATGATGCTGCTGCTGCCGGCGCTGCTGATCGGGATGGCGCTCATGAACGGACGGGGCACGGGATCCTTCGCGCTCAGCGACGGAACGATCCTCGTCCCCGCGATCAACGCCCTGCTCATCGGCACGGTCCTGCAGCTGGGGATCGCCTACGACAACGATGCGATCGCCCTGCACATCCACACCGGCGTGCCGGGGAGGGCGGATCGGGCGGGGCGCGTGCTCGGGTTCGGCATCATCGCCGTCCCGATCACCGTCGTGCTGTGCGTGGCGGCGAGCATGCTGGCCGGGCGCATGGATCTCGTGCCGGCGAGCCTCGGCGCCGCCCTCGGGCTGGGCGCCGTCTCGGCCGCCGCCGGCGTCTGGACGGGCGCCTTCCTGCCCGGTCGTGCCCCGGCGCCGGAGGCGAACCCGTTCGGACGCGGGTCCTCGGGCGGCGTGCAGTCGATGCTCGCGATGCTCATCATCGCGCCGCTGAGCCTCATCATCGGCGGCCCGGCGTTCGGGCTCGCGATCGCCGCGATCTGGACGCCCTGGCTCGGCTGGCTGAGCCTCGCCTGCGCGCTGGTGTTCGGCGGGCTGGCGATCTGGGCGGGGACGACCCTGGGCGGCCGGATCCTGGACCGCCGCTGGCCCGAGGTGCTCGCCGAGGTCTCGAGCGAGGGCTGAGCGAGCGTCTCACGGCGGATCCCTGAGACACCGTGTTCCGCTTGAGACATCGCGCCTGTCGCGGTGTCTCAAGCGGGAAGCGATGTCTCGCGTCGGTCGCTGCCCTGTTCGCCTGCTCAGGCGCCGGCGGCGAGCTCGCGAGCCCGGGCGAGAGCGGCGTCGGTGGCCCGGGCGAACAGCGCGGCGAGGTCGGCCTCCTGCAGCACCGCGACGGCGCGCTCGGTCGTGCCCTTCGGGCTCGTCACGCGGCGGCGCAGCTCGGCGGGGTCCTCGCCCGAGGCCTCGAGCAGGGCGGTGGCGCCGATGAACGTCTGCTCGGCCATGAGGCGGGCCTCCGACTCGGCGAAGCCCTTGCCGATCGCGGCCTTCGTGAGCTCCTCGATCAGCAGGAACACATAGGCGGGACCGGATCCGGAGATCGTGGAGAGCGGATCGATCTGCGACTCCTCGACCTCGATCACGGATCCGACGGTCTCGAACAGGCGGCGCACGAGCGCGCGCTCCTCCGGGGTGACGTCGGCGGCCGCGGCGAGGCCGGTGACCGCACGGCCCACGGTGGCGGGGGTGTTCGGCATCGAGCGCAGCACGCGCGTCCCGGCGGGCAGGTGCGCGGCGAACGTCGCCAGCGTGACACCGGCGGCGATGCTCACCACGATCGCGTCCTCGCGCAGATGCGGGGCGATCTCGTCGAGCAGGTCCGGCACCATCGCGGGCTTCACCCCGACCACGACGATGCGCGCCGAGGCGGCGACCGCGTTGCCGGACGCCTCCTGCTCGAGCGCGATCGAGCGCACGCCCGCGAGCCCGTCGAGCTCCGCCGCGCGCGCCGCGGTGCGGTTGGTGGCGGTGATGCCGCCGTCGACGGGGATCCCGCTCGCGACGACGCCGCGCAGGATCGCACCCCCCATCGATCCGGCACCGAGGAACGCGACAGAGGGGAGCGCTTCGACCATGCCGCCATCCTACGAGGCGGCGGCGCAACCCACGCCGCCGCTTTAGACTCGTGGCATGAGTGCATCCGGTGGCGGCAAGGCGATCCTGGCGGCGTTCCTCGCGAACATGGGCATCGCGCTCGCGAAGCTCATCGCCTGGCTGCTCTCCGGATCCGCGTCGATGCTCGCCGAGGCGATCCACTCGGTCGCCGACTCCGGCAACCAGCTGCTGCTCATGCTCGGCGGGCGCAAGGCCCGGCGCGGCGCCGACCGCGAGCACCCGTTCGGGTACGGCCGCGAGCGCTACGTCTACGCCTTCGTCGTGTCGATCATCCTGTTCTCCGTCGGCGGTGTCTTCGCGATCTACGAGGGCGTGCAGAAGCTCGTCGAACCCCACGAGATCGATCGCACCTGGTGGTGGCTGCCGCTCGCCGTGCTCATCGTCTCGATCGTGCTCGAGTCGTTCTCCCTGCGCACCGCGATCAAGGAGAGCAACCACGTGCGCCCGGCCGGGCAGTCGTGGATCTCGTTCATCCGTCGCGCGAAGGCGCCCGAGCTGCCCGTCGTGCTGCTCGAGGACACCGGCGCCCTGGCCGGTCTGCTGTTCGCCCTGCTCGGGGTCGGCCTCACGCTCATCACGCACAACCCGGTCTTCGACGCCCTGGGCACCCTGATGATCGGCCTGCTGCTCGTGCTCATCGCGATCGTGCTCGGCGTCGAGACGAAGAGCCTGCTCGTCGGCGAGGGAGCGAACGACGCGGACCACGACCGCATCGTGGACGCGATCCACGCGGGCGACGAGGTCGAGAAGCTCATCCACATCAAGACCCTCTACCTCGGCCCCGACGAACTGCTCGTCGCCGCCAAGATCGCGCTCACCTCGGACAAGACCGTCCGCGCCGCGGCCGATGACATCGACGCGATCGAGAGCCGCATCCGCGCGGCCGTGCCCGCGGCACGGGTCATCTACCTCGAGCCGGACATCTACCGGCCTGCGCTGGATCCCTCGCCCTCCACCGACGCCTTCGTGCTGCGCTCGGCGGACTGACCGCGCGGATCCACCATGGTCGACCCGCTCGCCGAGGCGCTGGCCGACCCGTCGCTGTCGGCCGATGCGCGGCAGAAGCTGCAGCACGTCCGGGACGTCCTGCAGGCGGATCCGCAGGCCCGCCTGATCTCGCTGTTCTTCGAGGGCGAGGAGCCGCGCGCCGCCGTCGCGTTCGGCGACCTCGGTGCGGCCGATCTCATCGCCGTCGTGCTGCACAGCATCGACACCGACCTCGCCGCGTTCCCCGCGTGGGCGGAGATCACGCAGGCGCTCTGCGCCGACACGATCCGTGCGAGCCTGCTGCGCGGCGGATCGGGGCGGATCGCGACCGTCGCCTGGTTCGGCTACGACTCCGGCACGCACCTGTCCGCCCTGGCGACGAGGCACGCCACCGTCGGCGCCGCGCGCCTGGCGGGCGATCTCGTGCACCTGCACCATGAGCATCCGGCCGCCCGGATCGCGGTGCTCGCGTACTCCTACTCGTCGACGCTGTTCGGCGAGCTCGTCCTGCTGGACGGGGCGGGCCCCGTGTCGATGGCGTTCTCGATCGCCTCGGCGGGGATGACGCGGATGGCCGCCGACGCCGTGGCCGACGCCGTGTCGGCGCGGTCGTTCTCGTTCTACGCGACCGAGGCCTCGAGCGACGCCACCGCTCCCCTGGGCCGGCTCGGGGCGCACCCGGTCGACCCGCGGGACATCGAGGGCGCGATCGTGTACTCGTCGGACGGCGGCCCGATCCCCGGAGCCGGCGACGAGACCGGCGAGGCGACCGAGGGCCATGCCTCCCGCACGGAGGTCGACGAGCGCGGCGTGCGGCACCGCGGCTACTTCGACCGTCGCGCCCAGGCCTACCTCTTCGCGGTGGAGCGCCTCGCGCGCCTCGCGGCCCGGCCCCGGGGCCGCTGAGCCCGCAGAACCCCTACCGGGGTCGTTGAGCGAGCACGCGAAGCGAGCGAGACGGAACGCGGCGATCCGCGAGAACCGCGAGAACCGCGTTTCGTCTCGGTCGGCTCCGCCGTCGTCGCTCGACGACCCCGAAAAGCGCTCGCTCCGCTCGCTTCAGCGCCGCTCGGCGAAGAACGCGCGCAGCTGGTCGGCGGCCTCGGCTTCGCGGACCCCGCCGACGACCTCGGCGCGGTACGGCAGCCGACGGTCGCGCAGCACGTCGTACAGCGAACCCGCGGCACCCGCCTTGTCGTCCCAGGCGCCGAACACGACCCGCCCGATCCGGGACTGCAGGATGGCGCCGGCGCACATCACGCACGGCTCCATCGTGACGACCAGCGTGCAGCCCGCGAGGTTCCAGGATCCGCCGGCCGCTGCCGCGGCCCGCAGGGCGACGATCTCGGCATGACCGGTGGGATCGGCCGTCTCCTCCCGGTCGTTGCGCCCCTCACCGAGGATCCGCCCCTCTCCGTCCAGGACGACGGCGCCGACCGGGATCTCCCCCGCCGCGGCGGCCTCGGCCGCGAGCACGAGCGCACGGTCCATCGCCGTCGCCTCCGCCGCCCGCGGATCCGGATCTGCCATGCGCCCAGCCTAGGGCTCGGTCCGGGCACATCACTCCGCCGGTCCGGGCCGGCCGGCCCTGCCGATCGACGGAACCGGAAACGCCAGTACCCTGTAATCATGCGCGTTCACGTGGCCGACCACCCCCTGATCACCCACAAGCTGTCGGTGCTGCGCGACGCGCGCACCCCGTCGCCGGTGTTCCGCCAGCTCACCGAGGAGCTCGTGACACTGCTCGCCTACGAGGCGACGCGCAACGTGCGGGTGAGCCCGATCGAAATCACCACCCCGGTCACGACGACGATGGGCGTGAAGATCTCGGAGCCGCGGCCGATCGTCGTGCCGATCCTGCGCGCCGGACTCGGCATGCTCGAAGGCCTGGTCAAGCTGCTCCCGACCGCCGAGGTCGGCTTCCTCGGCATGGTCCGCGACGAGGAGACCTTCGAGCCGACGACCTACGCCGAGCGGCTGCCCGAGGACCTCAGCGGACGCCAGTGCTTCGCGATCGACCCGATGCTCGCGACCGGCGGATCCCTCGCCGCCGCGATCCAGTTCCTCTTCGACCGCGGCGCCGACGACGTCACGGCGATCTGCCTGCTGGGCACGCCGGAGGGCGTCGCCGCGATCGAGAGCCTCGTGGGCGACCGCAACGTCACGCTCGTGCTGGGCGCCCTCGACGAGCGCCTCAACGAGAAGGGCTACATCGTGCCCGGCCTCGGCGACGCCGGCGACCGCCTGTACGGCACGGTCTGAGTCCCGCCGTCACACCGTCAGCACGTAGGAGCGGTCCTCGCCGTAAGGGACGAACCCGCAGCGCGCCAGGATCGGGGCGGACGTCGCGACCCGCCCCTTGACGAGCGCGGTGGTCGCACCGAGTTCCGCACCGAGGCGCAGCCGTTCGGCGAGCACGGCGCGATACGCGCCCCGGCCGCGGAAGCCGGGCAGCGTCGCCGCACCCCAGAGCCGCAGGAAGCCGTCGGCGACCGTGCAGCCGGCGGTGCCGGCCGGGCGGCCGTCGATGCGGGCCAGCACCCTGGCGCCGGTCCCGGCCGCGAGCTCCGCCGTCACCTCGTCGAGCTGCTCGGCGAGCCCCTGTTCGTCCAGGGGGAGCTGGTCCCACACCGGGACGCTCACCGCATCCACGTCACGCACGTCTGCGAGAGTCCGCACGATCACGGTGTCGATGTCGTCGGGCACCGGGATCGGCTCTCCCGGGATCGGGCGGGCGAACACGGTCACCGTGTCGTCATGCAAGGCGCCGCGTCGGCGCAGCTCGTCCTCCAGGTCGGGACTGTCGGCCGCGTTCGTCCAGAACACGAGCCGTCCCTCCCCCCAGGCGCGCGTGCGCGCGACCGCGAGATCCAGCACCTCAGCCGGGTCCAGGGCCCGACGCGACCTGCGATCCGCGGACGCCGCCGCCGAACCGCGACGGGTAGCGGACCAGCTGCAGCTCGGACCTCTCCTGCTCGCTGTCGCGCGGGAACCAGACCCAGGCCGCGGATGCGCAGGCGATCTCGGCCTCAGAGTGCACCGGCTGATCCCTGCGCTCCGGTCGTGACGAGGCCGCCCACGGCAGCCCCGGCCTCGTCGGCCGCGGGATCCTCCTCCCGATCCGCCCCGACGAGGTGAGCGAACGCGCTCAGGCGCGCCACGCCCTCCGGGGTCCACGGCAGGTCGTCCAGAAGGGCGGGCGAGTGCACCAGGAAGGCGGCCACCATCGCTCGGGAGATCGCGACGTTGAGCCGGTTCTGCAGCAGGAGGAACTCCGGTCCGCGCGGGGCGTCGCGGCCGCTCGATGCCGCGAGCGAGGTGATCGAGACCACGGCCTCCCGGCCCTGGAAGTTGTCGACCGTGCCCACGGCCACATCCGGGAATCCCGCGGCCGCAAGCTCATCGAGGATGAGCTGCTTCTGGGCGTTGTACGGCGCGACGACGATGATGTCCGTCTCCTCGAGGGGCCGGGGAGCCGCGGCCACCATCCCGTCGACGTAGGCGCGTCCGACCAGCTCGCCGACGATGCGCACCACCTCGGCCGCCTCTTCGGGCGACTGCGTGGCGTTGCCGCGGTGCCGGATCGGCCGCACGTGCAGCCCCGGCTCCAGCCCCTCGACCGTGCGCAGCTCGGCACCCGGCGCGGAGGCGAGCGCCCCCGCGTAGGAGAGGTGCGACACGGGATCCGCCACGGCGGGGTGCATGCGCCAGGACCGCGCGAGGAAGGATCCGTGCGCCGGGTCGATGACGGCCCGATCGTGCATGACCCACCCCAGGGCCGAGGTGTCCACCGGCTCGGGGTGCGTCCCCTGGCTCACCTGCGGGAGCTGCTGCGGATCGCCGAGCAGGAGGAGGCGCTGCGCGGACGCGGCCACGGCGATCGTCGAGGCGAGGGAGAACTGGCCCGCTTCGTCGACGACGAGCAGATCCAGTTCCCCGTGCTGCACACGCCGGGTGTTCGAGAAGTCCCAGGCGGTCCCGCCCACGACGCAGCCGAGTCCGGCGGCGTGCTGCTCGGCGAGATACCCCGCCATCCCGTCCTTGCGGATCGGCGTGAACACGGGATCCGCCTCCGGATCCTTCGGCGCCTTGGCGACCTGCGCCGGCGAGACCCCCGCGGCGACGACCCGGTCGAGCAGGTGCTCCACGATCGCATGCGACTGGGCGACCACGCCGATCCGGTAGCCGTGCTCGTTCACGAGCCGGGCGATCACCCGCGCCGCCGTGAAGGTCTTGCCCGTCCCCGGAGGGCCCTGCACGGCCAGGTAGCTGCGATCGAGGTCGAGCACTCCGCGCACGATCACGTCGGCGGCCTCCGGGCGCGGTTCCCCCGTCTCGGCGGCATCGCCGTCCATCGCGGGGATCGGCGCCCCCGACACCGTGCGCGGCACCGCTCGCAGCAGGACGTCCGTCGCGGCGTCGTGCGGGAACGCGGGCGCGGCGTCGAGCACGGCCGCCGCCCACTCCTCGATCGTCGCCTGCAGCGAGTTCACGCGGGGCGGGGCGGCGGGCGTGAGCGCGAGCGGCAGCTCGTCCCACGTCTGCCCACCGATCGAGCGCTCGCGGATCCGGTATCCGTCGTCGCGCACCTCGACGATCTCGACCTCGTGCGGAACGTGGATCACGCGCGAGGGGAACTCTCCGAAGAACGGCGGCGGCGACGCGTACAGCGCGAACGGACTGCCGCCCACGCCCAGCGTGCTGCCGGGGGCGAGCTCGCCGTGCAGGTCGATGAGACGGGTGACCGCACGGGCGCCCTCCTCCTGTCCCCAGTCCTGCACGACCGCCGAACGCCCCGGATCCACCCGCAGCACGTCGCGCGTGGACTCCCACAGGGTCACCGGCTCGCGCAGACGCTGGAAGTGCGAGATCCAGAAGCTCTTCGCCTCCCGGGGGAAGTAGTCGATCGCGGCGGCCGCGACCCGGTGCGGCTGCCCGGCCTGCTCGAGCTCGGCGCCGGTGAGCCCCGCCTCTCGCGCGGCCTCCTGCACGCGGTGCCCCTCGGCCTGCAGCGCGAGCGAGAGCGGCGCGGGCTCGTAGGCGCGCGTCTCGGGCTCATCGGGAGGGGCGGGCAGCACCCCGGCCTCCCGGGCGAGCCCCACGAGCCAGTTGCGCAGCCGCCGGGTCGAGACGCAGTCGTAGCGGTTGTAGTCGGCCAGGTCCGCGAGGATCGCGTCGGCCTCGGCCGTGCGGCCGGCGGCCGCGAGCCCCCGCGCCTGCACGTACTGCACGATCGAGTCGTCGCCCTTCTGCACGTCGCTGGTGCGCACCTCCTCGCCCATGTACAGCGGCTCGAGCTTCTTGATCGAGTACGACCGGGATCCGATCCGCACCGTGCGCAGCACCAGCGGATACAGATCGACGAAGACGCCCTCGCGCAGCAGACGGTCCACGTCGGCCTCGCCGACCCCGTACCGCTCCGCCATGTTCTGCAGATGGGACGTCTCGTAGGGCGCGTAGTGGTAGATGTGCATGTCGGGATGCGCCGCCCGGCGCACGGCCACGAAGTCGAGGAAGTCGAGCAGCGCCTGCTTCTCCGCCGCGAAGTCGTGCGCCCACAGCGCGGAGTACTGCTCCGCGTCGTCGACCCAGCCGAAGAGGTAGTCCAGCCCCCAGCGCCCGTCGGCCGCGTGTCCTCCCCGGCCCGGTTCGGTGTAGAGCGGGTCGCCCTCGAAGTCGAAGAACAGGTCGCCCCGGCTGGGGCGCGGCATCATGCCGATCGCCGCCGCGGAGACGACCTCGAACGGCGGCACGGGGTGCGCGTCCTCCGTTCCCGGCTGCGCGGCGGCGCTCTCGGCGGCCATCGCCGCGAGCTGCAGCCGGGCCTGGGCGCGCAACGCCTCGAACGTCTCGGAGCTCATCCCGTCGGGCGCGGATCCGGCCGCGGCGAGGTCGTCGACCGTCGCGATCCCCGCGGCGCGGAGGCGAGCGCGCTGCACCGGCCGCATGCGGGCGACGAGCAGCAGATCCCGATGCGCGACGACCTCGATCTCGCACGTCGCGCAGCGTCCGCAGGCCACGACCTGCAGGTCGCCACGGTCATCGCCCCAGGCGAGCGGCGCGCCGGCGGCGCCCTGCTCGATGCCGCGGTCGGCGATGAGGGCCCGGAGCCGGGCCCGGCGCACGTGGAACAGCGGCAGCACGTCGCGCACGGCGTGCGTCGAGATGCGGTGATCGCCGAGGATCAGATCGACCTCGTCCGACCGCGGGATGCCCAGCCGGTCGAGCTGGTCGACGTAGGCCGCCAGCTGCATGAGCGCCGTGGCGCGGGCGGTGCGGGCGAGCTTGGAGTCCTGCACGCGCCAGCGCCCGTCGGGGTCGCGGAGGAGGAAGTCGGCGAATCCCACGAACTCGGGCGTGGAGAAGGCGGCCTGATAGATCACCGTCGCCTCCGACCGCAGCGCGCCGATCGTGTCGGCGACGACGCCGGCGAGCCCCTCCGCATCGCTCGACGACACCTTGGGCAGCTCGACCACGCCGGGTCCGCCGTCGACCGACCTCCCGTACCGGGCCACGTCGTCGTCCAGCACCACGAGTTCGTGCGCATCCCCCAGGGCGGCGGCCCTGGCGAGGGTCGCATCCTCCGGATCCTCGACGGCGTCGATGCGCCCGAGCTTCGCATCCAGCGACCGGGCCCAGGCGAACTCGCACTCCGCCGCGAGCTTCAGATCCGTGGCACTCCAGATCACGCGCTTCCGGTCGGATCCGGAGGGGGTGATCACGCGCACGAGGGCTCCTGTCTTCGGGTGGCGGCCGATCAGGCCGTCGCTTCGACCCTAGACGGGGCCGCGGACATCACCCGATCAGGTTCCCGTCGGCGCGACGGAGGACCACGGCCCGGCTCAGCGCCACCAGGTGTCGTCGGGGGTGACCGGCTGACGGCGCTTGTGCGAGGTCGCGAGGTAGCGCGCCTCGATGCGCTGCGCCACGTCGGCGGCGACCTCTCGCCCCTCCAGGAAGTCGTCGATCTGCTCGTAGGTCAGTCCCAGCTCGTCCTCGTCGGCGCGGCCCGGCGTCCCGTCGAGGAGGTCGGCGGTGGGCACCTTGTAGGCCAGGCGGTCCGGGGCGCCGAGCGCGAGCAGCAGGGACCGGCCCTGCCTCTTGGTCAGTCCTGCGAGCGGCGTGAGGTCGCATGCGCCGTCGCCGAACTTCGTGAAGAACCCGGTCACCGCCTCGGCGGCGTGGTCCGTGCCGATCACGAGCAGGCCGCGCTGCCCGGCGATCGCGTACTGGGTGACCATCCGCAGGCGCGCCTTGATGTTGCCGCGGTGGAAGTCGGCGACGTCCTCCAGGCCGGCCGCCTCGAGGTCGTTCTCCAGACCGTCGACGCCGTGCTCGATGTTGACCTCGACCCCCTCGTCGGCGGCGATGAACGCCATCGCCGCGCTCGCGTCGTCGGCGTCGTGCTGCACCCGGTAGGGCAGGCGCACCGCGATGAACGTCGCCTCGCCCCCTTCGGCGCGCACCCTCTCGACGGCGAGCTGCGCGAGCCGGCCGGCGAGCGTCGAGTCCTGCCCGCCCGAGATCCCCAGCACGTACCCCTTGGCGCCGGTGTGCCGGAGGTAGTCGACGAGGAAGCCGATCCGGCGATCGATCTCCGCCGCGGGGTCGACGTCGGGGCGCACCCCGAGGTCTGTGGCGATGTCCTGCTGCAGGGTCATGCTGCTCCTTCGGTCGTGGGATCCAGTATCCAACGGCCACGTTTCCTGCGTGTGAACGCCGCCGCCCGCCTGTGCCGCGCCTGCGAGGATGGAGGCATGAGACTCCTCGTCGCCGCCCTCGCGTCCGAACTGCAGGCCTTCCCCGAGTCGCTGGAGGGCTTCGAGCGCCTCGTCACGGGCCCGGGCAAGCTCAAGGCCGCCTACGGCCTCACGCGTGCGCTGGATGCGGCCGGGTACGAGGAGATCGTCGTCGTCGGCACCGCCGGCGGCGTGGATCCGGAGCTTCCCGGAGGCGTCTACGAGATCACCGCGGCGATCCAGCACGACGTCCAGGATCTGGACGGGGTGGTCGGGCAGCACGTCTCCCTGCCGCCGCGCGTCGCGACAGGGCGCGACGGGCTGATCATCGCGACCGGCGACAGCTTCGTCGACGACGTCGCGGTCGTCGAGCGGATCCGGGGCCTCGGCGGCGTGCTCGTGGACATGGAGACCTACGCCTACGTCTGGGTCGCCGACCAGTTCGGCGTTCCGATCCGCGTGCTGCGCGCGATCTCCGACACCGCCCAGGACGGCGCGACCACCGTCTGGGACGAGACCGTCGCCGCCTGCAGCGTGCAGCTGCGCGACCGGATCCGGGACGAGTACGGGGTCTGAACCCGGTCGGCGCGGTCGCGACGGTGCGAGACTCCGTCGATCGCGCACGGACCCGGCGCGCATCGGACGCCCGGAGCACCCGTGGACATTTCAGTTAACGCTCGCTAATCTGAATCACGTCCCGTCGTCGCCCAATGGAGGGTGCTGTGTCCGATTCATCCGCGCCGAGCGCCCCGGCTCCGACCTACCGGGAGCTCGTCGACGAACTGCGCGCGCGTCGCGCCGAGGCCGCCCTCGGCGGACCGGAGAAGTCCCGGATCCGGCACACCGAGCGCGGCAAGCTGCTCGCCCGGGACCGGGTGGACCACCTGCTCGACACCGGCAGCCCGTTCCTGGAGGTCGCGCCCCTCGCGGGCTACGGGCTCTACGGCGGCGACGCCCCGTCCGGCGGCGTGATCGCGGGGATCGGGCTGATCCACGGCCGGCACGTCATGGTCGTCGCGAACGACGCCACCGTCAAGGGCGGCACCTACTACCCGATCACGGTCAAGAAGCACCTGCGCGCGCAGGAGATCGCCGCGGAGAACCGGCTGCCCTGCGTGTACCTCGTCGACTCGGGCGGCGCGTTCCTGCCCCTGCAGGACGAGGTGTTCCCCGATCGCGATCACTTCGGCCGCATCTTCTACAACCAGGCCAGGATGTCCCGCGACGGCATCCCGCAGATCTCCGCGGTGATGGGGTCATCGACCGCCGGCGGCGCCTACGTGCCGGCCATGAGCGATGAGACCGTGATCGTGCGGAACCAGGGCACGATCTTCCTCGGCGGCCCGCCGCTCGTGAAGGCGGCGACGGGCGAGGTCGTCTCCGCGGAGGACCTCGGGGGCGGCGAGGTGCACACCCGGGTCTCCGGCGTCGCCGACCACCTCGCCGAGGACGACGAGGACGCGCTGCGCATCGTCCGCGACATCGTCGCCACGCTGCCGCCGTCGCCGGCGCGCGCGGATCCCGAGGCCTGGCCCCGGGGTGCCCGCGAAGGGCTCGAAGGGCCGTCCGCCGCGATCGCGGATCCGCCCCCGGTCGACCTGCTCGACGTCGTCCCGGTCGAGCTCACCGTCCCCTACGACGCCCGCGCGATCATCCGCGGCATCGTCGACGGCGGCGAGTTCACCGAGTTCAAGCCCGAGTACGGCACGACGCTGGTGACCGCGTTCGCGCGGATCCACGGGCACCGCGTCGGGATCATCGCGAACAACGGCGTGCTGTTCGGGGAGTCGGCGCTCAAGGGCGCGCACTTCATCCAGCTCTGCGAGCAGCGCCGCACCCCGTTGGTCTTCCTGCAGAACATCACCGGGTTCATGGTGGGCCGGGAGTACGAGGCGAACGGCATCGCGAAGCACGGCGCGAAGATGGTCAACGCGGTCGCGACGGCCTCGGTGCCGAAGCTCACGGTCGTCGTCGGCGGATCCTTCGGCGCCGGCACCTACTCGATGTGCGGACGGGCGTACTCCCCCCGCTTCCTCTGGCTCTGGCCGGGCGCGCGCGTCTCGGTCATGGGCGGACCGCAGGCCGCATCGGTGCTGTCGACCGTGCGCCGCGATCAGATCGAGGCCGCGGGCGGATCCTGGTCGGCCGCGGAGGAGGCGGAGTTCCAGGCTCCGATCCGCGCCGCCTACGAGGAGCAGGGCAGCCCGTACTACTCCACCGCCCGACTCTGGGACGACGGGATCATCGAGCCCGGTCAGACCCGCGACGTGCTGGGCCTCGCGCTCGACGTCGTCACGCGGGCGCCCTCGACCGAGGCGCCCGGCTACGGAATCTTCCGGATGTGAGTGAGATGCGCCGCACTGAGCCTGTCGGAGTGTTCGACACCGTCCTCATCGCCAACCGCGGCGAGATCGCCTGCCGCGTCATCGCGACGCTGCGCCGGCTCGGCATCCGCTCGGTCGCCGTGTACAGCGACGCCGACGCCGGATCCCGCCACGTCGCGCTCGCGGACGTCGCGGTGCGGATCGGCCCGGCCCCTGCGGCGCAGAGCTACCTGTCGATCGACGCCGTGATCGCCGCCGCCCGGTCCACCGGAGCCCAGGCGATCCACCCGGGGTACGGCTTCCTCGCCGAGAACGCGGCGTTCGCCGAGGCGTGCGACGCGGCGGGGATCGTGTTCATCGGTCCGACCGCGGAGGCGATCCGCACGATGGGCGACAAGATCACGGCAAAACTCGCCGTGGCCGAGCGCGACGTCCCGACGGTGCCCGGGATCGCCCGGCCGGGCCTCACCGACGCCGACCTCATCGAAGCGGCCGCGGGGATCGGCTACCCGCTGCTCATCAAGCCCTCGGCGGGCGGCGGCGGCAAGGGCATGCACGTGGTCGACGACGCGGCGCACCTCGCCGACGCGATCGCCGCGGCCCGCCGCGAGGCCGCCGCGAGCTTCGGCGACGACGCGCTGTTCCTGGAGCGCTACCTCAGCACGCCGCGGCACATCGAGGTGCAGGTCCTCGCCGACGCGCACGGGAGCGTGGTGCACCTCGGCGAGCGCGAGTGCTCGCTGCAGCGGCGGCACCAGAAGGTCATCGAGGAGGCACCCTCTCCCCTGCTCGACGCGGCCACCCGGGCCGCGATCGGCGCCGCCGCGTGCGAGACCGCGCGCAGCGTCGACTACCGGGGCGCCGGCACGGTCGAGTTCATCGTCGAGGCGACCCGGCCGGACGAGTTCTTCTTCATGGAGATGAACACGCGCCTGCAGGTCGAGCACCCGGTGACCGAGCAGGTCACCGGACTCGATCTCGTCGAGCAGCAGCTGCTCATCGCGGCCGGCGAGCGGCTCGCCTTCGCGCAGGACGACGTCGTGCTGCGCGGGCATTCGATCGAGGCGCGGGTGTACGCGGAGGATCCGGCCGCCGGGTTCCTGCCGACCGGCGGGCGCGTCACGCGCGTGATCCATCCCGCCGGGGAGGGGATCCGCGTCGACACGGCGATCGAGGACGGCCTGGACGTCTCGATCGACTACGACCCGATGCTCGCGAAGATCATCGCGACGGGCGCCGACCGCGACGAGGCGCGGCGGCGGCTCGTGCGCGCGCTCGACGAGACCGCGGTCTTCGGCTTCCCCACGAACGTCGAGTTCGTGCGGGCACTGCTGGAGCTGCCCGAGGCCGCTGCCGGCGAGCTCGACACCGGCCTGATCGCACGGCGGTTCGACGACCTCGCCTTCGCGACGGCGGACGAGCGGGTGCTCGCGGAGGCCGCACTGCTCCTGGACGGATCCCCCGCGACCGGCACCGTCCACGTCCCGAGCGGCCCCTGGGCGCGCCGCGACGGCTGGCGGCTCGGGCCGCCCGCCCCCCGGCGCTACGCCCTGGTCTGCGGCGAGCGCCGCGCCGAGGTGCTCGTGACCGGATCCGGGTCCTCCCTCGCGGTCGCCGTCGACGCATCCGCCCCGGTCCCCGCCGCGATCCGCGATGCGGGCGACCTGCGCCGCACGATCACGATCGACGGCGTGACGCGCACGGTCGCGGCGCTCCGGGCGGGAGCCGGGCGGGTCGCAATCGCGCACGCGGGCGCCGTCTTCGACGTCGCGGTCGAGCGGGCCGCACGCGGCGGGGCCGCCGAGGCGGCGAGCGTGCCGCATCTCGACTCGCCGATGCCGGGCACGGTGGTGCTCGTGCACGTCGAGGACGGGGCGCACGTCGAGGAGGGGGATCCGGTGCTCGTGGTCGAGGCCATGAAGATGGAGCACGTGCTGCGCGCCGGGGTCGCCGGCACCGTCGCGCTGCACGCCGCGCAGGGCGACACCGTGGCGCGCGGGCAGACGCTCGCCGTGATCGAGCCGGCTCCTCCGGCCGGCGAGCCCGGCGAGGCACAGGGAGCGGAAGGAGCGGGGACGTGACCGAGAAGCGCATCGAGCAGCGCGGGCTGTACTTCGAGGAGTTCGAGGAGGATGCGGTCTACCTGCACCGCCCCGGCCGTACCGTCACCGAGGCCGACAACGTCCTCTTCACCACGCTGACCATGAACACCCAGGCGCTGCACCTGGATGCGGCGTGGAGCGCGGGCACCGAGTTCGGCGAGCGCCTCGTGAACAGCATGTTCACGCTCTCCACGCTGGTCGGGCTCTCGGTCGCGCAGCTCACGATGGGAACGATCGTGGCGAACCTCGGCTTCTCGGAGGTCTCGTTCCCTGCCCCGGTGCGCGTCGGCGACACGCTCTACGCCGAGACGCGCATCGTCTCGAAGCGGCTCTCGTCGTCGCGCCCCGGACAGGGGATCATCGAGTTCGCGCACACCATGCGCAATCAGGACGGCACGGTCGTCGCGCTCGCGACCCGTTCCACGCTCATGCGGTGCCTGCCGACGGATCCCGCCTGATGTCCGGGATCCTGCGCGGCCCCGCCCTGCTGTTCTGCCCGGCGGACCGCGACGACCGCTACGAGAAGGCGCTCGCGGCGGCCGACACCGTGATCCTCGATCTCGAGGACGCGGTCGCCCCCGCCGACAAGCCCGCCGCCCGCGAGCGCGTCGCCGCCTCGGCGCTGGATCCGGAGCGCACGATCGTCCGGGTGAACCCGGCGGGAACGGCGGATCACGCGCTCGACCTGGCCGCCCTCGCCGGCACCGGCTATCGCACCGCGATGCTCGCCAAGGCCGAGTCCGCCGCCGACCTCGACGCCCTGCACGCCGCGGGCCACCGGGTCCTGGCACTGTGCGAGACCGCACGCGGGGTGGTCCACGCCGAGGAGATCGCCGCGCACCCGGCCGCGATCGGGCTGATGTGGGGTGCGGAGGACCTCATCGCGAGCATGTCCGGCCGATCCAGCCGGTTCGGTCAGGGCGAACGGGATCCCGGCGGCTACCGCGACGTCGCCCGGCACGCCCGCTCCCGCGTGCTGCTCGCGGCGAAGGCGGCGGGGCGTGCCGCGGTCGACTCCGTCCACCTCGACATCGCCGACGTCGAGGGGCTCCGCGCCGAGGCGCTCGACGCCGCCGCGAGCGGCTTCGACGCGACGGCCTGCATCCACCCCGGCCAGGCGGCGGTGATCCGCGGGGCCTACGCGCCCACCCCCGCGGAGACGGACTGGGCCGAGCGCGTCCTCGCCGAGGCCGCGCTGCGGCCCGGGGTGTTCCGCTTCGAGGGGCGCATGGTCGACGAGCCCGTGCTCCGCCAGGCCAGGGCGATCCTCGGCCGGTAGGACGTCCGGACGGACGTCCCCCGGAGCGCAGGACCGCCCGCATCCCTACCCCGCTCGCCCCGCCAGCAGCTCCCGCACCCGCTCGATCGGCAGGCCCGGGACGCTCTGCTTGTGGCCGACCATGTCCTCGCCCGCGACCAGCACGTTGAGCACCGCCTCCTCGGTCGCCTCGACCACGGCGGTGTAGAGCGCGTCCATCCGCCCCCAGGGCACGGCGCGCAGGTCGTCGAGCACGACCGCCTCCTCCTCGGCGGGGAAGCGGCTCGCGAGCGCTCCCGCGTTCGCCGTCGAGAAGGCGAGGAAGATGTCGCCGGAGAAGTGCGAGCCCGCGGTCCCCGTGCGGGCGAGGCCGAGCGAGACGCGCCGTGCCATCGCCGTGCACTGGCCCGGCAGCAGCGGCGCATCGGTCGCCACGACCACGATCACGCTGCCCGCCCCCTGCGGCGGCGGGACGGGCGCGGCCGCAGGGGGCGACCCCGCCGCCGCGGACGCCTCGGCCTTGAGCACCGGCCCGACGCGCACGCCCTGCACGGTCAGCTCCGACATCTCGCCGAAGTTCGCCTGCAGGAACACCCCGACCGTGTACTCGGCGTCGCCCAGCGCCACCCGGCGCGACGCCGTGCCGGATCCGCCCTTGAAGCCGTAGCAGATCATGCCCGTGCCGCCGCCGACCGCCCCCTCGTCCACGGGCCCGGGTCGCGCCGCCTCCAGCGCGCCCACGGCGTGCTCCGGCCGGACGTGCAGCCCGTTGATGTCGTTGAGCCGCCCGTCCCAGGTCTCCGCGACGACCGGCAGGAGCCACTGGTCCGCCGCCCCGGGGACGGCGTCGAGCATCCAGCGGATCGCGCCCTCGTGCGCGGCCCCGACCGAGTGCGTGTTGGTGATCAGCACCGGACTGCCGAGGCTGCCGGATTCCGCGATCCACACGGATCCGGTCATCTCGCCGTTGCCGTTCAGGGAGTGCACTCCGGCGGCCACCGGATCCGCCGCGCCGGCCCGCCCGCGCGGCAGGATCGCGGTGACCCCCGTGCGCACCGCCACCGGCCCGCGGTCCTCGATGAGCGTGCGGTAGCCGACCTCGACGCCCGGGACGTCGGTGATGGCGTTGTCCCGGCCGGGAACACCCCCGCGGATCAGTCCAAGGTCGCGCGCGCGGGCCCGGCTCATCCGCGCACCTCGTCCTCGAGCTCCTCGTCCGCGGGCAGCGGCAGGGTCCAGCGGTCCGGCTTCCCCCGCAGGTAGAGCGCGTAGTAGAGCAGGCCGACGGCGAAGATCCCGACGGCGACCGCGACCGGCATCCAGTCGGCGATGAGGCTCATCACGAGGATCCCGAGGGTCGCGAGGGTCATCAGGATCGGCGCGACCGGCCACATCGGCATCCGGTACTCGGCGGCGTCGGTGGTGTGGTTGATCCGTCCGACGAACGCGGCGAGGCCGACGAGGGCGTAGAGGATGACGATGCCGGCGCTCGTCGCGACCAGCAGCACGGAGAACGGGACGAGCCAGAGGCAGAGCGCCGCGATCACTCCGACGATGATCGTCGCGACCACGGGGGTGCGCAGCCTCGGGTGGATCCGGCCCAGCGGACGGTTGATGACGTCGGGCCAGGAGCGGTCGCGCGCGGAGGAGAACAGGGTGCGCCCGAACTGCAGGATGATCGCGAGCACGGCGTTGATCACGGCGATCGCGATACCGACGCTGACCAGGGTGTTGACGACCGGACCGGCGCGCTCGGTGAGGAACTGGGTCATCGGGGCGGGAGAGGCGACGAGGGCGGCCAGATCCTTCGACCCGAGCAGCACGGCGATGGTGGGGACGATCTCGGCGACGACGGCGATGACGAGCGACCACAGGATCGCCCGGCCGATCGTGGAGCGCGCGTTCTTCGTCTCCTCGGCGTAGTAGACGGCGGCGCCGTAGCCGTTGAACGCGAACAGCGCGGTCGCGGTGTACGAGACCACGAGTCCGGCGGAGGCGCTGACGAGCGTGCCGCCCGGGCCGCTCGTGGTCACGGTCCACAGCGTCGAGATCGGCTGGCTCACGTGCAGGAAGCCGACGACCGTGAGCACGACCAGCGCACCGATCTCCAGGATGAGGAAGACACCGGTGACCCACGCGTTGGTCTTGATCCCGAGGCACGCGATCACGGTGGTCACCAGGATCACGACGATCCCGACCCAACCGCCGCCGAGCGCGTTCGAGAGGACGCCGAGGTACTGGCCCGCACCCGAGGCGATCACGCCGATGATGAGCACGCCGCTGACCAGGTTCAGCAGGAAGAGGCCGAAGCCCCAGGGCTTGCCGAGCGTGCGCGCGACGAACGCGTACTCGCCGCCCGTGATCGGGAACGCGCTGGAGAGCTCGGCATAGCAGAGCGCGACGAAGACGCCGACGAGGGCGCCGATGAGGAAGGCGAGGGCCGAGGCCCCGCCGATGCCGTTGATGATCGCCGGCACGATGATGAACACGCTCGACGCGGGCGTCACCGCCGACAGCGTGATCAGGATGTTCTCCTTGAAGGTCAGCCCCCGGGAGAGCTGCTGTTCGTACTTCCCGGCGTCGGGGACGATCCCCGACGCCTTCGCCCCCCTCGCGCCGGCGGCCTCGCCGAGCTCTTCCTGCAGTCCATCGCTCATCATCGAGCCTTCCGTCCGTGGACAACTGACGGCTCAGTCAAAAACAGATCCCCCGTTAAGTCAATCCTTGAACTCAATTTTCTGACTGGCGAGTCAATTGCGTGTCGGACAGGCGGATCCGTGCAGGACATGCCGGCCGACCCCGTCGCCCTGCAAGGATGGGCGCATGGCAAGCGCGAAGAAGACCCCGGAGCGTCGCGATCAGCTGATCCTCGCGACCCTCGACGCGATCCGCGACCGCGGCATCGCGAACCTCCGCATCCAGGACGTCGCCGAGCGCGCCGGCGTGTCGACGGGCACGGTGCACTACCACTTCAACGATCTCGACCAGCTCATCAACGACGTGTACACCTGGGCGTGCGACCGGTTCTACACGACCCGCCTGCAGGCGCTGGCCGACATCGACGACGCCCGCGAGCAGCTCGCCGTGATGATCGACGCGGGCATTCCGAAGAGCGAGGACGACGCCCTCGTCATCGCGATGCACGACATCGATCTGTTCCGCCGCGGCAGCGCCGCGATGGGCCCGCTGCTGCAGGCCCTGTACGACCGGCAGGTGGCGCTCTACTTCGCCACGCTGCAGCTCGGCGTCGCGCAGGGGCACTTCCGCCTCGCCGGGCCCATCATCGATCTGGCGCAGAACTTCGTCTCGCTCGAAGACGCCTACGAGCTGCACATCATCAGCGGCAACCGGTCGGCGGGCCCGCGGCGCGCCCGCGAGCTCGTGCTCGGCTACGCACGCATCGTCACCGGCTGCGCCGAGCTGTCGCTGCGCCGCTGAGTCCCGGCCCTCAGGCGCCGAGCAGCACCTGCCGCGCGGCCTCCGTGAGGATCCTGCGCTCGTTCGCGGAGCCCGCGACCGTGTTGTGCGCGGTCGAGTTCAGCAGGCCGAACACCGCGTGCATCGTCACCTGCCGATCGGCGGGGGCGACCTCGGGGCGGAGCCGCGCGACGACCTCGGACCACAGGGTCAGATACTGCCGCTGCAGCTTGCGCACCTGCCGGTTCGCCGCGGCCGGCAGCGTGCCCAGCTCGCGATCCTGCACCCGGATCACGTCCCGATGGGTCAGCGCGAACGTCAGGTGGAAGTCGATCAGCGCGTCGAGCAGCTCCCGATCGGATCCGGGCGTCGCCGCCAGGATCTCCTGCCCGCCCCGCAGGAGGAACTCGCTCGTCCCGAGCAGGATCTCCTCGAGCATTGCGTCCTTGCTCGCGAAATGGCGGTAGAGAGCGGGGCCGCTGACCCCGACGGCGGTGCCGAGCTCGCCGATCGAGACCGCGTGGAAGCCGCGGTCCGCGAAGAGATGCGCCGCGGCATCGAGGAAGCGCTGCCGGGTACGCGCCTTCCCCTGCGCCCTTGCGGTGGTCATCCGGCAAGGATATCGATCCTGGACAGTCGAGTGAACGCCCGCTAACCTTTGTTTCAGTTATCGATCGTTCACTGAGGAGCGGATCCATGTCCGAAGCGATCCCGTCGGAGCTTCCCGAGGAGTACCGCGAGCTCGCGGCGACCGTCCGCGACTTCGCCGAGCAGGTGGTGGCGCGGGTCTCGGCGCAGCACGACCGCGAGCACAGCTTCCCCTACGAGGTCGTCGCCGGCATGGCCGAGATGGGCCTGTTCGGACTGCCCTTCCCCGAGGAGTACGGCGGCATGGGCGGCGACTACTTCGCCCTCTGCCTCGCGCTCGAGGAGCTCGCGAAGGTCGATCAGAGCGTCGCCATCACGCTCGAGGCCGGCGTCTCGCTCGGCGCCATGCCGATCTTCCGCTTCGGCACCGAGGAGCAGAAGCAGCGCTGGCTGCCCTCGCTCGCGGCCGGCACCGCCCTCGGCGCGTTCGGCCTGACCGAGCCCGACGCCGGCAGCGACGCGGGCCGCACGCGGACGACCGCGCGACTCGACGGCCCGGAGTGGGTCGTCAACGGCTCGAAGCAGTTCATCACCAACTCGGGCACCGACATCACCGCGTTCGTCACGGTCACCGCGGTCACGGGCGAGACCGAGCGCGGCAAGGAGATCTCCACGATCATCGTGCCCTCGGGCACGCCGGGCTTCGATGTCGCCCCGCCCTATGACAAGGTCGGCTGGAACGCCTCGGACACGCACGCGCTCTCGTTCCAGGACGTGCGGGTGCCCGCGGAGAACCTGCTCGGCGAGCGCGGCCGCGGCTACGCCAACTTCCTGCGGATCCTCGACGAGGGCCGGATCGCCATCGCCGCCCTCGCGGTCGGCGCCGCCCAGGGCTGCGTCGACGACGCGGTGCGCTACGCCAAGGAGCGTCAGGCGTTCGGCACGCACATCGGCGGTCACCAGGCGATCGCCTTCAAGATCGCCCGCATGGAGGCGCGCGCCCAGGTGGCCCGCCGCGCGTACTACCACGCGGCGGCGCTCCTGCTCGCCGGCAAGCCGTTCAAGCAGGAGGCCGCGATCGCGAAGCTCGTCGCCGGCGAGGCCGCGATGGACAACGCCCGCGACGCCACCCAGGTGTTCGGCGGCAACGGCTTCATGAACGAGTACCGGGTGGCCCGCCACTACCGCGACTCGAAGATCCTCGAAGTCGGCGAGGGCACGACCGAGGTGCAGCTCATGCTCATCGCCCGCAGCCTCGGACTCTGACACCGAGGAAGAACTTTCTGCCCGAATTCGGGCAGATTCTTGTCGTTCCCGCTCCGGATCCGCATACTCGTGACATGACCGACGATGACCTGATCCAGCGGATCGCGGCATCGACCGGTCTGCCGGCGAGCGTCGCCGCGCGGGTCGTCGACGACGTGCTCGCCTGGCACGACGAGACCGTCGAAGCCTTCGTGCGGCGCCGCCACGCCGAGCTCCAGCTCTACGGCACGCGCAACGCGGAGGCCTTCGCCCTCATCGCCGCGGAGCTGCGCGACCGTCGCGTCGCGGCTCCGGAGCTCTCCGAGCGGCAGCTGCGCCGCATCGTCTACGGCTGAGCACGTCCCCGTCCCCTTCCCCCTCCTGAGGAGCTCCATCATGTGCGGAATCGTCGGATACATCGGCCACCAGGCCGCCGCGCCCGTCCTCGTCGAAGGCCTCACGCGCCTCGAGTACCGCGGCTACGACTCGGCCGGCATCGCCGTGCTCGGGAGCAAGGGCACCACCTCGGTGCGCCGGGTCGGCCGGGTGCGCGAGCTCGAGGCCGCGCTCCCCAAGCGCCTCACCGGCACCGCGGGCATCGGTCACACCCGCTGGGCGACGCACGGCCCCGCGGTCGAGCGGAACGCGCACCCGCAGCGCAGCCAGGACGGCCGGATCAGCGTGGTGCACAACGGCATCGTCGACAACGCGGCAGCCCTGCGCGCCCAGCTCGCGCAGTCCGGCGTCGAGCTGAGCAGCGACACCGACACCGAGGTCATCGCCCACCTCATCGCGCAGTCCGACGCGCCGACCCTCGAGGAGGCCGTGCTCGCGGCCCTCACCCGGATCACCGGCACCTACGCCCTCGCGGTGCTGGACGAGCAGCACCCGGAGCGGATCGTCCTGGCCCGCAGCGGATCCCCGCTGATCATCGGCATCGGCGACAAGGAGATGCTCGTGGCCAGCGACGTGGCCGCCCTCGTGCGGCACACCAACCAGGTCGTGCACCTCAACGACGGCGAGCTGGCGACCGTGACGGCGACCGGATTCCGGACCTTCGACCGCGGCAACAGCCCGACCAGCTCGGAGCCGGTCGAGATCAGCGTCGCCGCCGAGGACCTCGAGCTCAGCGGCTACCAGCACTACATGCTCAAGGAGATCCACGAGCAGCCCGAGGCCGCCGCCACCGTGCTGCGCGGCCGGCTGGACGAGAAGTTCGCCACCGCCCGCCTGGACGGCCTCGGACTCGACCCGCGGGAGCTGCGCGGCTTCCGCCGGATCAAGATCCTCGGATGCGGATCCGCGTACTACGTGGGCCAGCTGGGCGCCCAGCTCATCGAGGACCTCGCACGCATCCCGGCTGACGCGGAGGCCGCGTCGGAGTTCCGGTACCGCCAGCCGATCATCGAGTCGGACACGCTCTACGTCGCGGTGAGCCAGAGCGGCGAGACCGCCGACACGGCCTTCGCCGTCGAGGAGATCAAGCGCAAGGGCGGACGCGTGATCGGCGTGGTCAACGTCGTGGGCTCGACCATCGCCCGCACGGTCGATGGCGGCATCTACCTGCACGCGGGACCGGAGATCTCCGTCGCCTCGACCAAGGCGCTCACGAACATGGCGCTGTCCTTCGCGCTGCTCGCGCTGCACCTGGGGCGGCTCCACGATCTCTCCCACGCGGACGGCCAGCGCATCCTGCGCGGCCTGCAGCGCATCCCGGAGCAGATCCGGGAGATCCTCGACGGCGCCGAGCGGATCTCCGTCGTCGCCGAAGAGGTCGCGAAGGCGCAGAGCGCGTTCTACATCGGCCGCGTGCGGGGGTTCCCGGTCGCGCGGGAGGGCGCGCAGAAGCTCAAGGAGATCAGCTACATCCACGCGGAGGCGTATCAGGCGAGCGAGCTCAAGCACGGCCCGCTCGCCCTCATCGACCCGCACATGCCGACGGTCGCGGTGATCCCGGAGGACGAGCTGACCGACCGCAACCTCGCCGCCGCCGAGCAGATCCTCGCGCGCAAGGGGCCGCTCATCGCGATCACGCACCCGGGTGTCGATCTCGCGCACCTCGACGTGCGCACGATCGTCGTGCCGAAGAACGAGCCCGAGCTGGATCCGATCCTGCTGACCGTCCCGACCCAGCTGCTCGCCTACCACGCCGCGGTGCTGCTGGGGCACGACGTCGACAAGCCGCGCAACCTCGCGAAGTCGGTCACCGTGGAGTGAGCCCGGGTCGCTGCGCGAGCGCACCACCCCGGGGGAACCGCGCCGGCGCGCGCGGAGGGACAATGGATCCATGAGCAGCAGAGACGCGGTCATCGTCGCCGCGCGCCGCACCGCGGTCGGGATCGGCAAGCCCGAGCGCGGGGTCTTCAGCGTCGTGCATCCGGTCGACCTCTCCACCCACCCGATCCGTGCGGTGCTCGCCGAGACCGGAGTGGATCCGGATCTCGTCGACGACGTGATCTGGGGCTGCGTGTCGCAGGTCGGGGAGCAGTCGTTCAACGTGGGGCGCAACGCCGCCCTCGCCGCGGGATTGCCCGAGCAGGTGCCGGGAATGACCATCGACCGGCAGTGCGGCTCGTCGCAGCAGGCGATCCAGAGCGCCGCCGCCGCGATCATCGCCGGCTACGCCGACATCGTGGTCGCGGGTGGCGTCGAGGTCATGTCCCGCGTGCCGATGTTCTCCAGCGTCGCGGGTCAGGACCCCTACGGTCCGCTCATGCACGAGCGCTATCCGGATCTGGGCAACCAGGGTGTGGGCGCCGAGCTCATCGCGCAGAAGTGGGGCCTCACGCGCACCGACCTCGACGAGTTCTCGGTGCGCTCGCACCAGCGGGCGGCGGCGGCGACCGCCGCCGCACTGTTCGCGGACGAGATCGTCCCCGTGGCGACGGCCACGGGAATGGTCGCGACCGATCAGGGCATCCGCGCCGACTCCTCGGTCGAACGGCTGGCGACGCTCCCGACGCCGTTCCTCGAGGGCGGGGTGGTGACCGCCGGCAGCGCCTCGCAGATCTCCGACGGCGCGGCCGCCGTGCTCATGATGACGAGCGCCCGCGCCGCCGAGCTCGGGCTGGTCCCCCTCGCCCGCGTGCACAGCGTCGCCGTCGTCGGATCGGATCCGATCCTCATGCTCACCGGTCCCATCCCGGCCACGGCGAAGGTGCTGGAGCGCGCCGGCCTCGGCATCGGCGACATCGGCGCCTTCGAGGTGAACGAGGCCTTCGCCCCGGTCGTGCTCGCCTGGCTCGCGGAGACCGGAGCGGATCCTGCTCTCGTCAATCCGCGCGGCGGGGCGATCGCCCTCGGGCATCCCCTCGGCGGATCCGGCGCGCGCCTGGCCACGACCCTGCTGCACCACATGCGCCAGAACGGGATCCGCTACGGCCTGCAGACGATGTGCGAGGGTGGCGGCATGGCGAACGCGACGGTGTACGAACTGGTCTGAGCGGCAGGTTCGCGGCGGCTCAGGACTCGATCACGCTCGGCCCGTCGGGGGTCGTGCGGACGGTGATCTGCGCCGGGATCTGCTCCTGCATCGCCTCGACGTGGCTGATGACGCCGACCGTGCGGCCTCCCGCGCGCAGCTCGTCGAGCGTGCGCATGGCCACGTCGAGCGTCTCCCCGTCGAGGGATCCGAAGCCCTCGTCGATGAACAGGGTGTCGAGCTGGATGCCGCCCGCACGGGCGGTGACGACCTCCGCCAGCCCGAGGGCGAGGGCGAGCGAGCCGAGGAACGTCTCGCCGCCGGAGAGCGACTGGGCGGGCCGGGTCTGGCCGGTGAACGCGTCGAACACCACGATGCCGAGGCCGGACGCGGCGCCGCGCGCGGCGCGGGCGTCGCTGTGCTGCAGCTGGTAGCGCCCGGAGGACATGTCCGCGAGGCGCAGATTCGCGGCCGCGACGATTTCCTCGAGCTCGGCGGCGAGCACGAAGGTCTCCAGGTTCATCCGATACGTGTTCGCCCCGCGACCGGCGACGGCGTCGGCGAGCTGCTGCAGGACCTCGTGCTCCTGCGCCGCTGCGGCGCCGCGCGCGTGCTCGGCCGCGGCGGACTCGATCAGGGATCCGAGCTGTGCGGCGGTGACGCGGGATCTGCTCGCCTCATCCACCGCCGACGTCCAGGCCGCGCGCGCATCGGCCTCTGCGCGCTCGTACGGCGCGAGGTCGATCGGCTCGTCGGGAAGAGTGCGCAGCTCCAGGTCGAGCAGGATCGCCCGCTCCTTCGTGCGCTCGGCGGCGTGCGCCGTGATCCGCTCCTCGAGCGCGGCCTGATCCGCGGGGCTGCGCAGCGCGGCTCCGACGGCCGTGGCGTCGTCGAAGGGCGACGCGATCAACGCCTCCTGCTGCTCGGCACGCGCGACCGAGGCCGCCTCGGACCGGGATTCGCGCTCCGCGATCGCCGCCGCGAGTGCCTGCGCGGCGGCGATGCGGACGGCCGCGTCGTCGAGCCGCGCGGCGACGGTGGTGAAGGCGCCCCGCGCCTGTGCGACGGACTCCTGGGCGGAGGCGAGCACCTGACGGGCAAGGGCGAGGCGCTCACTCGCCTCCGCGTGACGGGCGGACAGCCCGGCGATCGTCGTCTCGAGGCGGTCGGCAGAGCTCCGCAGCTCGACGAGGCGCTGGTCCGCGTCCGCACGGGCCGTCTCCGCGGCAGCGGCGGCATCCCGCTCCGCGCGCGCCGCCGCGAGCTCGGACTCCGCCGTCTCCACGGTGCGCCCGTCGGCGCGTACGGTGGCGGCGGCCAGGTCGGCGTCCCGTGCGGCCAGCGCCTTCGTGGCCGCGCGCACGAGCTCGGCGGCGCGCTCCCGCGCTTCCGTGGCCTCGGCGACGTCGCCCTGCGAGACCGGATCCGCGTGCACGGCCGGGGCCGGGTGCTCCGTGGATCCGCAGACGCTGCAGGCCTCGCCCGGGCGCAGGGCCTCGGCGAGCTCCCCCGCCATCCCCGCATCGCGACGGCGCCGCAGGTCCGCGGCGTGCGCGAAGGCCGCTGCGGCCTCCTGCTCACGATCGGCGACGATCCGCTCCGCGTCGTTCCGCGCCTCGGTGAGCGCGGCGACGTCCCGGGCGCCCTGCAGTCGGGCTTCGGCCTGTGCCACCACGGCATCGAGGTCGGCCCGGCGGTCGGCCCGCCGCCGCAGGTCGTCGCGCTCCGCGGTCAGCACCTCGATCGCCTCGGGCAGCGCCGCGCGTTCCCGATCGCGGAGCTCCTGCTCGCCGGCGATCGCCTCGGCCTCGCGTGCCCCGGCCGTCACCGCGGCCTCGTGCGCATCGAGCTGCGCCTCCGCCTCGGCCGCCTGCTGCCAGGCGCCGCTGGATCGGGTGAGGTCGGAGGCCCACGTACGCAGCGCATCCGCGGCGGAGCCGCCCGGCGCCTCGGCATCGGCCGCGGCGCACGCCCGCCAGGAGTCGCGGGCTGCGGCCTCCGCGGCGGCCGCAGCGGCCGAGGCGGCGGCGGTGCGCTCCGCCGCGCTCAGCACAGGGCGCAGCGCCTCCGCAGCCCGGGCGTCGTCGAGCGTGCGCCGATCCGCGGCGATCCGGTCGGCGGCAGCGTCGAGCACGACGAGCGCGGCGCGGGCACGATCCCGCTCCGTCTGCGCCTGCTTCTCCTCACGGGCCGAGGCGAGCGCGGCGGTCGCCGCGCGGTGGGCGGCCTCGGCGAGGTCGCGCTCCTGACGGCGCTGCTCCTCGCGGTAGTCGGCCCGCGCCCTGGCCCGGCCCAGGGCCCCCAGCCGCTCGTCGAGCGAGGAGGCCACAGACTCGCTCCCCGGAAGGTCCGCTTCCCCCTCGAGGCCGCTCTGATCGGCGCCCTGCAGCCCGTTCTCCGCGACGAGCTTCTCGGCCTGCTCGACGCGAGCGCTCACGCTCGCCCGACCCGCGCCGAGCGCCTGCTCCGACGCGCGACGGCGGTCGTCGAAACGATTCTGATAGTCCTCGAACCGGCCGGTGCCGAAGAGACGCCGCAGCAGCGACTGGCGTTCCCGGCTGTCGGCGAGCAGGAACCGCGCGAACCGCCCCTGCGCGAGCAGGATCACCTGGAGGAACTGCTGGAGGTTCAGCTGCAGGATCTCGTCGAGCGCGTGCGCGACGTCGACCTCGCGCGCGGCCCGGCCGATCCACTCCCCGCCGACGAGCTCGTCGAGCGCCACCGCCGACGCCTGCTTGGTCAGACCGCCGCCGCGCTTGGCGGGGCGCTGGTACTCGGGCGAGCGCGTGACCCGGTATCGGCCGGAGACGGTGCTGAACTCCACGACGACCTCGGTCGGATCCGCGGGTTCGCAGTGATCGCTGCGCAGGCGCTTCTCACCGCCCTCGTAGCGGGGCACGTTGCCGTAGAGACCGAAGCAGACCGCGTCCAGGATGCTCGACTTGCCCGCCCCCGTGCGACCGCCGATGAGGAAGACGCCGTCCGCGGCGAACGCGTCGAAGTCGATCGTCTGACGCCGCAGGAACGGGCCGAAGCCCTCGATCTCGAGACGATGCAGCTGCACTAGACGAGCGCCTCCGCCCGCGTGCGGTCGTCGAGCACCTCGCGGATCAGCTCCTGCTCCTGCGGGCTCGCCCCGGTGCCGCCGCGCACATGGGCGAGGAAGGCGTCGATGCGCTCCTCGTCGGTCGCCGCGGTGCGCAGCCGTTCGGTGTAGGAGCGCTCCTCGACCGCGGCCGTGCGCAGGGGCTCGTGCTGCACGAGCGCGCAGAACGGGAACCTCTCGCGCAGGCGGCGCATGGGCTCGGTCTGCGGCAGGTCGTCGGTGTAGACCGCGCACACCCAGTCGTCGGCGTGCGCCGCGACGTTCTCCGGCGAGAGGATGTCCGCGAAGGATCCGGTCAGCGTCACGAGCCGGCGCGGCACGGGCAGCTCCAGCCATCGCGCGTCGACGGCGCCGTCCGCCGCGAGCTCGATGAGCCACGAGCCGCGGGGCTTGTGCTGCTCGCCGAAGCTGTAGTGCAGGGGCGCCCCGGCGTACCGCACACGATCGGTGAGCGCCTGCCGCCCGTGGATGTGCCCGAGCGCCACGTAGTCGACGCCCTCGAACAACGACACCGGCACCATGTCGATGCCGCCCTGGCGGATCTCGCGTTCGAGCCCCGTGGTCGCGTCGACACCGGCGGCGAAGCAGTGCGCGATCACGACCGTGCGGCCGGGGTGCTCCGCCATCCCGGCGCGCACGAGGCCCATCGCGCGCGCGAGCGTCTGCGCCTGCGTCCGCAGCGGCCGCCCGTCGTCCTCGGTCGCGCCGGCAGGCTGCGGCGACGCGGGCTTCTGAAGGGCGGGCTTCTGGAAGGCGGGCTTCTGGAAGGCGGGCTTCTGGAAGGCGGCATGCTGCCGGACGATCGCGGGCTCGAGGTACGGGATGCCGAAGAACCGCACGGGTCCGTCCGCGTCCTCGATCGTGATCGGCTCGCCGATGCCAGTCGGATCCGTGACGACATGGATCCCCTCGCGCAGCAGTCGCGCCTGGAAGCCCAGCCGGGCCGCGGAGTCGTGGTTGCCGCTGGTCACGATCACCCGCGCGCCCGTGGCGTGCAGGGCGACGAGCGTGTCGGTGAGCAGCGTGTAGGCGGGGGCGGACGGGGTCGCTGAATCGAACACGTCGCCGGCGACGACGACCACATCGACGTCGTTCTCCCGCACCTGCGCGACCAGCGCGGCGAGCACCTCGGCGAGCGCTTCCAGGGTGGCGTGCCCGTGGAAGGTCCGGCCGATGTGCCAGTCCGAGGTGTGCAGGATCTTCATGCCCTCAACGCTACGGACGGGGTCCGACATTGCGCCCGAGGCGTGCCGGGAGGCGGCCGCAGAGCCGCGACGACGGGTCGAAGCCGTCCGCGTAACACAACGTCACACACGCCGCGCGGGGCGATAAGGCTCAGCGCACGCGCAGCAGATCGGCCCGCTCGGGATGCGCGTCGAACCAGTCCGCGACGTACCAACAGACCGCGTCGATGCGTCGGTCGCCGCGGTGCGCGATGTCGTCGACGGCCCCCGCGACGAGCACCGCGGCATAGCCGGATCCGCGGAAAGACGGGATCGTGAAGGCCCTCGTCAGCGCCATGGTGCGCCCGTCGTCACGGTAGTCGAGCACGCTCACCAGCACGCCGTCGCGCGTGAGCGTGTAGCGCGACGCGTCGTCCTCGCGGGTGAGCACGAACCGATCCGAGTCTGAAGAGATCGCCACCGTCCCACGCTAACCGCCGACGCGCGGAGGCGGCTCGTTTTGACATTGTTGGTCACCGTCGGTAATAATCGGCCCCATGACCACCAACGCACGCCCCATGTCCGCCCAGGAGGCGAACGGGACGACCGGGATGATGATGCCCGGTTGCGTTGGCATGTGTTGCCGAATGTGTCGCTGAAGCCACAGAACTCTGTCTGACTCGCTCGTCGTGATCTTCGCGGGCTGAGTCTCGAGCACCCATCCGCGTGCTCGTTCCTCCGGCTCGCCGGTCTCTTCGCAACACTCTCCGAGTCTCCGACCGACTCCTTCCTTTCAAGGACCCATCATCATGTCGAACACCGCCCTCCTCGAGCGTCCCGTCACCGCCGCCCCCGTCGCCGCCCCGCGTCTGCACGCCGTGCCGCGCACCCAGATCGACGCCCCGGCCCCCACGGTCGACGCCCCGCCGGCCCGCTCGCCGCGCGGCTTCGCCCTCTACGTCGGCATCGACGAGCTCAAGGCCGCCACGAACGGCGTGAGCCTCCCGCTGCTCGTCGACGCGCTGCGCCGCACCCTCGCCGAGCTCGCCCCCGACGCCGAGACCCACGCCACGGTCGCCCTCGCCCCGCAGGGCACCGGCGGGCGCGACCTCGACGTCGTGCGCCTCGCGCTGCACGAGCCCGGCGCGATCGCCCGCTCCAAGGCGGAGGCCGAGGAGCGCGAGCCGGAGGACGGCGGCGGCGTCGTCGTCGACATCTCCCGCAAGCGCGTGCTGATCGACGGCGACTCGGCCGCGTTCACGTACAAGGAGTTCGAGCTGCTGCAGTACCTCGTGCTGCGCGAGGGCTCGACGATCGAGCGCAGCGAGCTCGTCGGGGCGCTGTGGCAGACCTCCGACGAGGAGGCCCCCGGCGAGCGCACCATCGACGTGCACGTGCGCCGGCTGCGCGCCAAGCTCGGCCGCTACGAGGACATCGTGCGCACCGTCCGCGGCGTCGGCTACCGCTTCGACCGCCACGCCGACGTCGCGATCCGCTACGGCGTGGGCACCCCCTCCCCCGACCGGTTCTGAACCGGGCGGTCCCGCGGGATCCCGCCGACCGCACGGGATCCTGACGACCGCACGGCTTTTCGACGCAGAGGTCCGGTGCACTCGGCGACTTCTCGTGCGCTCGACGGCTCCGGCGCGATCGGCAAACGCCCCGAGGATCCGGATCCTGAGCGCCCCTGTCGGCCGCCGGATCTAGGGTGTTCCCATGACCCTCGCCGCGGATCCCGCCCCGCGCGCGTGGACGATGCGGGAGACCTCGTACCGCCCGCGCGCGCCGCTCGATCTGCACGAGACGGTCGGCATCCTGCGGCGCGGGCCGAAGGACCCCACGGTCGTCCGCGACGGATCCGTGATCTGGCTCGCGCTGCGCACTACGGCCGGGATCGCCACGCTCGCGCTGCGACCGGCGTCGGGCGAGGTGCGCGCGAGCGCCTGGGGGCCCGGGGCCGACGCCGCCCTCGACCTCCTGCCCGCACTGTGCGGAGCACTCGACGACCCGGAAGGGTTCGACCCGTCCGCGCATCCCCTGATCGCCGCGACCGCGCGGCGCAACCCCGGTCTGCGCCTCACGCGCACCGGCGCCGTGTTCGACGCGCTCAGCGGCGTGATCCTCGAGCAGAAGGTCACCGGCCTGCAGGCGTACGGCGCCTGGCGTCTGCTCGTCACGCGCTTCGGCGACCCTGCGCCGGGCCCCGTCCCGCGCCCCATGACGGTCGCCCCCGATGCCGAGGGCTGGCGCCGGATCCCCTCCTGGGCCTGGCATCGCGCCGGCGTGCAGCCGCCGCAGTCCCGCACCCTCGTGCGGGCGGCCGAGCGCGCGCCCGGCCTCGAACGCGCCGTGCTCGCCGCCGGCGACGGCGCCGCCCGCGACGCCGCGCTGACGAGCCTGCCCGGGATCGGGCCCTGGACCGCCGCCGAGACCCGGATCCGCGCCCTCGGCGATCCCGACGCCGTGAGCGTGGGCGACTACCACCTCGCCCACGAGGTCGGCTTCGCGCTCACCGGTCATCGGACCGACGACGACGGCATGCTGGCGCTGCTCGCGCCGTGGGCCGGCCACCGGCAGCGGGTCGTGCGGCTCATCCGTCTGAGCGGCGCGGCCGAGCCCCGCCGCGGCCCGCGCCTCGCTCCCGAGGACCACCGCACCCGCTGACCCCGGGCGTCCGCGCCTTCCTGATCCCGCGCTGCGCCGTCGCCCGGTCCTGCGACGATCGGCACACGCTGTGACGATCAGCGCAGGAGAGCGCCGGATCCGTGTGCCGATCGCGACGAGGTGTGCTGATCGTCGCACGCCGGGGACCGCAGCGACTGTCGCCCGCTGACCCCCCGGGCGTCAGGACGGCTCAGTGCCAGACGGCGAGCGGCCCGTCCGGCCCGTCGATCACGCTGACGGGGGTCTCGAACACGTCGGTGAGCACGTCGCCGCGCATGATGTCGGCGACCGGGCCGAACGCGACGACCTCGCCGTCCTTCATGGCGCAGATCCGGTCGGCGTAGCGGGCGGCGAAGTTGATGTCGTGCAGCACCACGACGACGCTCTTGCCGAGCTCGTCCGAGATGCGCTGCAGGTGCCGCATCATGCGCACGGCGTGCTTCATGTCGAGGTTGTTGAGCGGTTCGTCCAGCAGCACGGTTCCCGTGTCCTGCGCGAGCACCATCGCGACATAGGCGCGCTGCCGCTGCCCTCCGGAGAGCTCGTCCAGGTAGCGCTTCTCCAGCTCGCCCAGTTCGAGGAAGTCGATCGCCCTGCTCACGACCTCCTCGTCCGCGCGCGTGAGCCGGCCGCGCGAGTGCGGGAACCGGCCGAAGCCCACGAGCTGGCGCACGGTGAGCCGGGTGACGAAGTGGTTCTCCTGGCGCAGGATCGACACGACCGTGGCCAGGTCCTTCGACCGCGTGGTGCCCACGTCGAAGCCCGAGATCCGAATGGATCCCTCGTCCATCCCGAGCAGCCGCCCGATCATCGTGAGCAGCGTCGACTTCCCGGCGCCGTTCGGGCCGATCAGCGCGGTCACGCCCCCGGCCGGGATCTCCAGGTCGACCGGGCCGATCGCGACCTCGTCGCCGTAGCGCTTGCGCACCCCCGCGATCGAGATCCCGGATCCGGTCCCCTCCGCATGCTCGCGAGACCGAACCCGCGTCCCGAGACCCACGATCTCATCGTCGGTCTCGGGAGCCGGATTCGGTCTCGCGGTTCCGTCGGCGGCGTTCATAGACGGCCCTTCCTGAGGAGGACGAGCAGGAAGACGGATCCGCCGACCAGCTCGATGATGATGGAGACGGCTCCCTGCGCCGAGAAGACGTGCTTCAGCACGAAGTACGCGCCGCCCAGCACGACGACGGCGGTGAGCACCGCCACGGGAAGCACGAGCCGGTGGTCGTGGGTGTCAGCCCATTGGTACGCGAGGGTCGCCACGAGGAAGCCGAGGAACGTCATCGGCCCGACCAGCGCGGTCGAGGTGGCCATCAGCACGGCGACGAGGAGCAGCACCCGGAGCTGCTCGCGGCGATGGCCGACGCCCAGGGCGTTGGCGGCGTCGGGGCCCAGCGCCAGCACGTTCAGCCGGCGCGCACGCGTGAACAGCAGGGTGGACGCGGCGAGGCACAGCGGGATCGCGAGCGGCAGGTAGGACGCGTCGGCGTTCGCCACGCTGCCGAACAGGCGGGCGGCGAGCACGTCGAACTCGCTCGGGGTCAGCAGCCGCTGCATGAACGTCGACACCGCGCCGAGCCCGCCGCCGATCACGATCCCGATCAGCAGCATCACGTGCATGCTGCCGTGCCGCCCCGAGAGCAGCCATCCGTAGAGCGCGACGGCGAACCCGGTCATCAGCACGACCTGCAGCGCGAACTGCGGGACGCCCTGGAGCGCGGTGACCCCGGCCGCGCCGAGGACGAACACGGCCGTGGTCTGCACCGCCGTGTAGAGCGACTCGAACCCCATGATCGAGGGGGTCACGATGCGGTTGTTCGCCGCCGTCTGGAACGCCACGGTCGCCGTGGCCTGCGCGATCGCGACCACCAGGATCACCAGCACGCTCGTGACCCGCAGCTGAACGATGCGCCAGAAGCCGGCGGTGCCGAACGGCACGGGGTTGCCGTGCACGAGCAGCCCGATCAGCGACGCCGCGGCGAGCAGGGTGAGCACGGCGATCACCAGGACGTACCGTCGCCTCGCCCCCGCGGTCGGGAACGCACCCGACGTGCGCCCTGCCGCCGCTGCGGTTCGCGCCGGCACAGCGGCCAGCACCTCAGCCACGGGGACGCTGTCTCAGGATCAGCACGATGAACACCGCGGCTCCGACGAGGCCCAGCACCAGCGACACCGGCACCTCGAACGGCATGATGATCGTGCGTCCGATGAGGTCGCACACGGTGACGAGGCCCACGCCCAGCAGGCACACCCAGGGCAGGTTGCTGCGCAGGTCGTCGCCGCGGATCATCGACACCACGTTCGGCACGATGAGCCCCACGAAGGGCAGGTTGCCGACGACCACGGTCACCACGCCCGTGGTCGCGGCGATGAGCACCGTGCCGAGCAGCACGACCCGGCCGTGGTTCAGGCCCGCGTTCGTCGCGATCTCCTCCCCCAGCCCCGCGAGCGTGAAGCGGTCGGCGACGACGAAGACGACCGCCCCGACGACCGCCACGATCCAGAGCAGCTCGTACTGCCCCCGCAGCACCGACGTGAAGCTGCCGGCGAACCACACCCCGAGCGTCTGCAGCGTGTCGGTCGCGAGGGCGAGATAGGTCGAGACGGATCCGACCACCGCGCCCAGCATGATCCCGACGATCGGCACGATGAGCGAGGAGCGCAGCGACACCCGCCGCAGGAACGCGAAGAACACCAGGGTGCCGGCGAAGGCGCAGAGGACCGCCCCGAGCATGCGCAGCGGGATGCTCGGATGCGGGACGAGGATCGAGACAGCGAGCAGGCCGAGCCCGGCCCACTCCGTCGTGCCGGTGGTGGTCGGCTCGACGAAGCGGTTCTGCGTGAGCATCTGCATCACGAGGCCCGCCATCGCCATCGAGGCGCCCGCGAGCACGAGCGCGGTCGTGCGCGGGATGCGCGTGATCGCGAACATCTCTGCGCCGTCGGCGGATCCGGTCACGTCGTAGACGCCGACGAACAGCGACAGGACCAGCAGGCCCGCGACGACGACGGCTCCGACGAGCAGCGCGGGGTCGAAGAGCCGCGCCCGACGGCCGACCGGACGCAGGGTCCGGCCGGCCGTCGCGCGCGGGCGAAGAGTCAGCATGCGCTTTCTCCTGCGTCGGTCAGCTCTTCTTCGCGCTCTTCTCCAGAGCGTCGGCGAAGGAGTTCAGGAACGTCGTGTACGTCTGGATGCCCTCGTTGAGGTAGGTGTCGGTGGGCATGTAGACGACGTGCTTCTGCTGGATCGCGGTGACCGAGGCGAGCGCCTGGTTCTTCTCCAGGATGTCGGCGGCCTGCACGTAGGAGGGGTCGTCCTTCGCGAACACCGCGTCGCGGTCCATCACGAGGATCCAGGACGGGTTCGACGCGGCGATCGCCTCGACCGAGATGTCGTCGCCCTTGTGGTTGTCGTCCGCGCCCTCCACCTGCAGGGCGGGCGTGAGACCGAGGATGTCGAACACCGGGCCGAGCGTGCGGCCGACGGTCGGCGCGAGGTAGCCGATCTTGCCGCCCGAGGTGGTGACCGCCATCACGCCGGATCCGTCGTAGGCCTTCTTGGCGCGCTCCGCGGCCGCCTCGAAGTCGGAGACCAGCTTCTTCGCCTCCTTCTGCTTGCCGAAGACCTCGCCCAGCACCGTCACCTGACGCTTCAGCTCGGCGTCGAACGGCTTGCCGTCGCGCGGGTCGAGCTCGAGGATCGTCGCATCGGGGACGAGGGCGGCGAGCTTGTCGTGGTGCTGGGTGAAGCGCTGCCCGTTGACGATGACGTCCGGCGCCACGGCGACGACCGCCTCGAGGTCGGGCTCCATGTGGGTGCCGAGGTCGACGATGCTCTTGTCCTTGACGTAGGAGACCGTCTCCGGCATGAGGGACACGGCCGCGGCGGTGACCGGGATGCCCCAGTCCGCGAGCGTCTGGAACGTGCGGTTGTCGGTGGCGACGACCGACGCCGGCGGCGTGGCGATCGTGTGCTTCCCGTTGTTGTCCTCGACGGTCACGGTGCTCGCCTTCGCGCTCTCCGTGGGCGCGGAAGCGGGGCCGGAGGCGCAGCCGGCGAGGGCGACGACGGCGGCGAGGCCGAGCGCGGTGGCGGTGAGGATCCGAGGCACGGACATGGAGATGCTCCTGTTCTGCGGGATGTGCTGTGTGAATGGCTCCGGGAGAAAGGTTAGGTTTACCTAACTTCAACCTGAGGTCTCACACAGGTTAGCCTTACCTTATGACCAACGCGAAATCCGGCTTCGCCCTGGAGCGTCGCCCCCTCGAACTGCGCTTCCGCACCCTGACCCTCGCCGCCCGCGAGTGGATCGCCCCCGATTTCGTGCGCGTGCGCCTCACCGGATCCGACCTCGCCGGCTTCGATTCCCTGGGCGCGGACGACCACATGCGACTGTTCTTCGCCGATCGCCCGGCCGACTCGGTCGAGGAGCTGCGCGCCGCGCCGAGCCGCGAGTACACGCCGCTCGCCTGGGGCGAGGACTGGCTCGAGGTCGAGTTCGCCGTGCACGGCGATCAGGGCATCGCCGCCCCCTGGGCGGCGAACGCTCCCCTGGGCTCGACCGTCGGGGTCGGCGGACCCCGTGGCTCGATGGTCCTGGAGGGCGAGCCCGACGGCTGGCTGCTCGCCGGCGACGAGACCGCGATCCCCGCGATCCGACGATTCGCCGCGCGGGTCCCCGCCGGCGCCCCGGCCCGCATCGCGATCGAGGTGCGCGGGCCCGAGCACGAGCTCGCGCTCGACGCCGCCGTGCCCGTCGAGTGGATCCATCGGGGCAGCGCCCCCGCCGGCATCGCGCTCGCCGCGTTCCTGGAGTCGCTCGTCGCGGAGGACCGCCCGGGTACGGCCCCGTTCGTCTTCGTCGCCGCGGAGTCGTCGATCGTGAAGCCGGGCCGCGCCCTGCTCGAGCGCTGGGGCGTGGACCCGGCCCAGGCCGTCGTGAAGGGCTACTGGAAGCGCGGCGAGGCCGAGTACCACGCCCCGCACTGAGCCGCGTCTCGGGGCCGCGTCATCCGCACCGCGGGCGACTCAGGCCCTGTCGACGACGGCGGCCACGGCTTCGATCTCGACGAGCTGGTCGTCGTAGCCCAGCACGGTGACTCCCATCAGGGTGCTCGGCACCTCGTGAGCGCCGAAGGCATCGCGCACGACCGCCCACGCCGTCCTCAGCTCCGCGCGGTCGGTCGAAGCGACGAGCACGCGGGTGCTGATCACGTCGGCGAGCACCGCTCCGGCCGCGGCGAGCGCGGTCTCGAGGTTCTCGATGCACTTCCTCGCCTGTCCGGCAGGGTCGCCGACCGCCGCCGTGGAGCCGTCCTGCTCGATCGGGCAGGCGCCGGCGAGGAAGATCAGCCGCGCGTTCTGCGGCGCGGTCGCGGCGTACGCGTACTGCGCGACGTCGGACAGCTCGGGGGCACGGACGAGGGTGACGGCGGTCATGGCGACAGTCTGTCGCACGCCCGGAGGATCGGTGCGCAACCGCGTCCGCACCCTGCCGCGCCGAAAGCGTCGGGCAGACTGGACGCATGCCCCTCATCGATCACCTCGGCCTCACCGTGGAAGACCTCGACCGGGCGTTCGCCCAGTGGGATCCCGTGCTCACGGCGCTGGGCTGCATCGCGGAGGACGGCGAGATGGAGGGCGGCATCGCCTGGTACCGCGAGGGCGACGTCGAGCTGATCCTCTACCGCGCGCCGGAGCCCGGAGGCGAGCCGCATCGGTACGGCCGGATCGGGTGGCAGCACCTCGCGTTCGGCGTGGACTCGCGCGCGGAGGTGGAGCGACTGCACGCGGTCGCGGTCGGCGCGGGGTGGACGACGGTGCGAGCGCCGAAGGTCTTCACGCGCTTCTCCGACCGGTACTACGCCTCTTTCGTCGAGGACGACAACGGGATCCGGCTCGAGTTCGTGCACAACCCGCCGCGGGAGTCCGTCGAAGACTGAGCGGCATGCTCGGCTGCGGGCCACGGCGCTCCCCGAAACGCACCCGATCCTGCCGAATGCACGGCTTCTTCGCGCGAGCGACCCGTGCAGTCGTCGCCAACCCGTGCAGTCAGACGGCCGAGGCTCGGCGGCACCGAGCCCGCTGGCCGATGTCGGCGGCGTCCGCGATGCTGGGGGCATGGCTTCTCTCGATCATCTCGGCATCAGCGTCGACCACGTCCCCAGCGCCTCGGCGCAGTTCCATCCGGTGCTGACCGCCCTGGGCTACACCCGGGCGTACGACGCCGAGGACCACGCCTACTGGCGCCAGGACGGCCAACCCGAGATCCTGCTCTACCCGGCCCGCGAGAACGCGGACGGCCCGCACGAGCACGGCCGCGTCGGCTGGCAGCACCTCGCGTTCGCCGTCGACTCGCGCGCCGAGGTCGACCGTCTGCACGCGATCGCCCTCGGCGCCGGCTGGACGCCCGTGCGGGACCCCAAGGAGTATCCGCGCTTCACCGCGCGCTACTACGCGTCCTTCGTCGAGGACGACAACGGCATCCGCCTCGAGATCCTGCACAACCCGCCGCGGGACGCGGATTGATCCCCGGATCCTGACGGGCCTCGGGCCCCGGATCCTGACGGACCTCGGGCCTCGAGCCGGGCGAGGCCGCCACGGCCGGCCCGGAGGGAACCGCCGCCGCGCTCGAAGGATCGAGCCGGAAGGCGACTCGGCGAGAGCCGATCCACGACACACCGTTGCCGATGTCGGAGGTCGGGCTCAGACTGAGTGCGGCGCCGGTGCGGTGCCGCAGACCCGAGCAGGGAGGCACCACCATGACCATCCTCAACCCGTACATCTCGTTCCGCGGCGATGCCCGTGCCGCGATGGAGTTCTACCAGCAGGCCCTCGGCGGCGACCTGCAGGTGATGACCTTCGGCGACATGCCCGGCATGGTCCAGGACGAGGCCGAGCAGGCGCTGGTCATGCACTCGATGCTGACCACCCCCGGCGGCCTCGTGCTGATGGCGTCCGACACCCCCGCGCACTTCGAGTACAAGGCTCCGCAGGGCGTCTCCGTCTCGCTGAGCGGCACCGACGAGGCCGAGATCCGCGCCGCGTGGGACAAGCTCGCAGACGGGGCGACCGTCACCCAGGAGTTCGGCCCGGCGCCGTGGGGCGACCAGTTCGGCATGCTCACCGACCGCTTCGGCGTCGACTGGATGTTCTCCGCCGGACAGAGCCAGGCCTGAGCCCCGCCGATCGCCGGCCCCGGCGGCGTCCGGGGTCAGCGGTCGTCGGCGTCCGGGAGCGCCCACTCGACGCCGTCGAGCCGGAGCTCGTGGGTCATGTCCTGCAGGAACCGGATGACGACGTCCCGTTCCGCCTCGGTCAGGCGCGCCGCGGAGTGGAAGCGGCGCGCCTGCTGCCGTCCGACCGTCTCCATCGCCGCTCGCTGGGTCTCGGGAGCGATCGAGATCGCGAGCGCCCGCCGGTCCGTCGGGTGGGCGGCGCGGGTGACGTGCCCCGCCCGCTCGAGCCGATCCAGCAGTTTCGTCGTCGATGCGGTCGAGATGCTGAGATGCTGGGCGATCCCGCCCGGCGTCGCGACCGCGCCCGTGTTCGCGCACACGATGAGGTAGTGCAGCGCCCGCATGTCGGTCTCGTTCAGCTTCATGTACCGCCGTGATGCCTCGGCCAGGCGCTGCTCCGCATCGCGCAGCTCGCCGAGGGCGGTCATCAGGCGGGTGATCTGACGGATCGCGTTCTCGTCGACGCCACCGCGATCGAGGAGCATCCCCGTCGGGTCGCTCGCCTCGATGTCGTAGACGGCGGCGGCCTCGACGCCGTCCCCCGTCGACGCTCCGCCGCGGGGCGCGACCGGGCGCTCCTCGGCTTCGTCGCGTCGATCGGTCATTCCGTCATCGTACAGTCGATCTCTTTTCACGCCAGGGGTATTACTTGCCAAGCTAGCGAATTCGATCTACTCTTCCGGAGACGGAAGGATCCACGATGACCGCCCCGCAGCACGCCACCCGCCCGCAGCGCACCCGCCGAACGCTGCGGATCCTGTTGCCGGCCCTGATCATCCTGGGCTGGCTGGCCGCCGCGTCGTTCGGCGGGCCGCTGTTCGGGAAGGTCGACGAGGTCTCCTCGAACGACCGCACCGCCTACCTCCCGTCGTCCTCCGACTCCGCACGGGTGCAGGAGCTGCAGACCCGCTTCGCCGGATCCGACCAGATCCCCGCGATCATCGTGGCGGTGTCGGACGCGAAGCTCACCGACGCGCAGCTCACGACGCTGGCGGATGCGGTCGCGGCCACGACGGACATCGCCGGCGTCGGCGACGACATCTCCCCCGCCCTCCCCTCCGAGGACGGGAAGGCGGTGCAGGCGTTCGTGCCGATCCGCTCCGATGCCGACCTCGGCGACGTCGTGTCCGAGATCCGCACCCACCTCGACAAGGCGGCCCCGGCGGGGGTGACGGTGTACGTGACCGGGCCCGCCGGCTTCAGCGCCGACCTCGTCGCCGCGTTCGCCGGAATCGACGGGATCCTGCTGGGCGTCGCCCTCGCTGCGGTGCTGGTCATCCTCGTGCTCGTCTACCGCTCCCTGCTGCTGCCGGTCGTCGTGCTCGCGACGAGCATGTTCGCCCTGTGCACGGCGCTCCTGCTGGTGTGGTGGCTCGCGAAGTGGGGCGTGCTGCTGCTCAGCGGACAGACCCAGGGGATCCTGTTCATCCTCGTGATCGGCGCGGCGACCGACTACGCGCTGCTGTTCGTGTCGCGGTTCCGCGAGGCGCTGCGGATCGAGCACGATCGCGGCCGAGCCGTGCTCCTGGCCTGGAAGGGGGCGTTCGAGCCGATCCTGGCCTCCGGCGGCACGGTGATCGCCGGACTGCTGTGCCTGCTGCTGAGCGACCTCCGGTCGAACAGTGCGCTCGGCCCGGTCGCGGCGATCGGGATCGTGTTCGCGATGCTCTCGGCGCTCACCCTGCTGCCCGCCCTGCTCATGGCGTTCGGCCGGGCCGCGTTCTGGCCGCGTCGTCCGCGCTTCGACCCCGAGGCCGTCGCCGCGGAGGACGGCCTGCCCGCCGGCGGCGTGTGGGCGCGGCTCTCCGAGCTCATCCGCCGTCGTTCGCGGATCATCTGGATCGCGACGACGCTGGTGCTCGCGATCGGGACGCTCGGCGTGCTGCAGCTCGACGCCTCCGGCGTGCCGCAGTCCGACCTCGTGCTCGGCTCCTCCCAGGCGCGCGACGGGCAGAAGGCGCTGGGTGCGCACTTCCCCGGCGGATCCGGCAGTCCCGTCCAGGTCCTCGTCGCGAAGGACTCCCTGCAGCGCACGGCGGACGTGCTGCTCGCCGACAAGGGCATCGACGGCGTCACCGTGACCGCGAAGGACTCGGTGAGCGGCACCGCGCCGGTGACCGCGGACGGCATTCAGCCGGTGGGGAGGCCGGGCACTCCGGCACCCGACCCGACGGTGATCGACGGGGACGTGCTGCTGCAGGGAACGCTCACCGCGGCCGCGGACTCCGCCACCGCGGAGGACACCGTGCGACGGCTGCGCTCCTCGCTCGACGGCACGGGCGCCCTGGTCGGCGGAGTGACCGCGACGGCCGTGGACACCGACGACGCCTCGCTGCGGGACCGCACGCTGATCATCCCGGTGATCCTCGTCGTGATCATGCTGATCCTGATGCTGCTGCTGCGCGCGATCGTCGCCCCGGTGCTGCTGATCGTCACCACCGTGCTCTCGTTCGGCACTGCGATGGGCGTGTCCGCGCTCGTGTTCAACGGGATCTTCCACTTCCCCGGCGCGGATCCGGCCGTTCCGCTCTACGGCTTCGTCTTCCTCGTCGCGCTCGGGATCGACTACAACATCTTCCTCATGACGAGGGTGCGTGAGGAGTCCCGCACGCACGGCACCCGGGAGGGCGTGCGGCGCGGGCTCGCGATCACCGGCGGGGTGATCACCTCGGCGGGGCTCGTGCTCGCGACGACGTTCGCGGCGCTCGCGGTGATCCCGATCCTGTTCCTCGCCCAGCTCGCCTTCATCGTCGCGTTCGGCGTGCTGCTGGACACCTTCGTGGTGCGCTCGCTGCTCGTGCCCGCCCTCGTGCACGATGTCGGCCGGGCCGTGTGGTGGCCGTCGCGGCTGTCCCGCGGCGACCGCTAGGAGGCGCCGGCGCGGGGAGGCCGGGGCGTCAGCCTGCGGCCACCCCCGCGTCGTCCTGGGGCTGGCCCGCGCGGTCGGTGAACGCCTGCTTCGGCACGAACAGCAGCAGCACCGCCGCGGCGAGCGCCGTCACTCCGCACACGATCCAGACGGTGACGTAGCCGGAGAACGATCCCGCGGTGCCTTCGCCGCCTCCCGCGCCGCCGGCGACCGCGTGCATCAGCGCGATGCCGAACACGCAGGATGCGATCGCGCCGCCCACGGTCTTCACGGAGTTGGTGAGCCCGGTCGCGACGCCGGTCTGGGTGTGCGGGGCAGCCGAGGCCGCCGCGGCGGGCAGGGCGGCCACGAGGGCTCCGGATCCGATCCCGGCGATCATCATGTTCGCGACGACCTGCAGGTAGGCGCCGTGGAACGGCAGGAACAGCAGGAACCCGATCGCCACCAGCAGCGAGGCGCCGATCAGGGTGATCCGGGGAGTGGCGAGGCGGGCTACGACGGGGAACAGCAGCGCGCCCCCGATCATCGCGATGAGGTAGAGCCCGATGATGAGCGAGGTCTGGAAGCCGGTGGTGCCCAGGCCGTAGCCGTAGGCGCTCGGATCCGTGCGGGCGAACGTCGACAGCGGGGCCTGCGCGCCGAGCACGCTGACCCCGAAGAGGCCCGCCGTGAGGAACACCGGTCCGAGCGCCGGGCTGCGGAACATCCGCACGTCGATGAGCGGATCCGACTGCCGCAGCTCCCAGAGGGCGAACGGCACGACGAGGGCGAGACCGACGACGATGACGATCCAGGACAGCGGGTTCGCGACGCCGCCGGGCAGCCGCAGCAGGCTGAGCCCGCCGGTGAGGCCGATGAGCGCGAGGGAGATGAGCACGAGCCCGACCGTGTCGAATACCCCGCCGGTCTTCTCGGGCGATTCCTTCACCCCGAACAGGATGACGAAGAAGCAGGCGGCGATGAGGAACGCGGGCACCAGCAGCACGACCGGCAGCGGCAGCTTGTCGACGAGCGCCCCGCCCGCCAGCGCGCCGATGATCGCCCCGCCCTCGAGGGAGGCGACGAGGATCCCCGCCGCCTTCGCCGTGATCGCCGAGCTGCCCTCGCTGCGCCGGGCGCGCGACCAGATGAGCGCGATCTCGAGCGGCAGCCAGACCACGTAGAAACCCATGAACGCCCAGGCGACGAGGTAGACGCCGAAGGTGCTCGTGAACGGCAGCACGAACGCCGCGACCGCCGTGATCGCCGTGGAGACGAGCAGCATGCGCTTGCGGCCGAACATGTCGCCGAGCTTCGCGAAGGCCGGCACCACGAGGGCGGACAGCATCAGCTGCGCGCCCTCGAACCAGTTCACGTCGGCGTCGTGGATCTGCAGATGCCGCGCGATGTCGGTCAGCATGGGCGTGTAGTAGCCCTGCAGCACGCCGCTGGTGAACTCGACGAAGGCGAGGAATCCGACGACGGCGGCCAGGGCCGCTCCGGTGACGGTGCGCGACATCGCGGCTCCTTCAGGGGTCTCACGCCGGGGTGGCGGGAGCTGACACGGTCGCCTCGGCGGGCGCGGCGACCGCGAACGGGTCAGCTCACTGTAACCGCTCGATGAGCGCCCGGTGGAACCGCTCCCCGCGCTCGAGCGCCGCGATCTCGACGCTCTCGTCGACGCCGTGGATCGCGGCGCGCTGCGCGTTCGACATCTCCAGCGGGGCGAACCGGTAAACGGCCGGCGCGAAGCGGTGGAAGTGACGGGAGTCGGTCGCCGCCATCATCACGTACGGCACAGCGGGCACGCCGGGGTGCGAGACGGCGAGCGCGTCGGCGAGCAGCGCGAACGGCGCGTTGTCCGTGGGCGATTCGGGCGAGGGGTCGCTGCCCTCGAGCACCTCGACCGAGACCCGCGGATCCGCGATGCGCCGGCGCACCCGCGCCGCCGCGCTCTGCACCGTCTCGCCGAGGGCGATGCGCAGATTCACCGTCGCCGTCGCCTGCGACGGCAGCACGTTCGCCGCCGTGCCGCCGGACTGCATCGTGGGCGCCACGGTCGTGCGCACGAGGGCCGCCGCCTCGCCGCCCAGCGCGGCGAACACGCGCGCCGACAGCGGCGGGAGCGCACCGAGGACGCGCAGCAGCAGCCGCGCGGGCCCGGTGGCGGAGCCCGCGAGCTGCGTGAGCATGCGGGAGACGGCCTGCGGCGTGCGGGGACGGAACGTGCCGGGCCCGAGCCGCTCCACCGCCCGCGCGATGCGGCGCACCGCGGTGCGGTTCGGCGGGGCGGAGGCGTGCCCGCCGTCGCCGCGCGCCGTCAGGCGCACCGTCATGATGCCCTTCTCCCCCACGCCGATCATCGCGGCCCGGCCCGGAACGAACGGCAGCGGGGCGTCCACGACCGCACCGCCCTCGTCCACGACCAGCCACGGCACGATGCCGCGCTCCTGGAACGCGGCGGCGATGGCGATGGCCGCGGACCCGTAGGTCTCCTCGTTGCCCCCGAAGGACAGGTACACGTCGCGGGCCGGGACGAACCCCTCGGCGAGGAGGTTCTCCACCGCGTCCAGGATGACGACGAGCGGGCCCTTGTCATCGAGCGCGCCGCGCCCGTAGACGGATCCGTTCTCGATCACCCCGGCGAACGGCGGATGGGTCCAGTCATCGGACTCGTCCACGGGGACGACGTCGTAGTGCGCCATGAGCACGAGCGGTCCGTCGACCGCCTCCCGGCGTCCGGCCCAGCGGTAGAGCAGTCCGAACTCGGTGTGCCGCTCGAGCACGAGGTCGGAGTGCACCCGGGGATAGAGCTCGGCGAGGAGCGCCACGAAGTCCTCGAACGGCGCGGATCCGCGCGTCTCCAGCTCGGCGGACACGGTCGGCAGCTGGATCATCCGGCTCAGCCGCGCGGCGATCGGGGGCACGTCGTTCATCGTGGCCATGCTATCCGCGGCGAGCGCCCCGTCACGGGGAGCGATGAAGACCGCGGCGCACCGCGACCGCGGTGAGCGCGACGCCCCAGACGAGCTCGAACACCATCACCGCGATCTGATACCAGACCGGCGCGGCCCCCGGCGAGAGCACCTGGGTCCAGTCGCCCAGGGCGTGCAGGAAGGCGAGGGGCCAGATCGACCCGATCAGCAGCCGGGCGCCCGCGAAGCAGACGCCGAAGGTCGCGGCCCCCAGCACCTGCCACCACGTCTCGTCGACGCTCCGGCCGAAGAACAGGCCGTTCCCGAGATGCCAGAGCCCGAACACGAGCGACGTCACGGCCACCCCGAGCCACGGCCGCCGGGCCACCGCCCCGAGCGCGAGCCCGCGCGACGCCGTCTCCTCCGAGATCCCCACGGCGAGCATCCCCGCCGCGACGCTGAGGAGGGTCCCCGCGGAGCCCGCGATCCCGGGAACGCCCTGCCTGCCGATCCAGATGTAGGAGAGCTGGACCGCCAGCACCGGCGCGAGCCACCACAGGGCGTCAATCCGGCCGCCGCCCCACCCGGCGATCCGGCGCAGCGGCAGGCTGCCCCACCATCCGGCCCGGTGCACGAGCGCCGCGACGCCCCACGCCACCGCGAGACTGAGCCCGTTGGTGACCACGACGCCGAGCTGCGGGAACCACCCCGGCTGCAGGGCGGGGATCGGAACGGACCCGAATCCGTACGTCGTGCCCCACCAGGCGACCATCACGAGGAGCGCACCGGCCCAGCTCCGCCGGCCGACTCGTTCGGTCGGGCTCGGCTCGGTCGTCACGCCAGGAAGGCTACCGGACCGGACCCCGTCGCGGGTCGGCGACCTAGGCTGGATCCATGAGCACCCCGTCGTCGTTCCCCGGATCCCCTCGTCCACTCGCCGTCGTCAGCGGAGGCGGTACCGGCATCGGCCTCGCCTCGGCGCTGCGGCTGGCCCGGGACGGCTTCGACCTGACGCTGATCGGGCGCCGCACCGCCGTGCTCGACGCCGCGTCCGCACGGATCCGCGAGCAGACCCCGGCAGCCGCCGTGCGGACGATCGCGGCCGATCTGCAGGATCCCGCCCAGGTCGAGCGGGCCGCGGCCGAGGTCGAGGGGTCCGTCGCCGTGCTGCTCAACAACGCCGGCGGCAACGTCCTGGATCGCGGCGAGGGGCTCGCCGGCATCGCCGCGAACTACGAGGCGAACCTGCGGCTGAACGTGCTGACCGCGGTGCTGCTCACCGAGGCCCTGCTGCCACGCCTCGTCCGTCCGGGCGGACGCATCATCTCGATCAGCTCGATCGCCGCGCTGCGCGGCGCGAACGGCTACGGCGCGGCCAAGGCGGCGATCCACGGCTGGATGATGGGCCTCGCCGCCGACCTCGCCCCCGAGGGCGTCACGGTGAACGCCGTGGCACCGGGCTACGTGCCCGACACCGGCTTCTGGGACGGCCGGCGCACGCCCGACATCGTCGCGTCCCGGCTCGCCCAGGTGCCGATGAACCGCGCCGGCACGCCCGACGAGGTCGCCGGGGCGGTCTCGTACCTCGCTGGCCCCGAGGGCGGCTGGACCACGGGCCAGATCCTGCAGGTGAACGGCGGCGCGCTCTTCGGCCGCGGCTGACCCACCGGCTCGCGACCGGCCGCAGCGGAGCCGTGCCCGCTGCCGGATGCCGTGCCGTGCCGTGCCGCTCAGCGCCGCACCGTATAGCGGTGCTCCGGGCGCCCGGCGGCGCCATAGCGGAGCCGCACCTCGACGGCGTCGCGCTCGGCGAGCGCCGCGAGGTGCCGCTGCGCCGTCGCCCGCGAGATCCCGACGCGCTCGCCGATCTCGGCCGCCGACGCCTCGTCCTCCCCGAGCGCCGCGAGCACGAGCTGCTCGGTCGCCGAGCGCGAGGTCGAGACCTGGTCCGCCGACCCGTGCAGGATTGCGAGCGCGCGGTCCAGCTCCTTCTGCTGCACCGCGCGGTCACCCGCGAGCAGGTTGCGGTAGCGCGCGTAGCGGTCCAGCGCGGCGGCCAGGGTGCGCCGCTCGAACGGCTTGATCAGATAGGCGTGCGCACCCGAGCGCAGCGCGCGCCGCACGGTGGCCGCGTCGTCGGCGGCGGAGATGTGGATCGCGTCGACCCCCGCCTCGCGGACGAGCCCGATCCCGTCGCCGTCGGGCAGGTACACGTCCGCGAGGATCAGATCCGGTGCGAGATCGCGGACGGCCGCCCTGGCCTCGGCGATCGTGCGCACCGGCTCCAGCGCCAGGTAGCCGGCGTGCTCCTCGACGATCGCCTGATGCAGCCGGCCGACGCGGAAGTCGTCGTCGAGCACGAGCGTGCGGATGGGGTCCGTCATCTGTCCTCCTCCTGGGGCCGGCCGGTCTCCGCCCGGTCGTGCGGCGCGGTGCCGGGTGCGGCGACGACGCCGACGAGCCGCGCCGCGAAGACCGCGCCGTGGTCGTCGCCGCCGCGGTCGATGACCCACAGGTCGCCGCCTCCGCGCCGGGCGATCTCCCGCGACAGCGGCAGGCCCAGGCCGTGCCCGTGCACCGGGCCGGCCTCGTCGGGCACGCCATCGGCGTCAGCGGAGCCCGCCGTGTCCGCCCCGTTCCCGTCCGCGGATCCGGCCTCGGGCCGGCCGTCGAGGCCGGCACCGGAATCGGCCACGGTGACGACGAGCGCGTCGCGATCGTCGAACGCGCCGACCTCGACCCAGCGCGGGGCGACGCCCGCGACCGCGGCGCCCACGGCGTTGTCCACGAGGTTGCCGAGCACCGCCGCGACGTCCTCGGCCTCCCCCACCGCTCCGAGCAGCTGGGTGTCCTCCGCGATGCGCAGCGTCACCCCGCGCTCGCTCGCCTCGAGCGCCTTCGCCCCGAGGAACGACCGCAGGAAGGGATCCCGGAGCCGGGCGATGCCGGGGACGGGGAAGTCGACGGAACCGCGCTCGGCGAGCTCGGCGAGGAAGTCGCGCGCCTCCTGCACGCGGGCGGCGTCGAGCAGTCCCGCGGCGACGTGGATCCGGTTCGCGAACTCGTGCCGCTGCACGCGCAGCGCGGCCGTCATGGTCCGCACGGTCTCCAGCCGCTCCGACAGCGCGACGAGCTCGGTGCGGTCGCGGATCACCGCCACCGTGCCGAGGGGCCGGCCGTCCCGCTCCACGGGCCGCGTGTCGAGGTAGAGCACCCGGTCGCCGAGCACCGCCTCCGACAGCGCGCGTCCGCCCGAGACGGCGTCGCGCACCGCATCGGGCAGCCCGATCCCGGCCAGAGGGCGGCCGACCGCCTGCCGGACCGCGAGGAGGCGCTCGGCGGCGGCGTTGCACACCCGCACGATCCCCTCGGCGTCGATCGCGAGCACGCCGTCGTCCACCCCGTTCAGCACCGCCGTCTGGTTCTGGACGAGGGCGACGAGCTCCTCCGGCTGCACCCCGAGGGTGAGCCGCTCCCACCGCCGGCGCAGCAGCAGTGCACCGATCCCCGCGAGCAGCAGCGACCCGGCCGCCGCCAGGCCGATGACCGCGAGCAGCGGCGGCAGGTCGTCGAACACCCCCGCGCGCGCGAAGCCGACGCTGACCTCTCCGACCGGCGTTCCGGCGGCGTCGCGCACCGGGACCTTGGCGCGCGCCGATTCGCCGAGGGTGCCGGTGTCCCACTCGACCACCTCGTGCCCCGCCAGCACCCGCTGGAACGGCGTGCTCACCTCTTCGCCCAGGCGAGCCGGATCCGGGTGCGCGAGCCGGATCCCGTGATCGTCGGCGATGACGACGAACAGCGCTCCGGTGCGGGCGGCCGTGGCGGTCGCGATGCGCTGCAGGGAGCCGTCCCGCAGCTCTTCGGCCCGCGGGGTGCCCGGGTCGTCGGATGCGGTCACGACGGCCGTGCGGATCTCCGGATCCTCGGCCAGGGTGCGGGCGATCCCCAGCGCGGAGGACTCGGCTTCGGCGCGCAGCTGCTGGGCGGCCAGGATCAGATAGACGCCGGTGCACAGCGCCACGACGAGGACGACCGTCGCGAACTGCAGCAGCAGCGTCCGCGTGGCGAACCGCATCCGGCGTCGGCGGGGCATCCGTCCTCCTCGTTGAGCAATATGCGCAGAAGTCACGCTACGCGCACAACGCACGGGAATGCGGGATATCGGATCCGCTGCGCGCGCCCTCCCTAGTCTCGGCGGAGTCCGTCGACGACGACAGACGGATGACGAAGGAGTCACCTCATGACCACGGTTCTCACCGGCCTGCTCGCCGCGGCCGACGACAAGCCCTCCTACGACATCGCGTTCGCGCCCCCGGAATGGGTGCTCGTGATCCTCGGCTTCACGATGGTGCTGGTCTTCATGACCCTGATCATGACCAAGCGCCTCACGCCCATGGTCGCGCTCATCCTCGTGCCCACGGTGTTCGGGCTCTTCGCCGGCGCAGGGCTGGGACTCGGCGACATGATCCTCGACTCGATCGGCAAGATGGCCCCGACCGCGGCGCTGCTGATGTTCGCGATCATGTTCTTCGGCATCATGATCGACGTCGGCCTGTTCGACCCGCTCATCCGGGTGATCACCCGCGTGCTGGGCGACGACCCGGCCAAGGTCATCATCGGCACGGCGCTGCTCGCCGGCGCCGTGTCGCTGGACGGAGACGGATCCACGACCTTCATCATCACGACCTCGGCGATGCTGCCGATCTACCTGCGTCTGGGCATGAGCCCCGTGGTGCTCACCTGCGTCGCGGGCCTCATGAACGGCACGCTCAACATCGTGCCGTGGGGCGGTCCCACGGTGCGCGCGGCCACGGCGCTGGGCCTGCAGCCGACCGACGTGTTCGTGCCGATGCTGCCCTCGCTGGGCGTGGGACTGGTCGTCGCGCTCGGGTTCGCCTGGATGCTCGGCCTGCAGGAGCGGCGCCGCCTCGGCGCTCTCGACGAGAGCCGCCTGACCGGCACCGCCGACGGCGGCCTGCTCGCCGCCGTGCCGGCCATCTTCCGGGGCGCCGACGCCAAGCCGGGCGCCCGTGCGTCGCTGCGCACCGGCAACATCGTCACCGTCGCCGGCGGCCACGGGCCGGTCGCCGCGGTGGGCGTCGACCCGGCCGACACGGCGATGGCGGACACCATGCTCGACCCGAACCGCGCGACCCTGCGGCCGCGACTGATCTGGTTCAACCTCGTGCTCACCGTCGCGGTGATGGTGCTGCTCGTCATCGACATCATGCCCCTGCCCTACGTGTTCATGGTCGGCGCAGCGGTGGCGCTGCTCGTGAACTTCCGCAAGCTCAAGGACCAGGCGTCCGAGATCGTCGCCCATGCGCCGAGCATCGTCGGCGTGGTGTCGATGGTGATCGCGGCCGGCGTGCTCGTCGGCGTCCTGACCGGCACCGGCATGGTCGACGCGATGGCGAACTGGATCACGAACGTGCTGCCGCCGTCGCTCGGCCCGTTCCTCGCGCCGATCACGGGCGTCCTGTCGATCCCGTTCACGTTCTTCATGTCGAACGACGCGTTCTACTTCGGGATCCTGCCGGTGCTGTCGCAGAGCGCCGCGCACTTCGGCATCGACCCGGTCGAGATGGCCCGCGCGTCGATCACCGGCCAGCCCGTGCACCTGCAGAGCCCGCTCGTTCCCGCGATCCTGCTGCTCGTGTCGCTCGCGAGCGTGAACCTGGGCGACCACCACCGCAAGGTGCTGTGGCGCGCTCTCGTGGTCTCGCTCGTGATGCTCGCCGTCGGGATCCTCACCGGCGCGATCCCGTTCTTCGTCGCACAGTGAGCTCGTCCGGCCGGGACGCCCTGCGCTGACACCCGCACTGACGCCCAGGCTGCGACGATCAGCACAGCCCGTGACGATCAGCACACGGATCCGAAGAATCCGTGTGCTGATCGTCGCATCGTGTGCTGATCGTGGCAGGCGGGACGGGGATCCGGTCCGCCGGGGACGGGGCCGGCGCGTCGGACGCCGGTCTCAGAACAGCGCCTGCGGCAGCGCCCCCTCGTGCTCCAGCAGCCAGCGCTTCGTCCGCAGGCCTTCGCCCGGGGTCCCGCCGGAGTAGCCGCCGAGTCCGTCGCTCGCGACCACGCGGTGACAGGGCACGATGATCGGGATCGGGTTGGCCCCCATGATGGATCCGATCGCGCGCGCGGGCACGGAGGTGCCGCTGCGCTCGGCGAGCTCGCCGTAGGTGACGGTCTCGCCATGCCGGACGCCGTCGTACAGCGCGTGCAGCACCGCGTTCGTGACGTCGGGCTGCGCCCCGAGATCGAACGGCACGTCAAAGGCCGAGAGCGCGCCGGCGAAGTACGCCTCGAGCTGGGCGAGCGCCTCGGCGAGCAGCGGATCCCGCGCCGCTCCCCCGGTCGCACCGGCAGCCGCGGGCGCTCCGAACCCCGGGCGCGGCCACGTCACCCGCCGCACCGCGACGCCGTCGCTGTGCACCTCGAGCAGCCCCACGGGCGTCACGATCCAACCGGAGAAGCTCACCCGGCGATCGTACGCCGGGGTCCCGACACCACGGCGCGGATCCGCCCCGTCCTGCCGTCTCGCCCCCGGAGCGTGACGATCAGCACACGCTGTGACGATCGGCACACGGATCCCCGTCAACGCGTGTGCTGATCGTCGCACCGTGTGCTGATCGTGACGGCCCGCGGATCGTCGCCGGGACCCGGATCAGCCCGGCCCGGATCCGCCCGGCCCGGATCCACGGCGGTCACCGGCCCCTGTCACACTTCCGCGCCCGGATCCGACATCCCTGATGAGAGCCGCACGCCCGGCGACGAGATCCGTCGCCGGCGCCGGCGACGAGAGGAACGACGATGACCAGGATCGACATGGGCCGCACCAACAAGCTCGGCTACGCCGCGGTGCTCGGACTGGAGGCGTACTCCCGCAAGAGCGTGGAGCCCCGGCTGTACGAGCTGATCAAGCTGCGCGCCTCGATCCTCAACGGATGCGGGTTCTGCGTCGACATGCACGCGACCGAGGGCGCCAGGCGCGGGATCCCGCAGCGCACCCTGCACGCGGTGGGCGCCTGGCAGCACGCCCAGGGCTTCTTCGAGGAGAAGGAGCTCGCCGCGCTCGCGCTGACCGACGCGGTCACGCGGCTCGGACCCGACACCGTGACGGACGAGATCTGGGATGCGGCGGCGCAGCACTTCGACGAGGGCGAGCTCGGCGCCCTCGTGCTGGCGATCTGCACGATCAACGTGTGGAACCGCGTCGCGATCGCCACCCGCATGGTGCCGCCGATCGACGGCAAGCACCCGATCGTGTGAGCGCGGTGCGACGCCAGGACGGTACCGTGAGCGCATGACCCTCGTCTCGCCCGCCACCCGCGCGTGGCAGGCCGAGCGGGGGCGCCTGATCGGCATCGCCTACCGCATGCTCGGCGACTACGGTCACGCCGAGGACGTCGTGTCCGAAGTCGCGATCGAGGCCCTGCAGCAGGAGCGCAGCGAGGGATCCGAGCCCTCCGGATCCGGGTCCGCGGGACGCGTGCGGTCGTGGCCCGCGTGGCTCACGACCGTGTGCGTGCGGCGCTCGATCGATCGGGTGCGCGCCCTCGCCGCCGTGCGGGAGGAGTACGTCGGCCCGTGGCTGCCGGAGCCCGTCGCGACCTCGCGGCTGCCCGAGGACGCGGTCGCCGACCGGGAACTGCTCTCCCTCGCCCTGCTGCACATGGCGGAGCAGCTGGCGCCCGACGCGCGTGCGGCCGTCGTCCTGCACCGCGCGTTCGGCATGACGGCCGGGGAGATCGGGCGGATCCTGGAGCGGACGCCGGCCGCGGTGCGGCAGCTCATCTCGCGCGGCGAGCGCCGGCTGCGCCTTGCGGACGACCCGGCGACGACCCGCGCCGCGGATCCTGCCGCCCTCGGCGCGCTGCTCGCCGCCGTCGAGTACGGCGACGTCTCGGGGGTGCTCGCCCTGCTCGCGGACGACGCGATCCTCTGGAACGACGGGGGCGGCAGGGTCAGCGCCGCACGCAACCCGATCTTCGGCGCCGATCATGTGCGGCGCTTCCTCGTCGGCGTGCTGCAGAAGGCGATCGCCGACCCCGCGCTGCCGTTCTCCGTGCAGCGGCTCGACATCAACGGCGAGCCGGCGATCGCGTTCCTGCGCCCCGACCGCACCGACGTGCTCACGCTCGAGTTCGGCGACGACGGACTCATCCACGGGCTCCGCCAGGTGTGCAACCCGGAGAAGCTCACCCGGGCGTTCTGAGCGCGCCCGGCGCCCCTCCCGGACACCGCCGCGTCCGGCCGCCGACCCCCGGCGCCGGCTCGGCTCGGCTCGGCTCGGCTCGGCTCGGCTCGGCTCGGCTCGGCTCGGCTGTGACGATCAGCACACCTCGCGCCGATCAGCACACGGATCCAGGTCGACACGTGTGCCGATCGTCACACCCTGTGCTGATCGTCACACACGGCAGAACGAGCCGCCCCGCCCCTGGCGGAGCCCCCAAGCCCCGGCGGCACCCGCTCAGTCGAGCAGGTGCCGGGTGTACCGCGCAGGCGCGTCGAGGAACGAGCGCCAGTGCTGCACGAGCTCCAGATCCTCCCAGGCCGCCGGGCGGAGGCCCCACGCGCCGACCTCGAGGATCGTCGCGCCGGGAAGCGCGGCGAGCACGGGCGAGTGCGTGGCGCAGAGCACCTGACCGCCCTCGTCGGCGATGCGGCGCAGCACGGCGATGAGGCTCAGCGTCGACGAGAACGAGAGCGCCGCCTCGGGTTCGTCGAGGCAGTAGAACCCCGGGTCCTTGAACCGGGATCCGAGCAGTGCGAGGAACGACTCGCCGTGGCTCATCTCGTGGAACGGCACGTCGGGCAGACCCGTCGACGGGTTCTCCTCGAGGTAGGTGTAGAAGGAGTGCATCGTCTCGGCGCGCAGGAAGAAGCCCCACCGGTCGGCTCCGACGCCGCGCTGGATCCGGAGCCAGTCCGACAGCGGCGACTCCGTGGGTCGGGTGCGATGCCGCGCCTGCCGGGATCCGCCCTCGGGCGACAGCCCGTACGCGATCGCGATGCCCTCCACGATGGTCGATTTGCCGCTGCCGTTCTCGCCCACGAGGAACGTGATGCCGGGATCCAGCTCGATGCCGTCCCGCAGCACCTGGGCGACGGCGGGGATGTTCCGCGGCCAGTCCCCGCCCGGCCCCGGGGCGTCGTCCGCCGGGTGTACGGCGACGACCGGCTGCTGCCGGCGGCGCCGGCTGCCCGCGTTCCAGAACGGATCCATGACGCTCCTCGCACGATCGGGGTCGGATCCATTCTGCGCGCGCCCGCCGACACCGCGGCATCGGCGCCGTCAGCCGATCCCCAGATCGATGCCGGAAGGATGGTTCCATGAGCCAGGCGACGAGGGATCCGGTCGGGGCCCGGCGCACCGCACCCCGCCGGGGCGCGATCGTCGCGCTGCTGGTGACCGCCGTCGCGCTGGTGGCGATCGTGCTGCTCGGCGCGGTCCCCGGCCCTCTCGGCACCGCGATCGCCGTCGTGCTGCCCTGGCTCGGGTTCGCGCTCGTCCCTCTGGTAGTCGGCGCGCTGCTCGTGCGTCCGCGGACCGCCTGGATCGCCGCGGTCCCCGTCGTCGCCTGGACCGTCGCACTGTGGGGATTCCTGCCCGTGCCCTGGCAGGGCGGCCCCGGAGCGGGAGACGGACTGCTCGTCGCCACGCAGAACGTCGAGGCCGGATCCGGCACCGGGGCGGCCTCGGCGCGGACACTGGCCGCCGACGGGGCGCAGCTCCTCGCGTTCACCGAGCTGGACGCCGACTCGGGTGCGGCGATCGCGGACGAGCTCGCCGACGCCTACCCGCACGCGTACCGCGTGGGCACCGTGGGCGTGTGGAGCAGGTACCCGATCGTCGATCAGGAGGCGCTCGACCTCGGGCTGGGGTGGAAGCGGGCCCTGCGGGTGACCGTGGAAGCGCCGAGCGGACCGGTGAGCGTCTACGTCGTGCACGCCGCATCGCTGCGCCCCGGCGCGCAGAGCGCACGCGACGGCATGCTGTCCGCGCTGGGCGAGCGGATCCGCGATGACCGCACCCCGCGCGTCGTCGCGCTCGGCGACTTCAACGCCGTCTCGACGGATCCGGCACTCGCGTCGATCTCCCGCGAACTCGGCGAGGCGCGCTTCGGCGGTCTCGCGCCGTCGTTCACCTGGCCCGCCTCGTTCCCCGCCGTGCGGATCGACCACGTCTTCCAGCGCGGCTTCGCCGAGGCGGCGGCGAAGACCGCCGCGGCCGGACGCAGCGACCACCTCGCCATCATCGCCGCGTTGCGGCGCTGATCGCCTCGCGGGCGGATCCGCAGGGATCGGATCCGCCCGCGGCCGTCAGCCGACGACCAGGAGGACCCGGGCGTCGTCGGCGACGGCCCCGGGTCCGGGGACAACCGCGCCGTCGCCCCTCGTCTCATCCGGCAGCACCAGCGCCTCCATCGCCGTCGCGGTGCTGCCTCCTGCGCTCACCCTTCCCGATCGCACGACCAGCGCGCGCACGTCGGCGGGCAACGGGGTCGTGCCGTGCAGATCGGAGAACACCAGCGACGGAGTCGCGCGCGCCGGCGCCGAGGACAGCACCAGCACCCGGCTGAGCTCCGCCGCGCGCAGCCGGGGGCGGTGCAGCTCGAGGAAGGCCCCTGCGTAGTGCATCACCCGCTCCTTGCGCAGGCCCACGGCGGCTCCCGGCCCGATCCCGACCTGCGGCCCGCCGATTCCGGCCAGCACATGCGCCGCATCCGGCGGCAGGTGCAGGATCCCTTCCGGTCCGCGCAGCTCGACGAGCTGCAGCATCCAGTGCAGCTCGCCGTTGGCGCCCCAGGTGCCGCAGATCTCGCGCACGTGCCCGCCGCCCGCGACGAGCCCTCGCCGGGGCAGGTCCCGCAGGCGCGTGAGCCTGGTCGGGGCCGGCCCCGGAGCGAAGGTCGTCGCAGCCACCGGGTTCAGGCCTTCGCGCCGGTGAGGACGTAGCCCTCTTCGCCGTGCACCACGGTGTCGAGGCCCGCGATCTCGTCCTCGTCCTTCACACGGAAGCCGAGGGTCTTCTCGATCACGAACCCGATGCCATAGGCCAGGACGAAGGAGTACACCAGCACCGCACCGGCCGCGAGCGCCTGCGCCGCGAGCTGCGCGAAGCTGCCGCTGTAGATGAGGCCCGTGCCGTTGGCGAAGACGCCGAGGTAGAGCGTGCCGATGATGCCGCCGACGAGGTGGATGCCGACCACGTCGAGGGAGTCGTCGAAGCCGAGCTTGAACTTCAGATCGATCGCGAGCTGGCAGACGACGCCCGCGAGGAGTCCGAGCACGACCGCCCAGATCGGCGTCAGCGATGCGCAGGCCGGCGTGATGGCGACGAGGCCGGCGACCGCACCGGAGGCGGCCCCGACCGAGGTCGGCTTGCCGTTGCGGATCTTCTCCATCAGCAGCCAGCTCAGCAGCGCGGCGGCGGGGGCGGCGATCGTGTTCACGAAGGCGACGGCGGCCGTGCCGTCGGCGGCGAGCTCGGAGCCGGCGTTGAACCCGAACCAGCCGAACCACAGCAGGCCCGCGCCCAGCAGCACGAACGGCGGGTTGTGGGGCACGTCGGCGCCCTTCTGGAAGCCGAGGCGCTTGCCGAGCACGAGAGCGAGGGCGAGGGCCGCGGCTCCCGCGTTGATGTGCACCGCGGTACCGCCCGCGAAGTCGATCGCACCGACCCCCAGCATGTCCTGCAGGCCGTGCGTGACCCAGCCGCCGTAGGCGAAGGAGCCGTCCTTGTTCAGGCCGAAGTTGAAGACCCAGCTCGCGACGGGGAAGTAGACGACGGTCGCCCAGATGGCGGCGAAGACCATCCAGGATCCGAACTTCGCGCGGTCGGCGATGGCGCCGGAGATGAGGGCGACCGTGATGATCGCGAAGGTGGCCTGGAAGGCGACGAACGCGAGCGGCGGGTAGGCGGCGTCCTTGGGGACCTCGAGCAGGTTGGAGAGCCCGATCGACGACCAGTCGATGGCCCACGGCGCGACCGTGCCGTGGTTGCCGGGGAAGGCGATCGCGTAGCCGTAGATGACCCACAGCACGCCGATGAGGCCGATCGCACCGAAGCTCAGCATCATCATGCTGATGACGCTCTTGGCCTTGACGAGGCCGCCGTAGAAGAACGCCAGACCTGGCGTCATGAGCAGCACGAGGGCTGCACAGATCAAAACGAAGGCGGTATTCCCCTGATCCATGGGTCCGCTCCTCTCTCAGTGAGAACGCTCCTGCAGCGTCGGGTGGAGTCAGACTCCCACCGGCGCGTTTCGGGCCGACGCGCGCTATGTTTCCGGGGCGTTTCGCCGGGCGCGCCCGCTGTGAACATGCGGTAAATCCCGCTCCCCGGTGCGCCGCGGAAGGACTGCGGAGAAGATTGGTCAGCATTCGCTGTATAGTCAGTGTGTGCTGACCATCGCGACTCGAGTGGACGTCATGAACCGGCTCGGCCGGGCCCTGGCCGACCCCACGCGCTCCCGGATCCTCCTCTCGCTCCTCGAGGCGCCCGGCTATCCCGCGCAGCTCGCGCGGGATCTCGACCTCACCCGCACGAACGTGTCGAACCACCTGTCGTGCCTGCGCGGCTGCGGCATCGTCGTCGCCGAGCCGGAGGGACGCCGGACGCGCTACGAGATCGCCGACCCGCATCTCGCCGCCGCGCTCACCGCGCTGGTGGAGACGACGCTCGCCGTCGACGAGGACGTGCCGTGTCTCGATCCGGCCTGCACCGTCCCCGGCTGCTGCGCGACGGGCTCCGCCTCATGACGCTCGCGGTCGCGCCCGGCCGTGTCGCGGTGCTGCGCCGGCGCATCCGGATCGTGGTCGCGATCACCATCACCTGGAACGTCGTCGAGGCGGTCATCGCCTTGGCCGCCGGAGGCGCGGCGTCCTCCGCGGCGCTGATCGGGTTCGGGCTGGACTCGATCGTCGAGGTGCTCTCCGCCGCCGCGGTGGCCTGGCAGTTCGCCGCGCCGGATCCGCAGCGGCGCGAGAAGGCCGCCCTGCGGATCATCGCGATCTCCTTCTTCGGCCTCGCCGCGTACGTGGTCGTGGCTGCCGGGCTCTCCCTGTTCGGGCTCCGGGAGGCCGCGCACTCGCCGATCGGCATCGCGCTCGCCGCCCTCAGCCTCGCGGTGATGCCGTTCCTCAGCTGGTTCGAGCGACGCACCGGGCGCGAACTGGGATCCGCGTCCGCGATCGCCGACTCGAAGCAGACGCTGATCTGCTCGTACCTGTCCGCCGCGCTCCTGGCCGGGCTGCTGCTGAACAGCCTGCTCGGCTGGGCCTGGGCGGACTCCGTCGCCGCGCTCGTGATCGCGGGCTTCGCCGTGCGCGAGGGCATCGAGGCGTGGCGCGGCGACGCCTGCTGCGCGACGCCCCTGTCCGCGCTGACCGGCGAGCGGGATCCCGAGCCGTGCGACGACGACTGCTGTGCGCGTCCTGCCGGATCCGCCCCGAAAGGGTCCGTGGGGCTCACCCTGTCACCCGGGCGCCCGCGCGACTGAGGAATGCCCGCGGCCTGCGCCGCGACCCATGCTCCACGACGCATATGCCCCCGCGTAGCGTGAGCACCAGCGATCGGCGCCCGCCCTTGGCTTCCGCCCCGGCTCCGGCCGGAGACCCGTTAGGCGCGCATGACCCTCGCATCCGTCGGCACTCCCCCCTCCCGCCTCGGCCCCGTCCGGCAGACGTACGCCACGCAGGGGGATTTCCCTCCGGTCGCCCGCGCCTTCGTCGAGGTGTCCCAGGTGGTGCGGGAGACCGGCCTGCTGCGGCGGACGCCCTGGTTCTATGCGATGGTCGGGGCCGCGATCGCGTTCGCCTTCGCCGGGGTCGCCACCGGATTCGTGCTGCTCGGCGACAGCTGGTTCCAGCTGCTCATGGCCGCAGCGCTCGGGATCCTGTTCACCCAGGTCGCCTTCCTCGCGCACGAGGCCGCGCATCGGCAGATCCTCTCCACCGGGCCCGCGAACGACCGGCTGGCACGCGTGCTGGCCGCGGTCGTCGGCATGAGCTACTCCTGGTGGGACTCCAAGCACAGCCGGCATCATGCCAACCCGAACCGGGTCGGCAAGGATCCCGACATCGAGGTCGACACGATCTCCTTCCTGGAGGAGGACGCGGTCCAGGCCCGCGGGCTCCGACGGCTGATCACGCTGCGGCAGGGCTGGCTGTTCTTCCCGCTGCTGACCCTGGAGGGCCTGAACCTCCACGTCCTCAGCTTCCGGCACCTCGTCGGCCGCGGACCGGTGAAGGCCCGCTGGGCGGAGATCGGCATGGTCGCCGCGCGCTTCGCGCTGGTGCTGACCCCGATCTTCCTGCTGCTCCCGCTCGGCATGGCGTTCGCCTTCCTCGGAGTGATGCTGGCGGTCTTCGGCGTCTACATGGGGGCGTCGTTCGCCCCCAACCACAAGGGGATGGCCGTGATCGCACCGGACGCACGGCTGGACTTCTTCAGCAAGCAGGTGCGCACGTCGCGCAACATCCGCGGCGGCTGGTGGGCGACCGTGCTGATGGGCGGCCTGAACCACCAGGTCGAGCACCACCTCTTCCCGAACATGTCGCGGCTGAACCTGGGCCGGGCCCGCGAGATCGTCCGCGACTACTGCGCCACGCACGACGTGCCCTACACCGAGACCTCGCTCTGGCGCTCCTACGCGATCGTCATCGACTACCTGAACCGGGTGGGCCTGGCCGCGCGGGATCCGTTCGACTGCCCGATGGCCTCGGCGTACCGGCGGGCCTGAGCGGCGTCAGGCCGCGTCCGCTCGGGCGAGCCCCGGCGCCGCGCGCGAGCCTGACAGGATGAGGGCATGCGTGCAGTCGTCTTCGATGCGATCCGATCCCAGCCCGAGGTGAGAGAGGTCCCGGAACCGCAGGTTCCCGCAGACGGCGTTCTCGTGCAGGTCTCGGCCACGGGGATGTGCCGGAGCGACTGGCACGCCTGGGCCGGGCACGACGACATCGCCCTCCCTCATGTGCCGGGGCACGAGCTCGCGGGCGTCGTCGTCGCCGTCGGGCCGCAGGTCGCGCGCTGGCGGATCGGCGACCGCGTGACCGTGCCGTTCGTGTGCGGCTGCGGGCGCTGCGAGTGGTGCCTCTCCGGCAACGCTCAGGTGTGCCCCGATCAGCAGCAGCCCGGCTTCACGCACTGGGGCTCCTTCGCCGAGGTCGTCGCCCTCCATGCCGCCGACGTGAACCTCGTCGCCGTTCCCGACGACGTCGACTTCGCCACGGCGGCGAGCCTCGGCTGCCGGTTCGCCACGGCCTTCCGCGCCGTCGTGGGCCGCGCCAGGGTGCGCGAGGGCGAGTGGGTCACGGTCGTCGGGGCCGGCGGGGTCGGCCTGAGCACGGTGATGATCGCACGGGCGCTCGGCGCACGGGTGATCGCCGTCGACCGCAATCCCGAAGCGCTCGCCGTGGCGCGCGAGGTCGGAGCCGAGCACGCACTGCTCGCCGACGGCACAGACATCCCGGCCGCCGTCGCCGCGCTGACCGGCGGAGGCAGCCAGATCTCCGTGGATGCGGTCGGCAGCGAGCAGACCCTCGCCGACGCGATCCACTCGCTGCGCCGGCGCGGCAGGCACGTGCAGATCGGCCTGCTCCCCCCGGTCGACGGACATCCCCGCGTGCCCATGGACCGCGTGATCGGCTGGGAGCTCGACCTGCTCGGCAGCCACGGCATGGCCGCAGCCGACTATCCCGCGATGATGGCGCTGATCGGCGAGGGGCGTCTGGCCCCGCAGCGCCTCATCGAGCGCACCATCGGCCTCGAAGAGGCCGCGGCGCTGCTGCCCGCCTTCGACCGGGCGACGGTCGCGGGAATGACGATGGTGGATCCGCGGCGCTGATCGCGTTCCGCGCAGGAGGCAGATGCGCCCGGCGACGTGCTGCCGGCGCCGCCGCTCGGCGGCCCCGATCAGCGCCGCAGCGCGGCCGGGCGGGGCAGCCCGAGCTCCTCGATGAGGTCGCCGAGGGCGCGGTCGAGCTCGGCGCCGGCCTGCGTGATCTTGTTGACGCCGAAGCCGGCGAGCCGCGCGCCGGGCGCCTCGAAACTCAGCGTGGTGCCCGCGGCGGCGGAGGTGTGCATCTCGATGCGCAGCGGCGCGTAGAGCATCGTGCCGGGGTCGTGCCGGAACAGCCGCGCGGCGATCCCGTGGTGCGCGATCAGCCAGACCGCGCTGCGCGCACCGCCGCCGGCGTGCTGCATGAGCGCATCGGGGCGCGACGTCCAGACCCGGACGAACCCGCTCGGCGCCTCCCACTGCAGCCCGCGCACGAACCCCGCCCAGTCGCCGCCGCGCACCTCGGCCAGGGCCTGCTCCTCCGGCAGCGCGGGGACCGCGGCCTCGAACGCCCCGAGCAGCGCGTCGAACTGCGCGTTCGTCTCGAGCCGGATCCGCCGTCCCGCCTGTGCGAAGACGGTCTCCTCCGCGTCGTAGCTCACGTCACCATCCTCTCGCAGCCGCCGACGCCCCGGGGCCGGACCTCGGGCATACCGGACGCCGCTACCCTCGATCAGGGAGAGGACGGATCCGAGATGGCAACCGAAGAGCACTCGTCGCGCGTGAACGCATCGCGCCGGCAGAGCCGCGCCCGCGTGATCACCCTGGCGCGGATCATGCTCCCGACCTGGGACGGATCCCTTCCGGCGCTGACCGCCCAGCTGCGCCGTGAAGCCGGCCTGGGCGACGGCGCCTTCCGGACGCTGTTCCCGGGCGATCGCGATCTCCTGCACGCCGTCGATCACGAGCTGCTCGAGGAGTGCGCCCAGCGCGTGCGCTCGGCCGCCGAGTCCTTCGATCCGGATGAGCATCCGGACGAGGCGCCGGAGGTCGCGATCTCCGCCGCGCTCGCCCGCGCCCGCCCCCTCGACTGGAGCTCGCTCACGATCCGGCTCCGCGAACGACAGCTCGCGGCGTCGACCGGAGCACGCAGCGAGGACGTGATCGAGTCGGAGCGCGCGTTCCTGCCCGCACTCCTCGAGGCCTTCGAGCTGCTGCTCGCGCGGATCGGCCGCCGATTCGAGTGGCAGCCCGCGCTGGGCGTGCGGGTCGTGATCCTGACCTACGAGCGCTCCTTCGAGTCGTGGATCCTGTCCGGCGGCAACGAGAAGTCGTTCCCGGAGTCGAGCTACGTGCGCCACACCCTCCCCGCCCTGCTGCTCGGCGTGAGCCGCCCGCTGGACTGACGCCGGCGCGGGTCAGCCCCGGCGGCCGCCCTCGGCCGGCTCCGCCGACCCGTGCCCGGCCACGGTCAGCCGGAGAGTCCCGTCATCCGCATGGTGATGTTGATGCGGCCGCTGTCGAGGCCGCATCCCTCGGGCGCGGTGGAGGGATGCACCCGGGTGACGCCGTGATAGGCGAGCCGCGATGCGCCACCGAAGACGAAGAGGTCGCCCGAGCGCAGCGACAGATCGGTATACGGTCTGCCGCGGTTCTCGGTGTTGCCGAACCGGAACGTGCAGGTGTCGCCGATCGACAGCAACACGATCGGGGCGAGGGACTTCTCGTCCCTGTCCTGGTGCATGCCCATGCGCGCGGCGTCGTCGTAGAAGTTCGCCAGCGCGGTGTCGGGGGTGTACGCGGCCACCTGTTCATCCGAGTGGCCCGTATCGGCCAGCGCCCGGCGCCCCAAACGCACCATCCAGTCGGGGAACGGCAGCACGCGCTCGCCGTTCACATCCGTCGCCTCCCGCGTGTAGCGGTACGGCTGCCAGTGCCAGCCGAGACAGACGGTGCGCACGGACATCTCGTGGCCGCGGACCTTCGCGGCCCGGATCGGCACGGGTCCGGCCGTCCATTCGCGGAAGCGGGCGACGATCCACTGCTGCTGATCGAGCGTCAGCCAGCCCGGGAGCAGGACGGCGCCGGGGCCGGGGCGCTCCGGGCCCCGGGGCGCCTCCATGTCGGGGGTGAACAGCGTCATGCCGCGCACCCCTCGGCCGTCGCCGTGCTCATGCCGCGGCCTCCAGCGCGAGCAGGGCGGTCTTCGCCTCGAGCCCTCCGATGTACCCGCCCAGCGTGCCGTCGGTGCGCAGCACCCTGTGGCACGGCACGACGACGGGAAGCGGGTTGGTGGCGCAGGCGGTGCCGACGGCGCGCACCGCCTTCGGATTGCCGACGAGCTCGGCCATCTGCTTGTAGCTGCGGGTCTGCCCGTACCCGATCTCGGGGAGGTGCCGCTGCACCAGCTGCCGGAAGCCGTGCGAGAGCGACAGGTCCAGCTCCAGGTCGAACCGCTCCCGGGTGCGGGCGAAGTACTCGTCGAGCTCGCGGGCGGCGGCGTCGAGCCGCTTCGGCGCCCGGAGCACGCGCGGGCTGAGCCGCACCGCGAGGTCTTCGAGCACGCTGTCGTGGTCCTCGATCGCATAGGCGACGCGGACGAGCCCCCGCGGGGTCGCCGCGAGCAGCAGCGGCCCGACCGGGCTGTCGACGGTCGTGTAGGCGACGTCGACGAGGCCTTCCGTCTGCGCCGCGGCCTCCAGCCGACGATGCAGCGCAGCCATCGTGCCGGAGTCGATGGACGCCGGCAGGACGCCGACCGCGTCGGCGTCGGGGATGTGCGTCAGGTCGTTCATGGTCTTGCTCCCTCCTGGTTCACGCCCGGATAGGTCCTTCTGAGGGTCTTCATGCCGTCGGCGGCGGCGCGGCGCGCCGCCTCCACCGTCCCGCCGAGGATCGCCGCGATCTCGGCGTACGACATCCCGGCGAGGTACCGGTAGGTGATCGCCTGCCGCTGCCTGCCCGGAAGCGCCGCGACGCTCGCCCACAGGTCGTCGTCCCCCGCGCCGGGGATGCCGAGCGCACTCGGCGCGTCGGGCAGCTCCTCAACGGGCAGCGGGGCTCGCCGGGCCGCCCGGTGCACGTCGATCGACTTGCGGCGGGCGATCGTCACGAGCCACGCCTCGACGTTCGCGGTCTCGGGGAGCCCCGGGTAGGCGCGCATCGCGGCGAGGAACGTCTCCGACCAGGCGTCATCGGCGTCGTGGATCCCGAGCAGGGACCGGCAGACGCGCAGCACGGTGACCCCGTGCTGCTGCACCACTGCTTCGAACGGCTGTCTCATGTCCCTCCCCCTGAAGTCTCTCGTCTTGGTATCCGTCTGTGCTCTGAAGACGCACACCACGGCCGGAACGTGAGATCGGATCCGGAATCCGCCCGACCGCTTCGCGGCGCGGCTCCCCGCACTCGACGCAACTCAGGCCGGATCCGTGCCCGCGGCCGATTTCACCCGCAGAACCGGGGGCTTTGTGAAATCCAGCCTGAGTTCGGTCGCGCCGTCGCCGGTCACCGGAGGCGACGCGCCCGCCCGCGAGAAGAGATTCCCGCCCGTGTGTCCGGATCCGATGGCCTCGTTCGACGGAACAGGTGAAGGGGCCGGAAGGCGGCCCCGCGACGGAAGGACAGGAAGATGCGCAAGATCGTGGCATTCGAGCACATGACGCTCGACGGGTACGTGTCCAGCGGCAAGGGGATGGGGTTCGAGTGGACGAACCGCGCGTACGACGCGGAGCTCTCCGCCTACGCGCAGCACATCCAGGAGGACTTCGACCTGCCCGTCTACGGCCGGGAGACCTATCTCGGGATGTACGGGTACTGGAGCACCCAGCCGACCGCGGAGAGCACGCCGGTGGAGCGCGAGCACGCGGAGTGGGTCAACGCGGTCGAGAAGATCGTGGTGTCGACCACGCTCGAGTCGGCCGACTGGAACAACACCCGGCTCGTGCGCGGGAACCTCGCCGAGGAGTTCGGCGCCCTGAAGGAGCAGTCCGGGGGGACGATCGCGATCTACGCGAGCCCGAAGCTCGTGCACTCCTTCCTCGAGCTGGGCCTGATCGACGAGTTCCGCGTCGTCGTGCACCCGGTCGTGATCGGCGGCGGCACGCCGCTGTTCCCCGCGGGCACCGAGCTCGACCTGAGACTCGAGGAGTCCCGCTCGTTCGCGGCCGGTGCGACCTACCTGCGCTACGGCGTGGCCTGAGAGAGGATCGGACCATGCGATACCTGCTGCTGATCCGTCCCGACATCGACGAACTGCCCGCCGACTGGGCGCCCGACGCCCGGCTCGAGGAGGAGATGGGCCACCTGCTCGAGGAGATGACCAAGGCGGGCGTGCTCCTGGACACGGCCGGTCTCCGTCCCCCCGAGGAAGGGGCCGTGCTCCGGCTCGCCGGAGGGGCCGTGACCGTCGTCGACGGGCCGTTCACCGAGTCGAAGGAGATGGTGGGCGGCTACTGCCTGCTGCAGACGCGGACCCGCGACGAGGCCGTCGAATGGGGCACGCGGTTCCTGCGCATCCACGGCCCCGAGTGGACGATGGCCCTCGAGCTGCGCGAGCTCGACGGCGAATGACGGCGTCCGACCCGCCCGTCGACCGCGCGGTCCCGCGCGCGGTCGACGCGGCGTGGCGGATCGAGTGGCCGCAGCTCGTGGCCGTGCTGACGCGCCTCGTGGGCGACATGACCCTGGCCGAGGATCTGGCGCAGGACGCGCACGTCGCGGCGCTGGAGCAGTGGCCCCGCGACGGCGTGCCGGCCAATCCCGGCGCGTGGCTCACCGTCACGGCGAAGCGGCGGGCGATCGACCGGATCCGCCGGGATTCGACGCTCGCGCGCAAGCTGCCGCTGCTGGAGGGCGAGATCCTCTCCTCCCTCGACACGGGCTCGTCCGATCCCGCCGCGGCCGTCGACGAGGAGATCTCCGACGACCTGCTGCGGATGCTGTTCACGGCCTGCCATCCGGCGCTCCCCCGCACCTCGCAGGTCGCGCTCACGCTGCGCATGGTCGGCGGGCTGACGACCGACGAGATCGCCCGGGCGTACGTGACCGCCACCCCGACGATCGTGCGCCGCATCTCGCGCGCGAAGAAGACCATCCGGGACGAGCACATCCCCTACGAGGTGCCGAGCGGTGCGGAGCTCGCCGAGCGTCTCGATGCCGTGCTCGAGGTCGTCTATCTCGTGTTCAACGAGGGGTACGCGGCGACGGCCGGGGACGACTGGATGCGGATCGATCTCTGCACCGAGGCGCTGCGGCTCGCGCGCGTCCTCAGCGGGCTGCTCCCCGCCGAACCGGAGGTCGCGGGCCTCGCGGCGCTGCTCGAGCTGCAGGCGTCCCGGCTGCGCGCCCGGTACGACGCTGCCGGTTGCCCCGTGCTGCTGCGCGACCAGGACCGCACCCGGTGGGACCGCCTGCTGATCCGGCGCGGCTATGCCGCCCTCGCCCGCGCCCACACGCTCGCCCGCGATCGCGGGCGGCCGCCCGGCCGGTATGCGCTGCAGGCGGCGATCGCCGCCGCGCACGCGATGGCGCCGACGCAGCCGCAAACCGACTGGCGACGGATCGCGGGCCTCTACGCCGTGCTCGCCGCGCGGTTCCCCTCGCCGATCGTCGAGCTCAATCGTGCGGTCGCCGTGGCCGAGCTGCACGGCCCCGCGGCGGGACTCGAGCTCGTCGATGCGGTCGTCGCAGGCGGGGCGATCGACGACTACCACCTGCTGCACGCCGTGCGCGGCGACCTGCTGCTGCGGCTCGGGCGGACGGCGGAGGCGGGCCGGGAGCTCGAACGGGCCGCCGGGCTCACCGCGAACACGGTCGAGCAGGCGCTCCTGCTCGACCGTGCCGCGAGACCCGGGGCCCGTTGAGCGGCAGGCCCGACGATCTCAGGGCCAGGCCGCGGAGCGCGGCACCACGAGCACCGGAACGCCGGCGTTGCGCACGATCTTCGCACCGTGGGATCCGAGGAAGACCCGGGCGAGCGGGTTCAGGCCGCTCGACCCCACCACGAGCAGATCGCCGTCGGTCCAGCCGATGTCGTCGATCGCCGCCGCCCACGACTCGCCGATTCCGATCACCGCCTCCTCGACCCGCGGACGCGGATCCAGCTCCTCGATCTCGTCGATGATCGCCGAGGCGTGGGACCGGATGAGCTCCACCCACTCGACGAGCACCGGATCCTCAGCCCGTCCCCCGGCGCCCGCGAGGATGCCGGTCTCGGCCTCCGGTCGCACCGCGAACGACACGATCCGCAGGCTTCCGCCGGCCCGCGCGGCGATCGACGCCGCCCCGAGGACCAGATCCTCCGCGGCCTCCGTTCCTCCGTAACCCGCGGTCAGGCGGACGATCCGGGAGTCGAGCGCGGCGCGATAGCCGACGGGGGCGACGGCGACCGGCACCGGCGAGGCGTGCAGCAGCGCCTCGGACACGGCGCCGAGCGAGATCCGCCCGTGCTCGCCGCGCGACGAGGAGCCGAGCACGATCGCGTCGGGGGACTCCTCGCCCGCCAGCTCGAGCAGACCGCGCCGGGACGACGCCGCCTCGTGCACCACGAAGCGCGCCGAGACCTCGCCCCCGAGCACGCTCGCGGCATGGTCGAGCACCTGCTCCGCAGCGGCGCGGTCATGCGCGCGCCACTCGTGGTCGACGCTCGCCCGCGACGGCGGCCACGGCGACGCGACGACCGCCGCGACGACGAGATCGGTGTCCAGGGAGTTCGCCAGCTGCGCGGCGAGCGCGAGCACGGCGGTCGAGCGGCGGCCCGTGTCGACGCCGACGAGGAGGGTCATGATCCACTCCGATCCCGGATGCCGGGCTGGCGCACCACCGCGGTGAGCGGCACGTCCGGATCACCCAGGTCGTTCCCGGGCTCCAGGACCGAGCGCCGTCGCCCGTAGAAGAAGTAGAACACCAGGAACACGACGACCCAGATCGCGAACACCGCGATCGTGATGGGCCGCAGCTGCGTGATGATCCAGATGCAGCCGAGGATCGAGAGGATCGGCGTGATCGGGTACAGCGGGACCTTGAAGCCGCGCTCCAGGTGGGGCTCGCGCACGCGGAGGATGATCAGGCCGACCGACACCACCAGGAACGCGGCGAGGGTGCCGATGCTCGTCATCTCGGCGAGGAAGTTGATCGGGATCACTCCGGCGAGCACGGCGACCACGGCCGAGACGATGACGGTGTTCTGGATGGGGGTGCGGGTGCGCTCGTTCACCTTCGCGAACACCTTCGGGACCATGCCGTCCCGGGCCATCGCGAACAGGATCCTGGTCTGGCCGTAGAGGGTGACCAGGGTGACGCTGAAGATCGAGATCACGGCCCCCGCGGCGAGCACCGTGCCGGGCCAGGAACTTCCGATGACGTGGGTGAGGATCTCGGCGAGGCCCGCCTCCTGGTTCTCGAACCTTTTCGGATCCTGGGCGCCGATGCCGACCAGCGCGACGCCGATGTACAGCGCGATGACGACGAGCAGCGCTCCGATGATCGCGAGCGGAAGGTTGCGCTTGGGGTTCTTCGCTTCCTCGCCCGCGGTCGAGACGGCGTCGAGCCCGACGAAGGAGAAGAAGATCACGCCGGCGCCGGCCGCGATGCCGCTGATCCCGTAGGGGGCGAAGTCCGCGAAGTGATCGGAGTTCCACCCGGTCACCCCCACGGCGATGAAGAAGAGCAGCACGCCGATCTTGATGCACACCATGATCGCGTTGGTGATGACGGACTCCTTCGTGCCGCGCACCAGCAGGACGGCGCAGAGCGCGATCAGGATCACGGCGGGCAGGTTCACGACGCCGCCCTCTTCGGGCGCGTTGCTGAGCGCGGCGGGCAGGTGCCAGCCGAACAGGTTGCCGATGAGCTCGTTGACGTACTGCGACCAGCCCACCGCCACCGCAGCGGCGGAGACCGCGTACTCGAGCAGCAGGCAGGCGCCGACGATCATCGCGGTGCCCTCGCCCAGCGTCGCGAAAGCATAGGAGTAGGTGGATCCGGACACCGGCACCGCCCCGGCGAGCTCCGCGTAGCAGAGCGCGGTGAGGCCGGCGACGATGCCGGCGATGGCGAACGACCACACGACCGCGGGTCCGGCCAGCGGCACCGCCTGCGACATGATGAAGAAGATTCCCGTGCCGATCGTGGCGCTGATGCCGATCGCCATGAGCGGGAAGAGACCGATCGTGCGTCTGAGCGGGGAGTCCGCGGATTCTCGGGGGATCGGCTTGCGCCGGAGCAGCTGCTGGGCGATCGACGTCATGACACCTCTTGTCCTCTCGGGGCGGCGGCACCGTCGCTCGCCGCCCGCTCGCTCGGCTCAGGATCCGGTGACCCTGGGCCTCCTCGTGCCGATCGGGGGGTGCACCCACGGTAGACCCGGCGAACGCCAGGGCTCCGCATCGACCCTGCGGAGGGTCGCGGACGGGTGCCCGATCGGCGGGTCTAGCCCTGGTCCTGCACGACCACGCGCACGCCGTCGACGAACGCGTCCGCCGCGCCGCGGACGTAGCCGCCGGGCGTGGCGGCGATGCCCCGCAGGAACGCGATCGTCTCTGCGGTCAGCACCTCCCCGGGCAGCACGTTCGGGATTCCGGGCGGGTAGGCGGCCAGCGAATCCGCCGAGACGCGGCCGACGGCCTCGGCGGCCGGGACGATCTCGGTGTGGGCGAAGGCGGCGTCGCGCGGGCGCATCACGGCGGCGCCGGGCGTGGGCAGCGCGACGGAGCCGGCGTCGCCGCGCGCGGCGAGCGCGCCGATCGGCTGCAGCGCCTCGAGCGCCGCGACGAACCGCGCCGCGTCGGGGGTCGTGCCGGGGCCGATGAAGGCGACGATGCAGGAGCCGGTGGAGATCTCGGTCATGATCCCGGCGTTCCGCAGGAGCTCCTCGCGCACCGTGTGGCCGTGCAGCCCGGCCGCGCCCACGTCGATCGACACGCGCAGCGGGTCGTGGTCGACGATGTCGGGGAAGGCTCCGAAACCGTCGCTCACGATCGGGAACCGTCCGGTCGCGCGCACCGCGTCGCGGAGCTCCGCGGCGGCGGCGAGGGATGCCGCGATGCGGTCGTGGCCGTCCTCGAGCGTCGCCCTGGCGAGGTCGAGCGAGGCGAGCAGCAGCGAGCTGGCGCTCGTGGACTGGGTGAACATGAACGCGCGGTCGATGAGCGGTTCGAGCTCGTCGGCGTACGGCCCGTCGGCGAGGTGCAGCATGGCCGACTGGGTGAGGCTTCCGCCCATCTTGTGGGTCGACGACACCATCACGTCCGCGCCCAGGGCGATCGGGTTGGCGGGCAGGTCGGGGTGGAAGCCGAAATGGGCGGCCCAGGCCGCGTCGACGATCAGCGGCACGCCGGCTTCGTGGCAGACCTCGGCGATGCCCTCGACATCCGCGACCGCGCCGAAGTAGCTCGGGCTGATGATGTACGCCGCCTTCGCCTCCGCGCCGTGCAGCGCCTCGCGCATCGCGGAGGGGGTCACCCCGTGGTTGATGCCGTGGTGCTCGTCGATCGTCGGCTGCACGAACCGCGGGTCGAGCCCGCCGAGGATGATGCCGTCGAAGAAGCTCGAGTGCGCGCTGCGCTGCGCGACCACGATCTCGTCGGGCGTGCGGAACGCGGAGAGCGCGAGCGCGGTCATCCGGTTCGCCTCCGAAGCGCCGTTGGTGAGGAACCAGGTGCGCCGGGCACCCCAGGCGCGCGCCGCCTGCGCGCGGGCCTCCTCGAGCGGATTCGGGGTCCCCTTGTCGATGCCGTCGAGGAGGGGCTCCACGTCATAGCGCAGCACGTCCTCGCCGAAGAAGCCGGCGAGCAGCGGAGCGGCCGCGGGATCCGCCGCATGTCCGGGCACGTTGAGCCGCTGCAGGTCGCGGTCGGCGAGTGTGCGGATGGCGTCGGCGTAGGGGGTCGTTGCGTTCACTCTTCGATCTTCGAGGCGAGGGATACGATGAGGAATAGCGAGAAATCTGCAATCCTCAATACTCTCTATGGAGCATCCATGCTGGATCTGAGACAGCTGCGGGCTCTGCAGGCGGTGTCCGCGCAGGGCTCGATCCTCCGTGCCGCCGAGGTGCTGCACTGGAGCCAGCCCACGGTCGCGCATCACCTCAAGGGCCTGGAGCGCGAACTCGGTGCACCGGTCGTGGAGAGCGGATCCGGCGGCACGAAGCTCTCCGAGGTGGGCGAGTCGCTGCTGCCGCACGCCGTGGCGCTCCTGGATCGGGCGCAGCGCGCCGTCGACGAGGTGCGGGCGCACATCGCCGCGGGCCGGCGGCGCATCGCGATCGGGGTGTTCCCGTCCGCCGGAGCGCGACTGCTCCCCCGGGTGGTGCGGGCGCTGCAGGACGCGGGATTCGACCCGGACGTGAGCGAAGCGGAGCTCGATCCGCTGATGGCGGCGATCGTCGGCCTCCGCCTGGACGCCGCGATCGTCTACGACTCCCCGGGCCGGCCGACGGTGCTGCCGCCCGGCTTCCGGATGACGCCGGTGCGCCGGGAGCGGCTCTCGATCATCGTGCCGCCGGAGCATCCCCTCGCGGGGCGCACCGGCGCCCCGCTCGCCGACCTGAGCGAGGAGGAGTGGATCGCCGGCGCGACCGAGGCCGACCCCGTCGACGCGGCACTCGCCCGCGCGGCGGAGAAGGCGGGGTTCACTCCGCGGATCGCGATGCGCAGCGACGACTACGCCGTGGTCGCCGCCTATGTCGCGGCGGGGTTCGGCGCCGCGCTGGTGCCCGAACTGGCCCTGCCCGCGCACCTGGATGCGGTCGCCACGGTCGACGTCGAGGACGCGGTGTTCGAGCGGCGGATCTTCCTCGTCACGTCACCGACCGTGAGCGCCGCCGCACGCACGGCACTGGAGCGTTCGCTGCGCGCAGCGCCGCCCGGGGAGCCCGAGGAGATCCGCTGAGGGGATCCGCTGACGGGATCCGCGTGCGCCGAGAGGGAAAGCCGGTGAGGGGAGGGGAACGGGATCCTGGATCGGGGACCGTGTCGCGAGGTCATCCGGCGGCGGTCCCGGAGCGTCCGCCCCGCGCGATCAGTCGTGCGCCGATGAGCGCCACGATCGCGGCGAGCACGGCGATCGCGGTCATCAGCACCCCGAACCCGTCGCGGTAGGCGGCTGTCGCGGCCTCGAACACCTGCGGCGCGGGGCGCGTGCCGTCCTTCGCATAGGCCCCGACGCTGCCCAGCGCCGACTCGACATCGGAGGCCGACATCCCGGCAGCGTGCAGGCGCGCGGTGATCCCGGAGATCGTGAGCTGCGTGACCGCGACCGTCGACAGCGCGGTGCCGAGCGAGTAGAAGAGCTGCCCGAACGTGGTGCGCGCGCTCGTGACGGGGCCGTAGAACTCCGCCGGGGCCTCGCTGAGGATCAGCGTGCCGTACGGGAGCGACGCCGCGGTGACGCCGAACGCGACGAGCACGCCCGCGGGTACGAAGGCGAGCGGGGTGTCGGCGTTCCGCGCGAGGGCGGCGGCGACGAAGCCGGCCGCGGCGAGCAGCCCGCCCAGCATCAGAGAGGCTTGCGGGGTCATCCCGCGGGTCATCAGGCGCCCGAGGATCACCGCTCCGACGATCGAGGTGACCGACACCGGCAGCTGCCAGACCGCGACCGCGGCGGGGGTGAGCCCGAGCACGTACTGCCAGAGGTTCGTGAGCTGGAGGAAGGCCGCGGCGACGCCGAAGTTGAAGACGAACCCCGCGCACAGAGCACCGAGGAAGAGCGGGCGCCGGAAGAGGAACACCGGGAAGAACGGGTGGCGCACGCGCGTCTGCGACCACGCGAAGGCGGCCAGCAGCAGGATCCCGGCGGCCATCACGGCCCAGGTGACCGGGTTCGTCAGCGACGAGGCCAGCTGTGAGACGCCGTACAGGAAGACCACCATCCCTGCCATGAGCAGGAGCTGCCCCCACACGTCGCGCCGCTCCGTGACGCTCGGCGCGACCGCGGGGAGCAGCATCAGGACCGCCGGGACGGCGAGAGCCGAGAGCAGAGGGACGAGCAGGAAGGCGAGGCGCCAGTCCGCGCCGGCGAGGAGTCCGCCGGAGAAGGTGAACACGACGCCGGCGGCCCCGGCGACGGCGGCGAAGGCGGCGACGGCCGCGGGGAGCCGGCCGGGGGCCGCGAGCACCTGGATGTACGCGAAGGCGGCGGCGTAGACGGCTCCGAGCCCGATGCCGGAGACCGCCTGCCCGACGATGTAGACGAGCGCCGTCGGGGCGACGGCGACGAGGACCTGACCTGCGGTGCTCGCCAGCAGCGCCGCGACGAGCATCCTGCGGCGCCCGATCCGGTCGGCGAGCAGCCCCGTCGTGATGACGGAGGCCGCGATCGCGAGGGTCTGCATCGACGCGCCGAGCGCCTGCTGGCCGCCGACCATGTCGAGGCCGCGGCTGGCGCCGACGAGCGCGGTGGCGGCGATGTTGGGTGCGGCACCCTGGACGGCGGCCAGGACGCCCAGGAGGGGGACGGCGAGGCGCGACGCCGTGCGGGCGACGTCGGCGGTGGCGGTGTCGTTCATGTCGTGGGGGCTCTCTGCGCGAGGGGTCAGGAGGAGAAGGCGACGGCGCCGTCGATGTAGGTGGCGTGCACGTCGATCGCGTCCCAGCCGGCCGGATCGGTCGTCCACGGGTCCGCGTCGACGACGGCGAAATCGGCCCGCATGCCGGGGCGCAGGACTCCGCGGTCGTCGGCGTGGATCTGCCAGGCGGCGTGGGTGGTGATCGCCGCGAGCGCCTGCTCGGGCGTGGCGCACTCGTCGGGTCCGAGCACCGACCCGTCCGCCTCGAGGCGGCGCAGCACCGCCGTCTGCGCGCTGTGCAGCGGGTGCACCTTCGTCACGTTGTAGTCGGAGTGCAGGCTCGGACGCAGCCCCGCCCGGTAGGCGGAGGCCACGCGGTCCAGGCGTGCGGCGCGGTCGGCGCCGAGGATCGTGTCGCGGAACGCGGCACCCCAGTAGTAGACGTGGTCCATCAGGAAGCTCGGCGAGATCCCCGCGGAGGCCATCCGCGCGAGCTGATCGTCGGTCGTCACGGAGGCGTGCTCGAAGCGGTGCCGCAGGTGCGGATCGGTGCCGGGCAGGAGCTCCTCCGCGGCCTCCAGCGCGAGCTCGACCGCGGCGTCGCCGTTGGTGTGGATCATCAGCTGCCACCCGTCGTCGAGCCCCGCGCGCATCGCCTGGCGCAGCCCCTCGGGAGTCCAGTTCGCGTGACCTCCCGCGGTCTCGCCGAGGTACGGCTGCAGGAAGTAGCCGGAGCGGCCCTGGTTGGATCCGTCGGCGACGAGCTTCCACGCGTCGGCGCGGACCATCTCGTCCCCGCTGAACGGCGTCACGCCCGCGGCCTTCCAGGCGGCGGCGACCTCGGCGGGCGTCGTGTATCCGGCGAGCGCCGAGAACTGCGCGGTGGAGACCCGGGCGGGCAGCCGCCGCGCGCCGTTGAGCTGGTGCAGCAGCGCGATCTCGCTGACTCCGGCGAGGGTGCCCGTCATCGCCTCCCGGACCGAGGTGACGCCCTGGCTCGCGAACTCCGTGAGGAGCCGGCGGACGCCGCGCGCGACATCGGCGGCGTCGGGGCGCGGCAGGCCCGCCAGCAGCATCGTCACGGCCGGCGCCTCGCCGACGATCCCGGTCAGGCGCCCGTCGATCTTCTCGAGCGTGCCGCCGGCGGGCGCCGGGGTGTCGTCGGAGATGTCCGCCGCGGCGAGCGCGGCGCTGTTGGCGTAGGCGAAGTGCATCGACGCGTTGAGCACGACGACGGGACGATCGGCCGCGACGCGGTCGAGCATGTCCCGGGTGAGCGCGGGCTCGCCCGGATAGAGGCTGGGGTCGAATAGCTTGGCGAGCACGTACTGGCCGGGTGCCGTCGTGGCGGCCGCGACCTTCAGGGCGGCGATCACGTCGTCGAACCCGGGGCAGGCGACGTGGGAGACGTCGGTCCAGTCCAGCGTCATGAGCGACACCCAGATGTGGGCGTGCGGCTCGATGAGGCCGGGGATGACCACGCCGTCGGGCGACAGGACGGTCGTGGCGGGGCCGGTCAGCCCGTCGAGGTCGGCGGCGGATCCGAGCGCGATGATGCGCCCGCCGGACACGGCCATCGCCTCGGCCGCCGGCGCCAGCGGATCGCCCGTCAAGATGCGGCCGACGACGAGCAGGTCGGCCGCGGATCCGGCGGCGGAGTCGGCGGCGTAGTGCGCGGGCGCGATCCCGTGGCCGGCGGCGGAGATCGCGGAGGACAGGTGGGCGCGGCTCGCGGGGAGGGCGGCGAGGCAGTCGTCGGACATGAGGCTCCTAGGAGTGGGGAGGGTGCCGGAGAGAACGGGAGGAGATGCGGGAGATGTCGCCGGGCGGATGCGCCGGCCGGCCGATCAGCGGAAGTCGAGGACCTGGTCGCCCCAGGCGGGGCGCAGCGCACCGTCGAGGTCGTCGACGATCGCGTCCTGCCGTTCGATCACGAGAGTCGCCCTGGCGCCGCCCGCGCCGTCGACGGAGTACGCGGGCCACGCCGGCGCGTCGGCCGCGTCCGGATTGCGGCCGTGCGCGAACGCGGTCCACCGCTGCTGCATGCGCGCGGAGATCGCCTCGGCGACGCGGCGCCCGCCGAGGCGGAACGTCGGATCCTTCGGTCCGCCGCTCAGGTTGCCCCACAGGTAGGGGAGCTCGGTGGCGTGGGTGGCGCCGAGACCGATCAGCCGCAGGAAGGGCGCGGCGTGGTCGAAGCGGTACAGCCAGACGTCGGAGACCGCGCTGTGCCCTTCGGCGATCCACAGCGTCGGCATGCGGAAGCCGATGTCCCGGGCGATTCCGAGTCCCATCGCGCGCTGCCGGACGTCCTCGTAGGCGGTCTGCACCTGGGCCGCCGAGGGCATGTCGAGGCCGGGGTTGTCGGCGGCCATGTCCGCGAACATCTGACGGATCCGGTCGTCCGTGATCGGGATCAGCGGCGACTTCATGAACTTGAAGAGGGCGGCCTCGTCCTTGTTCGTCCCGATCATGAGGGGCACCGGGAGCCCCCGGCCGTCGTGCAGCACCGTGACCGGGGCCTCGGGGAGGAGGGCGCCGTCGACGACCGGGGCGAAGGCCAGGGTTCCGGGGGCCACATCGGGGATGGCGGCGTAGACGGCCATCCCGGCGGTCACGACGTCCTCCGCCGGCACCGCGCGCAGCGCGTCCGCGGCGGACGGATCCGAGGGATCGATGCCCAGCTCGGCGGCGAAGCGCTCCGCCACGTCGCGCGCACGGTCGACGCCGTACATGCTCGAGGCGGGAGACGACTGCGCGATCGCGCGATGGAAGAGCCCCGCGGCGGAAGGGGTGGCGAGCAGCGTCGTGACGAGCCCGCCACCGGCGGACTCGCCGAAGACCGTCACCCGATCCGGATCGCCCCCGAAGGAGGCGACGTTGTCCTGCACCCAGCGCAGCGCCAGCAGCACGTCCTTGAGGGCGAGGTTGCGGTCGAACCCGCCGTGCGGGAGGAGCCCGGCGAGGTCGAGGAATCCGAACGCCCCGAGCCGGTAGTTCACGGTCACCACGACCACGTCGCCGGTGCGCACGAGCGACGTCGCGTCGAAGAGCGGCTGGCTGGAGGAGCCGAAGGTGTAGGCGCCGCCGTGCAGCCAGACCATGACGGGAAGCGGCGCCGTCGCCCCTTCGGGTGCCCACACGTTCAGCACGAGGCAGTCCTCGTCGAGCACCACGTCGTCGCCGAGCGGTACCGACGGGTTCGCGCTCTGCGGGCACGCGGGACCGTAGACGGTGGCATCGCTCTCCCCCTCCACCGGCTCCGCGGCGATCGGGTCCCGCCATCTCAGCCCTCCGACGGGCGCCACCGCGTAGCGGATGCCCCGCCAGGAGCGGACGCCGCCGGCGGCGGCGCCCCGGAAGGTCCCCGCGGGAGCCACGACGGCAGAGGTGTCGCCGGACGCGGCGGACGGGGTGGGTTCCTGGTGCGACATGGATCCTTCTCTCTCGGGGGTCATGGGGACGGGACGTACGAGGTCAACTGGTGAGCCGGTGCACGATCTGGGCCACCTCGTCGGCGGCGAGCAGCGCGAACACGACCGTCATCATCGCCGCGTTGTGCGCGATCAGCTGCCCCTTCAGACCCTGCAGCGCGGAGCGGACGCGGGGTGAGCCGCCGAGCTCGACGAGGGCGGGGACGATCAGCAGCGACGACGCGACGAGCGCGAGAAAGAGGCAGAGGGCCGCGCTCCCCCAGACCGGCAGGTGGGCCTCGCCGATGAGGGCGCCGCCCTTAAGCCCCAGGGGCACGTTCTTGGAGTTCACGGCCGCCATGACCACACCGAGCCCCGCGGCCCGCGCCGGCGTGACGGCGTCGATCGCGGCGAGCCAGCGGGGCGCCACCGCGGGCTCGCCGTTGCGGGGACGCGACCGCCAGCTCAGCGCCGCGAACACGGCGAACCCCGCGGCGACGAGGATCGACACCACGAGTGAGACGACCCGGCTGCCCGAGGTGGCGGCGGAGACGTGCGCGGAGGCGATCGCCCCGATCGCGATCGGCACGAGGGACACGAGCGTGAACGAGGCCGTGAAGGCCGGGGCGGAGCTGCGCCCGCGCGGTGCGAGCACGATCGCCACGATCGCGACGATCGGGAGCGGGGACAGCGACATCCCGACCGCCAGCGGGATGAGCTCGTGCAGGTCGTTCACGGGGGCGTCCGTTTCGCGTCGCGGACCCCGGAGCGGGTGCGTCCGGGTGATCCGCCGCCGATATTACGGTCGCCGCCGAGGGGCCTCCGCAGGATGTTCGGCTGACACGACAGCACTGTGCGGCAGGGCGAGGACGGCCTCCAGGACGGCCCCGCCGGGTGCGCGAAGCAGCCGTGCATCGAGGTCCCGCATCCGCGAGGCCGGTCGCAGCTGCGCGCCGGGAACCACGGCCCCGAACGACCGCACCCGCACCCGCAGGTGCGGTCCGGCGCCGGTGGCGATGACGTCGAGCGAGATCTCGGCGCGGCGCTCGACGCCGTGCTTCACGGCGTTCAGAAGCCCTTCGGCGATGACGTCGTAGGCGTCGCGCGCCGCCCAGGGGGCCGAGCCGCATGCGGTCCGAGCCGCCTCCGACTCCTCGACCCGCAGGTCCATCACCCGCCCCCAGGTGCCGAACAGCGCGGTCAGCTCCGCACCGGGATCGCCTGCCGCACCGCCGGCCGACAGGATCGCCTCCATCCGCGAGACCGTCTCGTCGAGGGCCTGCTGCAGTCCGGCGACCTCGGCCCGGGTCGGATCCGGGTGGGCCAGGGCGAACACGGCGCAGCCGCCCTGCCCGTCCCGGTGCAGCAGCTCCGCCGAGCGGCGCAGTCCTTCCCGCGCCGTCCGGGTGCCCTCCCGCGCGGTCCGCTGCGCGCTCCGGATCGCGCCCGAGAGCCGGCGCCGCTCGCGGCGCTGCGCATGCAGCGCCCCGGCGCAGAGCCCGGCGAAGAGCGCATAGGCGAAGTAGACGACGGCCGGCACGACCGCGGTCCCGACCGGCGCCCCGTGCGCGACCGCGAGGGCCGAGAGCGCGATCCCCAGGACCGCGGACAGCGCCAGGAAGGCCGCGGACCGCGCCGCGCGCCGTCGGGCCAGGGCACGGCAGCGCGATCCCGCGTCGATGGCGAGTCCGCCGCCGACGAGCACGAGGACGCCGAGCAGCAGCTCGGTCGCGCTCTGGCTGCGCAGGGCATAGGGCAGCATCGTGGCGCCGTACAGCAGCACGACGACGCCCGTCGCGGGCAGCCGGTATCCCGCCCCGCGCCCGCGCGTCTCGGGGCCGGGGACGGCGCCGTCGCCCCGGCCCGGGGGCGCCGGCGATCCGTCGGGTTCGTCGGCCAGCGTGCGCAGCCGATGGCTCCACGTCCGGAAGCCCTCCGCACCGAGACGACGGACGGCCGCGGCGGTGCCGTCGTCGGCGCCGAGGGCCACGATCCCGGCGCGGAGGCGGGTGGCCGCTGCGAGGGCGATCCGGTGCGCCCGTTCGGCGAAGTCGCGAGACCGCGCCTCCGCCTGCACGAGTTCGGCGGCGACGGAGCCGAGCAGCCGGTTGGTGCTGCGCAGACCGCGGAACGCCGCCTCCAGCACGGCCACGACGACGAGCACGACCGTCCACACCAGGACGTTCGTCGCGATGCGGAACGGGAGCTGCCAGGCCGGCGGCGTCGGCAGCTCCGAGGCAGCGGTCCACAGATCCTGCACGATCGGCCTCAGCCCGCTGCAGAGCAGCACTCCGACGACGGCGACGACGCGTGCGCGGGGCCGGTGCAGGCGTCGCTCCACGAGCGCGACCACGCCCAGCGCGCCGGCGAAGCACAGCCACGTCACGGCGGTCGCCGGCCAGGCGCTGGGCGCATCGACGCCCGCGCCGAAGGGGGCCATCACGGTCGCGGAGAGGGGCAGGGTCGCGACGAAAGACCAGATCGTGAGGAAGCGTCCGCCGCGGAGGGATCCGTGCACCGCGGCGAGAAGGCCTCTCATCGCGAGGGGCCGAACGCGGCGAGGTAGGTCGCCGCGGCAGCCACGCGCGGATTCACGGTGGGATCCCCGGTGACGCCGAGCCTGTCGAAGATCCGGCTGATCGATCGCTCGACGGCGCGCACGGTGGATCCGGTCTCCGTCGCGATGCGATCGTTCGACCAGCCCCGGGCGATCATCGCCAGCACGTCGAGCTGGTGCCGGGTGAGGGCGCCGAGTCCCTCACGCGAGAGCACGGAGCCCGCGTCCGGCACGGGCTGCGTCGACAGCGCCTGCTCGAGCGCGTCGATGAGCGTCCGCGGTGAGTCGAGGGTCTGCTTCGGGACGAACAGGGCGCGCGGGATGCCCATCGCGGTGGCTCCGGCGGCGGCGCGCGGATAGCTGCTGAGGAAGACGATCGCGAGATGCGGCGCGAGCTCGGCGAGCATCGCGGCGAGCTCGGCGCCCGAGGGACGGGAGCCCAGGTCGATGTCGGTCAGGAGCGCATCGGGGTCGAACTCCGTGAACAGCTGCGTCGCCGTCGCCGCGTCGGCGGCCGCCGCTGTCTCGAACCCGTGCCGCTGGAGCAGATCGCAGAGGAGCACGCGCAGAGCGGACTGGTCTTCCACGACGAGGACCCGACGCGTCCACTCCGTGCTCACGAGAAAGAGACTACTGGGGCGGGGGCCGGGCAGAATACCGCTATCCCGTGCCGCGCGCCCTCGCGACGACGAGGCCGCGCTGCGAGCTCCAGAAGCGCTCCAGCATCGCCCGCAGCTCCGTCGCGTCGACATCGGCGCCGAACGCCTCCGCGCCGGGTTCCAGCATGATGCCCGCAGCGAGGGCGCCGGCCACCACGGGGTCGAACCCGAGGTCGTCGACCAGCCGGGCGACCTGCGCCACGTCCGCCGGGTCGTCGCCGGCGACGGCGATCGCCTTGCGCCCCGGGGCTCTTGCGGGGCGGGCCTCGTCCTCGACGTCCTGATAGCCCATGTGATTGAACGCCTTCACGACGCGGGAGCCCGCCAGGAACCGCTGCACGATCTCGCTCGTGGACGTGCGCGGGTCGTCGAGGTCGTCGCGGAGCCCGTCCGAGCCCCACCAGTAGTTCATCGCATCGATCACGAGCATGCCGCGCAGCAGCTCCGCCGGCAGCGCCGTGTACCGGCCGAGCGGCAGGGTCAGGAGCACCGCATCCGCCTCGCGGGCGAGTTCCGGGACGTCGACGGCCGTCGCCCCGAGCGCACCTGCCCTGCGCGCGATCCGAGCCGCATCCGACGATCCCGCGACCAGCACCCGGTATCCGGCCGCGACCGCGAGCCGGGCGAGCACGCTGCCGATGCGGCCGGCGCCGATGATGCCGAGCGTGTGGATCCGGGAGGTCTCGTCGGTCACGGCGTCATCGTAGCCGGGTGCCCCGGCCGCCGCGGTGGACGGCCTCTGGCGCCCGGACCCGCGGGGGACTAGGTTCTTCACGTGCCGCACACCGAAGCCCTCGTCGCCTTCACGCTCACCTCGCTGGTGCTCATCGCCATCCCGGGGCCGAGCGTGCTGTTCGTCATCGGACGCTCCCTCGCCTGGGGTCGCAGCGCCGGGCTCTGGAGCGTGCTGGGCAACGAGCTCGGGAGCCTCGTCCCGATCACCGCTGTGGCGTTCGGGGTGGGATCCATCGTCGCCCAGTCCGTGGCCCTCTTCACGGCGGTCAAGGTGCTCGGCGCGCTCTACCTGGCCTACCTCGGGATCCAGGCCATCCGCCACCGTCGCGACGGCTTCGCGGACGCGTCCCAGACCGGTCCGCGCCGCCTGTCCACGTTCGCGATGCTGCGGCAGGGGTTCGTCGTCGGCGCCACCAACCCCAAGACCATCGTGTTCTTCGTCGCCGCCCTGCCGCAGTTCGTCGACTTCCACGCCGGCTCCGTACCGGTGCAGATGATGATCCTGGGACTGATCTTCACCGTCATCGCCTTCGCCTGCGATGCGACGTGGGCGCTGATCGCCGGGGCGGCGCGGTCGTGGTTCGCACGGTCGCCCCGCCGGCTCGCCGCGGTCCGCGGCACCGGCGGCGGCATGATGATCGGCCTCGGCGGCGTGCTGCTGCTCGCGGACAACAAGGGCTAGCACCGGCTCGGGCGGCGATCCTCGTCCCTCTAGGGCGCGCTCCTCCGTGGCGCGCATGTGACCTTCGTCCCTTCCGCCGTCCGCGCGGCGGGCAAGGGTGAAGGGCATGAACACCACCGCTGACCTTCCGATCCTCGTCGGCGTCGACGGATCGGCGTCCTCCGTCGACGCCCTCCGCTACGCCGTGACGCTCGCCGGTGCGCTCGGTCGTCCGATCCGCGCCGTCATGACCTGGGACTACGCCGCGTTGATCGACCTGTATCCGACACCGGGCCGCTCTCCGGAGAAGGAGACGGCAGCGCATCTCGACGCGGTGATCGCGCGCGCCTTCACGGAGGGCCGTCCGGCCGGCCTGACGACCCGGGTGGTCGCCGGCCCGCCTGCGTCCGTGCTCATCGCGGAGAGCCGCCATGCGGAGATGCTGGTGCTGGGCACGCGGGGCCGCGGCGGCTTCACCGGGCTGCTGCTCGGATCCGTGAGCGCGGCCTGCGCGGCGCACGCGCACTGCCCCGTCCTCATCGTGCGCCACGAGGAGCAGGAGGGCTGAGTCGAGAAGCAGGAGGGCTGGGGCTCCGACGCCGCGCTCTAGTCGTCGCGGTGGCGGCCCCGCTCGATCTCGAACACCGCCGCCTGCGTGCGGTGATCCAGACCCAGCTTGCTGAGGAGCCCGGAGACGTAGTTCTTGACGGTCTTCTCCGCAAGCCCCAGCCGCTCGCCGATCTGCCGATTGGTCAGCCCGTCCGCGATCAGCGCGAGGATCTGCCGCTCCCGCAGCCCCAGGGATCCGAAACGCGGATCCTCTCCGGGGGCGTCGCGCATCCGCTGCATCGCCGTGCGCTCGGCGCTGGGGTGCAGCAGCCTCCGGCCCGCCGCGACGCCGCGGATCGCCTCGAGCAGTTCCGCCGCGCGGACGCTCTTCAGGAGGTAGCCGGCCGCACCCGCCACCACCGCCGCGAACATCGCATCGTCGTCGTCATAGGCCGTGAGGATCAGGCACTGCACCCGCGGCTGATCCTGCCGGATCTGCCGGCACAGGTCGATCCCGTTCCCATCCGGAAGGCGGACGTCGAGGACCGCCACGTCGGGCTGCGTCGCCGCGATCCGCGCGAGCGCATCGCGGGCGCTGCCCGCTTCGCCGGCCACGGTCAGATCGGCCTGACCCTCGATCACGCCCGCCAGCCCCTGCCGCACGATCTCGTGATCGTCGACGAGGAACACACTGCTCATCGGGACTCCCCTTCCCCGCGTCCATGCTCGCCAAGGCCATCATGCACCCGGATCAGATGGCCGCCCACCCTCCGTCGACGGGGATGATCGCTCCGGACACATCCGAGGCGTCGTCGCTGAGCAGCCACGCGATGGCCGCGGCGAGAGCCTCCGGCTGCGCGACGGGCGGGAGTGTCGCCTGCATCACCGGCCCCAGGCGCTCCTGCGCCAGGGTCGAGCGGAAGGCGGCCTCGATGTTGGTCGCGACCGGGCCCGGCGCGACGGCGTTGCACCGCACGCCGCGGGGCGTGTAGAAGAACGCCGTGCTCTTCGTGAATCCGTTCACCGCGTGCTTCGACACCGTGTATGGCGTTCCCGCCGCCGACCCCCGCTGCCCGGCCTCGGAGCCCACATTGACGATCGCGCCCCGACCGGCGGCGAGCATCGCGGGCAGCACCGCACGGGTCATCCGCATCATGCCGGTGACGTTGACGCCGATGACGCGCTCCCAGGTCGCGTCGTCGATCTCGGCCGTGGGCTCGAATCCGTCCATGATCCCGGCGACGTTGGCCAGCCCGTCGATCCTGCCGCGCGCCGCGGCGATCGCACGATCCACCGTGAGCTGCTGGAGGAGATCGCCGTCGACCGTCGCGACCCGGTCCCCGAGCTCGCGCTCGAGCTCCTGCAAGCGGGTGCGGGACGCATCGACGCCGACGATCCGCGCTCCTTCGCTCGCGAGGCGGAGGGCGGTCGCCCGTCCGATGCCGGATCCTGCGCCGGTCACGATGATGGTGCGTTCTGCGAAGCGATTGCCGTTCATGAGGGTCCTCTCCCATCTCCTCCGCTCACGTTCGCAGCAGCACGCCATCGGAGCCGGGACCAAAGTCACCCGGAGCACGACGGCCTCCGCGCGCGGCCCGCGCGGCGTGCGGACCGATCGATCCGATCCGATCCGTATGACTTTCGTCCCGATCGGTCCGGATCCGGCCGGGGACAGTGGGGACATGAACGATGAGAACGCTGCTGCCGACCGGGTGATCGTCGGCGTGGACGGGTCCGCGTCGTCGATCGCCGCGCTGCAGTACGCGGCGCGCATCGCCGACGCGCTCGGCGCCCCGCTCGAGGCGGTCACCACCTGGTCCTCCCCGCCGTTCGCGGACACCTACCTGGTGCCTTCGTGGTCGCCGAAGGACGACGCGAGATCCGTCCTCGACGCCGCCGTCGAGCAGGCGTTCGGCGCCGAGCCGCCACCGCTGAAGCGGACCGTGCTGCTCGGCCCCGCCGCGGGCGTCCTGATCGGGCTGAGCAGACGCGCGGGCATGCTGGTGCTGGGCAGTCGAGGGCACGGCGGGTTCGCCGGGCTCCTGCTCGGGTCGGTGTCCGCGGCGTGCGCCGCGCACGCCCACTGCCCCGTCCTGATCGTCCGCGACGGCACCGAGGGCACGGAAGCCCCGGCGACCGCGGGTGCATCATGAACCGCGCCGGGTTCCGTCGCCCGAACTCGCCGATCGGCCCCTCCGACGTGGTGCTTCCGCCCACGCAGCCGATCGATCTGACCGAGCTCGTCACCGCTCAGCTCTCGGCGCACGCGCCGGAGCCGACGCACCGGTGAACGCCCCGGGGCGCAGACCGGAGGCCACGGGCGACTCGAGGGGAAGACGCATGGACGCGACGCGCAGGGCGGACCTCGACATCAAGGAGGACATCGCCGACGAGCTCGAGTGGGCTCACGAGGTCGATCCCGTCGATGTGGGCGTCTTCGTGCGCGACGGCGCCGTCACGCTCTCGGGAGAGGTCGGCTCGGAGGCCGAGAAGGTCGCCGCACGAGAGGCGGTGCGGCGGGTGCGCGGCGTACGCGCACTGGTCGACGACCTGCGGATCAGACCCGAGCCCTCCGATCCCGGCCGAGCCATGTGACTTTCGTCCCGCGTCCGGGCAGCCGCAGCGGTGACGCTGAACGCATGGACATGGATCGGATCATCGTCGGGGTGGACGGCTCGCCGTCGTCCATCGCCGCCCTGAAGTACGCCGCACGGCTGGCCCAGGCGCTGCACGCGCCGCTCGAAGCCGTCACGACCTGGACCTACCCGCCCATGACCGGCGCGGAGCTCGTCATCGAGTGGCAGCCGGAGCAGGACGCGCAGCAGATCCTGGATCAGTCGGTCGTCGCCGCGTTCGGCGACGCCCCGCCGGACGCGCTCACCCGGACGGTGCTGTCCGGGCCGCCCGCACGGACGCTGATCGATCTCAGCGAGACGGCCGGCATGCTCGTGCTCGGAAGCCGCGGCCGCGGCGGATTCGCCGGCCTGCTGCTCGGCTCCGTGAGCGCCTCCTGCGCCTCGCACGCGCACTGCCCCGTGCTGATCATGCACACCGACGACGACGAGACGGATCGTGGCTGAGAGCCGGGCCGGCGCGTGAACGGATCCTCGCTCCGCGCAGCGCCCGCCCCGGCGCCCTCCGCCGAGATGCGCGTGTGGGCGACCAGTGATGCCGCCGGAACCCTGACGTCCACGACCCGGCGCGTCCCGTCCCCCGGAGCGGACGAGGTGCTGATCGCCGTGGAGGCGTGCGGCGTGTGTCGCACCGACCTGCACGTCATCGACCGGGAGATCCCGCCGCACCGCCCCGGGGTGGTCCCCGGGCACCAGGTCGTCGGCACGGTGGTCGCGGCAGGAGCCGCCGTGCGCGCGCTGCACCCCGGCGACCGCGTCGGGGCCGCGTGGCTGCGCCGGACCTGCGGCACCTGCCGGTGGTGCCGAGAGGGGCGCGAGAACCTCTGCCCCGCCTCGCAGTACACCGGATGGGATGCCGACGGCGGATTCGCGGAGTACCTCACGGCGCCCGAGTCCTTCCTCTACCGGCTGCCGCAGGACGCCGATCCGAGGCAGATCGCGCCGCTGCTCTGCGCGGGCATCATCGGCTATCGCGCGCTGACGCGCGCGAACCTGCCGCCGGGCGGCGATCTGGGGATCTACGGATTCGGATCCAGTGCGCACCTGACGGCCCAGCTCGCGATCGCCCAGGGCGCGCGCGTGCTCGCGATGACACGCGGCGAGCGCAACCGGGAGCTGGCGCGGCGCGTGGGCGCCGTGTTCGTCGGGGATGCGACGGCCGTTCCGCCCACCCCTGTGGATGCGGCGATCGTGTTCGCGCCGGCCGGAGAGCTCGTGCCGCTCGCCCTCGAGGCGACGCGCCCCGGCGGCACGGTGGTGCTGGCCGGGATCCACATGACCGCGATCCCCGCCATGGACTACGCCCGCGATCTCTTCCAGGAGCGGGACCTGCGCACGGTCACCGCGAACACGCGCGCCGACGGCGCCGCATTCCTCCGCCTGGCGCAGAGCCTCCGGCTGACGCCGAGAGTCACCCGGTACGCGTTCGCCGACACGGGCGCGGCGATCGATGAGCTGCGGAGCGGGCGGGCGGCCGGCTCCCTGGTGATCGGCTTCTGACGGGCGCGGAGGACGACGGGACGAAGGTCACGGTCGGGCGTCGGCGCATCGGGGACGCTGGCGGGAAGGGCGGCTGACGGGAGCCCGTCCACCGAAGGGAGAAGATCATGATCCACGTGCTCAGCGAGCAGCGCTGCTACGACCTGCTCACGGCGACCACGGTCGGCCGCGCGGGATATGTGCGGGAAGGAGTGGTCGAGATCATCCCGATGAACTATGCCGTCTCCGGGCACGATCTCCTCCTGCGGACCGGATCCGACGGGGCGCTCAGCGTCCTCGCCGACGCGGGCGCGACCGTGTCGTTCGAAGTGGACCACCTGGACAGCCTCGGGCGCGCGGCCTGGAGCGTGCTGATGAGCGGACCGCTCTCCCGCCCCGCACCGGAGGAGGCCGCGGCGCTCGTCGCGCGCGTCTCGCCCTGGCCGGGCGGAGAGCGGGACGTGCCGCTGCGGTTCCGGATCACGCGGATGACGGGCCGGGCCGTGAAGCACGAGTCGCAGTGAGCGGACGCCGAGCGGCGTCAGAAGCCGGTCGGCTCCGTCTCGTACTCGACCTCCTCGGGGCGCCTCTCGTGGTGAAGGGGCAGGAGGGCGTGCGTCTGCTCGAACCAGAGCAGCGCGTCGTAGCGCGCGCCCATGGCGGTCGGGACGTAGTTGCCGCGCTCGCGGGCCGGGTCGTAGACGACGCCGATGGCACGATGACCGGCGCCGTGCGACAGCCAGGCGCGAGTCCGCTCGGCACCGAAGTCGAGGACCGCGGGGGAGCCGAGCGCGTCGTGGAGGAGTCCCTCGTGGCTGTCCGCCCGCGCGATCGGAACCGGCATCCGCTCCTCGGCGACGCCCCACTCTCGCGCCGCCGTCACCGTGCCGGAGTGCGAGGCCATGCCGATGAGCAGCACCTGGTCGGCGCCGTGCCGCTCGCGGAGCAGCTGGCCGATGTTCAGCAGCCCGGCCGCGGCCATGCTGGTGGCGCGCGCATCGCCCACATGGGTGTTGTGCGCCCAGATCACCCCGCGGGACGCCCGTCCCTCATGCGCGGCCAGCCGGTCGATCGTGTCCATCATGTGCAGATCCCGGATGTTCCAGGATCCGCGGTCCGTCCGCACCATCTCGCGGTAGTAGCGTTCGGCTTCGACGACGATCGACGCGTTCTGGCGCGCATCGAACGCCTCCTCCCCGTCGCCGATCGCACGGCGGCGCACCTCGGTGAGGAGCTCGACGACGTCGTCCTCGCAGGAGGCCGGCACCAGCCGGGTGCCCCAGGCGTAGCGGTGCGGGTCCTCGTCGAACGGCGCGAAGCACCGCCATGCCCTCGCGGCCACCGGCAGCGCGTCGGGTTCGTTCACCGCGAGCCAGGCCATGATCCGCTGCAGCGAGTCCCACAGCGAGTAGACGTCGAGGCCGTAGAACCCGACCCTGTTCTCGGCCGGGCGGGAGGCGTTGAGCTCGTGGAGCCCGTCGAGGAAGTCGGCGACCTCGGTGTTCGCCCACATCCAGGTCGGCCATCGGTCGAAGGTCGCCAGCACTCCACGGGCGTCGCGGTCGGTCTCGGCGAGGCCGCGCACCCAGCGGTCGATCCGCCAGCAGTCCGGCCAGTCGCCCTCGACGCCGATCCAGGTGATCCCGGCCTCCTCGATCAGCCGACGGGTGAGGAGGGCGCGCCACCGGTAGAACTCGCCCGTGCCGTGCGAGGCCTCGCCGATCGCGACGAAGCGTCGCCCTCGTGCCCGGTCGACCAGAGCGTCCAGCGCTCCTTCCCGAGCGAGCGGATGGGCGAGGTCCCGGATGTCGTCGATGAGGTCGTCTCTGGCGGTCATGATGCTGTCCCTGTTCGTGCGAGAAGGCGGACGACCTCGTCGTCGGTCGTCTGATCGAATCGGCGGTACGAGGCGCCGACGGCCCGGAAGTCCTCGGGCTGCTCCAGGCAGAAGACCCGGTCCGCGCCGACGATGCGTCGCGCGGCGTCGGGTGCGCCGACGGGCGCGGCCACCACCACCTGTGCGGCGCCGAGCCGACGGGCGACCAGGCAGGCCGCGGACGCCGTGGCCCCGGTGGCGATGCCGTCGTCGACGATGAGCACGGCCTGACCCGTCAGGTCGCGGCGGGCCGCGCCCCCGCGCAGCAGCCGAGCGCGACGGTCCAGGGTCTCTCGTTCGCGGCTCTCGACGTCGTCGAGCTGCGCGCGGCTCACGCCCGCGTCCCGGATCAGGCCCGGATCGAGCAGGCGGACTCCGTCTTCGCCGATCGACCCCATCGCCACCTCCGGATGCGTCGGCAGGCCGAGCTTGCGGACGACGATCACGTCGAGCGGCAGGTCGAGCGCGGCGGCGACCTCCGCGGCGACGGGGACGCCGCCACGCGGAAGCCCGAGCACGACCGAGGCCCGGACGTCGGCGTGCCGCAGCGCCGCGCCCAGCCGCCGTCCGGCGTCCTGTCTGTCGATGAACACGGGTCACTCCTCCGCTCTCCGCCGGGGACGCGGGTCCGGGGCACGCCCGCCCCGGACCCGCACGATGCTCAGAACGCGCGGACCATGATCTGGTTGTCCACGTCGGTGACGTGCGGGGATGCCCAGGCGGCGTTGCCCGCCTGCTGACGCTCGGTCCACGACTTCACCGTTCCGGTGAGCGTGACCTTGTTCCCGTGGACGGCGACGTGGATCGTCTGTCCGTCGAGCTGGGCGTTGCGGGTGAGCGCGTTGCGGATCCGCTCCTCCGTGTCCGTCCCCGAGGGCCGCGCGGCGATCTGGATCCTGCTGATGACCGACGCGACGCCCCGCAGGTGCTGCACCGCGCGCTTGGCCGCATGGCGCTGGAAGTCCCAGTCGACCTCTCCGCTGAGCGTGACGCTGTGCCCCTGCACGTCCGCCTTCACGCTCTGCGGCACATTGCTCGCCGCGCGCAGCGCACGCTCGACCTCCTTCGCGACGTCGGTCTCGGTGACGGGCCACGCCGACTTCGGGTGCACGGTGAGATCGTCGACGACGGTCCGCACCCCGCGCACGCGCCGAGCGGCCTTCTTGGCTGCGAGGCGTTCGACATAGCTGCCGACCTCGCCCGAGAGGGTGACGATCCCGTCCACCACGGCGACGCCGATTCCTGCGGCGTCCACATCGGGTGTCCAATCGAGTTCGTCCATCACGAGCGTCTGCACGTCGAGGTCGGTGTCGGTGTGGATGGCCATGAGAGTTCCTTTCGTCGGGTGCGGGAGTGCACGCTCTCACCCTCCGCGCGGCGCTGCGCCCCCGGAGGGTCGAAAGTCCCGCGGGCCACGCGTACACTCGAAGCGTCAAGCGCTGGGAAGCCCATGGATGACGACCCGATCACGTTCCCCGATGTGCCTCGGCTGGAGCTCGAGAAGACCATCGCGGATCTGATGTCGCGCGCCCAGCACGTGCTCACGGCCCAGGGGCGGCTGCGCGCACTGCTCAGCGCCACGCGCGTGGTGAGCGAGGACCTCGACCTCGACGCGGTGCTGCGCAGGATCGTCGGGGCGGCGATCGAACTCGTCGGCGCCCGCTACGGCGCCCTCGGCGTGATCGACGACGAGGGGCTCCTCGAACGCTTCATCCACGAGGGCATCCCCTCCGAGGTCGTGCAGGAAATCGGAGCGCCGCCGGCGGGACACGGACTGCTCGGCGCCGTGATCGAGGAGGGCAAGACCATCCGGATCCCGCGGATCGCGGACGATCCGCGATCCGTCGGCTTCCCGGAGCACCATCCGCCGATGGACGCCTTCCTGGGAGTGCCGATCCGCATCAGGGGCCGGACCTTCGGAAACCTGTATCTGACGGATCCGGAGAAGGACCTCTTCTCCGCCGACGACCAGGAGATCATCGAGGCCCTGGCGACGACCGCGGGCGTCGCCATCGAGAACGCGCGCCTGTTCGCGGAGACCCGCCGGCGCGAGCGGCTGGGCACCGCGCTGTCGGGGGTGACCGCCGCCCTGCTCTCACCCGACGCCGGCGATGCCCTCGCGATCGTCGCCGAGGCCGTGGCCACCGTCGTGCCGACCGAGCTCGTCGCGATCATCACCCCCGGTGACGACGACCGTCTGCGCATCGACATCGCGCGCGGCGCGGGCGGCGCCGCCATCGAGGGGACCCACTACCCCGCGGCCGGCGCCCTCGCCGCGCGGGCGATCGCCGAGGGCCGGCTGATCGTGGAGCATCTGCCGGATCCCGCGGACGCCGTCGTCCGGCCGTTCGGGCACACGGTCGCGGTGCCTCTGGTCGTCGGCGGCGACGCGGTCGGTGCGCTCTGCGTCTCCCGCAGCAGCTCCACGTACACCCGCATGGAGCTCGACACGATCTCGGACTTCGCCTCGCAGGCGGGCATCGCCGTGTCCCTGGCGCGGGCCAGGGAGCAGCGCCAGCGGCTCGACCTCGTCGAGGACCGCAGTCGCATCGCCCGCGACCTGCACGACCACGTGATCCAGCGGCTGTTCGCGACCGCCCTCGGTCTCCAGGCCCTCGCGGCGGCGCACCCCGCGCAGGCCGAGGCGCTGGAACGGCACATCGAGGAGCTGGACGCGACCATCACCGACATCCGCACCGCGATCTTCGCGCTGCGGACGCAGGCGACCACGGGTCCGGGACTGCGCGGACGGCTGCTCGCGCTCGTCTCGGGCGCGACGCCGCGACCGCGGATGACGTTCGCGGGGCCCGTCGACCTCCTCGTCACGGGGGCGCTCGCCGACGACCTGACCGCCGTGATCCGGGAGTCCCTCGCGAACGTGACCCGGCACGCCCGCGCGCACTCGGCCTCCGTCGCGGTGCTCGTCTCGGAGACCGACGTCGTCGTGACCGTCGAGGACGACGGCGTCGGCCTGCCCGAGAACGCCCCCCGCAGCGGCACCGCGAACCTCGAGGCACGCGCGGAGCGGCACGGCGGACGCTGCGTCGTCGAGAACCGCACCGAGGGCGGCACCCGGGTGCGGTGGTCCGTGCCGCTGCCCGCCTGAGATCCCCTTCCCGGGACGTCGAGAGCGCCCCGCGGGACCTTGGACCCGGATCGCGCCGGTCCGCGGCGCGACGATCGCGGCCATGGACACGTCATCTTCCCCCTCGGCGAAGCAGCTCGGTCTTCCCGCTGCATCCGCACTCGTCATCGGCTCGGTGATCGGCACCGGCGTCTTCGGCCTTCCCTCGGCCCTCGCCGCGTACGGCCCCATCAGCCTCGTCGCCTTCGTGCTGGTCACGGTCGGCGCGATCGCCCTCGCGATCGTCTTCGGCCGGCTGACGGCCCGCGTCCCCGGATCCGGCGGACCCTACGTCTACGCCAGAGAGGCGTTCGGCGAGTTCGCGGGCTTCCTCAACGCGTGGTCGTACTGGCTGAGCGCGTGGGCGGGCAACGCCGCGATCGTCGTCGCGCTCACCGGCTACGTCGAAGTCTTCGTCAACACCGACCATCAGATCGGCTGGTCGATCGTCATCGCGGTCGCGTGCCTCTGGATCCCGGTCGCCATCAACGCGATGGGACTGCGCAGCATGGGCGGGGCGCAGGTGGTCTTCACCGTCCTGAAGATCGTTCCGCTCGCCGCGATCGCCGTGCTCGGGCTGTTCTTCCTGAACCCGGCGAACTTCGGGTCCTTCAACTCCTCCGGCGCCGACGGCTGGTCGGCTCTGGCCGGCGCAGGAGCCATCGCCCTGTTCGCGTTCATCGGCATGGAAACGGCATCGGTCGCCGCCGGTCGCGTGCGCGACCCGGAGCGCAACGTCCCCCGGGCGACAGTCTACGGCACCCTGATCAGCGGCATCGTCTACATCCTCGGCACACTCGCGGTGTTCGGCACCGTCAGCAACGCGCGCCTGCGGACGTCGACCGCTCCGTTCAGCGACGCCGCGGATGCGATCTTCTCCGGAACGTGGGCGGGCCAGGTCATCGCGGTCGTCGCGATCGTCTCGGGACTCGGCTGCCTGGTGGGCTGGACCTTCATCGTGGGCGAGATGCCGCAGGCCGCGGCTCGGGAAGGGCTCTTCCCGAGCGTGTTCGGGCGCGAGCACCGCGGGATGCCGCTCGTGGGGATCATCTCCTCGACCGTGCTCGCGACCGCCCTCACCGTCCTCGCGTACACGAGCTTCGCCCAGGTGTTCACGATGGTCGTGCTGCTGACGGTCTTCACCGTGGTGGTCCCCTACCTCTTCTCGGCGGCGGCGCAGCTGTACTGGCTCGTCACCAAGGCTCGCGCGGTCTCCTGGCCTCATCTGGGCAGGGATCTCGTGGTCACGGTGCTCGCGCTCGCCTTCTCGTTCTGGTCCCTCATCGGCACGGGCGCGGAGGCCTCCTTCTACGGCGCTGTCGCGTTCCTGCTCGGCGTTCCGCTGTACATCTGGATGAAGGCGTCCCATCGGCGTCACGGCGCCGTGGATCCGGATCCCTGGGAGCACGGGATCCCCGACGACGTCCAGCGCGCGCACTCCTCCGAGCTGTCCGCGTCCATCGCACGAGGAGCGCGCTCATGAGCGTCCCCGCCGTCTCCCCGTCCCCGGTACGCGAGAGCATCGCCGCGGCCGAGCTCGGCGTGCACTCGGAGGTCGGCGTCCTCCGTCAGGTGATCGTGCACCGCCCCGGACGCGAGCTCGACCGGCTCACCCCCGGCAACTGCCGGGAGCTGCTCTTTGACGACGTGCTGTGGGGCACGCGCGCCCGTGCCGAGCACGATGCGTTCGCGGAGGTCCTGCGCTCGCACGGCGTGGTCGTCCACGAGTTCCAGACGCTCCTGGCCGAGGCGCTCGCGGTCCCGGCCGCACGGACGGATCTCCTGGGCACGCTCTGCACGCCGGAGCGCTTCGGCCCCGCCCTCGCCCCGCTGGTGCGCGAGCGACTGCAGGCGCAGCCCGCGGCCGCCCTCGCCGAGATGATGATCGGCGGCATCGCCTTCGACGAGCTCGAGATCGCGCCGACGGACAGCCTGCTGTGGCAGACGCGGGAGCGCAGCGGGTTCCTGCTCCCGCCGCTGCCGAACACCCTGTTCCCGCGCGACAGCTCCGCCTGGGTGTATCGAGGCGTCGCGGTGACCGTGATGGCTCGCGCCGCGCGCACCCGCGAGACGGAGAACGCGAGGATCATCTACGACTACCACCCGCTGTTCCGGCAGCCCATGATCAACCGCTACGACGACGGGCTCCGGGCTCTCGCCCCTCTCGAGGGGGGCGACGTGCACGTGCTCGGTCACGGCGTCGTCCTCATCGGGATGGGCGAGCGAACGGCCCCGGCAGCGGTGGAGATCCTGGCGCAGGAGCTCTTCCGCTCCGGTCAGGCGCGTCGCGTCATCGCCGTCCCGATCCCCCGGGCGCACGCCATGATGCACCTCGACACCCTCATGACGATGCTCGACGAGCGCACGTTCATCCTGTCCTCGGCGCTGGACCCCGCCCGGCTGGACGGCCACATGATCTCGCCCGATGAGGGCGACGACCGTCTGGCGATCGGCCCGGCGCTCCCGCTTCGCCACCTGCTCGGCGAGGCCCTCGGCGTGGAGGGGCTGCGCCTGCTCACGACGGAGCAGGACGCCCGCGCCGCCGAGCGCGAGCAGTGGGACGACGCGAACAACTTCCTCGCCGTCGCACCGGGCGTCGTGATCGGGTACGACCGCAACGTCGCGACCAACACGATGCTCCGGCGGAACGGGATCGAGGTGATCACGATCGGCGGCAGCGAGCTCGGGCGGGGCCGAGGCGGATCCCGATGCATGTCGTGCCCGATCCAGCGCGATTCGGCCGGGCTGTGAACGCGACGACGGCGCCGGACGCCCCTCGTCACCTCCGCAAGGACAGCGACCTGTCCGCCGCGGAGGTGGAGACGCTCCTGTCCCTGGCCCGCACGGTGAAGGCGGCCGGGCGCACGGGTCTCGCCCCGCGCCTCGCCGGCCGCCTGATCGCGCTGCTGTTCGAGAAGCCCTCGACACGCACGAGGGCGGCGTTCGAGACGGCGGCGTACGCCCTCGGCGCGCACTGCACGTACATCGACCCCGCGAGCAGCCATCTGGGCGACAGCGAATCCGTCGAGGACACCGGCCGCGTGCTGGGGCGCTACTACGACGCGATCGCGTTCCGGGGCTTCGCCCAGGGCTCCGTCGAGACGCTCGCGAACCACGCCGGCGTGCCCGTGTGGAACGCGCTCACCGACACCTGGCACCCGACGCAGGCGCTCGCCGATCTGCTCACGATCGAGGAGCATCATGATCCCGCCGGGCCGCCCGCCCGGGTGTGCTTCGCGGGCGACGGCAGGGACAACGTCGTGCACAGCCTGCTCGTCAGCGGGGCGATGCGCGGGATGGATCTGCGGATCGCCTGTCCCGGATCCCTCTCCCCCGAGCCCGGGATCGTCGCGATCGCCCAGGAGCGCGCGGCGCAGTCCGGAGGGCGGATCCTCATCACCGAGGACGTCGGCGACGCGATCAGGGATGCCGACTTCGTCTACGCCGACGTGTGGCTGAGCATGGGCGAGGACCGCGGCGCCTGGGAGGACAGGATCCGCCTGCTCCGTCCCTACCGCGTCGACCGCCCGCTCCTCGAGCGCAGCGGGAACCCCGACGTCCGCTTCCTGCACTGCCTGCCCTCGACCCACGACCGCCGGTCGGCGCTGGGCGACCAGCTGTTCCGCCTCACCGGCCTCGAGGGCATGGAGGTCAGCGACGAGGTGTTCCGCTCGTCCGCATCCCTGGTGTTCGACCAGGCGGAGAACCGGCGCCACACCATCGCCGCCGTGATGCTGCACAGCCTCGCCGAGGGCGCGCCGGGGATCGAGGAGCGATGAGGCTGGTGGTCGCGCTCGGCGGCAACGCGCTGCTGCACCGCGGCGAGCGCCCGGAGGCGTCCGCGCAGTCGGCGCGCCTCGCCGCCGTGGCTCCGGCCCTCGCGCGCCTGGCCGACGCTCACGAGCTCGTACTGGTGCATGGCAACGGACCCCAGGTGGGGCTCCTCGCACGCGAGTCCGCCGAGGATCCGGCGCTCGGCGCGCCCTACCCGCTGGGGCTGCTCAGCGCGGCGACCCAGGGCATGATCGGCTCGCTGCTGCAGGTGGCCCTGCGCAGCGCCGGGACGACCAGGCCGGTGTCCACCCTCGTCACCCATGTCCTCGTCGACCCCGAGGATCCCGAGATGCACCGCCCCGAGAAGCTCATCGGCGCCGTGTACGACGAGCGCAGGGCACGAGCCCTGGCGAAGACGCACGGATGGAGCATCGCCGCCGACGGCGGCGGGTGGCGTCGCGTCGTCCCCTCACCGCGCCCGCGGAGGATCCTCGAGCTCGACGACGCCCGCACCCTGCTCGGCGCCGGAAGGACGGTGGTCCTGGGCGGCGGAGGCGGCGTGCCGGTCATCGAGGACGCCGGCGGCCTCCGGACGATCGACGCGGTCATCGACAAGGACCGCACCGCCGCGCTGATCGCGCAGCAGCTGGACGCCGAGCTCCTGGCCATCCTCACCGACGTCCCCGGGGTGATCGCCGACTACGGATCGCCGGAGGCGACCGTGCTGCCCGAGCTCACCCCCGCCACGGCCACCGCACTCGATCTGCCTTCCGGCTCGATGGGGCCGAAGGTCGAGGCGGCGTCGGAGTTCGCGCTGGCCACCGGCAGGTCCGCGGTCATCGGGCCGCTCGAACATGCGGAGGACGTCGTGGCGGGGATCCTCGGCACCCGGATCCGGTCCCGCCCGTGAACGACGGCTCACCGGGTGACCAAAGTCCCGGTCCTGGCGGCCCGCGGGGTGTTGTCTCGCCTGCATGAGCGCAACGCTGACATTCCTCGGAGCGACCGACACGGTCACCGGATCCCGCTACCTCGTCGACACGGGACGGAGCCGGATCCTGATCGACTGCGGGCTGTTCCAGGGGTACAAGTCCCTGCGGGAGCGGAACTGGGCGCGCTTCCCCGTGGAACCGTCGAGCATCGACGCCGTCGTCGTCACGCACGCGCATCTGGATCACACCGGCTACCTGCCGGCGCTCGTGCGCGACGGGTTCGACGGCGAGATCCACAGCACCACCGGCACGGCCGAACTCAGCACCCTCGTACTGCCGGACAGCGGCCGGCTGCAGGAGGAGCAGGCCTCCTACGCGGAGCGCCGGCACAGCTCGAAGCATGCGCACCCTCTGCCCCTGTACACCGAGAGCGACGCGATGGCGGCGCTCGAGCACTTCGCCCCGCATCCGTTCGACGCCGTCGTCGAGGTCGGCGACGCCCGCGTCTCGTTCGTCCCGGCGGGGCACATCCTGGGCGCGGCGCAGGTGCTGCTGGAGGTGGACGGCACCCGCGTGCACTTCACCGGCGATCTCGGGCGCACCGACGATCCGCTGATGCGACCGCCGCGTGCGCTCGAGGCGACCGACGTCCTCGTGGCGGAGTCGACGTACGGCGACCGGACGCACCCCGGCGTGGACGCGGAGGAGGCGCTCGCCGACATCATCACCCGGGTCTGCGCCCGCGGCGGGGTCGTGCTGCTGCCCGCCTTCGCGATCGGCCGGGCGGAGTCGCTGCTGCTGCACCTCAGCCGTCTGCGCACCGCCGGGCGGATCCCGCAGGTGCCGCTGTTCCTGAACAGCCCCATGGCGGTCAGCGCGGCCGAGATGTACGCCCGTCATCCGGAGGAGCACCGCATCGCACCCGACGAGTTCCGCCGCATGTACGAGACGGCGACCCTGGTGCGCAGCGTCGAGGACTCCAAGGCGCTCAACACCCGCGGCGGCCCCGCGATCATCATCTCCGCGAGCGGCATGCTCGAGGGCGGACGGATCCTGCACCACCTCGCCTCGTACGGACCGGATCCGCGCAACGCGATCGTCCTGACCGGATTCCAGGCGGGCGGCACACGCGGCGACGCACTGCAGCGCGGCGAGCGCACCCTGCGCATCTACGGGCAGGACATCCCCATCCTCGCCGAGGTGCACTCGCTCGAGATGATGTCGGCGCACGCGGATGCGGGCCAGATCGTCGAGTGGATGCGCACCGCACCCGAGGCCCCCGCACAGGTCTTCCTCACGCACGGGGAGCCTACGGCCGCGGATGCGCTGCGCCGGCGGATCCGGCGGGATCTCGACTGGAACGTGCGGGTGCCTCGGCTGGAGGAGGTCGTCCCGCTGGGCGGGTTCGGACGCACGAAGGGCGCGACGGCGGAGGGCGCGACGGCGCCGGAGCCGTCCGTCCGCGGTGCGGAGGCCGACGCCCGCGGTGCCGAGGCCGCCCGCGGCGCGGAGGACGCACGCGGCGAACGCGCGCCCGCAGCCTCCCCGGCCCCCGCGGCTGCGGTGGCCGGGGCGCGGACGCCGGCCGCGACGATGCGCGCCGCGGTCGTCTCGTCGTTCACGGAGCCCATCGCGGTGCAGGAGGTGCCCGTGCCCGTCCCCGGCCCCGGCCAGGTGCTCGTGCGCATCGAGATGAGCGGCCTCTGTCACACCGACATCCATGCGGCGCACGGCGACTGGCCGGTCAAGCCGTCGCTGCCCTTCATCCCCGGGCACGAGGGCATCGGCCGCGTCGACGGGCTCGGCGCGGGCGTCTCCGCCCCCGCGATCGGCACGCGGGTCGCGCTGGCCTGGCTCGGATCCGCGTGCGGATCCTGCCGGTACTGCGTGACCGGGCGCGAGAACCTCTGCCTCGCGCAGAAGAACACCGGGTACGCGGTGAACGGCGCGCACGCCGAGTACGCGGTCGTCGACGCCCGCTTCGCGGTGCCCGTCCCCGAATCGGTGACCTCCCTCGATGCCGCCCCGCTCACCTGCGCGGGCGTGACCACCTATGCGGCGATCAAGGCCGCGCGGGTGACCCCGTCCGAGCGCGTCGCGGTGTTCGGGATCGGCGGGCTCGGCCATCTCGCGATCCAGTACGCGCGGCTGGTCGGGGCGGAGGTGATCGCCGTGGACGTGAGCGAGGAGAAGCTGAAGCTCGCCACGATGCTCGGCGCCGACCACGTCGTCGACGCCGCGAAGTCGGATCCCGTGGAGGCGATCAGAGCCCTCGGAGGCGCGGACGCGTGCATCGTGCTCGCCGTCGCCCCCGCCGTGTTCGACCAGTCGTACCGGGCCCTCGCCCGCGGCGGGCGGCTCGTGCTCGTGTCCCTGCCGAAGGACGGCAGCCTGACGTTCCCGGTCTTCGACACGGTGCTGAACGGCATCGAGATCATCGGATCCATCGTCGGCACCAGGGCGGATCTCGCCGAGGTCTTCCGGCTGCACGCGCTCGGACGCACGACCGTCGTCGCCCAGACGCGAGATCTGTCCACGGCGGCCACGTCGATGCAGGAGGTGCTGGACGGGTCCGTGCCCGCCCGCCTCGTCTTCGACTTCGACGTCGAGGACGCGGACTGACGCACGATGACGGCGGACCGACAGGAGGCCGGGATGAGCTCGGACGGAGGCCGGCCGGCGCCGAACGCGTACGTGGTGCACCCGGCCGAACTCCGCGCCGCGCCGACGTCGGCCGTCACCCGCTTCAACACCCGCCTCGCCGTGAGGATCACGGCCGTGATGGGATCCATGTGGTCGGCCTACGCGTTCGCCCTGCTCTCCCTGCTCTCCCTGCCCGCGATCCTCGTCGCGTTCTCCCCGGGGCTGCGGTCGTTGTTCCCGTCGTGGATCGTGACGACGAGCATGATCACGCTCATCGCCTGGATCTCGCAGAACTTCCTGCAGCTCGTCCTGCTGCCGGTGATCATGGTCGGCCAGAACGTCATCCAGTCCCAGCAGGATGCGAAGGCGGAGGCGGATCACCGCACCCTCACCTATCTCACCAATCTGCAGCAGGAGCAGCTGCGCCTGCTCGCCGGGCAGCGGGAGGTGCTGGAGCGGCTGGACGCCGAGAAGCGATCCGAGCGCGCAGGGCCGAGCCCGGATCGCGGGGGCGGACCGGGGTGACTTTCGTCCCGACGTCCGCGTGCGCACCGAGGGAACGTAGGGGTCATGGACACGATCGCGAACCGGATCATCGTCGGCGTCGACGGATCGGACTCCTCCGTCGCCGCCTTGCGCTACGCCGCGCGGATCGCCGACGCCCTGGACCTGCCGCTGGAGGCCGTGACGACCTGGCACTACTCGTCGGCGACGGAGGCCAGGGTCATGATGGAGTGGACGCCCGACGAGGACGCGAAGGACACTCTGGCCGACGCCGTCGGCCGCGCCTTCGGAGATGCTCCGCCCGCCCGTCTCGTCCGCACCGTGGCTGCAGGACCTCCGGCGCGGACACTGATCGAGATGAGCCGGGCCTGCGAGATGCTCGTCGTCGGCGATCGCGGGCACGGCGGTTTCGTCGGTCTCCTGCTCGGCTCGGTCAGTGCCGCCTGCGTCCGCCACGCGCACTCCCCCGTCCTCGTCGTCCGCCCCCTTGCTCTTCACGCGGAGGGCTGAGCCTCACGCGGAGGGCTGAGCCTCACGCGGAGGGCTGAGCGCGCCGCCCGGTCGCGCCCGCCCACGGGCCTCGACCCCGGCTCCGGCTCCGGCTCCGGCTCCGGCTCCGGCTCCGGCTCCGGCTCCGGGTGACTTTCGTCCCGCCGGGGGACGCCGGCAGGGAGGAGCCTCGGGTCATGGACACCATCGACACCCACCGGATCATCGTCGGCATCGACGGATCGGAATCCTCCGTCGCGGCCCTGCGCTACGCCGCCCGCCTCGCGGACGCGCTCGACGTCCCCCTCGAAGCCGTCACCACCTGGTACTACTCGTCGATCACCGGCGCGGAGCTCGTGGTGGAGTGGACGCCCGAGATCGTCGCGGAGGACACGCTGTCCACGACGATCGACCGCGCCTTCGGCGACACCCCGCCCTCTCGCCTGACGCGCACCGTCGTCGGCGGCATGCCGGCGGCGACGCTGATCGAGATGAGCCGGAGCTGCGAGATGCTCGTCGTCGGCAACCGCGGGCACGGCGGTTTCGTCGGTCTCCTGCTCGGCTCGGTCAGCGCCGCCTGCGTCCGCCACGCGCACTCCCCCGTCCTCGTCGTCCGCCCCCAGGACGGCCGGGCCGACAGCGAGACCGAGGTGTCGTCATGATGCTGTACGGCTACGACGGCTTCTGGTCGCTGACCTGGACGATGTTCGCGATCGTCGCGTTCGCCGCCTACCTGTTCGCGCTGTTCGCGGTGGTCGCCGACCTGTTCCGGGACCACACGCTCGGCGGCGTCGCGAAAGCGCTGTGGGTGATCGGACTCGTCTTCGTCCCGCTCGTGGCGCTGCTCGCGTACCTGATCTTCCGCGGACCGGGCATGCAGGCCCGCGCGAACCGGGAGGCGGAGCAGCGGTGGCGCGCCACCGACGACTTCCTGCGCCGGATGCCCCACGCGAGCACGCCCGCCGAGGAGATCTCCCGGGTCAAGGCGCTCCGCGACGAAGGCACGATCACCGAGGCGGAGTTCGAGACCCTGAAGGCGCGGGCGCTCTCCTCTCCGGCCCCTGCTCCGGCCGCAGAGACCTGGAAGCAGCACCCCGCCGCGTCGTGAGGGGGCGAGCGGGAGGGGGCGGCGCGGCTTCGGGTGGGCGACTGTTCGATCTCACGGGAGTTGTCGTGAGCTGAGACGTGAAGAGCGCGTAATCTCGCGCAGGACAGGTCGACCTTGAGCGGCGACTTGTCTCACGCGAGCTGTCGAATTCTTACACCAGTGGCTCTCGGTCGCAGACGCGAGCCTGGTGGGGGGCGAGCGTGCGGACATCGTCTGATGGCCGTCACCGTAGCTTCCCGCGAAACGGAGGTCGTTGCGGGGAGGGCAGCGGCGGCTGTTGAGAACGTCTTCTACAACAGCGCGACGAATACGGTCCCAGCATTGCGGCCGGCTGCACCGACCAGGCCCCCGGGACCGACGAACCTCACGCCGATTCTGTTACGCCTGTGAGCCCGCACAGGTTGGGGGCGTAACGTCCGTTCATGAGTACACAATCAAAGATCGCGGGGAAGAGCCCCGAATTGCTGGGTCTGGATTCCATTCTTGTCGGGTCGCTGCCTGCGACGCTGATGACGGATGATGCTCCCGACCGTTACACCGTGGAAACGGTGTTCACGCGTAAGGCCGGCCGTGACGAGGTCGCTGCCATCCAGAGCAGTCAGACGCGTGACTATCTGTCCGATCGTGGGTTCTCGACCGTGGAGCTGCACGTGTCTGATCGTCGTCTAGAGATCGGGAACACCAATCTCGAAGAACTCCGGGACGGGCTCGCCGCGGTGATCGCGGACCGCCTTGCGGAGATCAGCAAGGCCCTTCTGGCGGATCGGGAAGTGGCGGCCCTTCGTTTCCAGGACGCGTCCGAACGAGAGCAGGAACGTGCTGCGCGGGTTGCCGCTCTGGCCGGTTCGGTGACCTTCACCCGTCGCCCTGTGGCTGTCGCTGATGATGCCGCGCGTATCGATGACTGGGTCGAAGAAGGCGGTGCCGCCCGCGTGTAGGGGCGGCACCGGAGAGAAGGTCCATCATGGATCCCATCCACGGGACCGCCAGTGCTCACCCGCGCGGTGACGCGCCCCGTGGGTCGAGCGCGTTTACCGAATTGGCGCAGCAGATCCGCGGTCTTGGGCTGCTGCGCCGCCGGTACGGCTACTACTGGACGAAGCTGGTCGCCGCACCTCTCGCTGTCGCGGTGTGCCTGGTCGTGTTCGTGTGGATCGGGGACAGCTGGTGGCAACTGCTCATGGCCGCCCTGCTGGGTATCGTGTTCACGCAGATCGCGTTCCTCGGGCATGATGCTGCACACCGGCAGATCTTCGTCTCCGGGCGTTGGAACGACTGGATCAGCATCATCCTCGGCGATCTGCTCGTCGGGATGAGTTACGGGTGGTGGCAGCACAAGCACACCCGTCACCACGCCAATCCGAACAAGCTTGGCTCCGATCCCGACCTGGAGCTACCCGTCATCGCGGTCACCGCAGAGTCCGCGGCAGCACATCACAGTCCAGCGGTGTCGTGGCTGCGCGCCCACCAAGGAGTGTTCTTCTTCCCGATCCTTCTCTTCGAGGGCCTCTCTCTGCATGCTTCGAGCGTCCGCCGTGTCATCAGCCGTGGACGGCTCGAGCGGAGGTGGGCGGAGATCGCTTTTCTCACGATCCGCATGGCCGGCTACCTGGCGCTGGTATTCATCGTGCTCTCCCCAGGCATCGCTACCGTGTTCCTCGCAGTACAGCTGGGGATTTTCGGGTTCTACATGGGTGTCGCGTTCGCACCGAACCATAAAGGGATGCCAGTGGTTCCCCGGGAGATGACGCTGGATTTCTTGCGTCGGCAGGTCTTGATGAGCCGCAACATCCGCGGAAGCCGCTTCCTCGACATCGCCATGGGGGGCCTGAACTACCAGGTCGAACACCACCTCTTTCCCTCGATGCCGCGCCCGCACCTGCGCCGCGCGGCCCCCGTGGTCGCCGCATACTGCCAGGCGCACGATGTGGTGTACACGCAGGTCGGGCTGTTCCACTCCTACGCGATCGTGGTTCGCTACATCAACCGTGTCGGGTTGGGAGAACGTGACGTGTTCACCTGCCCACTGCTGGAGCAACGTCGCACCATCGGCCCGGCAACCCGATAGCGGGAGGCAGCCGAATGGGATCTGCCGCATGGGGTTATGCCGCCCCCGCTGCGGGTGTAGCCTCCAAACAAGGGCCGTACTGGGTTACTGGGATGTCCTCTGGTACGCGGCCCCTGGTTGATGGGAACGCTCACCCCGCTGCTGCGAGGACGCCGGTTTGGGTGAGGTTCCCGTCCCTGACACCTACTCGCGCCGCGCACACGGCACCTGCACGCCGCTCTCGTCGAGGCGCAGCGTTCCCAGGGAATTACGGTATGGTCGATCTCAGGTTATTGAGGTTGTGTTTCTGCCGGAGTCAGCTCCGGACCTTCTTCTGGCCCTGGATCGACATCCGGGCGGGCATTCAGTTCAGTGGCTTTGGTCGCATCAGCCACCGTGATGTGCTTCTCCGCTGATTGGCCCCCCATCTCTTTCATCTCTTTTCCAGCTGTCTCGTCGTCACCGACCTCGCCAGCCGTTTGTCGACGTGCCGCCGACGATGTGTTCGCTGCGACATCACCATCAGGCGAGTTCGCAGGCTTTGAAGCGCCCTGAGTTTGTTGGAGACTCCTGACCTTGGAAACGAGGATGGGGTTATGCCGAAAGAGCAGACATCAGGGAAGCCGACGACGCGTCGGTATTCGCCGGAGGAG
>NZ_JBBCVH010000007.1:0-181829 GCF_037147555.1 Microbacterium sp. MMO-35
ACGACTGGAGCATCCGCGTCGACGGCACCGGGATCCGTGCGAAGGTCTGGTTCCTGCCCCCACCCGGCACCAGTGCCCCACCCCGCCCCGGCGGCAGAGCACGCACCGAAATCCTCGCCTGAAACACAGCGGTGGCGTCCCTGTGGCGTCGTCGAGCGAGGACGCCGAACACCACCGCGCTCCCGGCGTCGTCGAGCGAAGGCACCGAACACCACCGCGCTCCCGGTGTCGTCGAGCGAAGACACCGAACACCACCGCCCTCCCGGGCTCGTCGAGCGAGGACGCCGAAGGGGACCGAGGCGAAACGCCGGTCTCCTCCGGATCAACGGCGCCCTACGGCGAGCGCTGGCGCCCGTCCTCCGGCCGGGTTAGGTTCTGAATCATGAAACGCGCCGCGACGATCGCCTGGGCGACCGCGGGGGTCGCCGCGGTCGGCATCGTGGCGCTCATCGCCTCGCCGCGAGTCTCCCCCGCGACGGCGGCACACTCTGTCAGATCATCGGCGGCGAGCACGGCCGGCCCGACGCCGGGCGGCACGTCCACGCCGACGCCCGACCCGGATCGCGTCATCTGGCTCGGCGACGGGATCAGCGTGAAGGCCGGGGACCTCCCGAACGGATGCACGACCTACTCGAAGATCCAGATCTTCGACGTGGGCGCGCACAGCTACGGCCGGCTCGTCGGAGACCCCGACGACCGCGGCCCCTCGGCGGGCGCGACCGGCACCGTGAACCGCGACGCCGGCGGAGACATCCTCAGTTACACGGCCGCTCCCGGTGACGACATCTGGTCCATCGGCGACCGGCTCTGCACGAACCCGCTCATGATCGGCCGGTACAACCACGTCGGCTCGGACCCTGGGGAGCACACCCTCCAGCCCGGCGAGACCGTGGTGATCCGCCCCGACATGAACGTCGAGTGGACGCCAGGCGCCTGACCTCCGGAAGCCACAGACTGACGCCCGAAAGCGGCGGAGACGCCGCCCGCCTGAGCGCATTGCTCAGCTCCGCGCGGCCGCCTCGGCATGGCCGGCGCGCTGCTGATCCCACGCTCCGTGGTCGGCGCCCGCCGTGCGCAGGAACACGATGATCCAGCTGAAGATCAACACGGCGGCGATCAGCTCGACCGCCGTCAGGTTGTAGTACCCGGTCGCGAAGAACACGCCGAGCAGGGCGATCACGAGCACGTAGATCCAGCCCAGTGCGACGAACACGCGCGAGATCCGGCGCAGGAACCACGGCAACCCGACCACGACCACGGCGAAGCACACGGCCATGCCGGTCGCGACCGTGTTGTGCAGGAGGAAGAAGCGGTCAACGGGGAAGATCCCGACGCACGCGAGCAGGATCCCGATCAGGATGAGGCCCACCCGGACGATCGTGCGCCCGCGCTCATCCCGGGGTTCGGGCACCGGCAGCGCCGCCGTCGCGTAGCGGGCGATCGTGGTCACCATCACCCCCGCGACGATGAGGGTCGTGTTGAACGCCGGGGACGAGGCGTTGCTCGCCATGCCCAGGGCGGAGAGGTTGTCGCGCCACCAGTGCGGGTCCGTCGCCTCGAGCATCGCCGTGAGCGCGCCGATCACGAGGAAGATCGCCAGGATCAGCGAGATCGAGGTGGGGCTCAGCGCGGCCGCGCTGAGGTAGCAGACATAGGCGGTGAGGGCGAGCGCGACGCCGACCAGCACGGCCCCCGGGAACGGGAACACGGGCGCGTCCCGGAAGCCCGCCTCGAGGAGGGCGGCGAGCCCGAACAGCGCCAGCAGCGCGACGGCGCCGTGTGCGAGCGCGATCGCCGTCAGCTCGTACCAGCGCAGGCGCTGGCCCGGCGTCGCGAACCCGTCGTTCGCCGCATCCGGATCCTGCTTCTCCGGCGCCTCGGCCGCCTCCATCCGCAGCCCGATGCGCCCCGCGGTGAAGGCCAGCACGGCGACGGCGGCGCCGCCGATCGCGGCGACCATCCCGACCGACCACGGCCCGGTGATCGACAGCGTGCGGTGCCAGAAGATCACGAAGGCCACGAGGAAGCCGAGGACGAGCGCGACCGCGCCGGTCAGCAGGGCGTCCGTCTCGCGCATCTGACGCAGCGTCGCCGTGGCGCGCGCGTCGCGCATCCGCCTGATCAGTCGATCCCACTCGGTCCGCATCCGAGCACCTCCCGTGTCGTGTCCACCCTAAGGGCCGACCGGAGCCGGCCGCGTCTGCCCGCCGATACCCTGGGAGCATGCCTCAGACCTTCCGCGCCCGCGCCGCCCTGCTCGACATGGACGGCACCCTCGTCGACTCGACCGCCGTCGTCGAGCGTCTGTGGCTGGCCTGGGCGCAGCCCCACGGCCTCGACCCCGAGTTCGTCCTCAGCGTGGTGCACGGGCGTCAGGGACACCAGAGCATGGCGATCATGCTGCCCGATCGCCCGCACGAGGAGAACCTCGCGGAGAACCGCGAGATGCTGGCCCGCGAGAGCGGCGACGTCGACGGCGTCGTGGAGGTGCCGGGCGCCGCCGGCCTGCTGGCGGCCCTGACCGCGTACCCGCACGCGATCGTCACGTCGGCGGACGACCGGCTGATGCGCGTGCGCATGGGCGCCGCCGAGCTCGACGTGCCGGCCGGGCCCGTCACCGCGGAGCACGTCTCCGCCTCCAAGCCCGACCCGGAGGGCTTCCTCCTGGGCGCCAGGCGGCTCGGCGTCGATCCGGCCGACTGCCTCGTCTTCGAGGACTCCGGGGCCGGGATCGAGGCCGCCCGCGCCGCGGGGATGCGGGTCATCGGCGTGGGGGCCGGCTCTGCCGCGCACTCCCCCGACGCCGTCGTCGCCGACCTCACGCACGTGACGGTCACCGCGGACAGCGACGGGTTCGCGGTCACGGTCGACTGACAGAACGCGCAGTCGACCCGCGCGCGCGCAGCACGCTCGCGGTGCGCCGCGGCGTCTCCGCGGGGCGGCCCGCCATCAGCGCCTCCAGGGCGTCCAGCAGCGCGATCCCCGTCTCCCGCGGCGTCATCTCGATCGCCGTGATCGCCGGCCGCGCGCTGCGGGCCTGTGCGGAGTCGGATCCGGTCGCGATCATCACCTGCCCGGGCACGGCCACGCCCGCATCCAGCAGCGCCTGCTCGGCCCCGGCCGCGTGCCGCCCCGTCATGCACACGAGCGCATCGGGCAGGCCTTCGGTCAGCAGCCGCGCGGCGATCTCGGCGCCGCCGTCGAGCCCGGTCCGCTCCGGCTGGGCGATGAGCCGCGGCGCCGCGCCGCGCTCCGCGCACCACGCCGTGTACTCGTCGATGCTGTCGAGATTCCACGAGTTCGGATCCGTGCCGTGCGCGAGCACGACCGTGCGGGCCCCCGCCCTCCCGAGGTGATCCAGCAGGCGCCGCATCGCCCCGGCGTCGTCCTCCGACACCCAGTCGACGAAGTCGGGACGCCCCGGCACGCTGCCCTGGGCGACGCAGGGGATGCCCCGTCGTTCGAGCAGCGCCACCACGGCGTCGTCGCGATGCGGGTTGGACACGATGTAGCCGTCCAGGGAGAACGCCAGCGGCGGGATCGGCGTACGGGTGAGATCCGGCACGAGCACCACGCTGAGCCCTCGGGCGAGCGCCTGGGCGGAGAGCTCTCCGGCGAAGCGCATGAACACGTCCACTCCGCTGGGCCGGTAGTCGGCGAGCGCGTCGAGCGAGCGGAAGACCAGGCCGATCGCCCCGATCGACGAGCTGCGCAGCCCCCGCGCCATCGCGTCGGCCTGGTAGCCGAGCTCCTCCGCCACCCCGACGATCCGCGCGCGCGTGGCCTCGGAGAGGGTGCCCTTGCCGTTGAGCGCGTGCGAGACGGCGGTGATCGAGACGCCGGCGCGACGGGCGACGTCGCGGATCGTGATGCCGTGCCCGTGGACCATGCTCGGATGCTACGCGAACCCGCCCCGCGATGCCGAACCGCGTCCGCAAGGCGTCATGGCCTTGCATAAAACGTTTTACGTACCTAACGTGCTGCGGTAGCACCCGCCGACGGCCGAAGACGGCCCCGCGCACCGCACAGCATGGACATTGGAGACCGATGCGGCTTCTCACGCTCACCAGCAGCACCACCGACCCCCGCGAGCGCGGGCGGCAGATCGGCGGCGCGCACCCCGACGCCGTCCGGCGCAGCGCCGAGCTGTACCGTGCGCACTTCGTCGCGCTGGGCATCGACCTCGACCGCGCCGACGAGATCGCGCGCCGCAGCCACGACCTGCTGCGCGCCTGGCACGCCCCGCTCGCCGAGGAGTCCGACGCGATGGCCGATGCCGCAGGCGTCGACCGCCTCCTCGTCGCGGCGGTCGGCGCACGCACCGAGATCCTCGCCGCCGCCGAGCCGCAGCGCGAGGGCGAGTGCTCCACCGCGGTGCACGTCCCCGCGACGGGCGCGGCCGAGACCATCCAGACGTGGGACTGGCATGCGGCGCTGGTGCCGTTCGGTCTGCTTCTGGACTACGCCCCGGCAGCCGGACGGCGCGCCAAGCTGTTCACCGAGTTCGGCACGGCGGCGAAGATCGGCGCCAACAGCGCCGGTCTCGGCCTGCACTTCAACATCCTCAGCCACCGGCAGGACTCCGCGGCGGGGGGCGTGCCCGTGCACGCGATCGCCCGTCGCATCATCGACGAGGCCGATTCCGTCGACGACGCGATCGCCCTCGCCTCCTCGGCGGCCGTGAGCGCCTCCACGGTGTTCACGGTGACCGAGCGCGGCGACGACCGCCGCGCGCCGCGGGCGGCCTCCATCGAGGTCTCCCCCGCGGGCGTCGCGGTCGTTGCCCCCGCCGTCGACGGCTGGCTGCTGCACACCAACCACTTCCTCGATGAGGGACTCGCGGCGGGCGACACCATGCCCGCCGACTCGACCACGGCCGAGCGCTACGCGCACCTCGCCGCCGTGCGCTCCGGCATGACCGGCCTCGACCCCCTCGAGCGCGCCGCCGCGATGTGCGGCGGCGACGGACCCGACGCGGCCGTGTGCATGCGTCCCGAGCTCGACAAGCCCTCCCATGAGCAGTGGGAGACGCTCCTCACGATCGGAATCGATGCCGATTCCCTCCACCTCGACGTCCACCCCGGCACCCCCGCCGACGCCGCCCGTCACGGCATGACCCGCTTCTAGACCCCATCCTCAAGGACGATCATGGCTTCCCTCGACACCCGAGCCCTCGCGCAGCACGCCGCGACGGCGATGCGCACCTTCTTCATCTCCGGCTTCGGCACCGCGCTGGAGTTCTACGACTTCATCATCTACGGCTTCGCCGCGGCGCTGGTCTTCCCGACGCTGTTCTTCCCCTCGGTCGACCACCTCACCGGCACCCTGATCGCCTTCGCGGCCTTCGGGGTGGGCTTCGTCGCCCGCCCGCTCGGCGGCATCGTGATCGGCCATTTCGGCGACCGCGTCGGCCGCAAGTCCATGCTGGTGCTCACCCTGCTCGTGATGGGCTCGAGCACCTTCCTCATCGGCTGCCTGCCGACCTACGCCGCCGTCGGCGCGCTGGCGCCGATCCTCCTCGTCGCGCTGCGCCTCATCCAGGGCTTCGCCGCAGGCGGCGAGTGGGGCGGAGCATCGCTGTTCGGCATCGAGAACGCTCCCGAGAACCGCCGCGGCCTCTGGGGCAGCTTTACGAGCACCGGCATCGGCATCGGCTCGCTGCTGGGCACCCTGGTGTTCCTCGCGATCTCGATCTTCCCCGAGCCGCAGCTGCTGGCCTGGGGCTGGCGGATCCCGTTCTGGCTCGGCGGGGCGCTCGTGATCATCGGCCTGATCGCCCGCCTGCGCATGCCTCAGGAGACCATCGCCGTCGAGAAGGCGCCCAAGGTGCCGCTCTTCGCCGCGATCCGTCAGCACCCGCGTGCGATCCTGCTCGCCATCGGCGTCTCGTTCGGCTACAACACGATCGCGTACATCGGATCCATCTTCACCATCACCTACGCCGAGCAGATCGGCTACACCTCGACCGAGTCGCTCGTGCTGCAGCTGGTCGGATCCGCCGCCTTCATGATCGCGGTCCCCTTCCTGGGCCTGCTGTCCGACCGGATCGGCCGCAAGAAGCTCGTCGGCTGGGGCGCGCTCGTCTACGGCGCGTTCTTCTTCGCGTTCTTCCCTATGGCGGAGGGGCACGTCATGTTCCTCGTGGTGCTCGGCTACATCGGCGTGAACGTCTTCATGGCGATGCCGCAGAGCACGATCCCCGCCTTCCTCGGCGAGCAGTTCTCGAAGGAGTCGCGCTACTCGGCGATCTCGGTGACCTACCAGACGGGCGCCGCGATCGGCGGCGGAACGGCCGCGACCGTCGCCACGGCGATGTTCATCGCCTTCGGCGGCAATCCGATCGGCGTGGGCCTGTACTCGGCGGCGGCGTGCCTGATCCTCGCGCTGTGCGCTCTGGGGCTGCGGGAGACGTTCCGCACGCCGACCGCCGAGCTGGGCTCACCCGTCGCGCGCTCCACCGCGTCGGGCGAGGGGGCCGTGCTCAGCGCGGCGTGAGCGCCGCAACCGCGGCGGCGCGCGACTCGGCGGCGGTGCCCGCCCCGAGCGCCGCCGTCGCGGCGCGTGCGCAGTCCTCGGCCGTCACCGTCCGCAGCCGCGCCGCCACGCGCGCGAGCGAGCGCGCGGTCATCGACAGGCTCGTGACGCCGAGGCCGACGAGCACGGGGGCGATCGCCGGATCGCCCCCGGCCTCGCCGCACACCCCGACCGGCTTGCCCAGGGCGCGACCCGCGGCTCCCACCGTGCCGATGAGGCGCAGCACCGCGGGCTGCCAGGGATCGTTGAGCGCACCGAGCGGCGCCGACAGCCGGTCGGCCGCCATCGTGTACTGCGTGAGGTCGTTGGTGCCGAGACTCACGAAGTCGACCACGGCGAGCAGCTCGGCCGCGAGCAGCGCCGCGGAGGGGGTCTCGATCATGATGCCCGCCCGTGCGATCCCGGCCGCCCGGCAGGCCGCGACGAAATCGCGGGCCTCATCGACCGTGGCGACCATCGGCGCCATCACCTCGACCTCGGCGCGTTCCGCGGCCGCGGCCTCCGCGATAGCCGTGAGCTGATGAGCCAGCAGGGCGGGGTGCGCCCACGCCGTCCTCAGCCCGCGCACGCCGAGGGCAGGGTTCTCCTCGTCCGCGGCGGTCGCGAACGGGAGCGGCTTGTCGGATCCGGCATCGAGCGTGCGCACCACGACCTTCCGTCCGGCGAACGGCGCCAGCACCCCGCGATACGCGTCGACCTGCTCGGCGACGGTCGGCTCTGCGGCACGATCCAGGAAGCAGAACTCGGTGCGGAACAGCCCGATCCCCTCCGCATGCGCCTCCGCCGCGGCGCGGGCGTCGGCGGCGCCGCCGACGTTGGCCAGCAGGGGAAGGCGCGTCCCGTCGGCGAGCGCGCCGGCGCCGTCGAACGTCGGCGCCTCCTCGTCCACGACGGCCCCGCGCTGCGCCGCGGACGGGTCCGGCAGCACCGTTCCCGCCTCGCCGTCGACGAGCACGATGGTCCCCGCGGCGATCCGCGTCGCGCCCGCGGCGGCGACCACGGCGGGGATGCCCAGCGCCCGCGCCAGGATCGCCGTGTGCGAGGTGGGGCCGCCCTCCTCCGTGACGAGCGCGACGCACGCGCTGCGCCCGAGCGCGGCGGTCTCGGCGGGGGCGAGATCCCGGGCGACGAGGACGAACGGGTCGGCGCGGTCAGGGATCCCCGGGATCTCGTGACCCGTGAGCCGCGCGACGATGCGATCGCGCACGCTGTGCAGGTCCGCGACGCGCTCGGCCATGCGTCCGCCGAGCCCGCGCAGCACGGCCGACTGCGCCTCGGCCTCGTCCCACACCGCACGGGCCGGGGGCACCCCGTCGGTCCTGACGCGCGCCGCGGACGCGCTCGCGAGCTCGGGATCCGCCGCCAGCAGCGCGGTCGCCTCGAGGATCTGCGCCGCCTCGCCGCCGGCATGGGCGGCGGCGGCCCGCAGAGCGGCGGCGACGTCCGCGGCCGCGGAAGGGATCCGCGCCGCCTCCGCCTCCCGCTCATCGTCGGGCAGTCTTTCTGCCGCACCCGGTTCCGCGATCGCCGCACCGAGCTGCGCGACCGGGCCGATCGCGCGCCCCGGGCTGACGCCGAGCCCGCGGAGGATCCCCGGCCCGTCCGCCTCCGCGGTCACCGGAGCGCTCTCCCCCGGAGCCGCCGCAGCGCCCTCCAGGGTCGTCGGGCGAGCGCCGGCGGAGCCGGGGCCGGACGAAACGGGGCCCGCCGGCTCCGGCGCGCCGTCCATCTCGCCGAAGCCGTCGTCGAACAGCGCGGCGACGCGCTCGACCGCATCCGGGGATCCGACGAGCTCGACTTCGTCCCCGCGCCGCGCCCCGAAGGCCAGCAGGCGCATCATGCTCGATGCCGGGACGGGATCTCCGTCGGGCAGCAGCCGCAGCAGCAGCCCGGAGCTCCCCGCCGCCTGGGCGATCATCGCGGCCGGACGCGCGTGCATCCCGGCGGGGTTGCGCACCGGGACGACGCGCACCACGGCCCCCTCGGGCCGCGAGACCGCAGACGCCGGCGCGCTCGCGTCGAGCCCGCCCGCCTCGGGCGTGCTCCCCTCGCGCTCGGGGCCCCCCGACCCGGCCGGAGCCTGCGGCTCGTCCTGCAGCTGCGCCGCCTTGGCGACCAGCGCGTCGTCCGCCTCCCCGGCGACCTCGTCCAGCGACGCCCCCTGCGCCGCGGTCACGACCGCCGCGAGCAGCCCCTCCACGAACGGGGCGGAGGCGAGCCGCACGGGAACATCACTGGACCGCAGCTCGAGCGCGAACTCGGCGCTCATCACCGCGGATCCCAGATCCATCAGCACCAGCACGCCGTCGCAGGACGCGGCCAGCCGATCGATCGCACCGGCCACGCGCGTCGCGTCGGTGCCCAGGATGGGCGAGCCATCGGCGTCCTCCCCCGCTCCCGCGGCCAGCTCGACGTCCACCGCACCACCGGGCACCATCTGCACGGCCAGTTCTCTCGCCGCCTCAGCCAAGCGCAGGCTGTGCGATACGGCGACGATCCCGATCCCCATCAGCGCATCCCTCCCCCGCCGGCCTCGATCACCCGGCGAGGGCCGCGGCCAGCGCCTCGAACAGCAGGGTCATCGACGCCGACCCCGGATCCATGTGCCCGGCGCTGCGCTCCCCGAGATAGCTGGCCCTGCCCTTGCGGGCGACGAGGTCGATCGTCGCGTCGCGGCCCGCTGCGGCCGCCGTCGCCGCAGCCGCGGCAGCCGCCGCGGCCGAGTCTCCGGCGGCCAGCGCCCGGTCCATCGCATCGATCGCCGGGGCCGCCGCGTCGAACAGCGTCTTGTCCCCCGCCTCCGCCTTGCCGCGTGCCACGATGCCCTCCAGGCCCGCGCGGAGTCCCGCCGCGAGCGACGCCGGCTCCACCTCCGAGACGGCGCCGAGCGTCGCCCCCAGACGCAGGAAGAACGTGCCGTAGAGCGGACCGCTGGCGCCGCCGACGGTCGACACGAGGGTCATCCCCACGGTCTTGAAGAGCTCGTCCGCGGTCGTGGGCGCCGTCTGCGCCGCCTTCTCCGCCTCCGCGGTCATGCCGCGCGCCATGTTGGCGCCGTGGTCGGCGTCGCCGATTGCGGAGTCGAGCTCGGTGAGCCAGTCGCGCTGGGCCACGACCGCGTCGCGGAAGCGGTCGAGCCAGTCGACGAGGACGGTGAGCGGGATGGTGTTCGACATGCAGGTGATCTCCTTCGTTCGGGAGCGCGTCAGCGGATGAGGGTCAGGCGCCCCAGCGCAGGCCGGGGGTCACGACCGGCGCGTCCCACAGCCGGATGAGCTCGTCGTCGGCGCCGAGCACGGTCACGGAGCAGCCGGCCATGTCGAGGGAGGTGATGTAGTTGCCGACCAGATTGCGGGCGACGGTCACGCCGGCCTTCTCCAGCAGGGCGGCCACCTCGCCGTACATGAGGTAGAGCTCGATGAGCGGAGAGCCGCCCATGCCGTTGACCATCACGATCGCCGGGGATCCGGTGAAGTCCCGGTCGGCGAGGATCGGCTCGACGAGCTGGGCGGCGATGTCCTTCGCGGGGGCGAGCGGCACGCGGTGCCGGCCCGGCTCGCCGTGGATGCCGATCCCGATCTCCATCTGGTCGTCGGGAAGGTCGAACGTCGGCTTGCCCGCAGAGGGCACCGTGCAGCTCGTCAGGGCCATGCCCATCGACCGCCCCTGCCCGTTCACGCGGGCGGCGAGATCGGCGACGGCGGCGAGGTCCTGCCCCTCCTCGGCGGCGGCCCCGACGATCTTCTCGAGCAGCACGGTGAGCCCCACACCGCGACGGCCCGCCGTGTAGAGCGAGTCCTGCACCGCGACGTCGTCGTCCACCACGACCGAGCGCACCTCGATGCCGTCCATCGCCGCCAGCTCGGCGCCCATCTCGAAGTTCATGACGTCGCCCGTGTAGTTCTTCACGATGTGCAGCACGCCGGCGCCGCGGTCGATCGCCTTCGTCGCCACCTGCATCTGGTCGGGGGTGGGCGAGGTGAACACCTCTCCCGCGCAGGCGGCGTCGAGCATGCCGGTGCCGACGAAGCCGCCGTGCAGCGGCTCATGGCCCGATCCGCCTCCGCTGAGCAGACCGACCTTGCCCTGCGCCTTCGGCGTCGCGCGCAGGATCACGCGGTTCGCCAGATCGACCTCGAGCTCCGGATGCGAGAGCGCGAGCCCTCGCAGCGACTCTGCGAGCACGTCCTCCGGGGCGTTGATGAGCTTCTTCATCCTGCGACCTCCTCGTTGCAGTTCACGCAGCACCGTTGCCGTGCAATCGGCGCCGTCACCGCCCGGTGGCACCGGACGGGTGGATCCGTGTCCGATCCGCACTCCGTCCTCCTGCGGCGGCGGCCGGGTCGGGAAACCCCTTGCGTGCCGCACGACCGCACTCCAGAATCGGAATACTTTTCGTTAATGTCGAATATGCGATGAGGATGTCGGATTGTCAAGGATCCGCCGGCCGAATCGCGCCGCCGTCGCCACAGCCGTCGAGGAGGAGCCGCACCGATGATCCAGGCGATCGATCGCGCCGCGAAGGTGCTCGAGCTGCTGCAGGGCTCGCGCCACCTCGGCATCACCGACCTCGCGACCGCGCTGCAGCTGCCGCCCTCGACGGTGCACGGGATCGTGTCGTCGCTGCGCGAGCACGGCCTCGTCGCGAAGGAGCGCGGCGGCCAGCGGTACATGCTGGGCCCGACGCTGCTCAAGCTCTCAAGCGTCTACCTCGACTCGCTCGACGTACGGGCGCGGTCGCTGCGCTGGACGCAGGAGCTCGCGCGCCGCACCGGCATGGCCGTGCGCCTGGGCGTCCCGCACTTCACCGAGGTGCTCGTGGTCCACCACACGCTGCGCCCCGACGACAGCCCGCAGATGCTGGAGACCGGTGTCGCCCTGCCCGCGCACGCCTCGGCGATGGGCAAGGTGCTGCTCGCGCACGATCTGGGCCTGCAGAGCGCGGTGTTCGCCGAGCCGCTCGCGAGCCTCACCGGCGACACCGTCACCGACCCGGCGGTGCTGGCCGCGACCCTTCCCGGGATCGCGGAGCACGGCTTCGCGACCGAGACGGATGAGGCCGTGCTGGGCGAGTCCTCGCTGGCATCGCCGGTCGCGGACGCGCGCGGCGACATCGTCGCCGCCGTGGCGATCGTGTTCCCCACGGCCGAGGGGCCCGCCCCCGACGCGGCACTGCACGCCCTGCGCGACACGGCGCGCAACATCTCCCGCGAGCTCGGCGCCACCACCTGGCCGCCCCCGATCGCACCCCCAGACGACCCCACAACCGAGTCGTCCCCCTGAGCACGGCCTCTGGCTCGTGCTCAGGGGGACGACTCGAGGGATCAGGCCGTGGGCGGCAAGCCCAGGTCCTCTTCGCGCACCGTGCCCTTCGCCGACCACGGGAAGTCGATCCAGCGATCGGTGTCCTTCCAGGCGTAGTCGGGCTGGATGATCGTGGTGGGCTTGGTGTAGATCGTGACCGAGCGCACGTCGGCGCCCTTGTCCTTGAGCAGCTGGACCGCCAGGGCGAGCGTGCGGCCCGAGTCGGCGACGTCGTCGACGAGGAGCACGCGGCGGCCGTTCAGGTAGTCCATGTCGAGGGCCGGAGGCAGCACCTCGGGGGCGTCGAGCACCGTGCCGATGCCCGTGTAGAACTCGACGTTGATCGCGCCGCAGTTCTTCGCGCCGAGGCCGTACGCGATGGCGCCGGCCGGCAGCAGCCCGCCGCGGGCGATCGCGACGACCACCTCGGTCTCGAACCCCGAGTCCAGGATGTTGCGGGCCAGATCCCGCGTCGCCTCGCCGAAACCGTCCCACGTGAGCACTTCGCGCTCGATCGCCGCATCCGTCATGGATCCATTCTGCCGTGCCCCGGCCCGGATCCGCGCCCCGGCCCCACCGCCGCCCCGTCCCGCAGGCGTGCGGCGGTGCGCAACGGCGCCGCACGGTGGGTCAACTGCTCCGGCAGCGGCGTTCCTAGGCTGGGAGCGACTCGACGCCGAGAGGATCCGCGCATGGACATCACGACCGGACACAACGCCCGGCAGCGCCGCTTCGATCCGCTGCTCGCCGATGCCCCGGCCCTGGACACCGCCGATCCCGCCTACCTCGAGGCCGTCGACGGGCGGGGCGCAGCCGCCGGCGTGGCCCGCTTCGCCGCGTTCGACGCCGCGTCCCCCGACGCGGTCTGGGGCGCCCTGCGCCGTCACGAGCTCGATCTGCGGGTCGCGGGCGAGGATCCGGCCCCCGCACTCGGCCGGATCCTGGATCGGTGGCTGCAGGACCTCGCCGAGCGGGAGCGCCCGGGAGATGCGGACAGCTCGGCCCGGGTGAACGTGCCCTCGCGGGACATCACGCTGGTGCGGGCGCTGACCGAGCGCGGCTTCTCGCCCAACGGCATCAGGGCCGTGCGGCCGCGGCCCCGCGGGACCGCGGCCGCAGCTCCCGTCCTGCCGATCGCGCTCGACGGCGGCCGGGTGCGCATCGCGACCGTCGACGACGCGCCGGCGCTGGGCGCCCTCGATGCGCGGCTGCTCGCCCTCGACGCGCACTTCGCGAGCGTGACGGAGCGCCCGGGTGCGGCCGGCATGTTCGCCGAGGCCTACCGCAGCCGGCTGCGCGCGGCTCCCGACACCACCTGGGTGCTGGAGCGCCCGGGCGGGATCACCGGCTTCGTGCACGTCATGCCCGACGCGGCATCGCCCGAGCCGGGCACCCTGGCCCTCGCCGCCTCGGGCGGCCAATACCTCGTGGTGATGTACCTCGACGAGTCCGAGCGCGGCTCCGGCACCGGTGCGGCGTTCTGCGAGATCGCGCATGCGCTGCTCGACGCGTCCGGGTCCCCGTACACGCTGCTCAGCTACGCGGTCGCCAACCCCCGCTCCGGGCCGTTCTGGTCGCGCATGGGCTACCGGCCGATCGTGACCGAGTGGCAGCGCCGTCCCGCGGTGCTCGCGGTCTGAGCCGCCTCGGTCACGATCGGCCCGCGCGGCTCACTCGTCGTCGGCCTCGTACTCGGGCCCGAGGAACAGCGAGATGAACCGGAACGGGCGCTCGACGCTCTCCCAGCCCAGCGGGCAGTGCACGGTGCCGCGCGGGATGAAAACGGACCCCGTCGTGGTGAGCACGTGCCGCTCGCCGTCGATCTCCATCACGAGCCGGGCGCCGAGATCCTTGGGGTTCTCGGGGTCGTTCCCCATCCAGATGAGCACCTCGTCGTGGTCGCGGTGCACGTGCGGATGCACCCAGGTCGCGGCCTCGTCGCTGGGAGTGATCCAGCAGTAGCCCATGTGCACCTGCGACTCCGGCACCTCCGCCGGTCGCATCAGGCCGTACGGATGCCCGAGGTTCGCGGGCACGTCGGCCTTGTCCCGTACCGCGTCGCCCTCGTACGTGAACGACTCGCTGCTGTCCCACAGCTCCTTCACGAAGAGCCTGTCGTGCGCACCCATGCTGTTCTCCTTCTCCTGGTCGGGTCTTCCTCCTCCGGATCCGATCCGCTGGCGCCGATCGGATCCGGAAGTCCTGCGTCTCAGCCCGCAGCGGCGAGCGGCACATCGAGCACGTCGGCGAGCAGCGCCGCGGTGTACTCGTGCTCCGGGTGGTCGAGCACGCGATCCGTCGCGCCCTGTTCCACGACCGTGCCGCCGCGCAGCACGGTCACCGAGTCGGCGAGGCTGCGCACCACGGCGAAGTTGTGCGTGACGAAGAGCATGCTGAGCCCGTCGGCCTGCAGGCCGCGCAGCAGCTCGACGATCGCGGCCTGCACGCTGACATCGAGCGCGGAGGTCACCTCGTCGCAGATCAGCAGCCTCGGATCGCTTGCGAGGGCGCGGGCGATGGCCACGCGCTGGCGCTGCCCGCCGGAGAGCTCCCCGGGGTAGCGGTCGGCGACCGCCGCCGGCAGCTCGACCCGCTCCAGCAGCTCGGCGACCCTGCCGCGCCGGGCTCGGGCGCCGAGCCCGGCGAAGTACCGCAACGGCACGCCGATGCTCCGGCCCACCGTGGCCCTCGGGTTGAGCGAGGCGTACGGGTTCTGGAACACGTACTGCACCTCGCGCCGCTGCAGGGCGTCGCGCCTTCGCGCCGCGGGAGCGAGGGCGGCGCCGTCCAGCAGCACCTCTCCGCCGGTGCGCTCCTGGAGGCCGGCGATGCACTGCGACAGCGTGCTCTTGCCCGATCCGGACTCCCCCACGACGGCGACGCACTCGCCGGGACGCACCCGCAGGTCCACGTCGAAGAGCACGGCGCGGCGCCCGTACGCGGCGGTGAGGCCGCGTACGGCCAGCAACGCGGCATCCCCGGGCGCAGCCTCGGCACGAGGCGCCGCGACGCGCACGGTCCCGGCGGCACCGAGCTCCTCGGCGCGCAGGCAGCGCACGGCCGTGCGCCCGTCGGGGGCGTCGAGGGCGACGAGCCGCGGCGCCACGCTGCGGCAGGCGTCGGTCGCGAAGCCGCAGCGATCCGCGAACCGGCAGCTCTGCCGGGGAGGGGCGGGGGCCGGCGCGCGGCCCGGGATCGCCTGCAGCCGCAGGCGCACCCGGCTGTCCGGCACCGACCCGAGCAGGGCGCGGGTGTAGGGGTGCCGCGGCGCGAGCACGAGCCGCGCCGCGGATCCGGTCTCGACGACCTGCCCGGCGTACATCACCGCGACCTCGTCCGCCACGTCGGCGATCACCGCCAGGTCGTGCGAGATGTACACCGCGGCCATGTCCCGGCTGCGGCACAGCTCGGCGACGAGGGCGAGCACCTTCGCCTGGGTCGTGACGTCGAGGCCGGTGGTCGGCTCGTCGAGCACGAGCACGTCGGGCCGGCCCACGATCGCCATCGCGATGCCGACCCGCTGCTTCTGCCCGCCGGACAGCTGCCCCGGCCGGCGCTTCAGGAACGCCGCGTCGGCGGGCAGGTCCACGGCCCGGAGCACCTCCGCGATGCGCTCCCGACGCTCCTCGGCACCGGCGGTGATCGCCTCCTCGAGCTGGGTGCGCAGTGACAGCGCCGGGTTGAGGGCCGCGGCCGGATCCTGCGGCACGTAGGCGATGAGACCGCCGCGGGCACGGCGGCGCTCGCGGTCGCCGAGCGCGAGCATGTCCACGTCGCCGATCCGCACCGAGCCGCCCGTGATCCGGGCGCCGGGACGCGCATGCCCGAGCAGGGCGAGCGAGAGCGTGCTCTTGCCCGAGCCGGACTCGCCGACGACGCCGAGCACCCGGCCCGGCTCGACCCGCAGCGAGGCGTCGTCGACGAGACGACTGCCGTCGGAGAGCTCGACCCGGAGGTCCTTCACCACGAGTGCGCTCATCGCGCGGCTCCTTCCGTGCGCGCCACGACGCGGGCGGCGCCTTCGGCGATGAGGTTGCCGCCGACCGTGAACAGCACCACGCAGAGCACGGGCGCCACGACCGCCCACGGCTGGCCTGCGAGCCCGTTGCGGTTCTCGCTGATCATGAGACCCCAGTCGGGGGTCGGCGGCTGGATCCCGTAGCCGATGAAGCTCATCGAGGCGAGGATCCCGACCGCCCACATCAGGCGCATGCCGAGCTCGACCATGAGCGGCGAGACGAGGTTGGGCACGATCTCGCGCGCCAGGATGTGCCGGGTCGGCACTCCCGTCGCCCGCGACCAGCGCACGAACTCGCGATCGACGAGCGGGATCGCGGCTCCCCGCAGCACGCGGGAGACGCCCGGGGTGAGCCCGATCGCGACGAGCGCGACCAGCAGCCACGGCTCCGGCCCGATCACCGAGACGAACAGCAGGGTGAACAGCAGCGCGGGGAAGGCCAGCAGCACGTCCATGAAGCGCATCAGCACCACGTCGACCGCGCCGCCCGCGTAGGCGGCGCCGACCCCGACGAGCGCGCCGAGGAGCACCGCGAGCAGGGCGGCGCTCGGCGCCATCCAGGCCAGGTTCACACCGCCGGCGAGCACCCGCGAGAGCACGTCGCGGCCGAGGTAGTCCGCGCCGAACGGGAGGCCGGCGCCGGACGGTGCGAACGGACGCGCGATCGTGCGCGCCGGATCGTTCGGCGCCACGAGCGGGCCGAGCAGCGCCACGAGCAGCATGGCCACGATGAGCACGAGGCCGGCCCGCACCTGGCCGGAGCGCAGCAGGCGCGGCCCACGGCGCGCCCGGCGCTGCGGCACGACGGCCGCGGCCGCCTCCGCCGCGGCGGCCGCGATCGGGATCTCGATGGCCATGTCAGCCCCTCCCGCCCACGCGGACCAGATCCGCGACGAAGTTGAACACGAAGTAGATCGCGGCGATGATCAGCACGATCGCCTGGATCATGGGGATGTCGCGCGCCCCGATCGAGCGCAGCAGCAGCACGCCCATCCCCGGGTAGTTGAAGACGTACTCGGTGACCACGACGCCGCCGACCGTGAACGCGGCGACCAGGCTCGCGGCGGGGATCGCGGGCGCGAGCGCATTGGGCAGGGCGTGCACAAGCAGGATCCGCCAGCGTCCCTCGCCCTTGAGCTCGGCCATCTCGACGTACTCGCTGCCGAGCACGTCGATCACCGCCGCGCGCACGAGCCGGCCGAGGTACATCACCCCGCCGATCACGAGCGTGAGCACCGGGAGCACGAGCTTGGCGGGCTGATCCCAGGGGTGCGAGCCGATCGGGATGATCGAGACGGCGGGGAGGATCCGGAACACGGTCGTGCCGAACAGGAAGACCAGAAGCGTGCCGATGATGAAGTCGGGCAGCGCGTTGGCGACCATGGATCCGCCGAGGAAGGCGCGGTCGAACCACCCGTCGCGGTACCGGGCGGCGAGCACGCCGACCAGCAGCGACAGCGGCAGGATGATCGCCACCGCGACGGCGGCGAGGAACAGGCTGTTGCCGAGCGGCGCGGCGAGGATCTGCACGACCGGCCGGTCGCCGGCCAGTGACATGCCGAAGTCGCCGTGCAGCACGCCGCCGAACCAGCGGCCGAACTGTACGAGCACCGGGTCGTTCAGGCCCAGCTGCTGCGACAGCGCGTGCACCCGCTCGGGGGTGGCGTGCGTGCCGAGCAGCACCGTTGCGGCGTTGCCGGGCATGATCTGCGTCGCGAAGAAGACGCACACCGCCACCAGCAGCAGCGTCACCACCGCCTGGACCAGCTTGCCGGCCGCCGGCCCGACCCATGCCAGCGGGCGGCGGGGACGGGCCGGCAGCGTCGCCAGCAGCTCGGTCGTGCTCATGGTCGTCGTCACCGGCCCGTCCTGCTCAGTCCGTGACCGTGACGCCGGCGAAAGACTCCGACGTGTGCCCGTAGGGGTCGGTGTGCAGGCCCTTGACCCGGGCGGAGTGCGGGGTCAGGTCCTTCGGCAGGGCGGGGATGATCGACGGCGAGTCCGCGTACTGCACGGCCTGCAGCTTCGCGATCACGGCGCACTGCGCGCTCGCGTCGGTGGTGTTGAACAGCTCGGTGGCGAGGTTCGCGAAGTCGGCGTTGTTCCAGTGCGAGGCGTTGTCCTGCCCGTCCGGGAGCAGGTGTCCCGGCATGCTCGTCAGGTAGGACGATCCGACCAGGTTGACGACGAACGGCCACTGCAGCCACTTGTCCAGCAGGGATCCGGTGTCCATCGTCTTGACGTTCACGGTCACGCCGATCTGCGCCGCGTCCTGGTTGATGAGCTGGGCGACCTCGGTCATGCCCTGGAACGCCCCGTCCGTGACGAGGTCGACGGTCAGGTCCGGCTTGCCGGCCTCGGCGAGCAGCTGCTTGGCCTTCTGCAGGTCCTGCTTCCGCTGCGGGAGGTCGGGGGCCGGGCATCCGCTCGCGAGATCGACGTCGTTGCCGACCTTCGCATAGCCGTTGTAGGCGGTCTCGACGACCGCGTCGCGGTCCACGATCAGCTGCAGCGCCTGGCGCACGCGCGGGTCGTCGAACGGCGCCACGTCGGTGCGCATGTCCAGCGTGAGATGGGTGGCGCTGTCGCTCTCCAGGAACTGGATGCCCGCCGCCTTGAGCGCGTCGACGTTCGACAGCGGCACCGCCGAGGTCAGGTCGATCTGGCCGCCCTGCAGCGCGTTCACGATCGCCTGCTGATCGGCGAAGAAGTACACCTCGAGCTTGTCGAAGCCGGGCTTCTCGCCCCAGTAGTCGTCGAAGCGGGTCAGGCTCGCCTGCTGGTTCGGCTCGAAGGATCCGACGGTGAACGGCCCGGTGCCGTCGACCTTCTTCTCGGTCGAGGTCTTGCCGATCATGGCGAGCTGCTCGTACGCCCAGGCGCTCGGGAAGATCCCGTACGGCTTGCTGAGCGTGAACTCCACCGTGAGGTCGTCGATCTTCTTGACCTTGTCCGGCGACACGAAGGACGAGATCTGCGTGATCGCGCCGAACGAGTCCTTGAGCTCGAACATCTTCCTGATGCTGAAGATCACGTCGTCTGCGCCGAAGGTCGCGCCGCTGTGCAGCGCGACGTCCGGGCGCAGCTTGACGGTCCACACGGTGTTGTCGGCGTTCGGGGTGAACGACTCCGCGAGCCCCATCTGCAGCACGCCCTTGTCGTCGAGGCGGGTCAGCGTGTCGAGGGTGTTCAGCCAGATCGCGCCCTCGCCCGCGGTGCTCTGCGCGACGTACGGGAACAGCGTGTCGTTGACGCTGCCGACCAGGCCGAGGTTCAGCGTGCCGGTCCCGGATCCGGCGGCGCCGGAGGGTCCAGCGCCGGATCCCGGGGAGGCGCAGGCGGCGAGCGCGGCGACGACGACCGCGGCGGTGAGGCCGGCCCCGAGACGGCGGGCGAGGCGACGGGAGCGGGATGGGGATGCGGACACGGTATCTCCTTCGAACGGTGCCTGACGCGCTCGGCGGTGAGCGCGCGGAAGCGATCCCTCGGGCCGGATCGCGGGCCTGATGCGGTGCGGCGCCGCGGGCGCCGATGTTTCCGGGCGACGCGGCGACCGGGGGACGAGGGCACCGTGCGACGGAGCTGGATCCGCCGCACGGCCCGCGGTCAGGCGCCGGCCCTCGCGTCCTCGTCCGCGCGGCGATGCGAGGCGTAGTCCGGGCTCAGCGTGATCGCGATGAACGTGAACGGCCGGTCGACCTTCTCGAAGCCGAGGGGGCAGTGGTAGGTGCCCTTCGGGATGTAGACGGCGCCGGTGGTGGACACCAGGTGGCGCTCCCCCTCGATCGTCATGTAGAGGTCGCCGCCGAGCTCGCCGGGGTTCTCCGGGTCGTTGCCCATCCACACGAGGATCTCGTCGAAGTCGTCGTGCACGTGCTCGTGCACCCAGAAGGTCTCCTCGCCGATCGGCATCACCCAGCTGTAGGCCCCGAAGACGGTCGAGGCCGGCACGTCGAGCTGACGCATGATGCCGTACGGCACGCTGAGGTTCGGCGGCAGCGTCTCGCCGCCCGCCTCCCCCTCGTTCACCATGTCGTCGGCAACGACGTTCATGTCGACGATGAACAGGTCGTCATAGGCGCCCATGATGCTCAGGCCTGCGGGACGTTCTCGTCGGACGAGTAGCTGCCGTCGCTGGACAGCGAGATCGCGTTGAAGCGGATCGGCCGGGTCACCGTTCCCCAGTCGAGCGGGCAGTGCCGCACCCCTGCGGGGATGTAGACCGCGCCGGAGGTGTCGATCGTGTACTTCTCGCCGCCGATCCACAGGTAGGCCTCGCCGCCCAGGTCGTGCGGGTTCTCCGGGTCGCTGCCGAGGAACACCAGCACCTCGTCGTAGTCGTGCTCGTGCTCGTTGACCCAGTGGCTGCCCTCGTCGGTGGGGTGGATCCACGAGTACGTCATGTGGATCCTCGCCCCGGGCACGTCCTCGGCCCGCATGAGCGCGAACGCGTCGCCGATGTGCGCCGGCCGGGGCTCGCCCGTGGCGATCGCCCCCTCGTTGACGAGGTCGTCGCTGACGTCCCCCATGTGCCGCACGATGAGGTGCTCGTAAGTGCCGGTCATCTGTCCTCCTTCGGAATGTGCTCTCACGCTAGGGCGGCGGATCCGGGCTGCTCCAGGCACTCAGCACGGGTGCTCTGGCACTCCTGCACGGGCGCTCCCCCGCGCCGCCGCCGGCGCTCCGGCACCCCGCTTGCCCGCGCGCGCACGATCCTGTCCCCCGGGCGCGCCGCCTCGCTGCGTGTCTTGCGCGGCCGCCCCGCACCGCCTCCACTGGGTGCGTGAGGTCAACGCCGACTGCCCCCTCCGCGCGCGCCTTCGCGGAGTACAACATCGAGGAGCGCGCCACCACGCTGCACGGATCGGCCCTGGTGGGCTCATTCCGCGAGGACGGACCCGGTCCGCACATGACGCAGCCGCACCGGCACGACTTCGTCGAGCTGATCTGGATCTCGCAGGGATCCGGCGCCCACCTCATCGACACGTCGGAGTTCCGCGTCGCCCCGCGCACCCTGCACATCATCGCGCCCGGTCAGGTGCACTGCTGGAGCCCGGACGGACAGGCGCTGGACGGCACGCTCGTGCTGTTCCGCGAGGAGTTCCTGGTGAGCGCGGCGGATCTTCCGGCCCGCACGATCCGCGGCGGGATGACGGTGCCCGACGCCGCCACCGCCCGGCGCATCGACCGGATGCTGGAGGATCTGCGCGACGAGCTCGACGGCGACGCCGAGGACCGGGACGAGGTCGTGCGGTACCTGCTGTCGGCCCTCGTGACGATGTGCGCGCGCACGCGGATCCAGCCGGCCCGCCCCCGCCACACCCTGGCCCGGGCGTTCCTGCGGATCGTGCGCGCCGAACCCCGCGCCACCCTCACCGTGGCCGACTGCGCGCGGCGGCTGAACGTCACCGGCAACCACCTCGCCGAGGTCGTGGCGGCCGACCTCGGCCGCACACCGAGCGCCGTCATCCGCGCCGCCGTGCTGCTGGAGGCCGAGCGGCTGCTGTGCCGCACCGCGCTCACCTGCGCGCAGATCGCCGCCGAGCTGGACTTCGGAGACCCCTCCTACTTCTCCCGGTTCTTCCGCCGGGAGACCGGATCCACGCCCTCCGCCTACCGCAGCGCCCGCGGGCTCGTCGCCTGACCCGCGGCCGGTGATCCGCGGACCTCAGCTCCGGCCGAAGTCCTCGAAGATCAGGGTGGTGCGCGTGGAGCGCACCGCGGAGATCGCCTGGATGTCCTCGAGCACGATCCGGCGGAGGTCGCGGGCGTCGCTCGCGCGCACGAGCAGGATCACATCGAAGTCCCCGCCCACGAGCGCCATGTGCTCGACCTCCGGGATCCGCTGCAGCTGCTCCTGCACCTCCTGCCACGCCGGCTGCTCGAGCGACAGCATCACGTACGCCGAGGCGTGGTGGCCGAGCAGCACCGGATCCGTGCGCACCGTGTAGCCGGTGATGACGCCGAGGTCGGTGAGGCGCTTGATGCGCGCGTGCGCCCCGGCGCGGGAGATGTGCACGGTCTCGGCGATCGCCGTCATCGAGACGCGCGCGTCTCGGCGCAGCTCGTCGAGGATCGCCCGGTCGATGTCGTCCAGCTCCGCCATGCGCACGCCTCTCGGTCGATGTAGCAGTGACACTCTGATTCATTCTCAGGGCAAGAGAATGCAATCGTCCAGATTCTGCCGGAATCGATTGGACGAATGCACATCCGGAAGCACACTGGAGGCATCACGTTCGGCAAGGAAGGCGGACCCGATGCAGCACACCATGCCTGCCCAGAGCCACACCCGCGACGCGGATCCGCGCGAGCTGCTCCCCCGCGACGAGCCCGTGCAGCTCATCGACGAGACGGGTGCGGCCCGCGTCGACGACGACTACCCGATGCCCCCGGACGACGTGCTCGACCGGGCCTACCGCGGACTCGTCGAGGGACGCCGCATCAACGACCAGGCCAATGCGCTGGTGCGCCAGGGACGGCTCGCGGTCTACCCCTCTTCGCACGGCCAGGAGGCCTGCCAGATCGCCGCCTCCCTCGTCCTCGGCGACGAGGACTGGCTGTTCCCGACCTACCGCGACTCCGTGTCGGTGATCGCGCGCGGCGTCTCCCCCGCCGACGCCATGGTGCTGCTGAAGGGCGACTGGCACTCCGGCTACGACCCGCGCGTCCACCGGGTCGCCCCGCAGACCACGCCGCTCGCGACCCAGCTGCTGCACGCGGCGGGCTTCGCGCAGGCCGCGAAGCACCGCGGCGAGGACACCGTGGTGCTGGCGATGTGCGGCGACGGATCCACGAGCGAGGGCGACTTCCACGAGGCGCTGAACTTCGCCGCGGTCTTCCACCTGCCCGTCGTGTTCTTCGTGCAGAACAACGAGTTCGCGATCTCGGTGCCGCTCTCCCGCCAGACCGCCGCGCCGTCGCTCGCGCACAAGGCGATCGGGTACGGCATGCCGGGGCGGCGCGTGGACGGCAACGACGTGGCTGCCCTGCTCGCGGTCCTGGGCGTCGCGGTGGACCAGGCCCGCGCGGGCGGCGGGCCCACGCTCGTCGAGGCGCACACCTATCGCATGCAGGCGCACACGAACGCCGACGACGACACCCGCTACCGCGAGCGCGCCGAGGTGCAGGCCTGGGCGCAGAAGGATCCGCTGACCCGCCTCCGCACGCATCTGACCTCACGCGGCCTCCTCGACGAGGCGCGGGAGCAGCAGCTCGCCGAGGGGGCGGAGACGATCGCCGCGGCGCTCCGCGAGGCGCTCAACACCGACGCCGACCTCGACCCCGAGGACCTGTTCCGCTTCGTGCGGAGCACCCGGTCGCCGCAGCTGCAGGAGCAGTGGCAGCAGCTGCGCGACGAACTGGAGCGATCCGGATCCATCTCCGAAGGAGGCACCCGATGACCATCGCGCACGAGGACGTCCGCGTGGACGCCGCACACCCCCAGACCCCGGCGGCTCCGACCGTGCAGACGATGACGATGGCGGCGGCGCTCAACCGCGCCCTCGCCGACGCCATCGAGGCCGATCCCGACGTCGTCGTGTTCGGCGAGGACGTCGGCGCCCTCGGCGGCGTGTTCCGCATCACCGACGGCCTGACCGCGCGCTACGGCGAGGACCGCTGCTTCGACACCCCGCTCGCGGAGTCCGGCATCGTCGGCACCGCCGTCGGCATGGCGATGAACGGCATGCGCCCCGTGATCGAGATGCAGTTCGACGCCTTCGCGCTGCCCGCCTTCGAGCAGGTCGTCAGCCACGTCGCCAAACTCGGCAACCGCACCCGCGGCGCGCTGCGGATGCCGATGGTCATCCGCATCCCCACGGGCGGCGGCATCGGCGGCGTGGAGCACCACTGCGACTCCTCCGAGGCGTACTACGCGCACACACCGGGACTCACCGTCGTCTGCCCGTCCACCCCGCAGGACGCGTACTCGCTGCTGCGCGCGGCGATCGCCTCGCCGGATCCGGTGATCTTCCTCGAGCCGAAGAAGCTCTACTGGACCAAGGGGGAGGTCGACACCTCGATCGTCACGGCGATCGGATCCGCCCGCATCGCCCGCGAGGGCGCCGACGTCACCCTCATCTCCTACGGCTCCTCGGTCGCCACCTGCCTCGAGGCCGCCGAGATCGCCGCCGCGGAGGGACGCAGCGTGCAGGTGGTCGACGTGCGCACCCTCACCCCGATCGACGACACGACGATCACCGCCGCCGTGCGCTCGACGGGCCGCGCCGTGGTCGTCGCCGAGGCACCGGGCTTCGCGAGCGTGGCCAGCGAGATCCAGTCCCGGGTGTTCGAGCGCTGCTTCGAGTTCCTCGAGGCGCCCGTGCGCAAGGTCACCGGCTTCGACACCCCCTTCGCCCCGCCGAAGTTCGAGCACTGGTACCTCCCCGACGCCGACCGGGTGCTGGATGCGCTGGACACGCTGCACTTCGACGAGGACGCGCACGACGAGACCACGGGAGGTGCACGATGACCACGATCGCGCCGCGTGTGTTCCGCCTCCCGGATCTCGGCGAGGGCCTCACCGAAGCGGGCCTGGTGCAGTGGCTGGTCAAGGTCGGCGACACGATCCGCACCGACCAGCCGATCGCCGAGGTCGAGACGGCCAAGAGCGTCGTCGAGCTGCCGTCGCCGTTCGCCGGCGTCGTCACGGCGCTGCACGGCGAACCGGGCGGCACCATCGACGTGGGCGCCCCCGTGCTCGAGGTCGCCGACCCCGACGCCGCCCTCCCGTCCGCGGCGGTCGCGGTCGAAGCGGTCTCGGTCGAGAAGGAGGCCTATCGCGCCGAGGAGCGGGCCGGATCCGGTTCCGGCAACGTGCTCATCGGCTACGGCACCAGCGAACGGGCGGGATCCGGCCGCCGCAGAGCGCGCCGCACCGCGGGCCCGGTGCGCGGCGACGGCTCCCCCGCGGGCCGCCCGAGCGTCACGCCCCCCGCGCCGGCGGCCGACGACGCCCCGCGGCCGCTCGCGGACCGCACCCCCGCGCCGGCGGAGCCGACGGACGGGGAGCGGCCACCCCGGGGCCCGGTCGCCGTGCGCTCCCCCCTCGTGCGCCGGCTCGCCCGCGACCTCGGCGTCGACGTGCGCCGCATCGCCGCGACCGGATCCGACGGCGCCGTGACCCGGGCCGACGTGCTCCGCGCGGCGGTGGACCAGGCCGTCGACGGCGTCTCGCTGCAGGCGCTCCACGCCGGCGGCACTGCAGCGCCCCGGGCCGTCCCGGGCGCGGCGACATCCGCGGCGCCGTCGGCGGGCGAGAGCCTGGACGGCCTCGTGGTCGCGTCCCGGGAGCGCATGTCGCCGCTGCGCAAGGCGGTGAGCGCCAAGCTCGCCCGCAGCCGCTCCGAGATCCCCGAGGCGACCGTCTGGGTCGACGTCGACGTCACCGAGCTGTGGGCGCTGCGCGCCGCGATGGCCCCCGAGGGCGGCCGCGCGCCGTCGCTCACCGCGCTCGTCGCCCGTTTCGTGCTCATCGCGCTTGCCGAGCACCCGCTGCTCGGCTCCCGGCTCAGCGACGACGCATCCGAGATCATCTCCTTCGCCGGGGTGAACCTCGGCGTCGCCGCCGACACCGACCGCGGGCTCATGGTTCCGGTGATCCCCCGGGCGCACGAGCTCAGCGTCGACGAGCTCGACGTCGCGCTGCGCGAGCTCGCCGCGACCGCGCGCGCCGGCGCCATGCCTCCGGAGCGGCTGCGAGGATCCACCTTCACGCTCAACAACTACGGCGGGCTCGGCGTCGACGGGTCCGCGGCGATCATCAACCACCCCGACGTCGCGATCCTCGGCATCGGCCGGATGATCGAGCGCCCCTGGGTCGTCGACGGCGCCGTCGTGGCCCGCCGGATCGCCCAGCTCTCGCTCGTCTTCGACCACCGGGTGTGCGACGGCGGCTACGCGGCGTCGTTCCTGCGCCGTGTGATGGAGCTGCTGGAGCACCCGGCCCGCGCCTTCGGCCGGGTGCGCTGACCTGCGGCCGGGACTCGGCCTCGGGCGAGGCTCCTCCGCCACCCGATCCGGATCCGCTCGGCTCAGCCCCGTAGCGCGAGCACGAACGGGAGCACGTCGGTCGCTCCGGCACGACGGAGGGATCGGGCGGCGACGGTGAGCGTCCAGCGGCTGTCGGCCTGATCGTCCACGAGCAGCACCGGCCCGGCCGGGACGGCGAGGGCATCGGCGGAGAACCGGTCCCAGACGCCGGCGAGGCGGAACGCGCTGTTGCCGCCGGGCCCGCCGCTCGGCCCCCCTCCGGTCGTGGCCAGCTCGCCCAGGTACGGCAGCCGGCCGATCTCGGCGAGGCTCCTCGCGAGCGACCCGACGAGAAGCGGTCGGGTGCGCGAGGGCACCGAGACGACCGCGACCGGACGCTCGGCCCAGCCCCAGCCGGCGAGCACGCGCACGCAGGCGTCGCGCAGCCGATCGGGAACCGGGGCATCCGGCGCTCCGGCGGCGAAGAGCTCGCGCAGCGCACCGCCCCAGCCGAGGTCGGTGAGACGGGCGAGCGCGCGCCCCTCCCCCGCCTGCTCGTCCACGGCGATGCGTCCCTTCACCGGGACGCCGAGCCGATCGGCGCCGGTCGGCCACGCCCGCCGGGGCTCGACCGGCACTCCGACGCGATCGAGCGACGCCGAGGCCGCGGCACTCGCATCGGCGCCGACGCCGGTCGGATACCAGGCCCCGGCGCAGTTGTCGCACCGCCCGCAGGGTGCGGCGGTGTCATCGTCGAGCGTGCGCTGCAGGAACTCCATGCGACATCCCGAGCCCTGCTCGTACTCCACCATGTGCTGCTGCTCCGCCCGGCGCTCCGCCGCGATCCGCTCGTACCGCTCGGCGTCGTAGACCCAGGGCTCGCCCGTCGCGACCCAGCCGCCCTGCACCCGGCGCACCGCACCGTCGACGTCGAGCACCTTGAGCAGCAGCTCCAGCGGCGTGCGGCGGATGTCGACCATCGCCTCGAGGACGGGGGTCGACACCGGCGCGTCCCCCAGCGCCGCGATGACCCGCTCCGCCCGCTCCCGATCCGGCATCGACGCGGTCGCGAAGTAGTGCCAGATGTCGCGGTCCTCGGCCCCCGGCAGCAGCAGCACGTCCGCGCTCTCGCTCGCGCGCCCGGCGCGGCCCACCTGCTGGTAGTACGCGACCGGAGAGGACGGAGCCCCCAGATGCAGCACGAACCCGAGATCGGGCTTGTCGAACCCCATCCCCAGCGCACTCGTCGCGACCAGCGCCTTCACCTCGTTGCGCTTGAGCATCGACTCCGACTCGGCGCGCTCCTCCGGATCCGTCTGGCCCGTGTAGGCGCGGACCTCGTGCCCGCGCTCGCGCAGCAGGCGCGCCGTGTCCACCGCCGCCGCGACCGTCAGCGCATAGATGATGCCGGATCCGGGCAGCTCGTCCAGATGGCTGAGCAGCCAGGCCAGCCGACTGGGCGCATCGGGCAGGCGCAGCACCCCGAGCCGCAGGGAGGCGCGGGCGAGCGGGCCCCGGATCGTGAGCACCTCGGATCCGCCTCCCGCCTCCGCGGCGCCGAGCTGCTCGGCGACGTCGGCGACGACCCGGCTGTTCGCGGTCGCGGTGGTGGCGAGCACGGGCACGTCGGCGGGCATCCGCGCGATGAGCTCGCGCAGCCGCCGGTAGTCGGGGCGGAAGTCGTGCCCCCAGTCGCTGATGCAGTGCGCCTCGTCGACGACGAGCATGCCGGTGCGGCGCACGAGCGCGGGCAGCTGCTCTTCGCGGAACGACGGGTTGTTGAGCCGCTCGGGAGACACCAGGAGCACGTCGACCTCGTCGCGGTCCAGCTGCGCGAGCACGTCGGCCCACTCGTGCGCGTTCGTGGAGTTGATCGCCACCGCGCGCACGCCCGCACGTTCGGCCGCGGCGATCTGGTCGCGCATGAGCGCGAGGAGCGGGGAGACGAGCACGGTGGGCCCAGCGCCCTGCTGCCGCAGCAGCAGCGTCGCGACGAAGTAGACCGCCGACTTGCCCCAGCCGGTGCGCTGCACCACCAGCGCCCGCCGTCGCTCGGCGACCAGCGCCTCGATCGCCGCGTACTGCCCGTCGTGGAACTCGGCGTCGGGGCGGCCGACGAGGGACCGCAGCGCCGCGAGGGCTGCGGCGTGCGTCTCGGGCGAGGTGCCGTGCTGCGTCATGCTCCCAGCCTGCCGCACTCCTCCGACATACGCGCGGCCGTCCTTCCCGGGCATCCGGCTACGCTCGGACGATGAGCACATCGGCGCGACGGACGACCGGTCTCCGCGCCGCAATCGCGCCGAGGCCCGTCTCGTGATCACGCGTGAACTCGCGATCGCGCTGCGCGACGCCGGCCTGGTGTGGCACCCGGCCGAGGGCGACCGCTTCCAGCTCGTCCTGCCCGACGAGGTGGAGCTGGAGGTCGAGGCCGACGTCTTCACCGTCAGCACGATGACGATCGAGGCCCGGCGCACGCCGACCGGCATGATCCTCGCGTTCAACGGCACGACCGAGTGGGCGCTCGACGCGGTGACGCTCACGGAGGCGGTCTGGCTGCCCCGCGAGGACCAGCTGCGCGACCTGCTGCGTGGCACGTTCCGACGGCTCACGCGACTCGACGACGCGTTCCGCGTCGAGATCGAGATCGGCCCGGAGCAGCTGCGCTTCGAGCATCCGGATCCGTCCGAGGCGTACGGGCGTGCCCTGCTCGCGCTCATCGACCGCTCGCGCTGAGAGCGGTGCGGAGCGGACGAGCGCGCTCACGATGTCCGACCGCGGTGCGACAATGCCGTCATGAAGCTCAGCGAGCTCGTCGTCGCGGTCGGCCAGGCCGCCGCCACCTCATCGCGCCTGGCCAAGATCGATGCCCTGGCGGGACTCCTGCGCAGCGCCGAGCCCGACGAGCTCGCGCCGGTCGTCGGACTGCTGCTGGCCTCGCCGAGGCAGGGCAGGCTCGGGGTCGGCTGGCGGGGCATCGCCGCCGTCGAGGTGCCGCCCGCCGAGTCGGCGTCCCTGACGATCGCCGACGTCGACCGCGCCCTGGATGAGCTCGCCGCGGTCTCCGGTTCGGGGTCCTCGGCCGCGCGCTCCGCCGCGCTCGAAGGGCTCGCCGCTCGGGCCACCGACACGGAATGGGACTTCCTGGCGCGCGCGATGCTCGGCGAACTCCGTACCGGCGCGCTCGCGGGCGTGCTGCTCGATGCGGTCGCCCGCGCGTCGGACCGGGCGCCCGCGGCGGTCCGACGGGCCGCGATGCTCTCGGGCGATCTGGGCGCGACCGCGCTCATCGCCCTCACCGGCACCGCGGAGGACCTGGAGGCGGTGGGGCTCGCGGTGGGCCGGCCGGTGCTCCCGATGCTCGCGGCGAGCGCCACGACTCCGGGCGCGGCACTGGAGATCACCGGCGAGGCGTCGGTCGAGTACAAGCTCGACGGAGCGCGCATCCAGGTGCACCGGCACGGCGATGAGGTCCGCGTCTTCACGCGCAGCCTCGCCGATGTGACGCACCGGGTCCCCGAGATCGTCGACATCGTGCGCGCCCTGCCCGCGCACGACCTCATCCTGGACGGGGAGACGCTCGCGCTCGACGAGGACGGCGGCCCGCGGCCGTTCCAGGAGACCATGTCCCGCTTCGGCGCCGACGCCTCCCGCGAGCTCGCCCTGCGGCCGTGGTTCTTCGACCTCCTGCACGTCGACGGTCGCGACCTCATCGATGAGCCGCTCGCCGCGCGTCTCGTCGAGCTCGAGCGCGTGGTCGGCGGGTGGCGCATGCCCGGGGTCGTGACCGCCGATCCCGAGGCGGCGGAGCGCGTGTCCAGGGAGGCGCTGGCCGCGGGGCACGAGGGTGTCGTCGTCAAGGCCATCGGATCCGCCTATGCGGCGGGCCGGCGCGGCAAGAGCTGGGTGAAGGTCAAGCCCGTGCTGACCTACGACCTCGTCGTGCTCGGCGCCGAGTGGGGATCCGGGCGGCGGCGCGGCCTGCTCTCGAACCTGCACCTGGGCGCCCGGGATCCTGAGGGCGAGTTCGGCGAGCCCGGCGGCTTCGTCATGGTCGGCAAGACCTTCAAGGGGCTCACCGACGAGCTGCTGCGCTGGCAGACCGAGACCTTCCCCGGCTACGAGACGCGGCGCACCGCGTCCGCCGTGTTCATGCGCCCCGAGATCGTCGTCGAGATCGCGATCGACGGGGTGCAGCGCTCGCCCCGCTACCCCGGCGGCGTCGCGCTGCGGTTCGCCCGGGTGAAGCACTACCGCCCCGACAAGCCGGCCACCGAGGCCGACACGATCCAGACCCTGCGCGGACTGCTGCGCGAGTGAGGCGCGGATCCGCGTCCGTCTCGATCGGGCGCGGATCCGAAACCGTCGCGCTCGGGGAAGGACGCCGGATCCGCCGGGGCGGCCTGGCGCGATAGAATCGGCTCGTCCGGCGCCCGCGCGTCACCCGCCTCCGTGCGCCGGTGCTCGAAAAAGGGGCACGAAGCCCGCAGCGCACGCACCGACGACGGTGCGCAGCAGCTCCGGCGAGACACATACGGATCCTGTTCCGTTGTCGTCTCGAAAGGACGTTCCGCATGCCCACCGTCTCCGCGCACGTCGCGCTCACCCTCGCCCAGCACATCGACGCCGTCTTCGGCGTGATGGGAAACGGCAACGCCTACTTCCTCGACGCGATCGAGAAGCAGACCGATGCCGGCTTCACCGCCGTCCGTCATGAGCAGGGCGCCGTGGTCGCCGCCGACGCGCACTTCCGCGCCTCCGGGCGCATCGCCGCCGCGACAAGCACCTATGGCGCCGGCTTCACCAACACGCTCACAGCGCTGGCCGAGTCGGTGCAGGCGCACATCCCGCTCGTGCTCGTCGTCGGCGACGAGCCCACGAGCGGCCCGCGCCCCTGGGACGTCGACCAGATCGCCCTCGCCTCGGGCGTCGGCGCCCGCACGTACACCGTCGGCCGGGCCGATGCCGCCGCGACCACGGTCATCGCGATCGAGCACGCCCTCACCTATCGCGTGCCGGTCGTCCTCGCGATCCCCTACGACGTCGCCGCCCTCGAGGCCGGCGAGGTGCCCGCCGCTCCCGCGCCGCGCGTGCCGGCGGCGCTCGCGGTGAAGGGCGAGTTCGCCGAGGGGATGCTCGACCGCATCGCCGAGGCCCTGGGTTCCGCGAAGCGCCCGTTCCTGCTCGCGGGGCGCGGTGCCTGGCTCGCCGGGGCCGGCGAGGCGCTGGGCGCGCTCGCCGACGCGACGGGCGCGCTCACCGCGTCCTCCGCGCTCGGCCGCGGGGTGTTCCCCGACCAGCGCTTCGACCTCGGCGTGACCGGAGGCTTCGGCGCGGAGGGCGCGATGGACCTCATCCGCGAGGCCGACGTCGCCGTGGTGTTCGGCGCCTCGCTGAACCAGTTCACGATGCGGTTCGGCGCCCTGTTCGCCCCGGGCACGCAGGTCTTCCAGATCGATGTGGCGCCCGCGGCCACGCACGCGCACGTCGGCGGGTTCGTGCGGGCCGACGCCCGGCTCGCGGCCGAGGCGCTGGTCGCCCGGCTGCAGGGCGCTGAGGGATCCGGCTGGCGGGAGGGCGTCGACGTCGTCGCAGCCCGCGCGTACGCGCCCGGCGACGAGGCGGCGCCCGACGGCCGACTCGACCCGCGCTCCGCGGCCCGCCGCATCGCCGAGCTGCTGCCCGAGGATCGCGTCGTCGTCTCGGACGGCGGGCACTTCATCGGCTGGGCGAACATGTACTGGCCGGTCGCGTCCCCCGACCGGATGATGATGATCGGCACCGCCTTCCAGGCCATCGGCCAGGGCTGGCCGAGCGTCGTGGGCGCCACCCGCGCCCGCCCGGAGGCGACCGTCGTGCTCACCTCCGGCGACGGCGGCGGCCTCATGGCGATCGCCGACCTGGAGTCGGCCGTGCGCTCCGCCGGCGGCCGGGGCCTCGCCGTGATCTGGAACGACGCGGCCTACGGCGCCGAGGTCAACCTCTACGGCCTCAAGGGCCTGGCCCGCGAGCCCATGCTCATCCCGCAGGTCGACTTCGCCGCCTTCGCCGCGGCGGTGGGGGCCGAGGGCGTCGCTGTGCGCACCCTCGCGGACCTCGACCGCCTGGCCGCCTGGACGTCCGAGGATCCCGCGACCCGCCCGTTCCTCGTGCTCGACCTGCGCATCTCCGGCGACGTGATCGCCCCGTACCAGGAGGAGATCATCCGCGTGAACTCCTGAACGGAGACCGCATCAGAGCCTACGGCGAAGCGAGGACGCGTTCGCCGTAGGCTCGACCTCATGAGCGCCACCCCCGAGATCCTCCGCTACGCCGCCTTCGCCGCCGCCCCGGAAGGCGGCAATCCCGCCGGCATCGTGCTCGACGCGGGGGCGCTGACCGACGCGGACATGCAGCGGATCGCGGCCGAGATGGGCTACCCCGAGACGGCGTTCCTGCTCGGCAGGAGCGCCGAGGCGGGCGAGCGCCGCTACCGGATCCGGTACTGGTCGCCGGCGGCGGAGGTGCCGTTCTGCGGACACGCGACCGTGGCGACCGCCGTGCTGCTCGCGGAGCGCGAGGGCGACGGCGACATGACCTTCGAGACCCCCGTCGGCGACGTGGCCCTCACGGCGTCGACTGGCGCGGGCGGCATCGAGGTCGCCTTCACCAGCGTCGAGCCGGTGGTGCGGGAGCTGGATCCCGGCGTCCTCGCCCGCCTGCTCGAGGTGCTCTCGCTGCGCGCCGAGGATCTGGATCCGGCCCATCCCGCGCGCGAGTCGTTCGCGGGCAACTGGCATCCGGTGCTGGTACTGCGGGATCCGGAGATCTTCCATCAGTTCCGCTTCGCGCCCGAGCCCGTGGCCGCGCTCATGCGCGAGCGCGGCTGGACCGGCACGATCACGGTGCTGCACCCGGTCGCCGACGGGGAGTTGCTCGCGCGCAACCTCTTCCCCGTCGGCCGGATCACCGAGGACCCGGCGACCGGATCCGCCGCCGCGGCGACCGACGCCTACCTGCGGGCGATCGGCCGCGTCCCCGAGGACCGCGTGGTGCGGATCCACCAGGGCGCGCACGTCGGCCGCCCGAGCCTGCTGACGGTCACGATCCCGGAGGTCGGCGGCATCGTCGTCACCGGCGGGGCGACGCCGATCCGCGGCTGAGGCCGAACGCCCGGCGCCGGCTCCGGAGTCTCAGGCCTCCAGGAACGCCCCCTCGAGGAACGACTCCAGCTCGCCGATCGCGCCGAGCGGCAGGATCGCGGCGACGTACTGGTCGGGACGCACGACGATCACGACGCCGTCACGGGACAGCTCGCGCTCGACGAAGATGTCGCCCTTCGACCAGTGCGAGGGCGCGGCGGCGTAGAGCTTCTCCCAGTCGGTGAGCCCGAGCGGGCCCGTCTTCGGCTGGAAGAGCGCCGGCGCGGTCGTGACATCGAGGTCCTCGGCGGACTGCTGGTAGACGGCCTTCACGTCGAACACCGCGTCCACGTCGCCGTCGGCGGGCGTGAACCGGGCGAGCACGGGCGCCGCGGCCTCGGCCCAGGCGTCGAGTCCGGAGCCGGTCGCGTCGCCGAACGCGTACACGCGCCAGCGTCCGTCCGCCTTCGCATGGTGTCCGAGGTGCACGACGTTGCCGTCGGAGACGCGGACGACCTCGGCGCTCTTGAAGCGCTTGCCGAGCGGGAAGCCCGCGGCGAGCGCCTGATGCGCGGCGGATCCGGTGATCATCGAGCTCGTGTACTGGGTCATGAACCCGGAGGGGAACTCGGCGGTCGCGAGGTAGTAGTTCGCGAGCTCCTGCGGATCCGAGATCTCCTCGGGCTTGCGCGCCATGAGCGAGGACCACTCGCGATCGAAGTCGATGAGCTGCTGCGCCACGGGGTGCCGCTCGGCGCCGTACGTCGAGAGCAGCTCCTGCGGGCTGCGGCCGGTGAGCACCGACCCCAGCTTCCAGCCGAGGTTGAACCCGTCCTGCATCGAGACGTTCATGCCCTGGCCCGCCTTGGCGCTGTGGGTGTGACAGGCGTCGCCGGTGAGGAAGACCCGCGGGTGCCGGGTGCTGTCCTCCCCCACATCGTCGAAGCCGTCCGTGATCCGGTGCCCCACCTCGTAGACGCTGTGCCAGGCGACCTGCTTCACGTCGATCGCATAGGGGTGCAGGATCTCGTTCGCCTTGGCGATGATCGCCTCGATGGGAGTGTGCCTGACCTGGCGGTCGTCCCCCGCCGCGACCTCGCCGAGGTCGATGTACATGCGGCTCAGGTAGCCGCCCTCGCGCGGGATGTGCAGGATGTTGCCCGCCTCCGCGTTGATCGCGCACTTGGTGCGCCAGTCCGGGAAGTCGGTGTTCACGAGCACGTCCATGACGCCCCAGGCGTGCGCGGCCATCGCGCCCACGTGCGTGCGCCCGATCGCCTCGCGCACCCCGCTGCGCGCGCCGTCGCAGCCCACGACGTAGGTCGCGCGGATCGTGCGCTCCTCCCCCTCGCGGTCGCCGGTGACGTAGCGCACCTGCACCTCGACCGGGTGCTCGCCGTCCTCGTGGACGGTGAGGCCGGTGAACTGCACGCCGTAGTCGGGGACGATCCGGGCGGGCCCGTCGGCGGCCGCCTCGGCGAAGTAGTCGAGCACCCGCGCCTGGTTCACGATGAGGTGCGGGAACTCGCAGATGTCGTACGCGTAGTCGGCCGTGCGCGCGGTGCGGACGATGTTCTGCGGGTTCTCCGGATCCGGCCCCCAGAAGTTCATCCAGCCGATGTTGTAGGCCTCGGCGACGATGCGCTCGGCGAAGCCGAACGCCTGGAAGGTCTCGACGCTGCGCGGCTGGATCCCGTCGGCCTGACCGAGCTCCAGCCGGCCGCCGCGGCGCTCGATGATCCGGGTCGTGATGCCGGGGTACTGCGACATCTGAGCCGCCAGCAGCATTCCCGCAGGCCCGGATCCGACGATGAGCACATCGACCTCGTCGGGGAGGTCGGCGGGGCGGTCGATACCGGTGCCGGCGGCCGGGAGCACCCGCGGGTCGTGGGAGACGTATCCGTGGTGGTGGAACTGCATCGTCGTCGATTCCTTCCTGACGGCGCCGTCGGGCGTGGTTCGGGATCGTCGGCGGCTCTTGCGCACCGGGTGATCCGTGTTCTATATTCGAACGCAACGTTCTACTATTGAACACAGACTAGCCGAGGTCGCGACGTCGATCAACATCGGAAGGCGGATCCATGGCCGAAGCCCCTGCATCCCAGACGCTCAGCCGCGGAATCCGGATCCTCGAGATCCTCGGCGACGAGCGCGGCCCCCTCTCGATCGACGAGATCGCCGCACGCCTCGGCGTGCACCGCTCGATCGCGTACCGCCTGCTCCGCACCCTCGAGGACCACCGCCTGATCGGGCGGGACGCGGCGGGCCTCGTCGCGCTGGGGCCGCGCATGGCCGCACTCGCCGCCGGCGTCGCGCAGGATCTGCAGGCCGAGGCCCTTCCCGAGCTGACCGCCGTCGCGAACGAGCTCGGCATGACCTGCTTCCTCGCCGTGCTCGACGGCGAGGAGTGCATCACCCTGGTCAGCGTCGAGCCGCGGCACACCATCGCGAGCGTGGCGCAGCGCCCGGGCGCCCGGCATCCCGTGACGGTCGGCGCCCCCGGCAAGGCGATCCTCGCGCAACTGCCGGAGGCCGAGTGGCCCGAGGGAGCCCCCGCGGCGCTGCACGACGCGGTCGCCGGATCCCGCCTCGCGGGCTTCGCGACCAGCCACGACGAGGTCATCCCGACCGTGCAGTCGGTGGCGGTTCCGCTCGCCCTGCGCGGACAGCGCCCCGCCGCGATCGCCGTGGTGCACGTCGCCACCGACCGCACCGACGCCGAGATCGCCGCGCGCCTGCAGCACTCCGCCGCGACCATCCGCGACGCGCTCGGGGCCTGAGCCGGCCCAACTCAGGCCAGACCAGCCCCACCCCGCGAAACCACGGGCCAGAACCCCCACCACCGGTAGTCCAGCCTGAATACGGCGCCGCAGGCGCGGCCGATAGCGAGACTCGCGACTCGCCGCGCGCCTACGGCGCTCCGCCACAACCATCCGCGACGCGCTCCGGGCCTGAGCCGGACCCCGCCCAACTCAGGCCAGGGCAGCCCCACCAGGCGAAACCACGGGCCAGAACCCCCACCACCGGCAGTCCAGCCTGAGTACGGCGCCGCGCTCCTTCTTCCGACCTACGCCCGGGACATCCCGTAGATCGGGCTCACCGCCTGCTCGGCCTCCGCGTCGGGGCCGAGCGGGATGCCGCTGCGGTCGCGCAGCAGCAGCGTCGCGACGAGGCCGATCACCGTCATGCCGGCGAGGTACCAGGTGACCGCCTGCGTCGAGCCCGTCGCCTGCACGATCGCGGTCGCGATGGTCGGCGCGAAGGCGCCTCCGACGATGGCGCCGATCGCGTAGGAGATCGAGACCCCGGAGAAGCGGATCGAGGCGGGGAACAGCTCGGTGTAGAGCGCCGCCTGCGGGCCGTAGGTGAAGCCGAGTCCGATCGTGAGGATCGCGAGGGCCGCGAACAGCAGTCCGATCTGCCCCGTGTTCACCAGCGGGAACAGCGTGAACACGCCGACCAGCTGCAGGATCCAGCCGATGATGTAGGTGGTGCGACGCCCGATCCGGTCCGAGATCCACCCGGCGACCAGGGTCGACAGCAGCCAGGTGACGGCAGAGCCGGCCACCGCCCAGAGCACGGGTCCGCGGTCGAGCTTGAGCGCGCCCTCGGGGTTGGTCGCGTATCCCTGGATGTACCCGCCGGTGGTCATGTACCCGACCGCGTTGTTGCCGGCGAAGACGAGGGCGGCGATGATCACGAGCAGCAGGTGCTTGCGGAACAGCTGCACGATCGGCATGCTCGCGGCCTCCTTGCGCTCGGCGAGCTCGGTGAACACCGGGCTCTCCTCGACCCGACGGCGCACGTAGTAGCCGACCACGATCAGCACCACGCTGAGCAGGAACGGGATCCGCCAGCCCCAGGACAGGAACTGGTCACCCGGCGCGACGAGCGCCATGATCGCCATCACGCCGGAGGCGATCAGCAGGCCCAGGGGCACGCCGATCTGCGGCGCCGCGCCGAAGATGCCGCGCTTGGCCTTGGGCGCGTGCTCGACGGCCATCAGCACCGCCCCGCCCCACTCGCCGCCGGCCGAGATCCCCTGCAGGATGCGCAGCAGCACCAGGAGGATCGGAGCCGCGACCCCGATCGCGTTCGCATCGGGCAGCACGCCGATCAGCGCCGTCGCCGCGCCCATGAGGATCAGCGTCCACATCAGCACGGCCTTGCGACCGAACTTGTCGCCGAAGTGGCCCGCCAGGAACGCGCCGAGGGGGCGGAACAGGAAGCTCACGCCGACGGTCGCGAACCCGACGAGGGCGCTGTTCGCACCGAGGTCCTTGAAGAAGAGCTGGCCGAACACCAGGCCCACCGCGGTGGCGTAGATGAAGAAGTCGTACCACTCGACCGTGGTGCCGATGACGGTGGCGAAGACCACCCGGCGCCGGTCGGCGGCCGAGGCGATGGTGCCGGTGGGCGTGAAGCCCGGGGAGGATTCTGCGGACATTGCGTACTCCTTTGCATGGGACGTCGTCGTCTTGGCCGACATCGTCGTCGTGCCCGTCGGGGGCCTCGGATCCCGTTGCGGACGGATCCGGATTCCCTGCTTGCCGGGCTCGACACGATGATATACGATTTCGAATACGACGCCAAGGCACCCCCTGGCACCCACCGCGCGAGGAGGCGCCCATGTCCGCACCGATCGACCGGCCCGGCAAGATCATCGCGATCCACCTCAACTACCGCTCCCGTGCCGACCAGCGCGGCCGCACCCCCGCGACCCCCTCCTACTTCTTCAAGCCGTCCTCCTCCATGGCCGGCACCGACGGCGTCGTGGAGCGCCCCGCCGGCACCGAGCTGCTCGCCTTCGAGGGCGAGATCGCACTCATCATCGGCACCGCCGCCCACCGGGTGAGCGTCGAGGACGCCTGGTCGCACGTCGCCTGGGTGACCGCGTCGAACGACCTCGGGCTCTACGACCTGCGCGCGAACGACAAGGGCTCCAACGTGCGCTCGAAGGGCGGCGACGGCTACACCCCGATCGGGCCCGACCTCATCCCGGCCGCCGAGGTCGACCCCGCCGAGCTCCGCGTGCGCGCCTGGGTGAACGGCGACCTGCGGCAGGACGATGAGACCAGCGGCCTCCTGTTCCCGCTGCCGCAGCTGATCGCCGACCTCTCCCAGCACTTCACGCTCGAACCCGGCGACATCATCCTCACCGGCACCCCGGCCGGATCCAGCGTGATCGTCCCCGGGGACGTCGTCGTCGTCGAGGTCGACGCCCCGCACTCCTCCCGGACGTTCACCTCCGGCGGGCTGCGCACCACCGTCACGCAGGGCACCGTCGCCTTCGACGGCTCCCTCGGATCCCTCCCCGCCGTGGACGACCTGCAGCGCGCCGAGGCCTGGGGATCGCGCGAGGCGGCCGGGCTGCCCGCCGAAGCCGCCGCGGAAGCCCCCGCGACGGAGCCCGGACTCGACCCGCAGCTCCGCGCCAAACTCGCGGCCGCCCCGACGGCGGGCCTCAGCGCCCAGCTCCGCAAGCGCGGCCTGCACGCCTGCTTCATCGACGGGGTCTCGGCGAACCTCCCCGGCGCCAAGATCGTCGGGACCGCGAAGACGCTGCGGTTCGTCCCCGCCCGCGAGGATCTGTTCAAGACCCACGGCGGCGGCTACAACGCGCAGAAGCGCGCGTTCGATGCCGTCGAGGAAGGCGAGATCATCGTGATCGAGGCCCGGGGGGACGCCACCACGGGAACGCTCGGCGACATCCTCGCCCTGCGCGCCCAGGCCCGCCGCGCCGCCGGGGTGGTCACCGACGGCGGCGTGCGCGACTTCGCCGCGGTCGCCGAGATCGGCCTTCCGGTCTTCTCCCAGGGCGCGCACCCCTCGGTGCTCGGCCGCAAGCACGTGCCGTGGGACGTCGACGTGACGATCGCCTGCGGCGGCGCCACGGTGCAGCCGGGCGACATCATCGTCGGCGACAGCGACGGCGTGATCGTGATCCCGCCCGCGCTCGTCGAAGAGGTCGTCGACGCCACCCTCGCCCAGGAGGAGGAGGACGCCTGGATCGCCGAGCAGGTCGAGGCCGGGCATCCCGTCGACGGGCTGTTCCCGATGAACGCCGCCTGGCGGGCGAAGTACGACGCCGCGAAGGCCGCATCCGCGGAGCCCGGCGCATGACCGACCTGCTCACGGCGAGCAAGTCGGAGCAGGCCTACTCGTGGATCCGCTCCCGCATCGCCTCGCACGCCTTCGGCCCGGGCTTCCGGCTGGTGCTCGGCACGATCGCCGACGAGCTCGGGATGAGCGTGGTGCCCGTGCGCGAGGCGATCCGCCGGCTCGAGGCCGAGGGCCTCGTCACCTTCGAGCGCAACGTCGGGGCGCGGGTCTCGCTCGTGGACGAGAGCGAGTACGCGCACACCATGCAGACCCTCGGCCTGGTCGAAGGCGCGGCGACCGCGCTTTCCGCCCCGCTGCTCGACGCCGATGCTCTCGCCCGCGCGGCCGAGGTCAACGACCGCATGACCCGGCTGCTGGACAGCTTCGACGCGCACCGCTTCACCGAGCTGAACCGCCAGTTCCACTCCGTGCTCTACGAGCCCTGCCCGAACCCGCACATCCTCGACCTCGTGCACCGCGGCTGGGCCCGGCTGTCCGGGATCCGCGATTCCACGTTCGCCTTCGTGCCGGGACGGGCGGGGCACTCCGTCGAGGAGCACGTGCAGATCCTGGATCTCATCCGCTCCGGCGCCGACCCGCTCGAGATCGAGCTCGCCGCCCGCAACCACCGCTGGCGCACGATGGACGCGTTCCTCGACGCCCGCCGCTCCGAGACACTCTGACCGCACGACCGGCCCCGAGAAGGGCCGGAACAACCCAGGAACCACCCGGAAGGACGATGATGACCGACGCCTACACCCCCGCCGATCTCCCCGAGAAGATCCAGCACTACATCGACGGCGAGTTCGTCGACTCCCTCGACGGCGACACCTTCGAGGTGCTCAACCCCGTCACGAACGAGACCTACGTGCGCGCCGCCGCCGGCAAGAAGGCCGACATCGAGCGCGCGGTCGCGGCCGCCAAGCGCGCCTTCGACGAGGGCCCCTGGCCGCGCATGCTCCCCCGCGAGCGCTCGCGCGTCCTGCACAAGATCGCCGACATCGTCGAGTCCCGCGATGCGCGCCTCGCCGAGCTCGAGTCCTTCGACTCGGGTCTTCCGATCACCCAGGCGCTCGGCCAGGCCCGCCGTGCCGCCGAGAACTTCCGCTTCTTCGCCGACCTGATCGTCGCGCAGGCCGACGACGCGTTCAAGGTGCCCGGCAAACAGATGAACTACGTCAACCGCAAGCCGATCGGCGTCGCCGGCCTCATCACGCCGTGGAACACGCCGTTCATGCTCGAGTCGTGGAAGCTCGGCCCCGCGCTCGCGACGGGCAACACGGTCGTGCTGAAGCCCGCCGAGTTCACGCCGCTGTCCGCTTCCCTCTGGGCGGGCATCTTCGAGGAGGCGGGGCTGCCCCAGGGCGTCTTCAACCTCGTGCACGGCCTCGGCGAGGATGCCGGCGACGCCCTCGTGAAGCACCCCGACGTGCCGCTCATCTCGTTCACCGGCGAGAGCCGCACCGGTCAGCTGATCTTCGGCAACGCGGCGCCCTTCCTGAAGGGCCTGTCGATGGAGCTGGGCGGCAAGAGCCCGGCCGTCGTCTTCGCCGACGCCGACCTCGACACCGCGATCGACGCCTGCATCTTCGGCGTCTTCTCCCTGAACGGCGAGCGGTGCACGGCCGGATCCCGCGTGATCGTGCAGCGCGACGTGTACGACGAGTTCGTCGAGCGGTTCGCGGCGCAGGCGAAGCGCGTCAAGGTCGGCCTGCCGCACGACCCGACCACCGAGGTCGGAGCGCTGGTGCACCCGGAGCACTACGAGAAGGTCATGAGCTACGTCGAGATCGGCAAGGGCGAGGGCCGCCTCGTCGCCGGCGGCGGGCGCCCCGAGGGCTTCCCCACCGGCAACTACGTCGCCCCGACGGTGTTCGCCGACGTGGCCCCCGACGCGCGCATCTTCCAGGAGGAGATCTTCGGCCCGGTCGTCGCGATCACGCCCTTCGACACCGACGAGGAGGCACTGGCGCTCGCGAACAACACCCGCTACGGCCTCGCCGCCTACATCTGGACGAACGACCTCAAGCGCGCGCACAACTTCGCGGGCGCCGTCGAGGCCGGCATGGTGTGGCTGAACTCGAACAACGTGCGCGACCTGCGCACCCCGTTCGGCGGGGTGAAGGCGTCGGGCCTCGGCCACGAGGGCGGCTACCGCTCGATCGACTTCTACACCGACCAGCAGAGCGTGCACATCACCCTCGGCGCCCCGCACAACCCGGTCTTCGGCAAGCAGGCGCCGCCGGCCGAGCAGGACCTCGACGACCCGGACCCCCGCTGACCCGATCACCGGACCGACTTCTCTTTCACGCAAGGACGCTGACATGACCAATCGCGCCGACATGACGCTCACCTCCTCCGGCTTCTTCACGAGCCAGGAGGCGCCCATCTCCACCGACAACCCGATCCCGACCCCCTCCTCCCCCGCCCCGGACGTGCTCCGCTGCGCCTACATGGAGCTCGTCGTCACCGACCTCGCCGCCTCGCGGGTCTTCTACGTCGACGTGCTCGGGCTGTACGTGACGGAGGAGGACGACGAGACGATCTACCTCCGCTCCACCGAGGAGTTCATCCACCACAACCTCGTGCTGCGCAAGGGCCCCGTCGCGGCCGTCGCCGCGTTCTCGTACCGCGTGCGGGAGCCCTCGGACCTCGACCTCGCCGTCGCGTTCTACACCGAGCTCGGCTGCGACGTGCGACGCAACCCCGACGGCTTCGTGAAGGGGATCGGCGACTCCGTGCGCGTCGTGGATCCGCTCGGCTTCCCGTACGAGTTCTTCCACCAGACCGACCACGTCGAGCGGATGAGCTGGCGCTACGACCTGCACATCCCCGGCGAGCTCGTGCGCCTGGACCACTTCAATCAGGTCACCCCCGACGTGCCGCGCGCCGTGAAGTACATGCAGGACCTCGGTTTCCGCGTCACGGAGGACATCCAGGACGAGGAGGGCACGGTGTACGCCGCGTGGATGCGCCGCAAGCCCACCGTGCACGACACCGCGATGACCGGCGGCGACGGCCCGCGCATGCACCACGTGTGCTTCGCGACGCATGAGAAGCACAACATCCTCGCGATCTGCGACAAGCTCGGCGCGCTCCGCCGCTCCGACGCGATCGAGCGGGGCCCCGGCCGCCACGGCGTGAGCAACGCCTTCTACCTGTACCTCCGCGACCCCGACGGCCACCGCGTCGAGGTCTACACGCAGGACTACTACACCGGCGACCCGGACAACCCCGTGGTCACCTGGGACGTGCACGACAACCAGCGCCGCGACTGGTGGGGCAACCCCGTCGTGCCGAGCTGGTACACCGACGCCTCGCTCGTGCTCGACCTCGACGGCAACCCGCAGCCGGTCGTGGCCCGCACGGACAGCAGCGAGATGGCCGTCACGATCGGCGCCGACGGGTTCAGCTACACCCGTCCCGCCGACGAGGAGGCCATGCCGGAGTGGAAGCAGGGCGAGTACAAGCTCGGACACCAGCTGTGAGCCTCGACGCCGGCACCATCGCGCAGCTCGCCGCGGAGCTCGCCGAGGCCGACCGCACGCACGGGGTGATCCCACGCATCACCGCACGGCACCCCGAGGCGACCGTCGAGGACTCGTACGCCATCCAGGGCGTCTGGCGCGACGCGCAGGTCGCCGAGGGACGCCGGCTGGTGGGGCGCAAGATCGGCCTGACGAGCAAGGCGATGCAGCAGGCGACGGGCATCACCGAGCCCGACTACGGCGTCATGTTCGACGACACGGTGTACCCGTCCGGATCCGAGATCCCGGTCGACCACTTCTCGAACGTGCGGATCGAGGTCGAGCTCGCGTTCGTACTCAAGGAGCCGCTCGAAGGCCCCGACTGCACGCTCGAGGACGCCCTCGCCGCGATCGACTACGCCGTGCCGGCCCTCGAGGTGCTCAACTCGCACATCGAGCTCGAGGGCCGCACGATCGTCGACACGATCAGCGACAACGCGGCCTACGGGGCGATGGTGCTCGGCACCGTGCACAAGCGCCCGGACGAGATCGACCTGCGCTGGGTGCCCGGGGTGCTCAGCCGCAACGGCGAGATCGAGGAGACCGGGGTCGCCGCCGGCGTCCTCGGTCACCCCGCGACGGGCGTCGCCTGGCTCGCGAACAAGTTCCACCAGCACGGCGCGCGCCTCGAGGCGGGAGAGATCATCCTGGCCGGATCCTTCACCCGGCCGATGTGGGTCTCGCGCGGCGACGAGGTGCGCTGCGACTATGGGCCGATGGGAGTCATCGAATGCCGCTTCGTCTGAGCCCGACGTTCCGCGAGCGCCTCGCCGGCGCCGACCGCCCCCTGATCGGGATGTGGGCGTGCACCGGCAGCCCCGTCGTCACCGAGATCGCGGCCGGATCCGGACTGGACTGGCTGCTCGTCGACGGCGAGCACTCCGCCAACACGCTGGACACCCTCCAGGTGCAGCTGCAGGTCGCCGCGGCCTACCCGATCACCCCGCTCGTGCGCGTGCCGTGGAACGATCCCGTCATCATCAAGCAGGTTCTGGACCTCGGCGCGCAGAACCTCATCGTGCCGATGGTGTCGTCCGCCGACGAGGCGCGTGCCGCGGTCGCCGCGACCCGCTATCCGCCGCAGGGCGTGCGCGGCGTCGGATCCGCCCTGGCCCGCAGCGCCCGCTGGAACCGGGTCGAGGGATACCTCGCCGAGGCCGCGCAGCACGTGTCGGTCACCGTGCAGATCGAGACCGCCGCGGGGGTCGCCCGGGCGGCGGAGATCGCCGCGGTCGACGGCGTGGACGCGGTGTTCGTCGGGCCTTCCGACCTCGCCGCGTCGCTGGGGCTGCTCGGACAGCAGACCCACCCCGACGTGATGGCCGCCGTGGAGCAGGTGTTCGCCGCGGTGACCGCTGCGGGCAAGCCGGTGGGCGTGAACGCGTTCGACCCGGCCGCGGCCGATGCGTACATCGCCGCGGGCGCCGCGTTCGTCGCGGTGGGCGCCGATGTCGCCCTCCTCGCCCGCGCCTCGGAGGCACTCGCGACCCGGTTCCTCCCGGCCTCGGCCACCGGCCCCGCCTCCAGCTACTGACCTCGGCCTCCTCACCCGGGGAGACCGAGGCCCGGTGCGCACAATTCAGGCCGGATGTCGCTCGCGCGAGGGATCCGGCCGTGGATCCCGGTCCCGGGCGACATCCGGCCTGAGTAGTGCGTGCCGTCCGGCGTGCGGTGCGCCGAAGCTGTCAGGATGGGGCGAGTGAAGAAGGCCCTCGCCGCGCTGCAGGACCGCGGGTTCCGCTGGTTCTTCCTGGCGCGCACCCTCACGCTCGTCACCGGCTCGATGTCGTCGATCGCCCTCGCGTTCGCCGTGCTGAGCATCGACAACGATGCCGGTGCGCTCTCGATCGTGCTCACGGCGTTCACGGTGGCGAACGTCCTCTTCCTGCTGCTCGGCGGCGTCGTCGCGGACCGGCTGCCGCGGGCGCTCGTGATCCAGACCAGCTACGTGGTCGACATCCTCTCGATCGGCACGACGGCTGCCCTGCTCTTCACGCACACCGCGACGGTCCCGCTGCTGGCCGGCCTCGCCGCACTGAACGGCGCGTCCGCCGCCTTCGTCATGCCCGCGATGCAGGGGCTCATCCCGCAGCTGACGACGCCCGCTCATCTGCAGCAGGCCAACGCGCTGCTGTCCTTCGCCCGCTCCGCCACCACGATCGCGGGCCCGGTCGTCGCCGGAGGCATCGTCGCGCTCGCCGGCCCCGCCTGGGTCATGGTGATCCAGGCGGCGGGCTGGGCGCTCGCGATCGTGTTCCTCGCGCTCGTGCGCCTGCCGCCGCCCGTGCGCGGGCAGCGGGCGGGCCTGTTCCACGACCTGCACGACGGATGGCGCGAGTTCTGGTCCCGCCCCTGGCTGTGGATCGTCGTGCTCGCGTTCATGGTCCTCAACGCGATCCACGTCGGCGCCTGGGGCGTCGCGGGTCCGTACATCGCCAAGAACGACCCGCTCCTCGGCATCGCCGGCTGGGGGTGGGTCGTGAGCGCCGAGGGCGCGGGCGTGCTCGTGATGACCCTCGTGCTGCTCTGGCTGCCGCTGCGGCGCCCGCTGCGGCTGGGCATGCTCGGGATGAGCGCCCTCGCGATCCCGCTCACGCTCCTGGGCGTGCACCCCTCGGTCCTGCTCCTCATCGCCGCCGCGTTCATCGCGGGTGCGGGCGTCGAGGTGTTCAGCACCGGGTGGAACGTCACGATGATGGAGCAGATCCCCGAGGACAAGCTGTCCCGGGTGTCCAGTTACGACATGCTCGGCAGCTACATCGCGATGCCGCTCGGCACGCTCGCCTTCGGCTGGCTGATCGCGCGCGCCGACGTGACCGCGCTCATGGTCGGCTCGGCGATCGTCTACGCGGGTCATCGCCCTGGGCACCATGCTGATCCCCGGCATCTGGCGCATGGGACGGGCGACGGCCGCGTCCGGCGCCCGCGAACAGGCGCCGGATGGCGTCTGACTGGCGCATTCATAGGCGTCCGCGGCAGGATGAACCCATGACCTTCCCCGCCCTCGCGCCCCTCGCCGACCGCGCGGCACTGTTCGCCGCCCTCCGCCAGGACCAGCTGGTCGCCGCGACCGCCGCCCTGGGCGAGCACCGCTGGGACGCAGACCTCGCGGCGGGCACCCTGACCTTCACGTCCGAGACGGATCCGAGCCGCACGCTCGTCGCACGCGCGTCGCTCGTCGCGACGATCGCGCCCGGACCCCGCTCGCTGATGTGGGCCTGGGCGCACCCGCAGGGCGGATCCGACCCGTCGGTCGCAGGACTCCGCGACTACGGCACGACCTACTCGATCGCCGAGCTCTCGACCCCGGAGCTGCCGTTCCCGGCCGACGCCGATCTGGACGGCTGGATCGCCGGCGCCGCGCATCAGGTCGGCGCGATCGCGGAGGAGATCACCGGCCGCTCGCCGTACTACTCCGCGCCCGTCGGCAGCGGCACGCGCGCCGTCTTCCTGCTCGACGCGCCCCTCCCGCCGCTCACCGTCGCCGACGCCGTCGTCGCGCTGCCGCGGATCCTCTCCGAGTTGACGCTCTCCGACGCGCGCTCCTCGGTCTGGGATCTGGCCCGACTCGCCGGCTGGAGCATGCAGTGGGGCGACGAGGCCTACTCCGCGGCAGTAGTCAGCGACGCGAGCGGCAGCGCCACGTTCCGCTTCGACGAGTACGCGCGCATCGCCGGGATCGAGTCGCAGCTCGGGCAGGTCCCGCAGGCCTGATCCGGGCGGAGTCCCGCTCGCCCGCGCCCGCGCCCGCTCAGCGGCCGAGCCGCTGGCGCGCCGTGTTTCGGCCCGCGCCGACGGGCTCGTGCGCCGTCGCGGCGGCGAGTCCGAACACCGGCATGTCCGCGTAGATCGCCTCCATCTCCCCCGCCGGCACCTGGTACGTCTCGTGCCAGACCCCGACGCTGCCGGATCCGAGCATCGTGCGCATGAAGTCGCGCCACGGCTGCAGATGCGGGGCGTCCCGATCGGCGGCGAAGCGCTGCAGGTGCTCCGGGCTCTCCCAGTAGGAGAGCAGGATCGTGGTGCGCCCGAGCCAGCTCTCGCAGCCGAGCATGCCGGCCTCCGGGTGCTCTGCGAGATGCCGCAGGATCTTCGGCATCTGCCGCGCCACGCGCTGCACCCGGCCCAGCTGCCACCATCTGTTCGCCCGCATCCCGATGACGAACACCGTGATGTCGCTGCGGTCCACGGCTGCCGTGTACCGACCGGGGAAGACCTGCCTGCTCATCGCCACTCCTTGCGAACGTCGTTATAGAACACTGTTACAGAACGACGTTACGATAAGATCCCTTCCATGGCAAGACCCATCACCCACGACGCGGCCCTGCGTTCGCGACTGATCGAGGCCGCCTCGGCGATGATCGACCGGGACGGCCCCGATCGCTTCTCCGTGCGCGAGGCGGCGGGCGAGGCAGGGACCTCGACATCGGCGGTCTACTCGCTGTTCGGCAGCAAGGCGGACCTCATCACCGCCGTGGTCGCGGACTCCTTCGCCTCGTTCGCCCGCGCGCAGCGCGAGGCGGAGCCCGGGGGCCTGCGCGCTCTCGGCGAGGCGTATCGCGCCTGGGCGCTGCAGCACCCCGATCGCTACCGGCTCATGTTCAGCGGCGCGATCGCCGGAGCACCTCACGGCGCCCCGAGCGCCGGCGGCGATCCGGAGCCCGATCCGGAGCTGGATGCGCTCCTCCCCCTCGCCCGCACCCTCACCGGCGCCGATCGCGTCGACGAGGACGTCGATCTGCGCAGCACCCTGGCCGTCTGGGCGCAGGTGCACGGCGCGGTCAGCCTCGAGCTCGCACGCGTCGCCCCGCCCTGGATCGACGCCGACGCCGTGTACGCAACGGTGCTCGACGCGATCGCCGCGGTGCACCCCGGACGCTGAGTCCCGGAGGACGACCGCGAGCCCGGACCGCTCGCCCGGTGGGCCGCTGGGTAGCATGAGCCGCATGAGCGCCCTCGACCTCATCCCCGCCGGCCGCACGTTCACTCCCGACGACATCGTCGTCTACGCGGATCCGCAGCACCGCTCCCTCGACGACGCGCTGCGCGACGCCGATCTGCTCGTCAGCTGCCCGCACGCCGGCGCCGCGATCCCCGAGGAGCTCGCCGAGTTCCTCTCCCCCGCGCTCACGCGACGGCTGCAGTACGACTTCACCGATGTCGCGACGGCGGCCGTCGTGCGGCGCTGGGCATCGCAGGATCCCCGGGTCGTCGCCGTGATCAACCCGCATCCGCGTCTCGTCCGCGATCCGAACCGCGCACGGCCCGCCGACGTCGCCGCCGACCTGACCGCGGCGATCGAGCGCGTCCGCGCCGCCGGCCCCTGGCAGAGGGTCGACCTCTCCGGGGTCGACGCGATCCGCCCCGTCACGTTCTCGTTCTTCCCGATCATCGAGGTGCCGGACACAGGGGCCGGCCTGCACCGGCTCGTCGAGACGTTCGTCGAGGTCGCCGAGCGCGGTCTCGGCGTCTACGAGCGCACCCGCGACGAGCTGACCGAGCGGATGGTCGCCGAGCGGCTGCGCACCGGAGGCGCGCTCACCCGGCTGTCGTTCCACGACACCATGAACACCACGACCACGAAGGACGGCGCGGTCGACGTCCCGCGCGCCGAGAAGGACCGCCTGCCGAACATCGTCGCGCTCTCCAACCGGGGCGACGCCCGCGGCGAGGAGCGCGACCCCGCCGACCCCCCGACCATGGCGCCGGAGCGCCTGCGCGCCCTCGCCGAAGCGCACCGCGTCGGCTTCGACGCCGCGCAGCCGGGTGATGTCGCCCTCAACCAGCCCTATCTCGGCAGCCAGGAGATCCTCGCCGCCGGCGCCCGCTTCCGCACGCTCGCGGACGAGGCCGCCGCGGCGGGAGCCGTGCTCGACGCCGTGCAGGCCGAGTTCCTCCGCGAGTTCCTGCTCGGCGACGCGGCCACCGCACAGCTGCACCGGCCCGGCACCGGCTGGATCACCGAGGACCCCGCGCACGTCGACCGGATCGCCACGGCCTGCCGCCGCTCCTGGGACCTGTACCAGGCGGGCTGATCCCGGCGGAGCCCGCCCGCCGACGAGGGCGGATCAGCCGCCCCAGAGCACGCCGAACAGGGCGCCGAAGCCGATCGTCGTCACGGCGAGGATGAGCGTGGGGGCGAAGAAGGAGTGGTCCACGAGCTTCGTGCCGAGCTTCGTCGTCCCCGAGGTGTCGAAGTTCGCCGCGGCGATCTGCGAGCCGTTCGTCGGCAGCAGGTAGATGCCCGCGAAGGCGCCCGCCCACATGCCCGACAGCAGCCCGAGCGGGATCCCCGCCGCGAGGCCGATCGGCACGATCGTGCGGGTGGCCGTGGACTGGCTGGTCGTGAGCACGCAGACGAGGAAGACGCCGAGGGCGAAGATCCACGGGGCCGCGGTGACGAGGCCGCCGACGCCCTCCGAGATGAGCGTCGCGTGCGCGCCGAGGAAGGTGTCGGTGAGCCAGGCTAGGCCGAACAGCGCGATCGCCGAGACCATGCCGGCCTTGAACACCGACATCGTCGGGATCTCGCCGACCTTCGGGCGCGACACGAGGAGGATCACGGTTCCGGCCACGAACATCACGATCTCGATGATCGGCGTCATGCTCACCGGGTCGCCCGCGCCGTCGAGCGGGCGGAGCCCCTTGAACAGGCCGAACAGCACGATCACGGCGACGCCGAGCAGGAAGATGATCGCCGCGTTGCGCCCCGCGGCGGTCACGGTCACGTCCGCCTTGACCTCGGCGGCGCCCGTGCGCGGAGGTGCGAGCTCGCCGCGGGCGATCTTCGCCTGCACCTCCGGGTCGTCGGCGAGCTCCTTGCCGAGACGGTTCACGACGAGGCTCGACACCACGATGCCGACGACGGCGGCCGGGATCGTCACCTTGAGGATGTCGATGAGCTCGAAGTTCCACGGCGCCACGTCGGTGAGCGTCACCATCGCGGCCATCGCCGCCGAGACCGGGCTGCAGGCCAGCGCGACGCCGGTCGCGACCACGGAGAGCGAGAGGGGGCGCGACGGCCGGATGCCGTTGCGGTACGAGAGGTCCTGGATCACGGGCAGCAGCGGATAGAGGATGTTCGAGGTCCCCGCGCCGACCGAGAAGAGGAACGAGATGAGCGGCGCGACGAGCGTGATCTGCTTCGGGCTGCGCGCGATGAGCTTCGCCGCGACCGACACCATCCAGTCGATCCCTCCCGCCGACTGCATCATCGAGGACGCGAGCACGACCGACAGCACGATGAGGAGCGCATCCACGGGCGGCGACCCGGGCGGCACCCGGAACACGAACACGAGGATCGCGACGCCCGTCCCTCCCCAGAGGCCGAGCCCCACGCCGCTCGAGCGCGTGCCCATGACGATGCAGCCGAGGACCACGATCAGTTCGGCGATGAACAGGGCGATCTGCATGTGCGTCTCCTCGAGGGTCGCGGACGCGGCCAGCATATTGGCCTGCGGTCCGGCCGCGCACCCCCTGCCCGGCGCGGCGCCCCTCCCGGCGCGCTCCGTCGCATGACAGTCTGGACGCATGAGGAATCTGATCGTGCGGTTCGCGTCGCTCTACGTCTTCAACGTGGTCGTGCTGCTCGTGGTCGGCTGGCTGACCCCGGCGCGGGTCGGCCTGCACGCGCTGTGGGCGTCCGTGATCCTGACCCTGGCGACGCTCTTCCTCAAGCCGCTGCTGAAGAGGGCCGCCACCTCGATGTCGTCGAGCGGCACGAAGTTCGTGCAGTACCTCGCCGTGTTCGCGGTCGAGTTCCTGATCTGGGCGCTCACGGTCTGGCTGAGCGGCGTGCGCGCCGGCAACGTCTGGGGCTGGATCGTCCCGCCCGTGATCCTGCTGGTCGGCTGGGTCGTCTACGACCAGGTCGACGACGCGCTGTCCCGCAAGGCCGGTGAGCTGTACGACGCCGCCGGGGCGAGGATCGCCGGATCCCGTTCTTCGGCCTCGCCTGCGCCCTCCGCGTCGTCCGCACCGTCCTCCGCCGCGACCGCCGCCGGCCGGCAGGAGCTCGACGACGGCCTCACGCCCGAGCAGCGTCGCATGCTCGACGAGCTCGGCTGATCTCCCGTCCCGGACGGGGAACGGGCGGATCCGACGCGTCGTCGGATCCGCCCGTTCTCGTCTGCGTGCTCAGGCTGCGGCGCGCTCGGCGGCCTCCACCACGTTCGTCATGAGCAGCGCGACCGTCATCGGCCCGACCCCGCCGGGGTTCGGCGAGACCCAGCCGGCCACCTCGGCGACCGCGGGCTCCACGTCGCCGTAGACCCTGCTCTTCCCGGTCTCCGGGTCGTCCTCGCGCGTCACGCCCACGTCGAGCACCGCCGCACCCGGCTTCACGTCCTCGGCGCGGATGAGGTGCTTCACCCCGGCGCCCGCGACGATCACGTCGGCCTGACGCAGATACGGCGACATGTCCGGCGTCCCGGTGTGCACCTGCGTCACCGTGGCGTTGATGTCGCGGCGGGTGAGCAGCAGCCCGATCGGGCGGCCGATCGTGACGCCGCGGCCGACGACCACCACGTGCTTGCCCTTGAGGTCGTAGTCGTTGCGCAGCAGCAGCTCGATCACGCCGCGCGGCGTGCACGGCAGCGGCGTGTGGATCGGTGCGTTCACGTTGAGCACGAGCCGGCCGAGGTTCGTCGGGTGCAGCCCGTCCGCGTCCTTCGCCGGGTCGATCCGCTCCAGGATCGCATCGGTGTCCAGGTGCTTCGGCAGCGGCAGCTGCACGATGTAGCCGTGGCAGGCCGGATCCGCGTTGAGCTCGTCGATCACGGCCTCGACCTCGGCCTGGGTCGCGTCGGCCGGCAGCTCGCGCTGGATCGAGTTCATCCCGATCGCCTCGGACTGCCGGTGCTTCATGCCCACGTACAGCTGCGAGGCCGGATCGGCCCCGACGAGGACGGTGCCGATGCCGGGGACGATCCCCCGCTCCCTCAGCGCGGAGACCCGCTCGGCGAGCTCCGCCTTGATCTCCGCCGCCGCCGCCTTGCCGTCAAGAATCTTCGCGGTCATCGAGGTCTTCCATTCTCTCGTCGAAGGTGTTCTGTCGCCCGCCCCTCCGGGGCGTTGAGCGAGGACGCCGGCGGCGACCGAGACGAAACGCGGCGCTCTTGCGACATTTGCCGCGTTTCGTCTCGCTCGGCCTGCGGCCGTGCTCGCTCGACGACCCCGGGGGCGGTATCCCGTCGGGTCTACTGCTGCAGGTCGGGGTACAGCGGGAAGGCGCCGGCGAGCGCGTCGACACGGGCGCGCAGGGCCTCGACGTCCGCGCCGGGCTGCAGCGCGAGCGCGATGACGTCGGCCACCTCGGTGAACTCCGCATCCCCGAAGCCGCGGGTCGCGAGCGCGGGCGTGCCGATGCGCAGGCCCGAGGTGACCATCGGCGGACGCGGGTCGTTCGGGACGGCGTTGCGGTTGACCGTGATGTGGATGTCGTGCAGCAGGTCCTCCGCCTGCTTGCCGTCGATCTCGGCGTCGCGCAGGTCGACGAGCACGAGGTGCACGTCGGTGCCGCCCGAGCGCACCGCGATGCCCGCATCCTTCACGTCCTGCTGCGAGAGACGGTCGGCGATGATCGCCGCACCGCGCAGCACGCGCTCCTGGCGCTCCTTGAACTCCGGGGTGCCGGCGATCTTGAACGCGGTCGCCTTCGCGGCGATCACGTGCATGAGCGGGCCGCCCTGCTGGCCGGGGAAGACGGCCGAGTTGATCTTCTTCGCGATCTCGGCGTCGTTCGTGAGGATGAAGCCCGAGCGGGGGCCGCCGATGGTCTTGTGCACGGTCGACGAGACGACGTGGGCGTGCGGCACCGGGTTCGGGTGCAGGCCCGCGGCGACGAGACCGGCGAAGTGGGCCATGTCGACCCACAGCAGGGCGCCGACCTCGTCGGCGATCTCGCGGAACGCGGCGAAGTCCAGCGTGCGCGGGTACGCCGACCAGCCGGCGATGATGACCTTCGGCTTGTGCTCGATCGCGAGACGGCGCACCTCGTCCATGTCGATGGTCGAGGTCTCCGGGTTCACGCCGTAGGCGACGATGTCGTACAGGCGGCCGGAGAAGTTGATCTTCATGCCGTGGGTGAGGTGACCGCCCTGGTCGAGCGAGAGGCCGAGCAGGGTGTCGCCGGGACGGGCGATCGCGTGCAGCACGGCGGCGTTCGCGGTCGCGCCGGAGTGCGACTGGACGTTCGCGAACTCGGCGCCGAACAGCTCCTTGGCGCGGGCGATCGCCAGCTCCTCGGCGACGTCGACCTCCTCGCAGCCGCCGTAGTAGCGGCGGCCCGGGTAGCCCTCGGCGTACTTGTTCGTCAGCACCGAGCCCTGCGACTGCAGGACCGAGACGGGGACGAAGTTCTCCGAGGCGATCATCTCGAGGAAGGTCTGCTGACGCTTCAGCTCACGGTCGAGGACCTGGGCGATCTCGGGATCGACCTCGGAGAGAGGCGCGTTGAAGTAACGGTCGGTCATGGCGTGCTCCTTTGACGGTTGCGAAAGAGGGGTGCTCATCGGCCCAGGCGCGCGGTCGAATCCATGACGGTCGCTCCCCGGTGGTGACCCACCCAGACGCCAGTCGCGACATCCCGAGCCTACCCGATCGGGATGCGGATCCGTCGGGCGATGACGAGCGGCGGATGCCCCGGTCGGCCCGCGGGCGCGGTAGTTTTTGTTCATGGTCCTGCATGATGCGCTGCCGCTCATCCCGTTCCCGTCCTCCGCGAGCCTCGGGGAGGGATCCGTCCCGATCGCCTCCGTGCGGGTCGACGGGGATCCCGAGACGGCCGCGCTGCTGCGCACCGACCTCGCCGCGATCCTCGGCTCAGAGGCCCTCACGACCGACGGCGGCACCGTGATCAGCCTCGTGATCGATCCGGCGATCGGATCCGCCGAGGGCTACCTGCTCGATTCGTCCGCAGGCGGGGTCCGCATCACGGGGCACGACCGGGCCGGGCTGTACCACGGCACCCGCACGCTCCTGCAGTTGGTGCGCCGCGACGGGACGCTGCCCGTCGTGCGCATCGAGGACGCCGCGCGCTTCGGCTATCGCGGGGTCATGCTCGACGTGGCGCGCCACTTCTTCTCCGTCGCCGACGTGCAGCGCTACATCGACCGCGCGGCGGGGCTGAAGTTCAACCGCCTCCACCTGCACCTCACGGACGACCAGGGCTGGCGCATCGAGATCGCCTCATGGCCCCAGCTCACCGGTCGCGGCGCGGCCGGCGACGCGACCGGCGGACCCGGCGGCTTCTACACCCAGGACGACTATCGCGCGATCGTCGACTACGCGGCCGCGCGCCACGTCGCGGTGATCCCCGAGATCGACCTGCCCGGGCACACCCACGCGGTCGGCCTGGGCTACCCCGAGCTCGTCGAGGAGCCGACCCTCACCGAGGCGAACCTCACCGAGGCCGCCGAGCTCGGCCAGCCGCTGCCGGTGCACGGAGAGCAGTACGCCGGCTGGGGCGTCGGGCACTCCTCGGTGCGCATCCACGACGAGCGCACCTACGACCTCATCCGCGACGTGCTCGGCGAGATCGCCGCGCTCACCCCCGGCCCGTTCCTGCACATCGGCGGCGACGAGTGCCTGGGCACCTCGGCCGCCGACTTCGCCCTGTTCTTCGAGCGCGCGGGAAGGCTGGCCGCCGAGACCGGCAAGGTTCCCGTGGCCTGGCACGAGGCCGGCGCCGTCGAGGGCCTCCCCGCCGGGATGATCGGCCAGTACTGGGGATCCGTCACGCCGGAGGGGGATCACGCCGCGCACGCGCGCCGGTTCGTCGAGCGCGGCGGCGCGCTGATCCTGTCGCCGTCCGACCGCGCCTACCTCGACATGAAGCCCCGCGCCGATCATCCGCGCGGGCTGGCCTGGGCGGGCATCGTGCCGCTGCGCACCTCCTATGACTGGGATCCCGCACGGGTGATCGACGGAGTGCCGGTCGAGGCGATCCTCGGCATCGAGGCGCCGCTGTGGACCGAGTCCGTGACGACCCTCGCCGAGGCCGACGGCCTCGCGTTCCCGCGGATCGCCGCGCAGGCCGAGGTCGGCTGGTCGGCACAGGACGGCCCGGAGCGCTCCTGGGAGTCGTTCCGCACGCGCGTCGCGGAGCTGGTCCCCGCCTGGGAGGCGGCCGGCATCGCCGTCGATCGCGCCGCACTCGACGACGATCCGCCGGCGCGAACGGCGGACACCGAGACCCCGCACGCCCCTTCGACCACGACCGACCAGGAGACCGCATGACCGCCCGCACCGAGAGCTCCGCGCAGGGAACGCTCGTCATCCACTCCGCCCGTATCGTCTCCGGCGGGTCCTCCGTCGACGACGGGTGGGTGCGCTTCGAGAACGGCGCCGTCGTCGCGCGCGGAACCGGGTCCGGCTGGGCTCCGGCCGAGACGGTGGTCGACGCGCGGGAGGCGGCCGGCCCCGGAGCGATCCTCACCCCCGGGTTCGTGGACATCCACGGGCACGGCGGCGCGACGGCCGCGTTCGACGACGGCGTGGAGGCGATCCGCACCGCGCGCGCCATGCACCGCAGCCACGGCACCACCCGGGCCGTGGTGTCGCTGATCACCGCGGCCCTCGACCAGCTCGCCGAGCGCATCGGCATGGTCGCCGACCTGATGGAGACGGACCGGGACCTGCTGGGCTCGCACCTGGAGGGTCCCTTCCTCGATCCCGGCCACAAGGGCGCCCACGACCCCGAGCTCCTGCGCCTGCCCGAAGCCGCGGACGTCCAGCGCCTGCTCGACGCCGGCCGCGGCACGGTGCGGCAGGTCACGCTCGCACCCGAGCTCCCCGGCGGCATGGAGGCGATCCGCCTCGTCGTCGCGGCGGGCGCCGCCGCAGCGGTCGGGCACACCGATGCGGATGACGACACGCTGCGCGAGGCCTTCGACGCCGGCGCGACGATCCTCACGCACGCCTTCAACGCGATGCGCCCCGTGCACCACCGCAACCCGGGCCCCGTGCTCACGGCCGCGCACGACGAGCGCGTCACGCTCGAGGCGATCGCCGACAACATCCACCTGCACCCGCACGTGATCAAGCTCGTGTTCGACGAGGCCCCTGGCCGGGTCGCCCTGGTCACCGATGCCATGGCCGCGGCCGGAGCGGCCGACGGCGACTACATGCTGGGCTCGCTGCGGGTCACGGTCCTGGACGGCGTCGCTCGCGTCGAGAGCGGCTCGATCGCGGGATCCACGCTGACCCAGGATGTGGCCCTGCGCCGCGCCGTGGAGGCCGGCGTGCCGCTGCCCGACGTGATCGACGCGCTCACGCGCACCCCGGCGCGGGCGATCGGCGTGGGCGACCGGCTCGGCGCCCTCGAGCCGGGAAAGCTGGGGGACGCGGTGCTCCTGACCGCTGACCTGGACGTCGCGGTGGTGTGGACCGGCGGCGCGCTGACGCGCTGATCCGCGAGACGCGGATCCGGCGAGGGCCGGGGGCCTGCCGCTCCCCAGCGGCGACCCCCGTACCCTCGACCCTTCCCCAGATCCTCACGCAACCCGAAATCGGAGGATCCCCCCGTGTTCAGAGCGGGGCGGCCCGGAACTCCTCCCCCGAGGCGCCGGGCCGACCCCGCCGGCGGATCCCCATCCGCCGGAGTCGTTGTTCGCCGCCCCCCGGTGGCTTTCGCAGACTGTCTCTGACAGGAGAGATGGGGTCGCAACGGATCCATTACGCGACTTCGCAAGATTTCTTCGGATTTTTTCTGAAGCCCCGGATCCGCGGGGCCGGGGGCCGACCGGCACCGTGTCGGGAAACCGCGTCTCAGCATCCCCGACACCGAGTCCCGTGAGCGCAGAACCCGACTTCGGTTCGGGGATTTCGTTCGCACCCTGGCGCGTTCCCAGCCAGAGGGTGAAGAATGGGGAGTCCGCGTGATGAGAAGACTGGGTCCGCGTCTCTTTGCCGAGAGCGCTTCCGACCTGAGAACCGAGAGATGACCGACTACACCGAACACTCGCACGATGCCGCGGCCGCATCGCCGCGCAGCGACGCCGATCTGGTGCTGCGCACGCGCTCAGGCGACCCCGAAGCCTTCGCCCAGTTGTGGCGTCGTCACTACGCGTCGGGCATCACGGTCGCACGGTCGATCACGAGCACCTTCGATGCCGACGACCTCGTCCAGGAGGCGTTCGCGCGCACCTATCAGGCGATCCAGAAGGGCGGCGGCCCGACCGGCTCCTTCCGCGCGTATCTGTTCACGAGCATCCGCAACACCGCGGCCGGCTGGGGGCGCGCGCGCCGGGAGGCGCCGATCGACGAGCTCGACACGGTCGCCGATCCGTCCTCGACGGAGCAGGCCACGAACGACGCCCTCGATCGCAGCCTCTCGGCCCAGGCCTTCCGCAGCCTTCCCTCGCGCTGGCAGGAGGTGCTCTGGTACTCCGAGATCGAGCAGATGAAGCCGGCCGAGATCGCGCCTCTGCTCGGGATGACCGCCGGGGCGACCGCACAGCTCGCGTTCCGGGCCAGGGAGGGCCTGCGCGAGGCCTGGATCCAGGCCCACCTCAGCACCGCCGTGCCCGGATCCGTCTGCGAATGGACGATCGAGCGCCTCGGTGCGTACTCGCGCGGCAACCTCGGCACCCGTGATCGCGCCAAGCTGGAGCGGCATCTGGGCGAGTGCGCGCGCTGCCTGATCGTCGCCGCCGAGGCCAAGGAGGTCTCGCACCGGCTGGCCTTCGTGCTCCTCCCGCTCGTCCTGGGCGTCGGCGGATCGAGCGCCTACCTCGCGATGCTGCAGGGCGGCGCCCTGCCTGCCGTGGCTCTCGCGGCGATGCCGTCGAGCGTCGTGCAGGGGGCCGTCGTCGCGGGTGGCGCGAGCGCGGCGGGCGTCGGCGCGGCGCACGGCGCCGCCGCGGCGTCCTCGACCGCTTCGGGCGGGGCGACGGGCTCGTCCGGCGGTGCCATCGCAGGATTCGGCGCCCTGGTGGGCGCGGGTTCCGCGGCACTGGTGATCGCCGGCGCCATCGTCGCCGCCGCGGTCGTCCCCGGCCTCACGGCGAATCCGGCATCGACCTCCGCCCCGTCCGCGTCGGACCAGGGCGACTCCAGCATCGTCGCGCAGGTCACGCCCCCCTCCACCACGACCGTCCCCGCGCCGGCCCCGGTGCCGACGGAGCCCCCGGCCGACCCCGCACCGCACGTCGACAAGCCGAAGCCGGTGGTGAGCGCCCCGGTCGACACCACGACCGCCCCGGAGCCCGCCGCTGACCCCGTGCTCCCTCCGGATCCCCCGGCGGAGGAGAAGCCGCCCACCAACCCCGGCACGGACCCGGGAACCGACCCCGGTACCGATCCTGGCACTGACCCGGGAACGGACCCCGGCACAGACCCGGGAACCGATCCCGGCACGGATCCTGGCACTGACCCGGGAACGGACCCGGGAACGGATCCCGGTACAGACCCGGGAACCGACCCCGGCACCGATCCGGGTCCCGCGACTCCGCCGGCCTCGGCGCCGGTGCTCGGGACGGCCTCCCTGCACTGCGGCATCCTCTCGCTGATCGACGGCATCCGGGTGACCGTGCCCGTCAGCGGCGTGCCCGGCACCACGCTGCGCGCGACCTCGGACAACGGCGCGAACCTCACGACGAGCGTCGTCCTGAACGCCGCAGGAAACGGCGTGATCGAACTCGCCCCGAGCCGCAGCCAGATCAACAGCGGCGCCCTCGTGACGATCGCCTACGTCCTGGGCGACAAGGTCGGCGGATCGGCGGTGCTCGATCTCGGCACGCTCGGCCCGCTGCACTGGTGGGAGTGCCTGCTCTCGGACGTCGCCGACCCGACGCCGCCCGCCGACGCCCCCGCGACCGATCCCGCCGCCCCTCCGGCCGACTCCTTCGCCCCGGCGGACACCCCGGCTCCCGCCGAGACACCGGCGCCGACCGAACCGGCCCCCGCCGACCCCCCGACGGTCGACCCCGCACCCGCACCGCAGAACGCTCCGGAGACGGATCCCGTCTCCCCCGCGCCCGCGACGTCGGACGAGCCGACCCCGTCCTCCGACCCCGCCCCGAGCGTCCCGGCAGCCTGAGCCGCACGCCCGCCGGATCCTCTGCGGATCCTCCCCTCGCCCCCGCGTAGAATCGTCCTCATGCCCGCCGACACCCCTGCCGCCGAAAGTCCCCGGGCGACCCCGCCGCTTCCCGCTGAGCCGGTGCCGACCCCGCCTCAGGGCATGCTGCCGCGCGCCACGCCGCTCGACATCGTCCGCGTCGTCGTCCTCGTCGCCGCGCTGGCGTCGCTGGCCCTGTGGGGTCTGGTCGCGTGGACCCTGCCGTGGAACCTCGTCGCCGCGATCGGCGCGCCCGTCATCACCCTGCTGCTCTGGGCGCTGTTCCTGTCGCCGCGCCCGGTGCTGGCCGTGCATCCGTTCCTCCGCGCCGCCGTCGAGCTCGTCGTCTACGCCGGGGTGACCGTCGCCTGGTGGACGATGGGTCAGGCCTGGATCGGCATCGGTTTCGCCGTCGTCGCGGTCGCGTCCGGCCTCATGGCCGGACGCCGCGCCCTGTCCTGAGGCTGCCGTGGGCGACTCGGTGCTGGAGCGGCTGCGAGCCGCCCTGGGAGAGCTCGTCGACACCGGTTCCGCAGCCCTCGACGCCGCCCGGGCCGACCGCTCGGGCCATTCGTCCCCGACGCCGCCGCTCGCCGTGGTCCACGCCACGTCGACCGCCGACGTGCAGGCCGTGCTGCGCATCGCGCACGACACCGGGACGCCCGTCGTCGTGCGCGGCGCCGGAACCGGGCTCGCCGGAGCCGCGATCGCCGGCGCGGGCGAGATCGTCCTCTCCACCCTGCGGATGCGGCGCGTGCTCGAGGTGCGCCCCGACGACCTCCTGGCGGTCGTCGAACCGGGACTCCTCAACGGCGAACTCGACGCGGTACTCTCTCCGCTCGGGCTGTGGTGGCCGCCGGATCCGGCCAGTCGCGACATCTCGACGGTCGGCGGGAACATCGCCACGGGGGCCGGCGGCCTGCTCTGCGCGAAGTACGGCGTGGTCCGCGACGCCGTGCTGGCGGTCGACCTCGTGCTCGCCGACGGACGCCTGCTCCACCTCGGGCATCGCAGTGTGAAGGGCGTGACGGGCCTGGATCTGACCTCCCTCGTGATCGGATCCGAGGGACGACTCGGCGTGATCGTCGGAGCCACCCTCAAGCTGCGCCGCCTCGAGCCGGGCGCCGAATGCACGATCGTGGCGACCTTCCCCGCCGGGCGCGACGCCGCACGGGCGTCGGCGGCCGTGACGGCGTCGGGTGCGCAGCCGGCGATCATGGAGCTCATGGACGCGCACAGCCTCGCCGCCGTGCACGCCCTGCTGCAGCTCGAGCCTCCCGCCGCCGAGCTCGCCCAGCTCACCATCCGGACGGACGGCCGTTCGGCCGCCGCCGAGGCCGACCGGATCGCGACGGTCCTGCGCGAGGCGGGCGGCGCGGTGACCGTCACCGACGATCCCGCGGAGGGCGAGGAGCTGCTCCGGATCCGCCGCTCGATGCACGCGGCGATGGCCAGCCTCGGGACCACGCTCATCGAGGACGTGTCCGTGCCCCGCAGCGCGCTGCCCGCGATGTTCGACGAGATCGCCCGGATCGAGCGGGCCTACGGCATCGTGATCCCCACGGTCGCGCACGCCGGGGACGGCAATCTGCATCCGAACTTCATCGTGCCGGGACCCGAGATCCCGGACCGCATCTGGCAGGCCGCGGACGACCTGTTCCGCGCCGCACTCCGCCTCGGCGGCACGCTCACCGGCGAGCACGGCATCGGCATCCTCAAGAGCCGCTGGCTCGCCGACGAGCTCGGCGAGGATCAGTGGGAGCTGCAGCGCGAGATCGTCCGGGTCTTCGACCCGCGCGGGATCCTCGCGCCCGGCCGCGTCTTCGCACCGCAGGCCGCCGATCCACGACCCGCCGCCGCGCACCCCTCCGAGGAGCCCCATGCCTGACATCCACGTCTCGGCCGCGATCATCACCGACGGCGCCGGACGCGTGCTCGTGGTGCGCAAGGAGGGGACCGAGCGCTTCATGCAGCCCGGCGGGAAGCCCGAGGCGGGCGAGACGCCCGCTCAGACGCTCGCCCGGGAGCTGCACGAGGAGCTCGGCCTGCGGATCGAGGAGGACGCGCTGGTGCCGCTGGGCGTGTTCGTCTCGGCCGCCGCCAACGAACCCGGGCACCGCGTGATCGCCACGGCGTTCGCGACCACGGCCGAGCCGGCCGACGTGCACGTGCAGGCCGAACTCGCCGAGCTGCGCTGGATCACGCCGGCCGATGCGGAGACGCTGCCGCTGGCCCCGCTCAGCGAGGAGCACCTGCTCCCGCTGGCGTGGCCCGGCGTGAGGGGCCGCTGAGCGAGTCGGTGCTCGCCCGGCAGCCCCGGCGGGGTCGTGTCAGATCCCCTGCCACGACGGCTTGTGCGCGAAGGTGTAGCGGTAGTAGTCCGCGAGCTTGAGCTTCGACGCCGCCTCCTCGTCCACGACGACCGTGGCGTGCGGGTGCAGCTGGATCGCCGATCCGGGGACGAAGGCCGACAACGGACCCTCCACCGCGTCCGCGATCGCCTGCGCCTTGCCCGCACCGTAGGCGAGCAGGACCAGGTGGCGCGCCTCGAGGATCGTGCCGAGCCCCTGGGTGATGCAGTGCATCGGCACCTGGTCGGGGGAATCGAAGAAGCGGGCGTTGTCCTCGCGGGTCTGCTCGGTGAGCGTCTTCACCCTGGTGCGGGACGCGAACGAGCTGCCCGGCTCGTTGAACCCGATGTGCCCGTCGGTGCCGATGCCGAGCAGCTGCAGGTCGACGCCGCCCGCCGCGTGGATCTTGGCGTCGTACTCGGCTCCGGCATGCTCGATGCCGTCCTCGGATCCGTCCGGCACGTGCACGAGGGAGGGGGTCAGCCCCAGGGGCTCGACGACCTCCCGCGTGATCACCGAGCGGTAGCTCTCCGGGTGCGACGGGTCGATCCCGACGTACTCGTCCAGGGCGAAGCCCCGCACCCGCGACAGATCGACCCCCTTCAGCTGCGTGCGCAGAGCCGAGTACACCGGCAGCGGCGTGGATCCGGTCGCGAGCCCGAGGACCGCGTCGGAGCGGCGGGCGATGAGCCGGCCGATCTCGGCGGCCACCAGCTCACCCGCGGCGGCGGAGTTCTCGACGATGACGACTTCAGCCATGCACGGCTCCTTCTGTTTCGATCTCGGGACGTTCGGTCCCGACGGGAATGCTGGGCGCGGCACCCGCGCCCAGCATGACACGACCTGTGTGCGGGTTCTCGCCCTCCCGCAGTGCGGCGCCCACCAGAGCGGCGCCGAGAGAGGCCGCCGGCGATCCCGCCGGCAGCAGCTCGACGCGCTCGTCCAGCCGCAGCGAGGCGAGGAACGGCGACGCCGCGTTCTCGCGGCGCAGTCGCGCGAGGAGGTCGTCGAGCAGCCGGTCGCCGAGGGCGGTGATCCCGCCCCCGATGACGACGGTCTCCACGTCGGCGCTGAGCACCAGGCTGCGCACGGCCGAGGCGGCGCCGAAGGCGATCCCCGCGCGCAGCTCGGCGGCCAGCGGGTCCCCCGTCTCGGCCAGATCGAAGATGTCGCGGATGGGCAGCTCTCCGCCGCGGCCCCAGGCCTTCATGACGGCGCCCCCGCCGCAGAACGTCTCGATGCAGCCGTGCTGTCCGCAGCCGCACACGCGGCCCGCCGGATCCACCGAGAGATGCCCGACCTCTCCGGCGGTGCCGCGCGCGCCGCGCCAGAGCACGCCGTCGATCACGATGCCGGCGGCGACCCCGGTGCCGAGGTTCAGGTAGGCCATCGACCGGGAGTCGCCGCGAAGCGACCCCGCCCCCACGGCGGCGGCCTTCACGTCGTTCTCCACGGCGACCGGGACGGGGATCCGCGCGCGGATCGCCGCCGCGAGGTCGAGCTCCTCCACCCCCAGGTTCACCGCGTGCAGTACCCGTCCGCCGGCGGCATCGACGAGGCCGGGGATGCCGATGCCGATCGAGATCACCTCGCTGGCGGTGAAGCCCCCCTCGTCGGACAACGCCGCGATCGCGGCGAACACGGCGGCGATGACGCCCTCGTCACCCCAGCCCGTCGGGATCCGCGTGCGCGCGAGGATCGTGTCCTCCGCGCTGAGCGCGAGCGCCTCGATCTTCGTGCCGCCGACGTCCAGGCCCACCCGGATCGCGCTCATGACACGCCCAGTTCGCCGGAGAGCACCATCACGGCGGCGCCACGCAGCACGATGTCGTCCTGGGCGGTGAGACGGATCACGAGGTCGTCGAACACGCCCTCGAGGGTCCGCGCGGTCAGCGTGCTGCGCGCGGCGTCGATCAGGGTGCCCGCGAGCAGATCCGCCGGACCCGAGAGCACGATCTCGGACAGGTCGAGGGCCGCCACGATCGGGGCGATGGCCACTCCCAGCCTGGTTCCGGCCTCGCGGAGGACCTCCTCCTCGGAGGCGGGATCCTCGGCGATGCGCGCCCGCAGGCTCGTGGCGTTCAGCCACGCCTCCAGACAGCCGTGCTTGCCGCAGGCGCAGCGCGGTCCCCCGTCGGTGCCGACCACGACGTGGCCGATCTCGCCGGCCGCGTACCTGCTCCCGACGAGCGGCTGGCCGTCCGAGATGAGCCCGGCGCCGACGCCGCGGCCGATCCGGATGAGCAGCATGTCGGGCAGCGCCTGGCCGAACGTGTACTCGGCGAGGACCGCCGCGTTCGCGTCGTTGCGCACCAGCACCGGCAGATCGAGCGCCGCCCCCAGCAGTGCCTCGAGCGGGAAGTCGCTCCAGCCGAGGTTCGGCGAGTTCAGCACCACCCCATCGGGTCGCACGATGCCCGGAGCGCCGACGCCGACCCCCAGCACGGGCACGGTGGACAGGGCGACCAGCTCCTCGGCGAGGGAGCGCACCGCCTCATAGGCCGCGGTGCCCCCGGCGGGCCGCGGCAGTTCGCGGCGCTCCAGGACGACCCCGTCGAGGCTCATCAGGGCGCCCTCGAAGACTCCGGGACCGGAGAGGTCGAGACCGACGATGCGGTGCCCTTCGCGGGCGATGTCGATGAGGATGGGCGGCTTGCCGGGGCCGGTCGTCTCCCGGATGCCCCTCTCCACGACGATCCCGTCGTGGATGAACTCCCCGACGAGGTCGGAGATCGTCACGCGGGTCAGTCCCGTCTCACGGGAGAGATCGGCACGGCTCATGGCGCCGGAGTGGTAGAGCGTCTGCAGGACGAGAGCCCTGTTGTGCCCGCGGGCGTGCTCGGGCAGCACTTTGGTGCTCGTGCGCAGCTGGCGCGCCGACCCGAAGCGGTGCGGACTCGCGCCGCCGTTCTCCGCGCTCACCGGGCGACCCTGCTCATTCGTGCGACCATGTTTGTAAGTACACCTTACGAACGAGGTGAAAATCAAGCCCTCACGCGCGTGGCGCGTTTCGGGACCTGCCACAGGTTACCGGATCCGCAGGCCCAGGCCCGGCTTTCCCGTCATGCCGTCTCACGCGTCCGCCCGCCCGGGTTCCGCGTGCCCCTCCACCGATGTGCCTCCGTTGCCGTTTTGTGATATGGCTTCGCGTATCCTGGAAAGACTGACAATGCTCTGAAGCAGGGGGGTGTGCACGTGACGGATCTGGCAACGGCAGCGGGGGCTCCGACCGAGGAGAACGCGATCGTCGACGGCACGGATGCGACCGGTTCCGCGGAGTCCGCGGGCGGTGACGGCGCAGGAGACCGCCCCGTGGAGTGGGCTCCCGCAGAGGACGCACCGAAGAAGAAGCGCCACATCGGCCGCTGGATCGGCATCGGACTGGGTGTCATCGCGCTCGGTCTCGGGGCCGCCTCGACGATCCTCATCGCCCCCGGCACCGCGATCGCCGGCGTGCAGGTCGGCGGCATGACGGCGGGCGCCGCGGCCGAGGCCGTGAGCAACCACCTGAACGGGATGCAGGTCACGCTCACCGGGGAGGGCGGCGGCAAGCAGGTCACCGGATCCGATCTGGGCGTCCGCGTCGATGCGACCAAGCTCGCCGACAAGGCCTTCGCCGAGCGCCCGATGTGGAACATCACGAGCTGGATGGCCGCGCCGATCAGCGCGCCCCTCACCCTCGACGACCGGGCCGCCGATCACGCGCTGCGCGCGCAGGTGCCCACGGTCTATCAGGACGCCACCGACGCCACCGTGTCGTTCACCGGCGCGGGCTACACCGCGACGCCGGCCAAGAACGGCTCCGGAATCGACCTGAAGGCGCTCACCGCGGCGATCTCCGACGCAGCGGAGAAGGGCCGCAGCACCCTGTCGTTCCGGGCCGAGCCTGCAACGGTCGCCCCGGCGATCAGCGACAAGGACGCCGCGGCCACGGTCGGCGAGCTCAACACCCTGCTCTCCACGGTCGGCTTCTACGTCGGCACCGAGCGCACCGTCCCGATCGACGCGGCGACCGCCTCGAAGTGGCTCACCGTCGCCCCGGTGGACGGCAAGCTCACCATCCGGGCCGACCAGGCGGCCATCCAGAAGTCGGTCGATGCGCTGCCCGCACTCGTCAACCGGGCGCCCGTCAACGCCACCAGCATCGTCGACTCCTCGGGCTCCGTGCTCGACGACGTGACCCCCGGCGTCGCCGGGCGGCAGCTCGGCGACGTCTCCGGAGCGGCGGCCGCGTTCGCCGCGCAGCTCGCCGGGGGCAAGGGGAACTTCGCCCTGCCGGTCAAGGACACCCCGTTCGCCTCCACGACGCTGCTGCGCAAGATCGACGTCAACCTCAGCACCGAGACGCTGACGGTCACCGAGAACGGCAACGTCGTGGATTCCTGGCTGATCTCCTCGGGCCGCGGCGACTTCGCCACGCACACCGGCTCGTTCACCGTGAACTGGAAGCTCGACAGCCAGAACATGGGCAACACCGACCTCACGAAGGCGCCGTTCTACTACCAGCCGGATGTGAAGTGGGTCATGTACTTCAATGGCGACGAGGCGCTGCACGGCGTGTACTGGCACGACAACTGGGGCACCCCGATGAGCCACGGCTGCGTCGGCATGCCGGAGTGGCGCGCCGAGTGGCTGTTCGACTGGAGCCCGCAGGGCACCGAGGTCAACGTCCACTACTGAGCCGGATCCTCCCGCATCCGGGGGCCTTGAGCGAAGACGCCGAAGGGGCGGACGCAGCGCGCGTCCGCCCCTTCGGCGTTCCGATCAGCTCAGGCCGTCGACGACCGCGTTGAGCGTGGCGGACGGGCGCATGACCTTCGCCACCAGCGCGCCGTCGGGACGGTAGTAGCCGCCGATCTCGGCGGGCTTGCCCTGCACCGCGGTGAGCTCGGCGACGATGCGGTCCTCGTCCGCGGCGAGCGCCGCGGCCACGGGAGCGAACACCGCGGCGAGCTCCGCGTCCTCCGTCTGCTTCGCCAGCTCCTGCGCCCAGTACAGCGCAAGGTAGAAGTGGCTGCCGCGGTTGTCGATCGTGCCGAGCGCGCGGCCCGGCGAACGGTCGTTCTCCAGGAAGGTGCCGGTCGCCGCATCGAGGGTCTTCGCGAGGATCGCGGCCTTCGCATTGCCCGTGCGGTCGGCGTAGTGCTCGAACGATGCGGCCAGCGCGAAGAACTCGCCCAGCGAGTCCCAGCGCAGGTAGTTCTCCTCGACGAGCTGCTGCACGTGCTTCGGTGCGGACCCGCCCGCCCCGGTCTCGAACAGGCCGCCCCCCGCGAGGAGCGGGACGATCGACAGCATCTTCGCGCTCGTGCCGACCTCGAGGATCGGGAAGAGGTCGGTGAGGTAGTCGCGCAGCACGTTGCCGGTCACCGAGATGGTGTCCTCGCCCTTGCGCATGCGCGCGAGCGAGTAGCGCGTGGCCTCCTCCGGGGTGAGGATCTCGATCGTCAGCCCGGTGGTGTCGTAGTCCTTCAGGTACTCGGTCACCTTGGCGATCAGCGCTGCGTCGTGCGAGCGCGCCGGGTTCAGCCAGAAGACGGCGGGAGCGCCGGTCGCGCGGGCGCGGCTCACGGCGAGCTTGACCCAGTCGCGTACCGGGACGTCCTTGGTCTGCGTCGCGCGCCAGATGTCGCCCTTGTGCACCTCGTGCTCGAGGACGACCTCGCCGGCCGCGTTCACGACCTGCACGCGGCCGTCCGCGGCGATCTCGAACGTCTTGTCGTGGCTGCCGTACTCCTCGGCGGCCTGGGCCATCAGGCCCACGTTCGGCACGGTGCCGATCGTGGCGGGATCCAGCGGGCCGTTCGCGATGACGTCCTCGATCGTGGCCTGGTAGACGCCGGCGTAGGAGGAGTCGGGGATGACCGCGAGGGTGTCGGCCTCGCCGCCGTCCTTGCCCCACAGCTTGCCGCCGTTGCGCACCAGCGCGGGCATCGAGGCGTCCACGATCACATCGCTCGGCACGTGCAGGTTCGTGATGCCCTTGTCCGAGTTCACGTAACTGAGGCGCGGGCCGTTCTCCATCGCCGCCGCGAACGCCGCCGCGATCTCGGCGCCGCCCTCGACGTTCGCGAGGCCGGCGAGGATGGCGCCGAGCCCGTCGTTGCCGGTGAGCCCGGCGGCGGCGAGCGTGTCGCCGTAGGTCGCGAACACGTCCTTGAAGTAGGCGCGCACCACGTGGCCGAAGATGATCGGGTCGGAGACCTTCATCATCGTGGCCTTGAGGTGCACGGAGTACAGCACGTCCTCGGCCGCCGCCGTGGCGAGGGTCTCGGCGAGGAAGGCGTCGAGGGCGGCCGCGTTCAGGAAGGTCGCGTCGACGATCTCGCCGGGGAGCACCTTGAGGTTCTCCTTGAGGACGGTGACCTGGCCGTCGCCGGAGACGTGCTGGATCGTCAGCACGTCGTCGCCGGGCGAGACCCAGCTCTTCTCGTTCGCCTTGAAGTCGTCGTGCCCGAGGGTCGCGACGCGGGTCTTGGATCCGGCGCCGAACGCCTTGTTGCGGTGCGGGTGCTTCTTCGCGTAGTTCTTGACCGCGAGCGGGGCGCGGCGGTCGCTGTTGCCCTCGCGCAGCACCGGGTTCACCGCGGAGCCCTTGATGCGGTCGTAGCGGGCGCGGACGTCCTTCTCCTCGACCGTGTTCGCGTCGTCCGGATAGTCCGGGACGTCGAAGCCCTTCTGCTGCAGCTCGGCGATGGCCGCCTTGAGCTGCGGGATGGAGGCCGAGATGTTCGGCAGCTTGATGATGTTGGCCTCGGGGGTGGTGGCCAGTCCCCCGAGCTCGGCGAGCGCGTCGCCGACGGCCTGCCCTGCGCTCAGGCGCTCCGGGAAGGCGGCCAGGATCCGGCCGGCGAGCGAGATGTCGCGGGTCTCGATGTCGACCCCCGCCTGGTGGGCGTAGGCCTGGACGATCGGCAGCAGCGAGGCCGTGGCCAGAGCCGGCGCCTCGTCTGTGTAGGTGTAGATGATGGCGTCGTCGGTCACCGGGGTCTCCGTTTCGCACAGGGCGGATTTCACGCAGGATTTGTCTCGATACCAAGATACCTTCCCCCGGTCCTGCTCCGTGCGGATCCGGACCGTCGCGGCCTGCTCCGGCCGGTCCGGGCCGAAGATGAACTTCTCCCCACGTTTCACCGCGCTCCGCCACGAGCGCCGTCCAGGGGTTAGCCTGGGGACCATGACGGAACTGCGACTGGTCGAACTGTCCGCGGCGACGATCGTCGCGGTCAACAACCTCTCCCTGAAGCCCGGGCAGGAGCAGTACCTCGCGCCGGTCTCCTACGGCATCGCCTCGACCGTCATGAACCCGCAGACCAGCTGGCAGCGGGTCGTGCTGGACGGCGACGAGGTCGTCGGCTTCGTCAGTGCCAACTTCGATCACGACGCCCCCGAGGAGCACTTCCGCTCCGTCCTGTGGCGGATCAACGTCGATGCCGACGACCAGGGCCGCGGCGTCGGCCGGTTCGCCGTCGAGAGCATGATCGCCGAGGCGCGCACGCGCGGCTTCGAGCATCTGAACGTGATCTACGAAGCCGGTGACGGGGGTCCCGAGGCGTTCTTCCAGCGCGTCGGCTTCAGCCCGGTCGGCGAGACCGAGTACGCGGAAGTGATCGCCGAGATCCGTTTCTGATCTTCGGTGCGGCCGAGTTGCACGGTACGGCCGGGTTGCACAGTAATCTGAGACCGGCGGCGGGGCTTCGAATCCCCTCCCCCATCGAAGCCCCGTCGTCCTCCGTCACCTCGAGTCACGTCCCGGATGCCCTGCACATCGGCACCGGAGCCGCCGACCGACGGCCCGCCGGTCCTCCGCCGCCCTCTTCTCAGTCGCGCCCGTCGCGACGCTTCGAGCCCCGGCCGCGGGCGTTCCACGCAGCGACCCAGGAGGCCGCCGCGTCCGTGGCGCGGTCCAGCACGTCCGACGAGAGCGCGAGCACCTGCTGCGCCGCGTCCTGCCATCCGGTCGCGCGCTCCGCACGCTCGCGCTCGCTGAGCGGATCCCGTCCTTCCGCGCGCGCCCGGGCGTCGGCCTCCGCCAGGCCGAAGGTGCGGCGGAGGCGGTCCACGGCGTCGCGATAGGCGCCGAACTCCGCGGGCGTCACCTTGGCGGTCGGCGCGGGTCGCGCATCACGGGCCTCGGCCATCGCCGTCAGGAAGGCGTGCGTCGAGGGATCCCGCGCATCGCCCATCGTCGGGAAGGCGAGGAGCAGGCCGGGATCGGTCTCGTAGGCCATCCAGCGGGTGAGCACCGCGTCGTGCGCCGCGAGGGTGCGCGGAAGCGGACGGCGCTGCGGATCCGCGCCGATCGCCAGCTCCGCGCGGGCCGCGTCGAGCTGGGCGCGCCGCGCGCGCACCGCGGCCGTCGCGGCACGCGAACGCTGCTCGGCGTCGCGGGCGAGGCGACGCGCCTCGGCGACCGTCGCTGCATCCGTCGCCCCCGCGGCGCGGCCCGCGACCAGGCCCGTGAGCTCGGCCCGGGCGACGCGCACGGCGACGCGGGACTCGTTCGCCTCTCGCAGGGCGTTCCGCAGATCGAGCCGGGCGGCGTCGTACCCGAGGCGACGGCCGCCGGAGCGGAGCCGCTGCCGTGCGCCGGCCACGCTCAGCACCGCCCCGCCGGCGAGCACCGGCGCGACCCACCAGAACTCCGCGGCCGCGGCCCAGAACGGATCCACGCCTCGAGCCTACCGATCTCGCCCTCGCCGCCTCGGCCGTCCGTCGTGGTGGGGGCGTCGCCCGCGCGCGCACGGCGCACCACTCCACAGGACGATTGCAGTTCCATAGGAAAGTTCCTCCGGATCCATCCTGCAGAGTTGCCGACGTCCTGCACAACGTGCGGCGGGTGCACGACCGCACGCCGGCGGCGGATCGTCCTCCACATCGGCATGTCGGCACGACCTGTCCCCCTGTTCCGCAGATCGGCTCCCGCTCGCCTCTGCTGCACCGCAGGCTGTCCGCATGGATCTGCTCACCTGGCTCTCTCTTCGCGAAGGCATCGGTCACCGAGACGACGCCGCGGCGGCCGGCTTCTCTCCTGTCCGGGTGCGGGCCGCGATCCGCACGGGCGGGGTTCAGCGCATCCGCGCCAGATGGATCGCGCTCCCGTCCGCTCCGGTCGAGCTGAAACGAGCAGCTGCGGCCGGTGGCGCGCTCACCTGCGTCTCTCTGGCGCGACGGAGGAAGTGGTGGGTGCCGCCCGAGGCGGACGATGCGCTGCATGTCCACCTGCCGGGACACGAGTCGATCCGGGAGGGCGGCCTTCGGGCGCACTGGGCGAAGCCGCTCGGCCCGACTCGGCCGAGATCCCTGGAGGCGTCGGTGGAAGACGCACTCGCCCACGCAGCGGAGTGCTTCGAACTCGACCAGGCGACGGCGATCTGGGAATCGGCGATCCGCACCGAGGCGATCACCCTGGATTCCCTGCAGCAGGTGAAGTGGCGCAGCACGGCTGCGCGTCGCGTCGCCGAGCACACGCGCAACGACACCGGATCCTCGCTGGAGACGATCTTCGACGTGCGGCTGAGCGGCTGGGGCGTGCGCCTGCGCTTCCAGGTGCATCTGGCCGGCCACGACGTGGACTTCGTGATCGGCACGCACCTCATCGTCCAGGTCGACGGCTGGGCCTATCACTCGTCGTCGGCAGACCGCACCCGTGACATCGCGCACGACGCCGAGCTGCGTCTGCGCGGCTACACCGTGTTCCGGTTCTCCTACGCGCAGATCATGTACGACTGGCCGAGCCTCGAGCGGATCCTCTTCGCCGCGATCAGTCGCGGTGCGCATCTCGCCCCGTTCCGCGCATGACGACGAGGCGTGACGCGCAGGACGTTCGCAACTCTGCAGGACGATCCACGCGGATCCATCCTGCAGAGCTGCAAACGTCCTGCAGAATCGCGTCTCCTGGCCGATCAGACCAGGGTCTGCTGCCAGGCGGCGTGCAGCTGCGCGAACTTGCCCGTGCCGGCGATGAGGGCGGCGGGGGCGTCGTCCTCGATGATGCGGCCATGCTCCATGACCAGCACGCGGTCCGCGATCGCCACCGTGGACAGCCGGTGCGCGATGATGATCGCCGTGCGGTCGGCGAGCAGCGTCTGCAGCGCGTCCTGGATCAGCCGCTCCGACGGGATGTCGAGCGAGGCGGTCGCCTCGTCGAGGATCAGCACCGCGGGATCGGCGAGGAAGGCGCGCGCGAACGAGATCAGCTGGCGCTGTCCCGCCGAGACGCGGCCGCCGCGCTTGTTCACGTCGGTGGCATAGCCGTCGGGCAGGGATTCGATGAACGTGTCGGCGCCCACCGCCTTCGCCGCGGCGCGGATCTCCTCCAGCGTCGCGTCGGGCTTGCCCAGCGCGATGTTGTCGGCGACCGTGCCGCTGAACAGGTAGGCCTCCTGCGTGACCATGACGATCGCCCGGCGGAGGTCCTTCGGATGCAGATCACGCAGATCAACGCCGTCCAGCGTCACGGATCCGGCGGTCGGGTCGTAGAAGCGCGACACGAGCTTCGCCAGGGTCGACTTCCCCGCGCCGGTCGTGCCGACCAGGGCGATGGTCTCCCCCGCCGGGATGTCCAGCGAGAAGTCGGGCAGGATCACCCGATCCGCCGCGTAGCCGAACTCGACGCCGTCGAAGCGCACGTGCCCCTTCGACTCCCACAAGTCCTTCGGCTTCGCGGGATCCGGAACCGTCGGCACCTCCTCCAGCACCCCGGACACCTTCTCCAGCGCGGCCGTGGCCGACTGGAAGGAGTTCAGGAACATGGCGATCTCCTGCATGGGCGCGAAGAAGTTGCGCACGTACAGCACCGCCGCGAGCAGGATGCCGACCTGGATCTCGCCCTGCGCCATGCGGATGCCGCCCCACACCACGACCACGCCGAGGGTGAGCGCGGCGACCGCCATGAGCCCGGGCTCGAACGTGCCGAAGAGCAGCATCGAGCGGCGGTTCACGTCGCGGTAGTCTCCGGCGACCTCCTGGAAGGAGACGTCGTTGCGCGGCTCCTTGCGGAACGCCTTCACCGCGCGGATGCCGGTCATGGTCTCCACGAACTGCACGATGACCTTGGCGCTGATCACGCGCGACTCGCGGTACACGAGCTGAGAGCGCTGGTAGAACCACCGCATCAGGTACACGAGAGGGATCCCCGCGAGCACGAGCACCACGCCCGACTCCCAGTCCACCAGCACGAGCGCGATGAACGTGAACACCCCGTAGAGGAGTCCCGAGGTGAGCTCGTTCAGCCCCCCGTCCAGGAGCTCCCGGATCGAGTCCAGGTCGCTGGTCTGGCGCGAGATGATCCGGCCGGACGTGTAGCTCTCGTGGAACTCCAGGCTCAGCCGCTGGGTGTGCAGGAACATACGCTTGCGCAGGTCGAGCAGCACCGCCTGGGTGATCCGGGCGGTGAGCACGGCGTACCAGCCGATGAGGGCGGATCCGAGTCCGCCGATCACGAGGAACGCCGCGCCCACGACGAACGTCGGCATCCAGTCCCCGTGCTTCAGCACGGCGGGAAGAGCCGAGTTCAGCCCGTAGGCGATCAGCGCGGGACCGGCCACCTGTGCGGCGGTCGAGATCACGAGCACGAGCGCCGTGAGCGTGATCTGCACCTTGAGCGGCGCCATCAGCGATCCGAACAGCCGCATGGACCTGTTCCGGATCGCCCGGCTCTCCTCCTTGGTCAGGACGGAGCGGTCCTCGTCCTGCGTTCCGACGACGCTCATGCCTGCACCTCCTCTGCTTCTGTGCGCTCTTCGACGGGCTCGGAGCCCCCTTCGGGAGCCTCGGAGCCGCCTTCGTCGCGTTCGGTCACCGTGATGACGGGGATCGCTCCGGTGCGCACCGCCTCCTCCGCCTCCAGGCTGGAGATCACATGACGGTAGTGCGCATTCGTGCGCAGCAGCTCGGAGTGCGTGCCCACGGCCGTCACCCTCCCGTCCTGCAGCAGCGCGACGCGGTCGGCCAGGGCCACGGTCGACGGGCGGTGCGCGACGATGAGCGCCGTGGTCTCGGCGAGCACGTGGCGCAGCGCCTCCTCGACGAGCGCCTCGGTGTCGACGTCGAGCGCGGACAGCGGGTCGTCCAGCACGAGCACCTTGGGCGACGCGGCCACGGCGCGCGCGAGGGCGAGCCGCTGGCGCTGACCGCCGGACAGGCTCATGCCCTCCTCGCCGATCATCGTCTCGACGCCCTCCGGGAGGGTGTCGACGAACGAGGCCTGGGCGACGTCGAGCGCCTCGCGGAGCACGCGCTCCGCCTCCGGGCTGCGGATGTCCAGATCGGCCCGGCCGAGCAGCACGTTCTCCCGCACGGTCGCCGAGAACAGCGTCGCATCCTCGAACGCCATGGCGATGTGCGTGCGCAGCTCCGCCAGGGTGAGGTCGCGCACGTCCACGCCGTCGAGCGTCACGCGTCCTCCCGTCACGTCGTACAGACGCGTCGGAAGTGTCGTGAGCGTGGTCTTGCCGGATCCGGTGATGCCGACCAGCGCCATCGTCTCCCCCGGCCGCAGCACGAGATCGATGCCGTCGAGCAGGTCGCGCTCGTGCGGCCGGGCGTCCTGATAGCGGAACCGGGCGCCCTCGAACGCGAGCTCGCCGCGCGGCTCGACGATGGTGACCGGGTGCTCCGGGTCGGTGATCGTGTTCTGCTCGTCGTAGATCTCGAACACCCGATCGGTGGCCGTGCGCGCGTCGAGCATGAACGAGAACAGGAAGCCGATCGACTCGATCGGCCAGCGCAGCACGGTCGCCATCGCGAAGTACGCGAAGAGCTCGGGCGCGTTCAGCGCTCCCTGGGCGATCAGCCAGATGCCCGCGACGAGGTTCAGCGCGAACGCGATCTCGGGCATGAGCACGAGCCAGAACCAGATCCAGCCCACCGAGCGCGCCTTGCTCAGCTCGGTCTCGCGGAGGGACTCGGCCTGCCGGGCGAACTTGACCAGGGCGTGCTTGCCGCGTCCGAACGCCTTGAGCACGCGGATGCCGTGCACGCTCTCCTCGACGCTCGTGGCGAGGTCGCCGGCCTGGTCCTGGCTGCGCCGCGTGAGCACGCCGTAGCGCTTCTCGAAGAGGAAGCCCGAGATCCACAGCGGCACGGCCGTGATCAGGAAGATCGTGCCGAGCAGCCAGTGCCAGCGGAACAGCAGGGCGGCGCCGATGACGATCGTGAGCAGGTTGACGACGAGCAGCACGAGGCCGAACGCCAGCCAGCGGCGGATCAGGCCGATGTCCTGCATCATGCGGCTCAGCAGCTGTCCGGACTGCCAGCGGTCGTGGAAGGCGACCGGGAGGCGCTGCAGGTTGGAGTACAGCTGCGTGCGCATGCGGTACTCCACCTGCGTCGCGGGGTTCAGCACGAACTGGCGGCGCAGCCACACCATGAGCGCCTCGCCGAGGGCGAGCACGGTCACGGCCACGGCGCCCCAGACGATGGCGCCGATCTCGCCGGTCGCGATGGGGCCTTCGAGCACGACCTGCAGCAGCAGCGGCACGCACAGCGCGATGACGGCGGCGGCCAGCGCCGAGAGCCCGCCGCCGACCAGGCGCCAGGCGACCGGTTTGACGAAGGGCGCCAGGCGCGCGAGCGCGCGGGGAGTGGACAGGGAGGAGGCGGATGAGGGCGTGATGTGTTCAGACATGATTCTCAGAAGTGACGTATCGCGGCAACGGAGGGAAGGGACGAGAAGGAGCGGATGCGATGCATCCGTGCGATGAGCGGCCGGTGTGGGACGAGGAGGACCGGAGCGGTCAGTCCTCGGCCGGGGTGAGGGGCGAACCGGTGACAGCGCTGATCGACGACGCAGTGGTGATCGTGGGCATGGTGTCCTCCTCGGTTCGACGGCCGCCGGTCGGTTGACGCGACAGCCGTCCAGCCTATGTTCGGGATCCACGGGAGCGCAAGCGTTTTCCCGAAATCGGTCTCACGGTCGCGCGGCACCGGCCGCGGGCGCCGCGCCGGGGCGATTCTCCGGTGCGAGGGGGAACGTCCCGCGGCCCGGATCCCTTCCCTGACGGCCCGATCGTCGGATCGGATCAAACGGGGCAGCGGGTTTCGGTCGAGCGGACAGTCGGGCGGCTCCCGGGCCTCAGCAGGATGGGACCACCCCCATCCGAAGGAGCCGCCATGCCGGAACCCGTCGAGACGATGGTCGCGGAGATCCTGCGCCTCGTCCGCTGCGAGTCGCCGTCGGACGACCTCGCCGCCGTCGCCCGCAGCGCCGACGCCGTGGCCGAACTGGGCACGACCCGCCTCGGCGCGGCGCCGGAGCGGATCGTCATCGACGGACGCACCCATCTGCGCTGGCGCTTCGACGGCGCACCGCGGATCCTCGTGCTCGGCCATCACGACACGGTGTGGCCGGTCGGATCCCTCGACGAGCTCCCCGCCCGAGCCGACGACGAGACCCTCGCCGGCCCCGGTTCCTTCGACATGAAGGCCGGGCTGGTCATCGCCTTCCACGCGCTGAGCCGGCTGACCGACCTGGCCGGGATCACCGTGCTCGTGACCGGCGACGAGGAACCCGGCTCGGCGACCTCGCGGGCGCTCATCGAGGACGAGGCCCGTGCCTCGATCGCCGCCCTCGTGCTCGAGGCCGCGGGTCCGGACGGCGCTCTGAAGATCGCCCGCAAGGGGGTCTCCCGCTACGAGATCGCGGTGCACGGCCGGGCGTCCCACGCCGGGCTCGACCCCGAGCGGGGCGTGAACGCCACCCTGGAGCTCGCGCACCAGGTGCAGGCCGTCGCCCTCCTCGGCGACGCCGCGGCGGGCACCACGGTCACCCCGACGCGCACGAGCTCGGGCACGACGACGAACACCGTCCCGGCGCTGGCCTCGTTCTCGGTCGACGTGCGCGCCCTCTCCGCCGCCGAGCAGGAGCGCGTGCATGCCGGGATGCTCGCGCTCAGCCCCCGGATCGACGGCGCCCGCGTCGTGGTCGACGGCGGTGTCAACCGCTCCCCCCTCGCCGCGGACTCCTCCGCCGAGCTGTTCCGCCGGGCGCAGCGCGTCGCGGATCGGCTCGCGCTGCCCCCGCTCACCGGGATCAGTGTCGGCGGAGCCTCGGACGGCAACTTCACCGCCGGCGTCGGCACGCCCACGCTCGACGGCCTCGGCGCCGTCGGCGGCGGCGCCCACGCCGCGCACGAACACGTGCTGATCGCCGAGCTCGAGCCGCGGGTGCGGCTGCTCGCCGGTCTCATCGACGATCTCCGCGCCGCGCCGCCCGCCCCGCCCGCTCCGGCTGCGTCCTCGACGCCGGCCCCCATCTCGAGCACGGCCCGATGAACGGCGTCACCGCCCTCGCCCCGGGCGCACGGAGCGCCCTGGCCGCCGGCGCCGACCGCGCGGCCGCGGACGCGGAGGCCGCGTCCGGCGTGGTGATCCGCCTGCTCGACGACGTGCGCGACCTGGCGGCCGTGCGTGCGCTGTACGAGGGCATCTGGCGCACGGGAGCGACGAATCCCCCGGTCACCGCCGATCTGCTGCGCGCGCTCGTGCAGGCGGGCAACTACGTCGCCGGCGCCTTCGACGACCGCGGCGGCGACCCGGAGCTCGTCGGCGCCTGCTTCGGCTTCTTCGGCCCGCCCGCCGCGCGCACCCTGCACAGCCACATCGCCGGCACGGTGCCGCGGGCACGCGGACGGCACCTCGGCTTCGCCCTGAAGCTGCACCAGCGCGCCTGGGCGCTGCACCGCGGGATCGACACGGTCACCTGGACCTACGATCCGCTCATCCGCCGCAACGCGCACTTCAACCTCGGCAAGCTCGCCGCATCGGTCGGCGCCTATCTGCCCCGCCTCTACGGCGCGCTCGACGACCGCATCAACGGCGGCGACGAGACCGACCGGATCCTGGTGCGGTGGGAGCTGGCCTCGTCGCCGGTCCTCGCCGCGGCCGCGCACCGGCCGCTCGTGGTCGACGCCGACCGGGCGCGCGCCGAGGGCGCCGCCGTCGCGCTGCGGCCGGACGATGCCGACGCCCCGCTCGTCGCGGCGTTCGACGCCGACACAGTGCTGATCGGGGTGCCCGCCGATATCGAGGGCATGCGCGAGACGGATCCGCGGCGAGCCGCCGACTGGCGGCTCGCCCTGCGCGACGTGCTCGGGGCGCTCCTCGCCGAGGGCGCGACCGTGCGCGGCTTCGACCGCGCGGGCTGGTACATCATCGACAGACGGGAGAGGTCATGAAGCTCGAGGGCGTGGAGATCCGGACGATCCGGATGCCGCTGGTGAGCCCGTTCCGCACCTCGTTCGGCACCGAGACCGTGCGCGAGGCGGTGCTCGTGCGAGCGGTGGGCGCGGGCGGCGAGGGCTGGGGCGAGTGCGGAGCGAGCGCGCTGCCGCTGTACAGCTCGGAGTACACCCCGGCGGCGTCGGCGGTGCTGGCGGACGTGCTCGTGCCCGCGCTCGCCGGCCAGGGGGACCTGGATCCGCACCGCGTCGCCGCGGTGCTGTCGCCGTTCAAGGGGCACCGCCAGGCCAAGGCCGCGCTGGAGACCGCGATCCTGGACGCCGACCTCCGCGCCCGGGACGTGCCGCTCTCGTACCACCTCGGCGCCGTGAAGGACCGGGTCGCCTGCGGGGTCTCGGTGGGCATCACCCCGACGATCCCCGCACTCCTGGACGCCGTCGAGGGCTACCTCGCCGACGGCTACGTGCGGATCAAGCTGAAGATCGAGCACGGCTGGGATCTGGAGCCCGTCCGCGCCGTGCGCGAGCGCTTCGGCGACATCCTGCTGCAGGTGGACGCGAACGCCGCCTACGGACGAGCCGACATCGAGCACCTCGCGAAGCTGGACGCGTTCGACCTCTCGCTTCTGGAGCAGCCCCTGGCCGCCGACGACCTTGTGGGCCATGCGGCGCTCGCACGACGGATCGGCACGCCGATCTGCCTGGACGAGTCGATCCTCTCCGCCGAGCATGCGGCCCAGGCGATCGAGCTCGGCGCGTGCCGCATCGTCAACATCAAACCGGGACGCGTGGGCGGCTACCTCGAGTCCCGCCGGATCCACGACCTCTGCCGGGCGCACGGGGTCCCGGTCTGGTGCGGAGGGATGCTGGAGACCGGCATCGGCCGCGCGGCCAACCTCGCCCTCGCCGCCCTCCCCGGCTTCGCGCTGCCGGGCGACACCTCGGCGTCGGAGCGCTATTACGCCACCGATCTGACCCCGCCGTTCCGGCTCGAGGACGGGCACATGACGGTGCCGACGGGCCCGGGCATCGGCGTGGCCCCGGATCCGGACCTGCTGGAGGCGGTCACGGAATCGCGCGCCTGGATCCCGCTCGCGTCATGAGCGGCGCGGCGCCCGTCGAGACGCGTCCCGGCCCCGCCCAGGGCGGCGACGAACGCCCGGGAGCGCCCGCGCCCGCCGTGCTAGCGTCGCGAAGGTGCCCCCGATGAACCACCGTCCGCAGGTGACCCTGGTGCGGGTGCTCGAGGCGCTCGACACCACGCTGCTCACGGTCGTATGCGGGACGGTCCGGCCCGATCGCACGGTCGAGGCGATCGTCATCCACGACCCGCGCGACGTGCCGGACGCCCCGCGCAACTCGCTCGTCATGGGCGTCGGCGTCGAGGATCCCGACCTCGTCCTGGGCCTGCTCCCCCTGCTCGCGCAGGCCGGGGTCACGGCGCTCGTGGTGCGGGCGCCGTTCGCCGCGGGAGAGGCCCTGCGTGCCGAGGCCGAGGCGACCGGGGTCGTCGTGCTCGCCCTCAACCCCGGCACCACCTGGGCGCACCTGGCCGGCATGCTGCGCTCGCTGATGACGCCGGGGGATCCGGACGACGCGCGTCCGGTCACCTTCGGCGGAATACTCGCGGGAGACCTGTTCGCGGTGGCGGACGCGATCGCCGCCCTGCTGGAGTCCCCCGTCACGATCGAGGACCGCAACGCGCAGCTGCTCGCCTTCTCCAACGGCCCGGAGTCGCAGCGGGTCCCCGGGATCCGTGCCAGGCCGCTGCCGCCGCAGGACATGCGCACGCTGGAGGAGAGCGGGACGCTCGCGCGGATCGCCCGCAGCGAATGGCCGGTCGAGGTGACCGCCGGATCCGCCGGCGACGAGGTGCGCACCGCGATCGCGGTGCGCGCGGGCGACGAGGTGCTCGGCACGATCTGGGTCGCCGGCTCCCTCACCCCCGAGCGCGGCGCGTCACTGCGCGAGGGCGCCAAGCTCGTCGCCATGCACCTGGTGTGGCAGCGCACCGACGCCGACGTCGAGCGCCGGCTGCGGGCCGAGCTGCTGCGCACCGCCCTCGCCGGCGGTCCCTCCGCCGGTGAGGCCGTGCACCGGCTCGGCCTGCGCGAGGAGCCCTGCGTCGTGCTCGCGCTGACCCTGCACGGCCCTGCGGCCGAGCAGCTCCCGCACGCGCACCTCGCCGCGGAGCGCAAACGCGTCGCCGATGCGCTCGCGGTGCACCTCTCGTTCGCGCACCCGCGCTCGGTGTCGGGGCTCGTCGGCGACGTCGCCTACGGGGTGCTCCCCCTCGCCGCGGACGCGGACGACGAGGGCGACAGCGCGGCACGGGTCGCCACGGAGTTCCTCGCCCGGATGCGCTCGGCGCTGCGTCCCCTGATCGGCGTCGGGGTCGCGGTCGCGGAGACGTCGCTGCTGCCCCGCTCGCGGACCAGCGCCGACCGCGCGCTGCGCGTGCTCCGCGCCGGGATCGTCGACCGGCAGGTCGTCCGTCTCGACGAGGTGCACGCGGAGGCGCTGCTGCTCGAGGTCGCCGGGGCCGCGCGGGACATCCCGTCAGGACCCCTGGCGCGGCTGATCGCCTATGACGAGACCCACGGATCCAGCCTCACCGAGACCCTCGAGGCCTGGCTGGACGCGTTCGGCGACGTGACCGTCGCCTCGGCCGCGAAGTTCGTGCATCCGAACACCTTCCGGTACCGCCTGCGCCGGGTGGCCGAGGTCGGCCGGATCGACCTCGACGACCCGAACGCGCGCTTCGGCGCGATGATGCAGCTGCGGCTGCGCGCGATCAACGCGGAACGCTGACCGGATCCGGATCCGGGAGCCCGAGCGCGCCCAGCAGGCAGGCCAGCCAGGCCGCGTCCTGCGCGACGATCACGTCGTGGCCCGTGCCGGATCCGTGTCCGGCGTTCTCGTACACGTGCAGCAGGATCGGCGCCGGCCCGCGCTGCGCGGCCTGCAGACGCGCGACGAACTTGCGCGCCTGCCAGGGAGGGCAGCGCGGATCGTTGGCCCCGGCCTCCACGTACAGCAGCGGATACTCGGCCGGACGCACCCGCTCGTAGGGCGACAGCGCGATCATCCGCGCCACGTCGACGGGGTCGGCGGGGTCGCCCCAGGCCTTGCGGATCACGAAGTCCAGGTACGGGTTGCGGAACCCGCCGACGAGGTCGAGCAGAGGGGCGCGGGGCAGCACGGCGCGCCACAGCTCCGGGCAGGCCGTGATCGCGTTGCCGCACATCAGCCCGCCGTCGGAGCCTCCGGTGAGCGCCAGCCGCCCCGGCGCGGCCACTCCCTCGGCGAGCAGGTGCTCCGCGACCGCGAGCAGGTCCTCGTCGCGGACGCCGCGGCGCTCGCGGTCGGCGGCGCGGAACCAGGCGCTGCCGAACTCTCCCCCGCCGCGCAGATAGGCCTGCACGAGGGTGCCCCCGGCGGCGACGAAGGCCGCGAGGTCGGGCTGGTACTGGGGCAGCGTGGGGATCCCGGCCGCACCATATGCCGAGATGAGCACGGGACCGGGCCCGGACGCGCCGCGCGGGCGCACCACGTGGTACGGGATCGGGGTGCCGTCGGGGGCGGTCGCCGCGCGCAGCTCCGCGTGCGCGTCGATCGTCACCGCCGGCTCCCGCAGCATCTCGAGCGCGCCGCCGGGACGGTGCCGGTAGACGCCCCAGGACGACGTGAGCGTCGAGAACGCGAAGACGAAGGATCCGTCGCTCGTGGCCGCGAGCCCGGTGAGCGGGAAGAACGGGGCGGCGAGCGCCCCCTCCCCGGGCAGCGGCAGCACGCCCTGCTCGGTGCCGTCGCCGCGCAGGATCCGCACCCGCGCCGCCGTGCGGTGGAACTCGCTCAGGTAGAGCGCGTCGCCGACGGGGAGGACCGACCGCAGCACTGCGTCGCTCTCCGGTACCAGCTCCGCCCAGCAGGCCGGGTCGTCGGGATCGGCGGCGTCCAGCGGGATCGCCACGAGCCGCCGGCGCGGCGCGCCCCGGTCGGTGACGGCGACGTAGCGGTCTCCGACGACGTGCCCGGCCACCGTCTCCGGCCCCGGGGCGAGGAAGGGCCGCCAGCCGCCGGAGGGATCGTGCAGGTCGCGCACCGCGACGGGGAACGGCGTGCCGACCCGATGGCTGGCGACCGCCCAGCGACCGTCCGGCGAGAACTGGATCCGGGTGTACTCACGGGAGCCCTCCGGCAGGGGCACGTGCTCGAGCTCGGAGGGGCCGCGGACGCCCAGGTCCCGGCGGTACACGACCTGGTGGAAGTCGTGCGCCGGGCCGCTGAGCCCGAGGAACGAGAACCCGCCGCTGTCCGGACGCCACGAGATCCCGCCGCCCCAGGCGCTGTGCAGCAGCTCCGGCGGGGCGTCGTCGCGCCGCGTGGCCGAGCGCACGTCGACCAGCTCGACACGGTTGTGCTCGCTGCCGTCGGTGCAGACCCCGACCGCGAGCACCGTGCCGTCCGGGGACGGGGCGAACCAGCTGAGCACCGCCGTGCGCCCGGGTCCGTCGAACTCCGCCAGGTCGACGAGCGCGCGCCCGGGACCGTACGGCTCGTCCGCGACGACGATGCGGCGTCCCTCGGCGCGGAACCACCGGCCGCCGGCGCCGACGGGCAGCTCCGGGCGGGCGCCGGCGTGGCTGCGCTCGATGAGGGCGCGCACGGCGTCGCGGTCCCGGCCCGCCCAGATCGTCTCCTCGGCGTAGGCGGCTTGCGCGCGCTGCCAGGCGCCGACCTCGGGGTCGGCCGCGGCGTCCCCCTCCAGCCAGCGGTACGGATCCGCGACGGCGATCCCGGCGACGGTCTCGACCGTCGCTCCGGTGCGCGCCAGCGGCGGCGCACCGGCCGCTGCCGGGGCGCCGAACTCGGCGCGCAGCCTCTCCAGGCGGCCCTCCACGAGCGACGCGCGCCGGAGGTGGGCGATCGCGTCGAAGGCGGTGGCGGCGTCGGCGAGCGGGTCGAGCCCGGTGCCGGCGAGCGTGCCCACGACCCCCGCGAGGAGCGCGGCCGGCGCCCTGCGCAGGTCGACGACCGCGTCGCCGAGCGGGTCGAGGGCGTGCTCCAGGGAACCGGGCACGGGCTCCCGCTCGGCGAGCGTCGCCTCCCAGTCGAAGGGCCGCGGCGAGCGCTCGGCGAAGGAGACGACCGGGCCGCGGCCGGAGGTCATGCCGATCACACGCAGGTCGGATCCCCAGCGCTCCTGCAGCAGGGAGCCCAGGCTGGGCCGGCCGTGCAGCGGCTCCCGGCGGACGTGCGCGTTGTGCGCGAGCACGAGGATCCGCTCCTCGCGCTCGGCGATCCAGTTCACGGTGCCGGCCATGAGCGACTCGCGCGGATAGGGTCCCTCGCCGCCCGACCACGACAGCTCGGCGAGGAAGGCGCGCAGGGTCTCGGCCGAGCGGCGCGCGAGGTCGTCGCCGTGACGCTCGACGCGGTCCAGGAGCCCCCTGATGCCCGCCCGGATCTGCTCGCGGGCCGCCTCGTCCCTGGTCTCCCAGGCGATCGCCGCCTCGGTGCGCCCTCCGAGGTCGGTGATCCGGCGCAGCTCGTCGTCGCCCGCCTCCGCGGGGATCCGGGCCAGGCACAGCCGCACGGCGGAGCCCGGGGACGTGGCGGAGCCGGGCAGGTCCATGCCCCAGAAGCGCAGCGGCGACCGCCCACGGGCGTTCTCCGCGCGCATCCACGTCAGCTGGCGCCGCACCGCCTCGGACTCGCCGAAGCCGTAGGTGAGCCCGGCGCGGGCGATGTCGCCGACCTCCCCGGGACCGCCCTGGATCCAGTCGTCCACCTCGATGCCCTCGGCGAAGCCCGACTCCCTCACGAACGCCGTGAAGCCGAGATCGCTCGCGAGCGTGCGGAAGAGCCCGTCGGCGAGCCGGGCGAAGTCGTCGACGCCGTGCGCGCCCTCGCCGAGCAGCACGATGCGCGCATCGCCGACCAGCTCCCTGACGAGCGCGGGATCCCAGGGCTCGCCGGGTGCCGCCAGGGGCAGGACGTGCGTCCGGTCGGTCTCATGCATCGGGGTCGATCCTCTCACCGTGCCGGGGCCGGCCTTGCTCGGCCGGCCCCGGATCCGGATCCGCTACTTCTGCTTCTCGGTGAAGTACCACTGCTCCGGGGAGTAGATGAACTTCAGCAGGCCCTCGAACGTCTCGGGCGGTCCGGAGAGCGTGCTCTTCCAGACGATGAGGTTGTCGGGGGTCGGCAGGAACAGCACCGGCAGATCCTTCGAGATCAGGGTGGTCTCCGCGCTCAGCGCCTTCGGATCCGAGCCGAACACGCTCGCCTCGATCGCCTTGTCGGCCTCGGGGTTGCTGTAGCTGCCCAGGTTGAAGCTGCCGTCGGTGTTGAACGCGCCGTTCGCCGTCGGGTACGACGTCATCACGAGGGGACCGGTGTCCTGCATCCCCCACTCGTCCGCGTTCGCCGGAGCGCCCGGGTTCGTGTAGTTCTCGTACATGTAGTTCAGCGACTTCGTGACGACCTTCACGTCGATGCCGAGCTTCTTCGCCTCCGAGGAGAACGCCAGATCGCGGGCGCCGACGTAGCTCGGCGAGCTCGCCGAGGCGAGCGTGAAGGAGATCTTCTGCCCCTTCTCGATGCCCTCGCCGCACTGACCGGATCCCGCTCCCGGCTTCTCGCAGACGGTCCCGGCCTTGTCGACCTTCCAGCCGTGCTCGGTCAGCAGCTTCTCCGCGGCCTTCGGGTCGAACGGGTAGGGGGCCTTGTCCCCGAACGCGGGCGGGAAGGCGGAGCCGAGTCCCACGGTCGCGTAGTTCTCGCTGGCCGCGCCGTTGTAGACCCCGCGGCTCTTGATGTAGCCCGGCTGGTCGACGAGGTGCTGCAGCGCCTGGCGCACGTACGGCTGCGCGATGATCCTGTCGAAGCCGCCGGTCGTGTTGGCGAAGTTGATCACCAGCGGATCCGATCGCGCCGGCGCCGGAGCCGCGTAGACGTCGTAGCCCTTCTTGCGCAGGTCCTCGATCTTCGACGAGTAGCTGGAGTCGAGGCGCCCGACGGTCACCGTTCCCGCCTGATACTGGTTGTAGACAGCGGCCGCCGACGTGAACGCCTTGAAGTCGACCTGCGCGAGCTTGTGCTCGCCCGGACCCGTGTACGCGGGGTTCGGCGTGAGCGAGAAGGAGCCGGTGGTGGGCTCGAAGCTCTTCAGCGCGTAGGGGCCGCTGACGACCTGCCAGAGCGGGTTCGTCGCGAACGACGACTGGTCGGCGGACTGGCCGGTGAGGAACGTGTAGATCGCGGCCGCGTTGGCCGGATCGGTGTAGTCCAGGACGGGCCCTCCCGCCGTCGCGATGCTCCAGTCCGCCGAGGGGAGCACGACGAGCTGCTGCAGGAGCGACTCGAGGTAGGCGGGGTTGTACGCCTTCTCGAGCGTCAGCACGACGGTGTCGGCGCCGCTCGCGGTCGCGGTCACGCCGTCGGGGAACTGGCCCGGGGTGTAGAACGCCCAGTTGGCCGCGCTCGCGGCGACGGCCGCCTTGAGGATGTCGAGGGAGAAGACCACGTCGCCCGCGGTGAGGGGCTTGCCGTTGGACCAGTCGTTCTTCTTGAGGGTGATCGTGACGGTGCGCCCGTCGTCGCCGTACACGGGGGCCTCGGCGAGGCTCGTGTCCGCGTTGCTCTTGCCGTCGACGTCGGCCCGGTACAGGGTGCGCCACATCAGGTCGTAGCCGATGACGGCGCCGTTCGCCTCGGCGGGCGGGTACGGGAAGATGTAGTTCGGCGCGAGGCCCGGCGTCATGGCGACCGTGATGACGCCTCCGTCGACGGCCTTGCCGCTCGAGGCGGGGATGGTGCGGTACTGGGAGGGGTCGACCTTGGCGGTGCCGGCGCTGCAGCCCGTGGTGATCAGTGCGGCGGCGACCGTGAGGGCGATCAGGAGGCGCCGTCGCCTCCGGGGAACCTGCGGGTTCATGCTGTGCTCCTTGTTCGGGTGGGTCGGGTCGGGCGGACGCTATCGGCGGTGCGGCCGCCGGCGTCGTATTCCGGTGATTCGAGGGTGCAGGACGGGCGCGGCCGCCCGTTCAGCGATCCGGACAGTTTCGATGCGGTGCGCCTGTGTGCGCGGACACACCCCGGCGGCCGCTCATCTGCGCCGGTCCAGGACGTCGCGCAGGGCGTCTCCGAGCAGGTTCAGCCCGAGCACCACGAGCACGATGCAGAGCCCTGCGGGGTAGATGAGCCACCAGTTGCCGGCGGTGATGTAGGCGACGCCGCTGGAGAGCTGGCTGCCCCAGTCCGTGACGGGATAGCTCAGCCCGAAGCCGAGGAATCCGAGGGCGGCGATCACCAGGATGGCGTCGGCGACCTGGAACGTGAGGTTCACGATGATCACGCCCATGGTGTTCGGGATCAGGTGGGTGAAGATCAGCCGGCGATCGCTGGCGCCCATGAGACGCGCCGCCTGCACGAACTCGCGGACCCGCAGGGACAGCACCTCGCCGCGGATCAGCCGGGCCGAGACGAGCCAGGAGAACCCTCCGATCACGAGGCTCAGGGTGAGCGGCGTCGCGGTGAAGCGCGCCGCGATGATGAGCACGAAGAACAGGAACGGGATCGCCAGCAGCACGTCGACGAAGCGCATCATGATCCCGTCCACCACACCGCCCACGAGTCCCGCGACGGCGCCGTAGACGGTGCCCAGGGTGGTCGCGAAGACCGCGGCGAGCAGACCGATCTCGAGCGACACCTGACCGCCGAGCATGAGCCGGCCGAGCACGTCGAAGCCGTTCGGATCCGTGCCGAGCGGGTAGCCCTCGCCGGGGGGCAGCAGCGCGTCGAGGAGGTTCACGTCGGTCTGGTTCGTCGGGTACAGCAGCGGTCCGACGAAGCTGAACAGCACGAGCAGCACGAGCAGCGACGCGCCCGCCACCGCCATCGGACTGCGTCGCAGCGCGCGCAGCACGGCGGCGGCCGCGAGAGGTCGCGCCGCCGTGGCGGTGGCCACGATGACGTCGGTCTTCTCGGACATCTCGGGGTGTGCGGTGGTCATCTGCTCAGCTCGATCCGTCGGTCCGCGCGTGCGACCACGAGGTCGGCGAGGAGGTTGCCCAGCACGGTGAGCGCGCCACCGATGAGGGTGTAGGCCAGCAGCACCGGGTAGTCCTCCCGATGCAGGCTGTTGAGGAACAGGAGGCCGAGGCCGGGGTAGTTGAACACCGACTCGACGATGAGGTTTCCGGCCAGCAGCGTCGGGATCATGACTCCGACGAGCGTGATGAGCGGGATGCAGGCGTTGCGCAGCAGGTGGCGCAGCAGCACGATCCGCTCCGGGGCGCCCTTGGCCCGGGCGACCTTGATGTAGTCCATGCCGAGCTGTTCGAGCGCCGCCGAGCGCTGGTACTGGGAGAACACCACGACGTTCGTGAGCGCGAGCGTGATCAGCGGCAGCGCCATGGCCCGCGGATCCGTGAACACGACCCAGGGCGAGGTCGACTGCGAGGCCTCCGCGGGGAAGAGCGGCACGAGCTGGCTGAGCAGCGCGATCAGCAGCAGCGCGACGAGGAACGAGGGGGTCGCGTAGAGGAGGTAGGCGACGCCGGTGGCGGCCCGGTCGACGACGCTGTTGCGGCGCACCGCCTGGAGGATCCCGAGCGGGATCGCGATGAGCAGCGCGAGCACGAGCCCGGAGAGCGACAGCACGGCGCTGCGTCCCGCGTTCTGCGCGAACAGCACCGTGACCTCCTCGTTCAGCTTGTAGGAGCGGCCGAGGTCGCCGTGCAGGAGCTGCACCACGTAGTCCGCGTACTGCACGAACAGCGGCCGGTCGTAGCCGTTCTCCCGGTTGAAGGCCTCGACCGCCGCGGCGGAGGCCTGGGGCCCGAGCACCACGCGGCCCGGGCTGTCGGAGATGAGGTGCAGCATCACGAAGATCACGATCGAGATGCCGATGAGCACGAGCAGCGAGACGAGGATCCGCCGCAGCAGGTAGGAGATCACGCCGCCGCCTCCGTCTCGCCCGGCCGCGCGCCCGGGGCGCTCGCGTCCGCCGGCGCCTGTGCCTTGGGCTGCAGCGGGAAGTGGCACGCCACGTCGTGCGCGTCCCCGACCGCCTCCAGCATCGGCTCGACCGTCGCGCACAGCTCGGTCGCGAGCGGGCACCGGGTGCGGAACCGGCAGCCGCTGGGCGGATCCAGGGGGCTGGGCAGCTCGCCCCGGACGCGCTCTGCGGCGTCCGGCGGCGGCGCATCCGGATCCGCGATCGGCACCGCGGCGAGCAGGCCGGCGGTGTACGGGTGCGCCGGGCGCTCGTACACCTCGTCGGTGGCGCCGACCTCGACGATCTTGCCGAGGTACATCACGCCGACCCGGTCGGAGAGGTAGCGGATGACCGACAGGTCGTGCGAGATCACGACGCTGCTGAGCCCGCGCTCGCGCTGCTGGGTGCGCATGAGGTTGAGCACCTGGGAGCGGATCGAGACGTCGAGCGCGCTCACCGGCTCGTCCGCGACGAGGACGTCGGGATCCAGTGCGAGAGCGCGGGCGAGCCCGATGCGCTGCCGCTGCCCGCCGGAGAGCTCATGCGGATACCGTTCCAGGATCGACGGGCCGAGGCCGACGCCGTCCAGCAGCGCGATCGCCCGCTCGGTCCGCTCGGCGGTCGTGCCGATCCCCTGGATCGCGAGGGGCTCCCGCAGGATCGTGCCGATCGTCATCTTCGGATCCAGCGCGGCGCCGGAGTCCTGGAACATCATCTGCAGCCGCGCCCGGCGAGCGCCGAGCCCGCGCCGGCCGACGCCGGAGACCTTCGTGCCCTCGAGGCGCACCTCCCCCGCCGTGGGCCGGTCCATCGCGACGAGCATGCGCCCGAGCGACGACTTGCCGCATCCGGACTCTCCGACCAGCCCCAGGGTCTCCCCTGCCTGCACCGTGAAGCTCACCCCGGAGACCGCCTTCACCGTGCGCCGGCGCCCCTTCGGAGCCCAGCCGGAGACGGGGTGCTCCTGCACGAGGTCGACGACCTCGAGCCGCGGCTCCGTCGACGTCTCGACCACGGGGGCAGCCGGGAGCGCGCGGCCCGGGAGCACGGGCGGCGCGTCGGCGACCGGGTTCCAGCAGGCGAAGACGTGCCCGCCCTCGCCCTCGAGCGGCGGGCGCTCGGCCCGGCAGCGATCCGTGGCGGCGGCGCAGCGCGGCGCGAACCGGCATCCGGGAACCGTCTCGGCGGGATCCGGCGGGGATCCGGGGATCGAGAACAGCTCGACGCCGCGGTCCTGCTCGAGCGAGGGGATCGAATCGAGCAGCGCGCGCGTGTAGCGGTGCCGGGTGCGCCGGAACAGCGCGCGCGTCGGACCGGTCTCCACGAGCCGTCCGGCGTACATGACGCCCACCCGGTCGGCGTGCCGCGCCACCACGCCCATGTCGTGCGTGACGAGGATCATGGCCATGCCGAGCTGGTCCTTGAGCCTTCCCAGCAGCTCCAGGATCTCCGCCTGGATCGTCACGTCGAGGGCGGTCGTCGGCTCGTCGGCGATGAGCAGATCGGGCTCGGCGATGAGCGCCATGGCGATCATCACGCGCTGCCGCATGCCGCCGGAGAGCTGGTGCGGATAGTCGCGCATGCGCTCGGACGGGCGCGGGATGCCGACCAGCGCCAGCATCTCCTCGGCCCGGCGCAGCGCCTCCGCCCGGTGCGCGAGACCGTGCAGCAGCAGCGGCTCCGCGACCTGGTCGCCGATGCGCCGGGTCGGGTTCAGGGCGGTCAGCGAGTCCTGGAACACCATGGAGATCCGGCGTCCGCGCAGCGACCGGTACGCCCGGGGGTCGCGGCCGACGAGCTCCTCGCCGTCGAAGCGGATGGATCCGTTCGTGATCTCGGATCCGGCCGGCAGCATCCCCATGATGGCGAGACCGGTCATCGACTTGCCCGAGCCGGTCTCGCCCACGATCCCGAGCGTCTCGCCGCGGGCGAGGTCGAGGTCCACTCCGCTGATCGGACGCACGATCCGGTCGCCGGTGCGGATCTGGACCGAGAGGTCTCGAATCGTCAGCATTGCGCGCTCCCTTGCGCCCGCCGCGCGTGTTCGGCGCCGCCGGGCTTGGCTTCTCTCATGATCCTGCGGCACCGGGTCGGCCGCTCGTTCGTCCGATCCGTCGAACGGACCCGTGCGAGTTCGTCCCCCTGCACGACTCCGCGGACCTGGCCGCTCATCGTCCGCCGGGCACGCCGAGTTCGCGGCGGAACAGCCGCTGCACGTTCCCGCCGAGCACGCCGAGGATATCGGCCTCCGGCCACCCGCGGCGCAGCAGCGCGTCCGTGAGCAGCGGGAGTCCCCGCGGGCCCTCCAGCCCCGGGAGATAGATGTCGGCCGGCACCCCCTGCACCTCGGTGACGGTGCAGCAGGGCGGGGTGGTCTCCGCGATGACCTCCTGCACGAAGTCCGGGCCGATCCCGGTGTGCTCCACACCCGCGACGGCGGCGATGTGCTCCAGGTGGTCGACGAGCCGGTCGATCGTGGGGTGCCCGTCGTCGAGGAACGGGGCGAAGAAGTTGGCGCAGACCACCCCTCCGCCCGCCGCGATCGCCACGAGCTGGTCGTCGGGGAGGTTGCGGTGGTGGTCGCGCAGCGCCCGCGCCGAGGAGTGCGTCGCGATCACCGGTCGGGTCGCGATCTCCAGGACGTGCGAGACCCCCGCGGCGCCGAGATGGCTGAGGTCGACGAGCATCCCGATGCGCTCCATCTCCTGGACCGCGGCGACGCCGGCCGCGGTCAGGCGGCTGCGGGCCGCATCCTCGCCCGACCCGTCCGCGAACGCGCCGCGTCCCACATGCGTGAGCGAGCCGACGCGCACGCCGAGCCGGTGCATCGTGGCGAGGAGCTCGACGTCGCCGTACAGCCCCGGCATGCCCTCGAGGGCGAGCACCAGCGCGATCCGGCCGTCCGCGATCGTGCGGTCGACCTCCGCCCCGGTGCGGCACAGGGCCACGCGTCCGGCGTTCTCCTCGGCCAGACGGTGCGCCGCCTCGATCATGCGCAGCGTGCGGCGCAGCGCCCCCTCGGGACGATACGGGTCTTCGACGAACACCGGGAGCACCTGCAGGTCGACCCCGCCCGCCACGAGCTGCGGCAGCCAGCGCTCCCGGAAGAACGCGCCCCACAGCTCCGGAGGACGGGCGACGACCGCGCAGAGCAGGTCGTTGTGCGCGTCCGCGACGACCGCGCGATGGTGCAGCGCCTCGGCGGCGCGCGACGGCGTCATGACGCCACCCGCCGGTCGGCGCGGCCGGTGTGCAGGAACAGGGCGCGGCCGGCGCCGTCGTCGCCGAGGAAGGCGACGGGCTGCCGCATCCCGCCGTCGGTCTCCACCGGCAGGAGCACGTCTCCGCGCCAGCCCACCAGCTCCGTGCGGAACGGCAGGTCGCCGAGGTCGGCGACCACGCCGTGCGGGACGCGGTCGAGCCACACCCGGCCGTCCGCGGTGCGGCTGATCGTGGTGAGCGCGGTGCTCGACGCGTACCGGCCGACGAAGCGGTCGGCGTCCGCCGGCACGGCACCGGAGGGAGCGGGAGCGGGCTTCGCCGCGATGCCGGCGAGCTCCTCGAGCACGACGTCCACGAGCGCCGCGAACACGGGATGGGGGTCGCCGCCGTTGGCGAGCACGGCGATCGCCGCGTCCTGCTCCGGCAGCAGCCGCAGGCACGCCGACTGCCCGATCGTGTTCCCGTCGTGGCCCGGGATCAGGCGCCCCGCGCGGTCGAACAGCTCCCAGCCGAGCCCCCAGGCGGCTCCCTGGTCGATGTCGGGCAGGAGGATCTGCGGGGTGCGCATCGCCTCCGCTCCCTCCCGGGAGAGCAGGCGGGTGCCGTCCCGGGCGACCCCGGCGCGCAGATGCAGCCGGGCGAATGCGAGCAGATCGGCCGCACTCATCGCGAGCCGCGAACCTGCCGCCGCCCCCGCGCGTTCCATCGCCCAGACCGCGGTCGGGGCGAACTCGCCGTCGTCCTGGCGCAGGTGCCCCACGGCGGCACGATGCAGGATCGCCTCGGAGGCGTCCACCGCCGCGTGACGCAGCCCCAGGGGCGCGAGCAGGCGATCGCGCAGCACCCGCTCGTACGGCGCCCCGCGGAGCACCTCGACGATGCGCCCGAGCGTGGAGAACCCCGCGTTGTTGTACGAGAACATCTCCCCGGGCGCGAAGAGCTGCGGCGTCTGCGCGAGGAGGCCGACATAGCGCGCCAGGGCGTCGTCGCCGTCGCCCGTGTCGACGAACACGTCGCCCTCGAAACCGGCTGTGTGGCTGAGCAGCTGGCGCGTCGTGATCGTCGCCGACGCGTCGTCGTCCAGGACGCGGAACCCCGGGAGGATGCTCCGCACCGGGGCGTCCGGATCCAGCACCCCCTCCTCGACGAGCTGCAGGACCAGTGTGGCCGTGAGCACCTTCGTGACGGATCCGATCTGGAACACGGATCCGGGGTCGGCCGTGACGCCGGTGCCGCGGTGGAGGATCCCCCCGGCCCAGACGAACGTCGCGTCTCCGGCGCCGATCGCCAGGGAGACGGCGGGCACGCGATGGCGTGCCATCAGCGCGGGAAGGTGCTCCTCGATCCAGGCCTGGACGGTGGCGAGCTCGGGCATGGTCCTCCTCGACGTCGGCTCAGGTCGAGGCTAGAGCGCTCCGAGGGCTCCCGATTCGTCGATCCGCACCAGCGGGACCATCCCGGATCGTCGGGACCGCCAGCGCTCAGGCGCGGATCGCCTGGGCGGCCTCCCGATCCAGCAGCCGGCGCTTCACGTCCTCGCCCCAGGCGAACCCGCCGAGCGTCCCGTCCACGCGCAGCACCCGATGGCACGGCACGAACAGCGCTGCGGCGTTGCGGGCGCAGATCGAGGCGGCGGGGCGCACGGCCCCCGGCCGGCCGAGCGCGGCGGCGAACCCGGTGTAGGTCAGCGGCGCGCCCGGCGCGATCCGCCGCAGGGCGTCCCACCCGGCGTCCTGCATCCCGGTGCCGGACTGGTGCACCTCGACGGCGTCGATCGCGGCGAGGTCGCCCGCGTAGTACGCGTCGACCGCGGCGGCCGCCCGGGTGGTCCCGGCGACGACGTCGGCCGGGCGGTTCCGGTCGGCGAGACGGTGCAGGATGGCGTCGCGGTCGGCGGTCCATCCGGACGCGAGCACGCGGTCCTGTGCATCCGCGAGGATCGTGAACGGGCCGTCGGGGGTGGCGATGGTCTGGATGATGGCGGTCATTCTCGGGCTCTCCGTGGTCGAGGGGGTGGGTGGGGTCATCGGCGTGAGGCGGGACGCGGCGCGGAGGCGCCCGGCGAACCGGCGCCCGGCGCCTCCGGCCGGCCGCTCCGGGCGCCCTTCGCGGGCACCGCGCGCCAGAGGTGCGCGGTGAGGTAGCTGCGCCAGGGGGCCGTGCGGGCCGCCCACGCGTCCAGGGGGCCGGCCTCCGCCGGGAGCCCGGCGCCGCCGGCCCCGGCGCGCGCGGCCACGTCGCCGGGCAGGAACACGTCGGGATCCCCGAGCACCCGCATCCGCACGTAGTCGGCGGTCCACGGTCCGATCCCCGGCATCGCGAGGAGCGCCCTGCGCTGCTCCGCGCCGTCGTCCGCGAGCGTGAGCCGGAGCGAGCCGTCGGCGAGGGCGGCCGCGGCGCCGGTGACGGCCCTGATCCGCGCGGCAGGTCCGCGCAGCACCTCGTGCCCGTGCTCGGCGATCGCCGCCATCGTCGGGAACAGGATCCGCGACTCCGGGTCGTCCGCCGCGTTCCCGTCGCCGAAGTCGTCCGAATCCGCGGCGGAGGACGACGTCTTCTGCGACGGGAACGAGCTGTCGGATCCGATCCGCTCCCCCAGCTCCTCGGCCAGCCGGGCCAGCGCGGTGCGCGCCGCCGCGACGGTGACCTGCTGTCCGACCATCGTGCGGATGAGCATCTCGTGCGGATCCGCGGCCCCCGGCACCCGGATGCCCGGGACCCGGGCGACGAGCGGCGCGAGCGGGGCGTGCGCGGACAGCGCGGCGTCCACGGCCTGCGGATCGGCGTCGAGGTCGAAGAGCCTCCGGGCGCGGGCGACGACCGGCGCGAGGTCGCCGAGACCCGTCAGCCCCGCCCGCAGATGCAGCCGGTCGGCGTCGTCGAGGCGCAGCTCGAACCATCCCGGTCCGCCGTCCAGCCGCAGGTTCCTGCGGAAGAAGCGCTCGCCGGCCTCCTCCACCCCGGGCAGCGCCCGCGCCCGCATCCACGCGAACAGCCCTGCGGCGTCGAACGGCGCCCGGTACGGCAGCAGCAGGCCGATCTCGCCCGGCGCGGCGGCGGTCCGCTCGTCGCGGCCGTGGCGGCGCGCGCGCAGCTCCCCCGGGGTCAGGCCGAATACCTCGCGCACCGTGTCGTTGAACTGGCGCACGCTCGCGAACCCCGCCGAGAACGCGACGTCGGCGATCGCCAGGTCGGTGCCGACGAGGAGCATCCGCGCGGTGTGCGCACGGTGGGCGCGGGCGAGCGCGAGCGGGCCCGCCCCGAGCTCGGCGGCGAGCAGCCGGGTGAGGTGGCGCGAGGAGTAGCCGAGCCGCGCGGCGAGCCCCGGCACGCCCTCGCGCTCGACGACGCCGTCGGCGATGAGCCGCATCGCGCGGGCCACGACGTCGCCGCGCAGGTTCCACTCCGGCGATCCGGGCGCCGCCTCGGGCAGGCACCGCTTGCATGCGCGGTATCCGGCCTCGTGCGCGGCGGCGCTGGTGGGGAAGAACGTGACGTTCTCGGGCCGGGGCGTGCGGGCCGGACAGCTCGGCCGGCAGTAGATCCCGGTCGAGCGCACGGCCGTGACGAACTGCCCGTCGAAGCGGGTGTCCCGCGCGTCGATGGCGCGGTACCGCTCGTCGAAGGTCATCGCGGGAAGGCTCATGCCTCCACCCTGTCATGTCCGATTCCCGCAGGCTCGCGGAAATCGGACATGACAGTGCGCTCCCGCCCGGTCCTCTCGGCTCAAGAGAAAAGGACGATCGCACGTCTGCAGGACAGGATCCGCGGATCCATCCTGCAAACGTGCGATCGTCCTGCAGAGTGCGGGCCGGCTGGGAGCCGTGGAGACCTCCGGCTCAGTGGAAGAAGTGCCGCTCCCCGGTGAAGAACATCGTCACGCCGGCCTTGCGCGCCGCGTCCACGACCTCCTCGTCCCGCACCGATCCGCCCGGCTGCACGATCGCCGTGACACCGGCGTCGATGAGCACCTGGGCGCCGTCCGCGAACGGGAAGAACGCGTCGGAGGCGGCGACGGATCCGGCCGCGCGGTCGCCCGCGCGCTCGACGGCGAGACGGCAGGAGTCGACCCGGTTGACCTGCCCCATGCCGACGCCGACCGTCGCGTTCGCCTTGGCGAGCACGATCGCGTTCGACTTCACCGCGCGGCACGCCTTCCAGGCGAAGATGAGGTTCTCCATCTCCAGATCGTCGGGGCGCTCGCCCGAGACGAGCTCCCAGTTCGCGGCGACCGAGACGATGTCGTCCGGGAACCGGTCCGCGTCCTGCAGCAGCAGTCCGCCGGAGACGAGGCGCACGTCCATGCGCTCCTGCTGCCAGTCGTCGGGCAGCTGCAGCAGGCGGAGGTTCTTCTTCGCCTTGAACACCTCGAGCGCCGCCGGCTCGAACGCGGGGGCGACGATGACCTCGGTGAAGATGTCCTTCAGGTTCTCCGCCATCTTCAGCGTCACGGTGCCGTTCGCCGCGATCACGCCGCCGTACGCGGACACGGGGTCGCACTCGTGCGCGCGCAGGTGCGCGCTCGCGATGGGATCCAGCGCGTTCGGCGCCGTCGTCGCGATGCCGCACGGGTTGGCGTGCTTGATGATGGCGACCGCGGGGTGCACCATGTCGTAGGCCGCGCGCAGGGCGGCGTCGGCGTCGACGTAGTTGTTGTACGACATCTCCTTGCCCTGCAGCTGCGTGGCCTGGGCGATGCCGTGCCCGCCCGCGCGCGTGTAGATCGCGGCGCGCTGGTGCGAGTTCTCGCCGTACCGCAGGGTGGCCAGGCGCGACGCCGAGATGGTGAGGTGCTCCGGCAGCTCGGTGTCGCTGGACAGGGTGCCGTCGGAGAACCACTGCGCGACGGCCGTGTCGTAGGCGGCCGTGTGCGCGAAGGCGCGCGCGGCGAACTCGCGGCGCTGCGCGAGAGTGGTGCCGCCCTCCTCGAGGGCGCGCAGCAGCGACGGGTAGGACTCGGGCGAGACGACGATCGCGACGTTGGCGTGGTTCTTCGCCGCCGCGCGCACCATCGCCGGGCCGCCGATGTCGATCTGCTCCACGACGTCGTCGCCGACCGCGCCCGAGGCGACGGTCTCCACGAACGGGTAGAGGTTCACCACGACGAGCTCGAACGGGCTGATCCCGAGCTCGGCGAGCTGCTGCTCGTGGTCCTCCAGCCGCAGGTCGGCCAGCACGGCCCCGTGGATCGACGGGTGCAGCGTCTTCACGCGGCCGTCGAGCATCTCGGCGACGCCTGTGACGGCCGCCACATCGGTGACGTCGAGCCCCGCGGCACGGATGGTCTGGGCGGTGGATCCGGTCGACACGATCTCGATGCCGTTGTCGGCCAGCGCCTGCGCGAGGGGGACGAGACCGGTCTTGTCGCTCACGGAGACGAGAGCGCGGCGGATGCGCACCGCATCGCGGGGACGGTAGAGGGACGGGTCGTGGGCGGGACCGGCCATCGGGGTTTCCTTCCGGGTTGGCGTCAGGTCGCGTCGCCGGCCTGCGGCCGGTGCGCGTCCCGAGCAGGGGGGCGTGCGCCGAGGTCGAGCTCGCCCTCGGCGATGCGGCGGACGACGTCGATCAGCAGGCGCCGCTCGACGGGCTTGATGCGCTCGTGCAGCGCGGACTCGGTGTCGCCCTCGTGCACCGCCACGCGCTCCTGCGCGAGGATCGGTCCGCTGTCGACGCCGTCGTCGACCACGATCACGCTGGCTCCGGTCTCGCTCACGCCCGCGGCGATCGCGTCACGCACGCCGTGCGCCCCGGGGAACTCGGGCAGGTAGGCGGGATGCGTGTTGATGATGTTCGGCGCCCAGGCCGCCACGACGTCGTGCGGTAGCAGGCGCATGAGGCCGGACAGCACGATCAGGTCGGGGTTCCAGACCTTCAGCTGCGCGTCGAGCTCGGCGCCCCACTCCTCCCTGGTGGCGAAGGCCTCCCATGGCACGACGAACGAGGGGATCCCGAAAGCCTCGGCGTGGGCGAGCCCGTCGGCCTCCCGGTCCGCCCCGATCACGATGACGCGGGCCGGGAATCCGGGGTCGTCGGCCGCGTCGAGGAGGGCACGAAGATTCGAGCCGGTGCCCGAGATGAGTACGGCGACCGTCAGCACCCGAACAGTCTAGGGGGTGTCCGCCGTGGCGAGTCGTCGCGGGCGACGGGCCGCGGAGGCGCCGCGCTCATACGCGGTCGGAGCGGAGCGCGTCCTCGTCGTCGAGCCAGGCGGCGTCGAGCGGACCGCGGCGGCGAGGGGCGAGGAGCAGGATGCCGGCGCCGACGAGGACCTCGAGCCCGAGCGCGAGCGCCACCGGTCCCGGATCCGGCCCCGCGACGGCGAGCCGCCCCGGCCCGAGGGATCCGCGCGACAGCGCCGCGAGCAGGGCGCCCGCTCCCCCGGCCAGCACCGCGATGCCCGCCGCCGTCGCGGCGCGGGGGCCGAAAGGGGCCTCGGCCCCGGCGGCGACCTGCTGCGAGCGGATGAGCCAGCCGGCGAGGGCGCCCGCGGCGATCGGCACGAGCACGATGATGAGGAACCACGGCGAGGAGCTGTCCGGCACGAGGCCCAGCGCCGGGACTCCGGGGACCACTCCGAGCGCGGTGCCCGCCGGAGACACGGCGGTGCCGGCGCCGATCGAGAAGCCGGGGCCTGCGATCCAGGCGACGGCCCACGCGACGAGCGTGGGGACGTAGGCGAGCTGTGCGAGCCCGATCACCACGACGCCGAGCCCGTCGGCGCGCAGGGCCTCGAACAGCGCGACGACCTGACCGCCCCGCACCAGCGCCGCGACGGCCACGACGACCGCGGCCGCACCGACGACGCCGGCGACCGCGACGGCCGCCCCTCGTACGATGTCGCCCGGCGTGTGCGCCCAGTCGGGGTGGCGGTCGAGGGCGTCCTGCACCCGGTCAACGAGGCCTCCGTCGCCCTCGCCCCACGCGGTGGCGATCGCGCCGGCGAGCGCACCGCAGAGGAAGACGAGCGGCGGGAAGAGCACCGCCGTCCACAACGGGGTCTGCACCGCCCCGAGCGCGCCCGTGAGCGCGGCGCCGGCGGAGATCGCCGCGAAGACGACCGTGCCGCTGATCACGCCGCTGGGCCAGGATCCGGCGAGTGCCGCGCGGCGGCCGGAACGCGCCGCGAAGATCGCCGTGAAGCAGAGCAGCAGCAGCGGGGCGACCGACAGGACGAAACGCGCGGCGGAGGGATCCAGTCCGGTCGATCGCACCAGCGCGTCGGGCAGGGCGACCGTCAGCGGCACCCCGTGGCCGAACTGCCACAGCGTCGCCGTCGTCGGCCACAGCGCCCCCCAGTCGGCGCGCTGCCCGAACGCCACCGCCCAGATCACGGTGAGCGGGGCGAGCAGCAGGGCGAGGCCGATCGCGGCCGCGACCACGGCGTCGACCGCCGCCAGGAGCACGATGAGGAGGCGTTGCATGACGGTTTCGAGCCTACGTCCTCCCCTCCGCGCTCCCCTGCGGGCACGCGGGCGACGCCGCCCGCAGCGCGACACACGGACGACATCCGCGACGCGATACGGTTTTCCGCGGAGGTCCCCCATGACAACAGTCCCCCCGCCCACGACCGACCAGACCGCCGCGGAGCCGAAGAACGCCCTCGACCGGTTCTTCGAGATCACCCGACGCGGATCCACCCTCGGCACCGAGGTCCGCGGCGGCATCGTCACCTTCGTGACGATGGCCTACATCGTGATCCTCAACCCGATCATCCTGGCCACGCCCGACGTCGCCGGCCACACCCTCCCCGGCACTGCCGTCGCCGCCGCCACGGCGCTGACCGCGGGCGTGATGACGATCCTGTTCGGGCTCGTCGCCCGGCTGCCCTTCGCCTTCGCGGCCGGGCTCGGCATCAACGCGTTCCTCGCGTTCACGGTCGTGAAGTCGGTCACCTGGCCCGAGGCGATGGCACTGGTGATGATCAACGGCCTCATCATCGTCCTGCTCGCCGCGACCGGACTGCGCAAGCTCATCTTCGACGCCGTTCCCGTGCAGCTCAAGCTCGCCATCACGGTCGGCATCGGCCTCTTCATCGCCTTCATCGGCTTCGTGAACGCGGGCTTCGTCACCTCGACCAAGCAGCCCTCCCCGCCGGTCGACCTCGGCGTCGGCGGATCCGTCGCCTCGATCCCCACGCTGCTGTTCGTGCTCACCCTGCTGATCGGCGGGGTGCTCATCGCCCTGCGGGTCAAGGGGGCGATCCTGATCGCGCTCGTGGGCGGAACCGTGCTCGCCGCGATCCTCAACCTGATCTGGCCGTTCGGGCTGAACTTCGGCTTCTCGGGCAGCATCGTGAGCATCCCCGACCTCAGCCTGATCGGGCGGGTCGACTTCGGCTTCGACCTCGCGAAGGTCGGCGGCGTCACCCTGGTGATGTTCGTCTTCACGCTGCTGTTCTCGAACTTCTTCGACGCGATGGGCACGATGACCGGTCTCGCGAAGGAGGCCGACCTGGCGAACGAGAAGGGCGACTTCCCGCGCATCAAGTCGGCGCTCGTCGTCGAGGGCGTCGGCGCGATCGTCGGCGGGGGCACGTCGTCCTCGTCCGCGACCGTGTTCGTCGAGTCCGGCGCGGGCATCGGCGAGGGCGCGCGCACGGGCCTCGCGACCACCGTCACCGGCGTGCTGTTCCTGCTCGCGATGTTCTTCACGCCGCTCACCGCCCTGGTCCCGAGCGCGGTCGCGGCGGCGGCGCTCGTGCTCGTCGGCGCGATGATGCTGTCGCAGATCAAGAACATCGACCTGACCGACTTCCGCGTCCTGCTGCCCGTGTTCCTCACCGTCACGGTCATGCCGATGACCTACTCGATCGCCAACGGCATCGGCGCCGGCTTCGTCAGCTGGATCGTCGTGAACGCCCTCACCGGCCGCGCGAAGACGATCCATCCGCTGCTGTGGGCGGTCGGCATCGGGTTCGTGCTGTTCTTCGCCCGCGGCCCCATCGAGGCGCTGCTCGGCGCCTGAGGATCCGCCGGCCGCGCCCGGATCCGCCCAGATCCGTCGAGGCCCCCTCGCAGCATCGAGGCCCCCTCCCCGGAACGTTTCGGGGAGGGGGCCTCGGTGCGCAGAGGGGGCTTCGACGTGCGCCCGGCGGTGCACCGCGTCCCGGGGCTCAGAGCGGGAGCGGGACGCCTGCCTCCGGCACGCGCAGCCGGTCGGACAGGCCCGCGTAGCCGAACTCCCGCACGAGCCGCTCGCGGGTCTCGGAGAAGTGGTGCCAGCCCTCGGCGTGCACGGGCACGATCACGGCGTCGCCGAGCTCGCGCGCCGCCTCGACCGCGGTGCGCGCGTTGAGGGTGAGGTCGGCGTCGCCGAAGCGGCCGACGTTCGCCGCACCGGCGAAGAGCACCGCGACGTCGATGCGCCCGATCCGCTCCGCGATGGCCGTGACGAGCGCGACCGAGGCGTTGTCGCCCGAGACGTAGACGACCCGCTCCCCCGGTGCGCTCAGCACGAAGCCGGTCACCGTGCCGGACAGCTCCTCGGCGCCCTCCGGCCCGTGCAGCGCCGGCACCGCCGTGATCTCCACGTCGCCGATGCGGTGGGTCTGCCATGGCGCGAGCCCGGTGACCCCTGCCACCCGATCCTCGGCCTCCGGGGTGGAGAGCACGACGCCCGCGCGCGGCAGGAAGGCCCGCCCCGCCTCGTCGAGGTTGTCCGGATGCTGGTCGTGCGAGAGCAGGACCGCATCGATCTCGCCCACCGCCTCGGCGTCGAGGGCGGGGCCGGTGAGCTTGTGCAGCGGGATGCCGCCCGGATAGGTCTGCGGGGCGTCGAAGGTGGGATCCGTGAGCAGACGCAGGCCGGCGTAGTCGATCACGGCGGTCGGTCCGCCGACGAGGGTGAGGGTCAGAGGGTTCTGGGTCATGGATCCATCGTGCCGAGCCGGTAGACGGCGTGGGAGTGGCCCCGATGACACCTTTCGATAAGATCGGGCCATGCGCACCGCCGCCGTCCTCGCGTTCCCCGGGATCAGCCCCTTCCACCTCTCCGTCCCGCTGATGGTCTTCGGCGGGGTCGGCGTCCGCTCGGTCGAGGCCGCCTACCGCGTCGTCACCGTCGCGGAGCACCCCGGAGCCGTCCGCACCGCCGCCGGGCTCGACCTCCTGGTGACCGACGGGCTGGACCTCCTCGCGACCGCGGATCTCGTCGTGCTGCCGAGCTGGGATCCGGATCTGGTGCCGAGCGCCGAGCTCCTGCACGCGGTCCGCACGGCGCACGCGCACGGGGCGAAGGTGCTCGGCCTGTGCCTCGGCGCTTTCGTGGTGGCCGCGAGCGGCATCGCGCAGGGCAGGGAGGTCTCCACGCACTGGTCCGCGGGCCCGCAGCTCGCCGCGCGCCACCCCGAGCTCACGGTGCGGTGCGAGGCGCTGTGGACCGACCTCGGCGACGTCGTGACCTCCGCCGGCGTGGCAGCCGCCCTGGACTGCTGCCTGCACGTCGTGCGCACGGAGCAGGGCAGCGCCGTCGCCGCCGACCTGGCCCGCTCGCTCGTGATGGCGCCGCACCGCGAGGGATCCCAGGCGCAGTTCCTCTCCCGCCCGCTCGCCGCCGACCGGGACGGCGACGAGATCGACCGTGCCATCGCCTGGGCGCTCGAGCGGCTCGACACCCCGGCGCCCCTCGACGCCTGGGCGGGCGCCGTGCATCTGTCCCGCCGCACGTTCACCCGGCGCTTCCGCGACCGCACCGGCAGCAGCCCCGGCGACTGGCTGCTGCAGCGCCGCCTGGACGAGGCGCGGCGGCTGCTGGAGGCCTCGGATCTGCCCGTCGAGGCCGTCGCGCACCGCACCGGCTTCGGCAGCGCCGTGACCCTGCGCCACCACTTCCGCGCGCGCTTCGGCACCACCCCTGGCGCGCACCGCCGGGCGTTCGCCGGCCCCGCCTGACCGTCGCGCCGTGGGCTTCCGGCTGGCGGAGTCCCGCCCGTCCCGGCCCGCCTCCTGCCCCGCCTCCTGCCCGCCTCCTGCCCGTCCTGCCCCGCCTCCTGCCCGCCTCCTGCCCCGCCCCCTGCCCCCAGATCAGGACCATCGACCGAGATCAGGCGGATCCCGCCAGATCCGCCCGATCTCGGTCGATTCACCTCTTCCCGGCGGGCCGGAGCGCTCTCCGGGCTTCACCGGACGGCACGACGAAGGGCCCCGGGCAGATCCGCCCGGGGCCCTTCGATCGGCGGCTGCTTACAGCGCGGCGAACACCTCGCGCAGCAGGGCGGCGGTCTCGGACGGCGTCTTGCCGACCTTGACCCCGGCGGCCTCGAGGGCCTCCTTCTTCGCCTGGGCGGTGCCCGCGGAGCCGGAGACGATGGCGCCGGCGTGGCCCATGGTCTTGCCCTCGGGGGCGGTGAAGCCCGCGACGTAGCCGACGACGGGCTTGGTGACGTTGGCCTTGATGAACTCGGCCGCGCGCTCCTCGGCGTCGCCGCCGATCTCGCCGATCATCACGATCGCCTTGGTCTCGGGGTCGGCCTCGAACGCGGCGAGCGCGTCGATGTGCGTGGTCCCGATGATCGGGTCGCCGCCGATGCCGATGGCGGTGGAGAAGCCCAGGTCGCGCAGCTCGAACATCATCTGGTACGTCAGGGTGCCCGACTTCGAGACGAGGCCGATCGGGCCCTTGCCCGTGATGTTCGCCGGCGTGATGCCCGCGAGCGCCTCGCCCGGGGTGATGATGCCGGGGCAGTTCGGGCCGATGATGCGGGTCTTGTTGCCCTTCTCGGTCGCGTACGCCCACGCCTCGGCGGAGTCGCCGACGGGCACGCCCTCGGTGATGACGACGAGCAGCGGGATCTCGGCGTCGATGGCCTCGATCATCGCGTCCTTGGTGAACGCCGGCGGCACGAAGGCGACGGACACGTTGGCGCCGGTCTTCTCGATGGCCTCGGCGACCGAGGCGAACACCGGCAGCTCGACGGCGTTGCCGTCCTTGTCGGTGTGCGAGACGGTGGTGCCGGCCTTGCGCGCGTTGACGCCGCCGACGACGTTGGTGCCGGCCTTCAGCATGAGCGCGGTGTGCTTGGTGCCCTCGCCGCCCGTGATGCCCTGGACGATGACCTTGGAGTCCTTGTTGAGGTAGATAGACATGTTCCTAGTCCTTGTCTCGTCGGAAGGTCAGGCGTTCGCCAGCTCGGCGGCCTTGTCGGCGCCCTCGTCCATGGTGGCGGCGAGCGTGACGAGCGGGTGGTTCGCGGCCGTGAGGATCGCGCGCCCCTCCTCGACCTGGTTGCCGTCGAGGCGCACGACGAGCGGCTTGGTGGCCGCGTCGCCGAGGATCTCGAGCGCCTTGACGATGCCCTCCGCCACGGCCACGCAGCTGGTGATGCCGCCGAAGACGTTGACGAAGACGCTCTTGACCTGCTCGTCGCCGAGGATCACGTCGAGGCCGGAGGCCATGACCTGCGCGTTCGCGCCGCCGCCGATGTCGAGGAAGTTCGCCGGCTTCACGCCGCCGTGGTTCTCGCCCGCGTAGGCGACGACGTCGAGGGTCGACATGACCAGGCCCGCGCCGTTGCCGATGATGCCGACCTGGCCGTCGAGCTTGACGTAGTTCAGGCCCGACTCCTTGGCCTTGGCCTCGAGCGGGTTCTCGGTCGCCTTGTCGGCGAGCTCCTCGTGCTCGGGGTGGCGCACCTCGGAGGCGTTGTCGTCGAGCGTGACCTTGCCGTCCAGGGCGATGATGTCGCCGTCCTCGGTCTGCACGAGCGGGTTGACCTCGACCAGGGTCGCGTCCTCGCCCTTGTAGACCTCGTAGAGCTTGACGAAGACGTCGGCGACCTTCTCGGCGAGGCCCGGCTCGAAGTTGCCGGCCTTCGCGATCTCGAGCGCCTTCTCCGGGGTGATGCCCTCGAGCGGGTTGACCTCGACGCGGGCGAGCGCCTCGGGCTTCTCCACGGCGAGCTGCTCGATCTCCATGCCGCCCTCGACCGAGGCGAGGCTCAGGTAGGAGCGGTTGGAGCGGTCCAGCAGCACGGAGAAGTAGAACTCGCGGGCGATGCGGGCGCCGGCGGCGACCATGACGCGCTTGACGACGTGGCCCTTGATGTCCAGGCCCAGGATCGCCTTCGCGGCCTCGTACGCCTCGTCGGGGTTCTTCGCGACCTTCACGCCGCCGGCCTTGCCGCGGCCGCCGGTCTTGACCTGCGCCTTGACGACGACCACTCCGCCGAGCTTCTCCGCCGCTGCCTTCACCTCCTCGGGGGTGTCGGCGACGATGCCGGCGAGGACCGGCACTCCGTACTTCTCGAAAAGGTCTCGTGCCTGGTACTCGTAGAGGTCCACGTGCAGTCCTTCGCTGGTTGCGACGAATGGGACGCGACAGGAATTCTGTCGGGTGTCGATGTGATTCGACCCGATCAACCAGCCTACTACCGCGGAATCGCGCTTCCTGACCGCGGACCCGGCCACCTGTCCGGCCCCCGAGACCTCGGGTGACTCGGCAGTCCCGGCGCAGGATCCGGACAACTAGGCTCTCCTACTATGACCGAGCACGCCGACGTGTCGCCCGCCCGCACCGCCGTGGTGCGTGCGGCGCTCGAGCTGTTCTCCGCCCAGGGCTTCGATTCGACCTCCGTCGAGCAGATCGCGCGGGCCGCGGGCATCTCCCGTTCCACCTTCTTCCGCCAGTTCGGCGGCAAGGACGACGTCGTCTTCGCCGACCACGAGGAGCTCCTGGAGGGGCTGCGCCGCTATCTGGACCGCGCGCATCCCAATCCCTGGAGCGCGGTGTGCGACGCGTCGATGATGGTGTTCCGCGCGTTCGCCGCCGACCCCGACCTGGCGCGCCTGCGCTATCAGGTGGTGCGCGAGGTGCCCACCCTGCGCGATCGTGAGATCGTCGCGGTGTTCCGCTACGAGCGCCTGTTCGACGAGTACCTGCGCCGCTCGCTCCCGGATCTGGATCCGCTCGACGCGGTCGGCTTCGCCGCCCTCGTCACCGCCGTGCACAACCATGTGCTGCGCCGGCTGCTCCGCGGATCGCGCACCTCGGCGGCCGCCCTGCGTCGCGCGCTCGACGACGTGCTGCGCCGGTACGGCGTGCACCCGGACGGCATGAAGGAGCCCGGCGAGGACGCGGTCGTGGTGGCCGTGTTCCCGCGTTCCATGCCGATGGCGGAGATCACCCGCCGCCTGCGCGACGAACTGGACTGAGCGCGGCGCGGCACGACGGATCCCCGGTGGATCCGATGCTCGTCGCGCCTCGCGAATGGCGGTACGCTGTCTCATGAAACCTGAGACTCAGTCTCACTCCTCGGACGGAGACCCCATGAGCAACGACGCCCGCTTCCCCGGTGAAGCCGTCACCTCCTACGACCTGACCGGTCGCGGCGGCACCGACTACTACGAGGTCTTCTCCGACATCCCGGCCGCCGATCGCGCGCACTGGGAGCGCGCCCAGGCCTACGTCGACGAGGTCGGCCCACGCATGCAGGCCGCCTGGGACCGCGCGGAGTACCCGCTCGACGTCGCCCGCCGCATGGGCGAGATGGACCTCGTCGTGGACGGCATCGACCACCCTGCCCTCACCCGGATGAGCCCGCTCGCGGCGGGCCTGGTCAACATGGAGATCTCACGCGGCGACGGCTCCCTCGGCACCGTGCTCGCCGTGCAGGGCGGACTCGCGCTGCGCACCCTCGCGCTGTTCGGCAGCCCCGAGCAGCAGGAGCGCTGGCTCGTCCCCCTCGCCGACGGCTCCGTGCTCGGATCCTTCGCCCTCACCGAGCCCGACCACGGATCCGATTCCGTCTCGCTCGAGACGGTCGCCCGTCGCGACGGCGACGAGTGGGTGCTGCGCGGGGCGAAGAAGTGGATCGGCAACGGCGCCTCCGGCGGCATCACGTTCGTGTGGGCACGCGTCGACGAGGGGGCCGAGGACCACGGGGCCGTGCGCTGCTTCCTCGTCGAGCAGGAGCGCCCGGGCTACCAGGGCACGGTGATCACCGGCAAGGTGTCACTGCGCGGGATCCATCAGGCGCACATCCGCCTCGACGACGTGCGCGTGCCGCTGGACGCGGTGCTGCCCGGCACGCACAGCTTCAAGGACGCGTCCACCGTGCTGTACGCGACGCGCTCCGGCGTGGCCTGGTCGGCCCTCGGGCACGCGACCGCCTGCTACGAGGCGGCGCTCGCCTATGCGAAGACCCGGATCCAGTTCGGCAAGCCGCTGGCGAGGTTCCAGATGGTGCAGGAGCGCCTCACGCACATGCTGGAGGAGCTCACGGCGATGCAGCTGTACTGCCGTCGCATGGCCGACATGGACGGGGTGGGGACGCTCCGGCCCACACAGGCGTCGCTGGCGAAGTTCCACAACACCCGCGCCGCCCGCCGCATCGCGCAGACCGCGCGCGACCTGCTCGGCGGCAACGGGATCCTGCTCGAGAACGGCGTGATGCAGCACATGGCCGACATCGAGGCGATCCACACCTACGAGGGCACCGAGAGCGTGCAGGCGCTGCTCATCGGCCGCGACATCACCGGGATGAGCGCCTTCGCCTGACGGGCGTCGGCGCGCATCCGCGCGCACGCCCGCTCCGCCCGGTCCGCGGAAGTTGCGCAGGGCCCGCCGACGTTGCGCAGGGCCCCGGGGCCGTTGTGCAGGGACCCGGTGGCGTTCTGCAGGGCCCCGGGGCCGTTGTGCAGGGACCCGGGGCCGTTGTGCAGGGACCCGGGGCCGTTCTGCAGGGCGAGATCCGGTATTCCGGCCATTCCACGGGCGGCCACCGGGGCATGCGCGCCGGGGCTCCTGCAGAACGGCGCGGCCTCCTTGCGCAACAGCCGGGCCTCCCTGCACAACGACCGGGCCTCCCTGCAGAACGGCGCGGGGTCCCTGCAGAACGGCGTGGGACTTAGTCGCAGCCGCAGCCGCCGGACGGCGTCTTCACCATGAAGCACACGTCGCAGATGCCGTAGTCGCGCTCCGCGAGCGGGGTCGCCTTCGGGGCGCGCGGCTCCGGCTTGGGCTTCGCCGGGGCGCGGGTGCCCGCGGCGCGCGACGGACGGGCGACGCCCGCCGGCGCGCCCTGCAGCTCGCTCGGATGCGTGACGTAGAAGTACGGCGCCCGCCCCTCGCTGGGCGCGAGCGGCAGCACGCGCCCGGCGACGACGACCTGCTCGTCCTCGCCGAAGCCGTTCGTGTAGGTGCGCCCGATGTGCAGCGCCGCCCCCTCGCCGCGCCGGATCGCCTCGATGTAGCGACCGCGGTCGATGAAGGTGCTGATGCCCACGGCCTCGACGATCGCGCGGATGAAGTCGTGGTTCACCGGATCGATGCGCTGACCGCGCAGCGCCTCGGCGAGGGACTTGTAGGGACGGGAGGTGCCGGTGGGGGTCGGGCCCTGGACTTCGTTCATCTCGTCCAGGATCCCACGTCCTGCTGCACGCGACCTGCACGTCCGCGCTCCGCACACGTCTGCGCTCCGCACGCGGGCGCGCGACTCCGACTCCGACTCCGACTCTGACTCCGTGCCAGACTGGCGGCATGCCCCGCGCCACCGTCATCGGCAGCGGACCGAACGGGCTCGCCGCCGCCGTCTCCCTCGCCCGCGCCGGCTATGCCGTCGAGGTCCTCGAGGCGGCCCCGACGATCGGCGGCGGCGTGCGCAGCGCGGCGTCGACCCTCCCGGGGTTCGTGCACGACGTCTGCTCGGCGGTGCACCCCGCGGCCTACTCCTCGCCGTTCCTGCGGGCCTTCGGCCGGGACCGCGTCGAGTGGATCATTCCCGAAGCGGCATATGCGCATCCCCTCGACGACGGAAGGGCCGGCATCGCCTGGCACGACCTCGAGCGCACCGCCGACGCGCTCGGGCCGGACGCCCGGGCCTGGCGCGCACTGCTGCGTCCCCTGAGCACGCATATCGAGGGCCTGCTCGACGCCACCGGCGGCTCGCTGCTGCGGATCCCCCGGGATCCGGTCACGGCGGTGCGGTACGGGCTGCGGGTGCTGGAACAGGGATCGATGATGGCCCGGGGCACCTTCCGCACCGCCGAGGCGGCCGGGCTGGTCGCCGGCGTCGTCGCGCACGCGAACACGGCGCTGCCCGCGCTCAGCGGGGCCGCGGCCGGGCTCCTGCTCATGGCCCAGGCGCATGCGGGCGGCTGGGCGTATCCGCGCGGCGGCGCGCAGCGGATCGCCGACGCGCTGGCCGACGACCTGCGCGCCCACGGCGGCGCGATCCGCACGGACACCCCCGTGGCCGACCTCTCGGCTCTGGACTGGGGGGATCCGCACCGCGGCGATCTGCTGTTCCTCAACACCGCACCGCGGCTCGCGCTCACGCTGCGCGACGTGCCGGCCCGGTACGCCTCGGCGATCCGGGCCTACCGCTACGGCCCCGCCGCCGCCAAGGTCGACTTCGCCCTGGACGGGCCGGTGCCGTGGACGAACCGGGAGGTCGCCCTCGCCCCGACCGTGCACGTGGGCGGCACCCGCGAGGAGGTGTGGGCGAGCGAGAACGCCGTCGCCCAGGGGCGCGTCTCCGAACGGCCCTACGTGCTGGTCGCGCAGCCCTCCGTGCTCGACGACTCCCGCGCCCCGGCGGGGAAGCAGACGCTGTGGGCGTACATCCACGTGCCGGCGAACTCGGACGCGGATCCGACCGAGCTCGTCGTGCGGCAGATCGAGCGCTTCGCGCCCGGGTTCCGCGACCGCATCCTGGCGAGCCACGCGGTGCCCGCGCGGGAGCGCGTGCACCTCAATCCCGCCGAGATCGGGGGCGACATCTTCGGCGGCTCCTTCACGATGCGCCAGGCCGTGGTGCGCCCCGTGCTCTCGCCCGCCCCCTGGCGCACGCCGATGCCCGGGGTCTATCTCGCCTCCGCGGCGACCCCGCCCGGCCCCGGGGTGAACTTCCAGGCCGGCTGGCACGCGGCGCGCACGGCGCTGGCGGATGCGGGCGAGCGCGTCGACCTCGGAGACCTGTTCGGATCCGCGCAGGCGGGTCCGCCCCATGGCGATTGAAGCCTGTCGGGCGGCAGGATGGGATCCATGCGCTACGAGATCCCCGCACCGATGCTCGCGAAGGCCGCCGCTTCCGTGCCCGAACCGGCGAAGTTCCCGGGCGGCCTGCTGTACGAGCCCAAGTGGGACGGGTTCCGCGGACTGATCTCGTGGGACGGCGAGTCGGTCGAGATCGGCTCACGGGGCGCGAAGCCGCTGACGCGCTACTTCCCCGAGCTCGTGGAGGCGATCCCGCGCCTGCTGCCCGGGCCGTGCCTGCTCGACGGCGAGATCGTCGTCGCATCCGGACCGGCCGGTTCCCAGCGCCTGGACTGGGAGGCCCTGAGCCAGCGGATCCACCCCGCCGCGTCCCGGGTGCAGAAGCTCTCGGCGGAGACGCCGGCGATGTTCATCGCGTTCGACCTCCTCGCCGCGGGCGACGAGGACCTGCAGCCGCTCCCCTTCGGCGAGCGACGCGCACGCCTGGAGAGGCTGCTCGCCGACGTCCCGCACCCGCTGCACCTCACCCGCACCACGGCCGACCCGGACACGGCCCGGCGCTGGCTCGCCGAGTTCGAGGGCGCCGGCCTCGACGGCGTCGTCGCGAAGCCCCTCGATCAGCCCTATGCGCCCAACAAGCGCACCCTGTTCAAGATCAAGCACGCCCGCACCGCCGACGTGGTCGCGCTCGGCTACCGGATCCACAAGAGCGGATCCGGTGTCGGATCCCTCCTCGTCGGCCTCTTCGGGGACGACGGGGTGCTGCGCCAGGTCGGCGGCGTCGCGGCCTGGAGCGACGCGATGCGGCAGCAGCTGGTCGACGACCTCGCGCCCCTCGTGGAGCGCGACGAGTCCGGCACAGCCCTGACCGGCGACGGCGAGCGCTCCCGGTTCAGCGGCAGCAAGGACACCTCGTTCGTGCGGCTGCGCCCCGAGCGGGTGCTCGAGGTGCGCTACGACCAGCTCGAAGGCTGGCGGTTCCGCCACACCGTGCAGTTCGAGCGCTGGCGCGACGACCGCGAGGCCCGCTCCTGCACCTACGAGCAGCTCGAGACCGTCGCCGGCTACGACCTCGGCGACGTCATCGACTGAGGCCGGGGCTCACTCCTCGACGCGTTCGCCGTTCTCGTCCCAGTGCGCGGCGACCTTCTTCGAGGGCTGCACGCGCGGGGGCTCTCCGGGCATCTTGGGGAACTCCGGCGGGAACGGCATCTCGCCGAGCCCGTTCTCCACGTCGCGCTCCCACCAGGCCAGGAGCGTGTCGATGCGGCCCGGGGCGTCCTGCATGCGCGCCCACGGGTCGCCGACGTCGGCGAGGCGCTGCGGGACCGTGCGCACGGTGAACCGGGTCGGATCCACCCCGTCGAGCTCGTCCCACTCGACCGGGGTCGACACCGTGGCGCCGGCCAGTGCGCGCGGGCTGTAGGCGCCGGCCATGGTGCGGTCTCGGTTGGCCTGGTTGAAGTCGACGAAGATGCGCTCCCCGCGCTCCTCCTTCCACCACGCCGTGGTGACGCGGTCGGGCATCCGCCTCTCCAGCTCGCGCCCCGCCGCGATCACGGCGTGCCGCACGGTCAGGAACTCCCACTCCGGCACGATCGGGCAGAACACGTGCAGCCCGCGGTTGCCGCTGGTCTTGATGAAGGCCTCGAGCCCTGCTTCGCGCAGCACGGCGCGCAGCTCGTGCGCGGCAGGGATGGCCTCGGCGAAGCCCGTGCCCGGCTGCGGGTCGAGGTCGATGCGCAGCTCCACCGGGTTGTCCGTGTCCGATGCGAGCGAGGCCCAGGGGTGGAACACGACGGTGTTCATCTGCACGGCCCAGACGATGGCCGCGGCCTCGGTGAGCACGATCTGCGGGTGCTTGCGGCCGGAGTTGTAGGTGCACATCACGCTCTGCACGAAGTCGGGCGTGCCCTTGGGCGGGTTCTTCGAGAAGAAGCTCTCCCCGGAGATGCCGTCGCGGTACCGCTCGAGCGAGACGGGCCGGTCGCCGGTCGAGGCGAGGAACGGCGTCGCGACCGTCTGCACGTACTCGGCGAGCTCGGCCTTGGTGATGGGGCCGCCCTCGGCGTCCGGCCAGACCGCGCGGTTCGGGCTGGACAGATCCAGCGACCGCTCGCCCTCGGGCCCGGGGATGGTCAGCGTGATGCGCTCGGATGCCATGAGTCGAGGGTAGGGGGCGCCGGCGCGTTTGCGCCATGAGACTCCGCGAGAGCGGAGATCCGACTGCTGGTGCGATCAGCCGCGGGGCAGCGACTGCGGTGCGTAGAGCGCGCGGGCGAGGCCGTCCATGATGTCGGGGATGAGGGTGCCCGCGGCGAAGATCTCGGTGTCCTCGGCGTCGATGATCCTGCGGTTCTTGCCGGCGGCCGTGAGGGCGATGCTCGGCTGCGCCTCGAGCAGCCCGTCGATGCCGCCGACGCTCTCGAGCCCCTTGGTCATCACGAGGATCACGTCAGGATCGAGCTTCACCAGCGCCTCGGGCGTCATCGGACGCTCGCCCTGCCAGCCCGCCTCCGTGGCGGCGTCCACCGCGCCGACCGCGTCGATCAGGCTGTCGGCGCCGCTGCCCCGACCGAAGAGGTAGTAGATGCCCGCGGTCCCGCGCACGTACAGGAAGACCACCCGGGGGCGGTGCGCAGGGTCCGCGGGCAGCAGCCGCTGGATCTCGACGGTCTTGGCGGCGATGGCCGAACGCAGCGCGGTGCTCACGGTGTCGGCGGCGGCCGGGATCCCCAGCGCTGCGGAGATCTGCGTGATCGCGCGGTGAGTGCTCTCCTCGTCGACCGCACGCGACACGGTCACGACGGGGATGCCGGCGTCCCCCAGCTGGAGGACGACGTCGGCCGGGCCGATGGATCCGTCCGTGAGGATGAGCGTCGGTCGCAGCGCGAGGACCGCCTCGGCGTCGATCGTGTGCCCTTTCTTCGTCACGACGGGCAGGTCGGCGGTCTCGGGCAGATCGGTCGAGACGTCCCGCCCGACGAGCCGGTCGCCGAGTCCCAGCGCGTGCACGAGCTCGGCGACGGTGCCGCTGAGCGAGAGCGCGATGACGCGCGAGGTGTCGCGCACCGTCACGCTGCGTCCGCCGCCGTCCTCGGACTGCACGGTGGCCGGCAGTTTCGCCGCGGGCGGCGTGATCGGGCTCATCGACGGACCGTCGATCGGCACGGTCGACGGTCCCTCGACGGTCCGCGGATCCGCGACGGGCGTGAGCGAGGAGAGCGGGGGCAGCGCCGCCCGCGAGGACGGCGCCGCATCGGCACGGGGCGCCGCATCGGCGGTGCACCCGGCCAGCGCCAGGACGAGTGCGGCGCCGGCGACGGCCGCGACGAGACTCCGGAATCCGCGCAACGGCTCCGCCCTTCCCCGTGATGGTGCCGATGGTCCGAGCGGAAGCCGACGGCGCATTTAATTAAGTGAGCCTATCCTAAGCTGGATCCATGCCCCCCTCCCCTCCGACGACCGCCGCCCCTCCGGGATCGGTGCGCCGACCGCTTCGCCGGCCGCCTCGTGACGGCGGGCTGGACGCCCCCGTCCCGACGGCGGCGGCGCCGGACGTCCGCGGGCCGCGGACGTCCCTGCGGATCCTGGTGCCGCTCGGCCTGGCGATCGCTCTCGCCGTGTCCGTGATCGTCGCCGCGGGGGCCGGGCAGTTGGCCGTCCCGCCCGGCGAGGTGCTGGGCGTGCTGCTGCGCCCGCTCGGGATCACGGCGCTTCCGGAGCCGTCCAGCGACGTCGTCTCGTCCGCGCTCTGGTCGATCCGCTTCCCCCGCGTCGCGATGGCGGCCCTCGTGGGCGCCGCCCTCGCCGTGGCGGGCCTGCTCATGCAGGCGGTGTTCGGCAACCCGCTCGCCGAGCCCGGGGTCGTGGGCGTCTCCTCGGGGGCTGCCGTCGGCGCCGGCGTCTGCATCGTGTTCGGCATCGGCTTCCTCGGATCCTGGACGGTGCCGGTCTTCGCGTTCCTCACCGGTCTCGCCGTGAGCCTCGCCGTCTACGCCCTCAGCCGCGCCGAGGGGCGCACCGAGGTCGTCACCCTCGTGCTCACCGGCATCGCCGTGAACGCGGTCGCCGGCGCCGCGATCGCGCTGCTCACCTTCCTCGGCGACACCCAGTCGCGCGAGCAGATCGTCTTCTGGCAGCTGGGCAGCCTCGCCGGCAGCCGGTGGTCCCAGGCCGCCGTGGTGGCGCCGCTGCTGGCGATCGGCCTGGTCATCGCGTTCCTGGTCGCGCACCGGCTCGATCTGCTCTCGCTCGGCGAGCGCACGGCGCGCCACCTCGGCGTGCACGTGGAGCGGCTGCGCCTGGGCACCATCGTGCTCGTCGCGCTCCTCGTCGGAGCGGCCGTCGCCTTCGTCGGCATCATCGCGTTCGTGGGCCTCGTGGTCCCCCATCTCATGCGGATGCTGCTCGGCCCCGCCCACCGGCCCCTCGTCGCCGCGAGCGCACTCGGCGGGGCGCTCCTGCTGACCCTCGCCGACCTCGGGGCGCGCACGCTCGTGCCGATGGCCGATCTGCCGCTCGGGATCCTCACCTCGCTGGTCGGCGGCCCGTTCTTCTTCTGGCTGCTGCGTCGGACCCGTCGCTCGGCGGGAGGCTGGGGATGAGCGCGCCGCTCGCCGCACACGTCGGGACCGCCGTGTGCACGGCAGAAGGGGTGCGGGTGGTCCGAGGCGGACGTGTCCTGCTCGACGACGTGAGCGTCACCCTGCGCGCCGGGGAGGTGCTCGCGGTGCTCGGGCCCAACGGCGCCGGCAAGTCGACGCTGCTCGGCGTGCTCGCCGGCGACCTGCGCCCCGACGCGGGCGAGGTGCTGTTCGACGGGCGGCCCCTGCACTCCTGGAGCCTGGGCGATCTCTCCCGGCGGCGCGGCGTGCTGCTGCAGGACAACGCCACGGCGTTCCCGTTCACGGTGCACGAGGTGGTGCGCATGGGGCGGGCGCCGTGGCGGCGCACGACGCGGGCGGCAGAGGACGACGACGCCGTCTTCGAGGCCGTCGCCTCGGCCGACATCGGCGGTCTCGTCGATCGTGCCGTTCCCTCGCTGTCCGGCGGCGAGCGCGCGCGCACGGCGTTCGCGCGCGTCCTCGCCGGACGCACGGGGGCTCTGCTGCTCGACGAGCCGACCGCGGCTCTCGATCTCGGACATCAGGAGGCGCTGCTCTCCCTCGCGCGCGAGCATGCGCGCGCCGGGGACGCCGTGCTGATCATCCTGCACGACCTGAACCTGGCCTCGGCGTACGCCGACCGCGTGATGCTGCTGCAGGACGGGCGCGTGGCCGTGGACGGAGCGCCGGAGGAGGTGCTGACCGCGGCCACCGTGTCGGAGGTCTACCGCACTCCGGTCGAGGTGATCCCGCACCCGGTGACCGGACGGGCGATCATCCTGCCGCACCGCCCGGCGTGAGCCGCGCCCGGTCCGGGTGCTCCGAATGGGCGCCCCGCCGGACGCCCCCGGGTCAGGACCTCCGGCGGCGGGAGACGAGGATCGTCGCGACGGCGCCCACCACGACGACCGCTCCCGCGCCGATGGCTACGGGCGCCCACGGCAGGGCGCCCGCGTCGGTCGCGGCGACCGGGGACGCGGAGACGGCGGCGGGAGTCGACGACGCCGGAGTCGGGGTCGGCGACGGCGCCGCGCAGTGCAGCCGGACGTCGGCGGTGAGCGGGTCCAGCTGCTCGCCCTCCTGATAGAAGCCGCCGAACGCCGGCGCGCCGGGCGCGGTCAGCGTGACCGGCACGGCGGATCCGGCCAGCGTGCCCGCCGTCGCGTCGAAGGCGAGCGGCGTCGCGAGCCCCCCGATCTCAGCCTGCTTCGTGTCGACGGCGGGCGCGCCCGAGGTGTCGTTGCTGCGCACGTCCATGCGCAGCACGGCCTTGCCGCCCTCTCCGATCTGGAGGGTCGGCGCGGCGATGGTGAGATCGAGGATGCCGCCATGGCCGGTGAAGTGCACGGATCCCGCGAACGAGACGGTCCCCGAGCCGGTCGTCGGATCGATCTGCCCGGTCGCGCCGGTGAACGTGAACACCGGCGTGGCATAGGTGGCGCCGTCGGCGGTGTCCCAGCTGCCGTTCGCGATCGATCCGGAGATGTAGGAGCGGAACGACTCCTTCACGCCCCAGGTCAGGGTGCCGCTCTGCACGGTGCAGGCGGACCCCGTCGTCGCCGTGGCGACGGAGGCGGGGACGGGCGGGATCGAGGCGGCTCCGGCCGCCGGGGCGGCCAGCAGCGCACCGAGCACCAGGCTCGCGGAGGCGGCGACGGCACGGGGACGGGGAAGGGTCATGGGAACTCCTGAGACGACGGCGGACGGCGCGGGGAAGCAGGGGGCACGCGGATGCCCGCCCCGGACGTGCGGGGCGGGCATCCGCGTGCTGTCGGTCAGACCGCGCGGCGGCGGACGGCGACGAGGGCCAGACCAGCGAGGAGCATCATGACGCTCATCGCGATCGGGACCACCGGCGTTTCGGATCCGGTCGTGGCGAGCGAACCGCTCGACGCGTCCGTCGTCTCGTCACAGGCCGTCTGCGCGCCCAGGGAGACCTGGAACGACACCGGATCCAGCACCGTGCCGGCCTGGTAGAAGCCTGCGAACGCCGTCGCCCCCGCGGCGGTGAGGGTCGCGGTCGCACCGCTCACGGAGACCGTGCCCCCGGACGCGTCGACGCTTCCGACGGACAGATCCGCGAAGTGCACGGTGCCGTCGGCGGCGGGCTTGCCCGTGGTGTCGGTCGAGCGGACCTGGGCGTACAGCGCCGCGGATCCCGATCCGTTGAGCACGATCGACGGGTTGCGGAGACTGAAGTCCAGCAGCCCGTTGTGCCCGGTCGCGGTGATCGTGCCCGAGAACGCGATGCGCCCGTGCACGCCGGCCTCCGTGTTCAGCGCGCCGCCCGCGGCGGAGAAGGATCCGCCCGAGAAGCCGCCCTTGGCGATCGGCCCCTGCACATAGGAGCGGAAGCTCTGCTTGAGCCCCCAGTCCAGGCTGCCGCCGTCGACGACCCGGGCGACGCACACCGGCACGCTCGGCGCCACGACGGGCACCTCCGTGACGGGCGGAACCACGACCGGCGGCTTCGGGTCGACGAGCAGCGGGGCGACCGTGAAGGAGCGCGCCACGAGGGGCTGATCGGCGGTCGTGCCGTCGACCACCCGGAAGACCTGCACCTCGTGCGCTCCGGTGGCGAAGTCCGCGGGAACCGTCCAGGTCGTGCGTGCCACGCCGTCCGCGTCCGCGACGGCGGTGCCGGCGTCGACCGGGTCGGAGTGCACGACGAAGCGCACCGTGTCGCCCTTGCTCAGGCCCGTGACCCGGAACCGGGCGGCGCCGCCGACGCGGATCTCGTCGCCGCTGCCCGGGACGATCTCGAGCGCGGGCACGGGGACGGGGCGCTCGCCCTGGAAGTTGACCGGAACGCCGATCTCCTGGGCGGCGTTCTTCTGACCGCCCGCGGCGTAGGTGTAGACGCCGTAGGCGCCGCCCGCGGGAGCCTGGTCGACGGCGCCGACGGTGGTCCGCCAGCTGAAGGAGCCATCGGACGCGAGCTCGATCCACTGCGCGCGCACGGTCTCGCGGTACTGCGCGGGGATCGCGTCGAGCGTCGCCGGGGTGAGCGCCCAGCCCTGGGTGGCCACCTTGCGGGTGGTGGCGGCGGCACCGGCGGAGGGCTTCCACTCCGCCGCGAAGCTGCCGAACACGACGTAGTCGCCCTGGGGCAGCGTCGCCGGGACCGGGATCCCACGACCGCCGACGTTCGCGGCGGGGTCGAAGCCGGTGCCCTTCACGACGAGCTCGTCGCCCGTGTAGACCGGGGTGGATCCGACCGGCGTCACGCCGTCGGCGAGGAACACCTGCACGGCGGGGACGAAGGTGCCGGGCTGCTCGGGCTCGGTCGCGCCCTTCACGGTGACGGTGACCTGGCCGGACGCCGACGCCTGGAAGGCCGCGGAGTCGTCCGGTGCGAAGCTCGCCGTGAGCGCGTGCGCCCCCGCGGCGAGCCCGGTGGCCGTGAAGCTCGCCGACCCCCCGGAGACGGGTGCGGTGCCGAGCACCGAGCCGCCGTCGTGGAACGTCACCGTGCCGGCCGCTGCGGGCGACACCGTCGCGGTCAGCACCACGCCCTGCCCCTGGTCGATCGACGTGGCGGCGGCGGACAGCGTCGTGCTGGTCGGCGCCGCGGGAGCCGTGACGGTCGCGGTCAGGGTGAGCGGGTCCAGCGCCGTGCCCGCGGCGTAGAAGCCGCCGAACGCCTCGGCGCCCGCGGCGGTCAGCGTGACCGGCGCGTTCTGCCACGTGTAGGTCGTGCCGGAGACCGCCGGCGAGCCCAGCGAGACCGTGGCGAACTCGACCGCGGTGCGGGTGAAGACCTGTCCGGGCTCGGTCATGCTCTTGAACTCGCGCCCCGTGACGTCGAGCAGCAGCGTCGCGCCACTCCCGGAGACGACGACCTGCGGATGCGTGAACGTCAGATCGAGCGCGCTCACGCCGTTCATCTCGTGACCGGTGAAGTGCACTCCGTCACCGGCGCCGAACTCCACGGACGCGCCGGAGAGGTCGCCGGATGCGGTGCCGGCGCCGCCGGACCAGTGGAACGCGCCGCTGACCGACCCGAGCGTGGAGACCTGGCCGTGGGCGATCGGGCTCTTCACGTAGCCGACGAACGAGGACTTCACCCCCCAGTCGAGGGTGGCGTCGGAGACGACGCTCTCGGCGGGCGCCGCGTCGGCGGCGGCGGGCGCCAGCAGGGCGCCAGCGGCCAGGACCGCGGTGGTGATGAGGGTGAGCAGGGCTCTCGGCCTGCGCACGGCGGGTTCGGTTCTCACGTCGATGTTCTCCTCACGGGAGGTCGGGACTCGGGTGCAGGGCAGGTCGGAATCGCGCCGATCGGGCCGATGCGCGGACTCCGGCAGCGGGCGTCCCGGGCATCGTGCTCAGCAGATTCTCAACCTTTGCTTAGGTTAGCCTCACCTAATCTATTTGTGCAAACAGCGATGCCCCCGGCCATCGGCCGGGGGCATCCTCTGCGTCGTGCCGGGTCCGCTCAGGCGGCGCGGGCGGCTCCGAGATCCAGGAAGACGTCCGTGTTGAACCGGTAGGCCACCCTCACCTCGGCGAGCATCCTGGCCTGCTCCGCATCGCCGAGCGTCGCGCCGAACGCGTCGAGCACGGCGCGATAGCGCCCCTTGAAGGCCGCGGGATCCCCGAGCTCGGCGAAGTCGTAGAAGGCGACGCCCGCGCCGTCGAAGCCGAACTGCGCCGACGCACGACGCGCGATCACCTGCCCCCCGGAGAGGTCGCCGAGATAGCGGGTGTAGTGGTGGGCGACGATTCCGGCGGTCCACCCCTCCGCGGCCACCTGGCGGATCCGCTCGGCGTAGGCCGCGGTGGCCGGCAGCGCGGCGATCCCGGCGCGCCAGCGCGGACCGCGCAGGTGGGCGAGATCCAGCTCGAGCGCCGCCATCCGCCGCAGCCCCTCCGGGTGCAGCTCCGCGAGAGCGGGGTCGGCGCTCAACATCCCGGCCGCCTCCTCCAGCGCCTCGTACATGAACCAGTGCTGCGCGACGAGATCGGTGTAGTCGGCGAGAGTGCCGCGACCGCGCATGATGTCGGTCATGAACGTGGCGCCCTCGCTGTCGCCGTGATCGGACCAGGTCGCCTCGCGCAGGCGCCGTGCGAAGCCCGGCTCGGCGTCGTCCCCTCCCCCGTGCGGAGCGGCATGCGGCGCGCCGCCCTGGCTTCCGTGGGGGTGCGGGTGGGCCCCGCCGGGGGCCGCATCGTGCTCCTGCCGGGCGGGCACGCCGAGACGTTCGCACGCGGCGCGGTAGAGCATGACGACGGCGCGACGGATCTGCGGTCGATCGGCGATCGGCCCGCCAGCCCAGGGGACGACGAGCTCGTGCACGCCCTGGGGCCCCGACACCGACCACGTCCCGTGGCCGGCCGCGACCCCGGTCATGCGCGCGGCCGTGGCCTCGGGGTGCCCGAACGCCCGCGCGATGAGGAGGTTGTCCTCCGGGTGGTCGTCGTTCATGTGCGCGGTCACGGCGGCGACGACGGCGGGGTCGAAAGTCATGGCGGGCCTCTCGGGTATTAGGTAAGCCTCACCTATCTAAGCACGATGGATCCGCACCTGCCACATCCCGGCCGTTCAGCGCAGCACCCGATCGGCCTCGGCGCGGATCTCCGCCGCGATCGCATCCAGCAGCTCGGAGCGCAGGTTCCACTGCTGCCAGTACAGCGGCGACGCGAGCTCGCCGTCGTCGAGCCGCACCAGGCGCCCGTCGGCGAGTGCCGCCTCGGCGTGCGGCACGGGCAGCAGCGCCCAGCCCAGTCCGAGCTCGACGGCGACCGAGAAGTCCGCCGACGCCGGCACGTGGTGGCGCGGCACGGGCCAGGGATCCACCCCGCGCTCGCGCAGCCAGTCCTGCTGCAGCACGTCGCGGCGATCGAAGTCGACGAAGGGCGCCCGGGCGAGCGCGGCGGCGGTCACCCCGTCGGCGAACCACCGGCGGGCGAACCCCGGCGATGCCGCGGCCACGTAGCGCAGGGCGCCGAGGGCCTCCACCCGGCAGCCGCCGACCGGCTCAGACTCGCTGGTCACCGCGGCCATCACCGCGCCGGACTCGAGCAGCCGGGCCGTGAAGTTCTGGTCGTCGCGATGCAGGTCGAACTCCACGTCATGGCGGGCGGACAGCCGCGCGAGCGGCGCGAGGAACCACGTCGCCATCGAGTCGGCGTTGACGGCGAGGGGGATGCGCACCCTGGCGCCTTCGGCCTCGCCGGCGAGCCCGGATCCCGTGATCGCATCCCGCTCGAGGAGCGCGACCTGGCGTCCGAACCGCGCCACCGCCTCCCCCGCCTCGGTCGCGCGCGCGGGCTTGCTGCGTACGAGCAGGATCCGGCCGAGCTGCTGCTCGAGCGTCTTGACGCGCTGGCTCACGGCGGACGGCGTCACGAGCAGCCTCCGCGCCGCGCCCTCGAAGCTGCCCTCGTCGAGCACGGCGGCCACGGTGCGCGCCGCCTCCGGATCCACCTGCACATCAGAGATCCTAATCTGGCTTAAGGTATGTTCGCTGGTGCTGAAGTTCCGCGGCCCGTATCGTCATTCCGTGCTCACCCTGCTCTCCGGCCTCGGCCTCATGTTCTCGCTCATCGTCGCCGTCGGCGCCCAGAACGTCTACGTGCTGCGCCAGGGACTGCGCCGCGAGCACGTGCTGCCCGTGGTGCTGATCTGCGCGGCCTCGGACGCCGCACTCGTGCTGGCCGGAACCGCGGGGCTCGGCTACCTCGTCAAGACGCTGCCGTGGCTGATCGTCGTGGCCCGGTGGGCGGGCGCGATCTCGCTCATCGTGTACGGGATCCTCGCCGCGCGGCGTGCGTGGGCCTCGGGGGGCGAGGCCCTCGTCGCCGATGGCGCGGAACCCGCGACCGATGCGGCCGGCGGCCGGGGCACGGCGACCCTCACGCGCACCGCACCGCTCGCGCCGGTGATCCTGGCCACGCTGGCCTTCACCTGGCTCAACCCGAACGTCTACCTCGACACGGTCCTGCTCATCGGCGGCATCGCCGCCACGCACGGCGACGGCCGGTGGCTGTTCGCGGCCGGCGCGATCCTCGCCAGCGTCACGTGGTTCTTCGCGCTCGGCTACGGTGCGCGCCACCTCGGACGCTGGCTGCGCACCCCGCGCGCCTGGCGGATCCTGGACACGGGCATCGCGGTGCTGCTCGTGGTGATGGGCGTCGCGCTCGTGCTCCCGGTCTTCTTCGGCTGAGCGGCGCGACTCCCTCGGTCAGCCGTTCTCGGAGCCCGTCCCGCCCAGGGCGTCCGCGCCCCCCTCCCGCCCGATGCCGCCGTCCTCTTCGGTGGTGGCGAGCTCGCGCAGGAACCGCGTGACGATGCCGCGCTCCTCCGAGGACAGCCGGGCGGCGACGTCGAAGCGCCGCGCATGCAGGCGGCCCACGCTCTCGCGCGCCGCGAGGCGCGTCTCGGGCGTGACCGTGAGCACGATCGCACGTCGGTCACCCGGATGGGGCCGGCGCTCCACATGACCTCCGTGCTCGAGGCGATCGAGCATCTTCGTCGTCGCCGCGCTGCTGATGCCGAGGTGGTCGGCGACGGCCCTGGCGGTCACGAGTTCACCCGCGTTCTCCGAAGCGATGAGGAGGCGCAGCGCGCGCATGTCGTTCTCGTTCAGCTTCATGTAGCGCCGTGAGGCCTCGCTCATCCGTGCGGCGGCACGGTGCCAGGCGCGCAGCGCCGACATCAGGTCGACGATCTCGTCGACCTCGCCATCGGAGAGATGGGCGCGGTGCACGAGCTCCCGGCGGGGATCGATGAGTCGCGGATCGACCATGGCGAGGTCGATGCGGCGCTGGGACTCGGGGACTTCCACGGGAGGACTCTATGCCATAGAGTCTATCCCTAACCAGGTTAGTAAATTTCTCGGTTAGCAAAAGGAGCCCCGATGACCCCCGACGTCGAGATGGTCGTACTCCTCAACGCCGAGGGAGCGCAGATCGGCACCGCCCCGAAGAGCACGGTGCACGGCGCCGACACGCGCCTGCACCTCGCGTTCTCCTGCCATGTCTTCGACCCGCGCGGCCGGCTGCTCGTCACCCGCCGTGCGCTCACGAAGGCCGCCTGGCCGGGCGTCTGGACGAACTCGTTCTGCGGCCACCCCGCTCCCGGCGAGGGGCTGGTGGCGGCGGTGCGCCGCCGGGCCGAGCATGAGCTCGGGATCACCCTCGACTCCGTCGAGCCGGTGCTGCCGTTCTTCCGCTACCGCGCCACCGACGCCACAGGCATCGTGGAGAACGAGATCTGCCCGGTGTACCTGGCGGTCACCTCGGACACCCCGCGCCCTCACCCGGACGAGGTCGTCGAGCACCGCTGGGTGGATCCGGACGATCTCGCCGAGTCGGTGCGCCGCACCCCCTGGGCGTTCAGCCCCTGGCTCGTGCTCCAGGCGCAGCTGCTGCCCTTCCTGGGCGGGCGCGGGCTCGAGGAGCTCGCCTCATGACGGGCAGAGCCGTCGCGGAGGACCTGCTTGCGGAGGTCGAGACCGTGATCGACCGGGTCTTCCAGGACGCGGGAGGACGGCTCGGCGACCTCGCCGGCTTCGACGCGGTCTGGGAGGAGGCCCGCCAGGGCGCGGCGGGCGGCAAGCTCCTGCGCCCCCGCCTCCTGCTCGCGGCGCAGGGAGCGTATGCCGGCGAGCCCGCGGAGAGCGCCGTCCACGCCGCCGCCGCGCTCGAGCTGCTCCATCTCGCCTTCCTCCTCCACGACGACGTGATCGACCGCGACGTCCTGCGGCGGGGCGAGCCCAACCTGATCGCCCGCCGGAGGGACGCCGCGCAGGCCGCGGGTGCCGACGAGGCCGGCGCGCTCCGCTACGGCGACAGCTGCGCGATCCTCGCGGGCGACCTCCTCCTCTCCGCCGCGCATCGCCTCATCGCCGAGCTCGACGCCCCCACCGCGCATCGCAGGGCGCTCCTCGCCGTCCTGGGCGACGCGATCGAGGCCGCGGCCGTCGGCGAGCACGCCGACGTCGTCCTCGGACTCCGCGGCGACGCCGACGAGGAGGCGGTCCTGCGCACCATGGAGCACAAGACCGCCCGCTACTCGTTCAGCGCCCCGCTCCGGATGGGCGCCCTGCTCGGCGGGGCGGACCCCGCCGCGATCGACACGCTGGGCTTCATCGGGACGACGATCGGCATCGCCTTCCAGGCGAGGGACGACGTGCTCGGCGTCTTCGGTGATCCTGAGCGCACCGGCAAGTCCGTGCTCTCCGACCTCCGCGAGGGCAAGGTCACGCTGCTCGTCGCGCACTCCCGCAGCCATGCGTCCTGGCGGGAGGCGTCCGCGCTGTTCGGCGATCCCGGCCTCGACGAGCGCGGCGCCGCCGTGCTCCGGACCGCGATCGTGGAGTCGGGCGGCCTGGCCCGCACCGAGGCCGCGATCTCCGGTCTGGTCGCCGAGGCACGTGCCGCCCTCCTGTTCTCCGCACTGCCCGCCCCGCTGATCGCCGAGCTCGAGAGCGTCATCGCCCGCGCGACGGAGCGCACCCGATGACGGCCGTCGCGGGTCTCGCCCTCTACGATCGCGCCGCGGCCCGCGGATCCGCCCAGGTCCTGGACAGCTACTCGACCTCGTTCCGTCTCGCGAGCCGGCTCTGCTCGCGCGCCGTGCGCACCGACCTCGCCGCGATCTACGCCCTCGTCCGCGTGGCCGACGAGATCGTCGACGGGTGCGCGACGGACGCCGGGCTGTCCTCGCCGGAGTGCCGGGAGGTGCTCGACGGCCTCGAGCGCGAGGTGGAGGCCGCGCTCCGCTCGGGGTACAGCGCCAATCTCGTCGTGCACGCGTTCGTCACGACCGCGCGGGCGACGGGGATCGGCGACGACCTCACCCGCCCGTTCTTCGCATCGATGCGCCGCGATCTCAGCCCGCTCGTCTTCACCGAGGAGCGCGAGCTCGACGAGTACGTGCACGGCTCGGCCGAGGTCGTCGGGCTCATGTGCCTCGCCTCCTTCCGGCGCGGGCTCGCTCCGGATCCGGTGCGGAACGCCCGCTGGGATCGCGGCGCGATCGCGCTGGGCTCGGCGTTCCAGCGGGTGAACTTCCTCCGCGACCTCGGCGAGGACGCCGACGGGCTCGGCCGCCGCTACCTGCCCGGGGTCGATCCGCACTCGTTCACCGATGCCCAGCGCGATCGGATCCTGGACGGGATCGATGCGGAGCTCGCGATCGCAGGCGCCGTGATCGGCGAGCTGCCGTCATCCTCGCGCCGCGCGGTCGCCGCCGCGCACCTGCTCTACTCCGAGCTGTCCGCGCGTCTACGGCGCACCCCGGCCCGCGTGCTCGTCGAACGGCGAGTACGCGTTCCGGCGGCGCGCAAGGCCGCGTTGCTCGCGCGCGCCGCGCTGGTCGGCAGCGGCACGGCACGGCGGAGCGACCGGTGAGCCGGGTCGCCGTGCTCGGCGGCGGCATCTCGGGGCTCGCCTCGGCGGCCCTGCTCGCCGCCGACGGGCACGAGGTCACCCTCTTCGAGCAGGCCGCACAGCTCGGCGGGCGCGCCGGCAGCTGGGAGCGCGACGGCTTCCGCTTCGACACCGGGCCGTCCTGGTACCTCATGCCGGAGGTCTTCGAGCACTGCTTCCGGCTGCTCGGCACGACCGCCGCGGCGGAGCTCGACCTCGTCCGCCTGGATCCCGCCTACCGCCTCTTCGCCGACGGGGCGGCCCCGCTGGACGTGCACTCGGACCGCGAGCGCTCGCTCGCGCTGTTCGAGTCCGTCGAGCCCGGGGCCGGCGCGGCCCTCGCGCGCCACCTCGACTCGGCCGCCCGCACGGCGCGGATCGCGAACGACCGCTTCCTCTACACCGACTTCTCGCATCCGAAGGCGTTCCTGCCCGGCGGCGAGCTCCGCGAGCTGCCCCGTCTCGCGACGCTGCTCGGCACCTCGCTGCGGAGCATGGTCGAGGCGTCGTTCTCGGACCGCCGGCTGCGGCAGATCCTGCAGTACCCCGCCGTCTTCCTCGGCGGCTCGCCCGACATCGCGCCCGCGCTGTTCCATCTGATGAGCTCCTTCGACCTCGCCGAGGGCGTGCTCTACCCGCGCGGCGGGTTCACCACCGTGATCGAGGCGTTCGCCCGCCTCGCCCGGGAGGCGGGGGCGCGTCTGCACACGGGTGCACGGGTGCACCGGATCCTCGTCGACGGCGGCGCGGTCCGCGGAGTCGTCGTCGCCCGCGAGGGGCTCGTGCGCGAGGAGAGGTTCGACCGCGTCGTGAGCACGGTCGACATGCACCACAGCGACACCGCCCTCCTGCCGGGTGCGGCGCGCGAGCGCTCGCCCCGGCACTGGCGGCGCGCCAACCCCGGCACGGGCGCCGTGCTCGCGATGCTCGGCGTCCGGGGCCGGCTCCCCGGGCTCGTCCATCACAACCTCGTCTTCACGGAGGACTGGGATGCGAACTTCGACGCGATCTTCGGCGATGCGCTCCGGGTGCCGGATCCCGCGTCCTTCTATGCCTGCGCCCCCAGTCGGACCGATGATTCCGTCGCGCCGGAGGGTCACGAGAACCTGTTCCTGCTCGTCCCCGTGCCGGCCGACCCCGCGATCGGCTCCGGGGGCGTCGACGGCGACGGCGCGTCCGCGGTCGAGCGCGTCGCCGACCGCGCGATCGCCGCGCTCGCGGCGCACGCGGGCGCCCCCGACCTCGCCGAGCGGATCGTCGTGCGGCGCACCGTCGGGCCCGCGGACTTCGCCCGCGACCTGCACTCCTGGCGCGGCTCGGCGCTGGGCCCGGCGCACACCCTGCGGCAGAGCGCGTTCCTGCGCGGCCGCACCCGCTCCCGGACCACGCGCGGGCTCTTCTACGCCGGGGCGACGACGCTTCCCGGGATCGGCCTTCCGATGTGCCTGATCAGCGCCGAGCTCGTGCTCAAGGCGTTCCGCGGCGATCGCACGACCGGCCCGCTGCCCGTGCCGGAGGGCGTGCGATGACCCTCCTGTACCTCGGCCTGCTGCTCGTCTCGATCCTCTGCGTGGGGCTCGTGGACGCGCGCTGGCGGTTGTTCCTCTGGGCGGCGCCGCGTCGTGCGTGGACCGTGCTCCTGACGGGGACGGCGTTCCTGCTGCTCTGGGACGTCGTGGGAATCGCGACCGGGATCTTCTCGCGGGAGGGCAATCCGATCTCGACGGGGATCCTGCTCGCCCCGCACCTGCCGATCGAGGAGCCCGTGTTCCTCCTCTTCCTCGTGCAGCTGACGATGGTGGTCTACGCGGGCTCGCGGCGGATCCTGGAGAGCCGCAGGGAGCGTCGCGCATGAAGGCCGCCTACCTGATCGTCGACGCGGTCTTCCTGGTGCCCTGCGTGCTCGTGCAGGCGCTCGCCTGGCGACGCAGGCCGCCCGGGCACGGTCCGGCCCTCCTCGCCACGATCGTCCTGCTCGTCGCGCTCACGGTCGTCTTCGACTCCCTGATGATCGCGGCGGGCCTGTTCACCTATGACCCGGAGCAGATCAGCGGGATCCGGATCGGGCTCGCCCCGATCGAGGACCTCGCCTATCCGCTCGCGGCCGCACTGCTCGGCACGGCGCTGTGGAGTCTCGGCCGCCGGGCGCCGCGGCCGGCTCCGGATGCCCTGCACGGCGACGGGACGGGATCCTCCGAGGAGGCACGCCGATGAGCTCCGCCGTCGCCCCCTCCCTGACCCGCGACCTGCTGCTGACCTCGCGCCCGCTGAGCTGGATCAACACCGCCTTCGGCTTCGCCGCCGCGTACCTGCTCACCACTGGACGCGTCGACGCGGCGTTCGTGATCGGGACGCTGTTCTTCCTCGTGCCGTACAACCTCACGATGTACGGCATCAACGACGTCTTCGACTACGCCTCCGACCTCGCGAACCCGCGCAAGGGCGGCGCCGAGGGGGCGGTGCTCTCCCCCGCCCGCCATCGTGCGGTGCTGGCCTGGTCCGTGCTGCTGCCGGTGCCGTTCGTCGCCGCGCTCGTCGTGCAGGGGAACCCGCTGTCCTGGATCGTGCTCGCGATCAGCCTGTTCGCAGTGGTCGCCTACTCCGCACCGGGGCTGCGGTTCAAGGAGATCCCGTTCCTCGACTCCGTCACCTCGAGCGTGCACTTCGTCTCGCCGGCGGTCTACGGGCTCGTCCTCGCCGGTGCGGAGCCGAGCCTCCCGCTCACGATGCTGCTGCTCGCGTTCTTCGCCTGGGGCGTCGCGAGCCATGCGTTCGGCGCGGTGCAGGACGTCGTGCCGGATCGGGAGGCGGGGATCTCCTCGATCGCCACGGTGCTGGGCGCGCGGCGCACCGTGCGCTTCGCCCTGTCGATGTGGACCCTCGCGGGTGCGCTCATGCTCTTCACGGTCTGGCCGGGTCCGCTGGGCGCGCTGCTCGCACTGCCCTATCTCGGTGCGGTGTGGCCGTTCCGCTCGGTCTCGGATGCGGAGTCGGGAACGACGAACCGCGGCTGGCGCCGCTTCCTCCTGCTGAACTACCTCTGCGGCTTCCTCGCGACGATGCTGCTGATCTGGTGGGCGTTCCTCGGCGGCACGGCGTTCTGACCGGCCGGGACCGCTGCCGCGCGGCGAGCGCGCACGACGAAGGCCCGCCCCGGCGAACCGGTGCGGGCCTTCGCGAGTGAGCGCCAGGCGATGCCTGGGCGTTCAGGCTCAGATGGCGTTGACGTCCAGCGGGATGCCGGGGCCGAACGTGGTCGACACGGCGCCCTTCTGGATGTAGCGGCCCTTCGAGCTGGACGGCTTGAGGCGGACGATCTCCTCGAGCGCGGCCTTCATGTTCTCGTCGAGCTGCTCGGCCGAGAACGACGCCTTGCCGACGACGAAGTGCACGTTGGCGTGCTTGTCGACGCGGAACTCGATCTTGCCGCCCTTGATCTCCTCGACGGCCTTGGCCGCGTTCGGGGTCACAGTGCCGGTCTTCGGGTTCGGCATCAGGCCACGCGGACCCAGCACCTTGCCGAGACGGCCGACCTGGCCCATGAGCTCGGGGGTGGAGACGGCCGCGTCGAACGCGGTCCAGCCGCCGGCGACCTTCTCGATGAGCTCGGCGCCGCCGACCTCGTCCGCACCCGCGGCGATCGCGGCCTCAGCGGCCGGACCCGTCGCGAACACGATGACGCGGGCGGTCTTGCCGGTGCCGTGCGGGAGGATGACGGTGCCGCGCACCATCTGGTCCGCCTTGCGCGGGTCGACGGAGAGCTTCAGCGCGACCTCGACGGTCGAGTCGAACTTCGCGGAGCCGGTCTCCTTCGCCAGGGCGACGGCCTCGGCGGGGGTGTAGAAGCGGTCTGCCTCGATCTTCGCGGCAGCAGCGTTGTAAGCCTTGGACTTGGTAGCCATTGTTATCTCCCTCAGCCCTCGACCGTGATGCCCATGGAACGGGCGGTTCCGGCGATGATCTTGGACGCGGCGTCGATGTCGTTCGCGTTCAGGTCGGCCTGCTTCTGCTCGGCGATCTGACGGACCTGCTCGGCGGTGATCTTCGCGACCTTGACGGTGTGCGGAGTGGCGGAGCCCTTCTGCACGCCCGCAGCCTTCTTGATCAGCTCGGCGGCCGGCGGGGTCTTCAGGATGAACGTGAAGCTGCGGTCCTCGTAGACGGTGATCTCCACGGGGATGACGTTGCCGCGCTGCGACTCGGTCGCGGCGTTGTACGCCTTGCAGAACTCCATGATGTTGACGCCATGCTGACCGAGCGCGGGGCCGATCGGCGGCGCCGGGTTGGCAGCGCCGGCGTTGATCTGGAGCTTGATCAGGCCGGTCACCTTCTTCTTCGGTGCCATAGTGATTCCTTTCTCGAGCAGACGCCCTGAGGCGTCCCTCTCCCGCGGATCCGGCATCTCCGGAACGCGGTGCTGTCCGCGCGCACGACGAAGCGGCGCACAAACCATAGAAGTCTACCCGATCCCGGGCGCGTCCGCGCACGGCGGTCTCCGGGCCGCCCGCACCCGCCGCTCACCGCCAGGATCCCGCGACGGATGCAGGATCCCGCGACGGATCCGACCCGCGAACGCGAGAACGGCCGTCCCTCGAGAGGGACGGCCGTTCTGCGAGCGCTTCCGGGGAAGCGTCAGATCATCTTGGTGACCTGGTCGAACGACAGCTCGACCGGGGTCTCGCGCTCGAACAGCGAGACGAGCACGGTGAGCTTGCCGCTCTCCGGCTTGATCTCGGAGATCGAGCCGGGAAGACCCGCGAACGAGCCCTCCTTGATCGTGATGGTCTCGCCGATCTCGAAGTCGACCTCGGCGGTGAGCGGACGCGCCACGGCGGTGCCACCCTTGGCCGCGACGGCCTTGGCGGTCGGGACGTCCTTGACCTCGACGAGGGACTTCAGCATGTTGAACGCCTCTTCGAAGCGCAGCGGGGTCGGGTTGTGGGCGTTGCCCACGAAGCCGGTGACGCCGGGCGTGTGCCGCACGACGGACCAGGTGTCCTCGTTCAGCTCCATGCGCACGAGCACGTAGCCGGGGATCCGGACGCGCGTGACCATCTTGCGCTGACCGTTCTTGATCTCGACGACGTCCTCCATCGGGACCTCGATCTGGTAGATGTCGTCCTCGACCTCGAGCGTCGACTTGCGCTGCTCGATGTTGGCCTTCACCTTGCGCTCGAAGCCGGCGTAGGAGTGGATGACGTACCACTTGCCGGGGAGCATCCGCAGGTCCATGCGGAAGGACTCGTACGGGTCCTCGTCGGCGTCGACCGGGGCGCTCGCGGCGTCGGCCGGGTCGAGCTCGGACTCCACCGCGTCCACGACGCCGGCGGCCGCATCGATCTCCGCGACCTCCTCGGGGTCGAGGACGGGGGCGTCCTCCTCGCCGTTCACGTCGGGGCCGTCGTAGGGCGTGACCTCGTCGGCAGCGGCGGCCTCGCGGTCGGCGGCCTCCTCGGCCACGGAGTCGTTGAGGACCGACGCGGCGGCCTCGGACTCGGCCGCCTGGTCCAGGTTGAGAGCGTCGTTCACGATCGCGTCTGCCTCCGGGTCTTCTTCGAATTCGATGTCTTCGTCGTCCGCGTCCGCGTCGTCGTCGCCCTCGATGTGCAGGGCGACCCGCTCGGCGGCCTCGACGGCGCGCTCCTCGGAGGCGAGGACATCGCCCTCCTGAGCCTCGTCGTCTTCGCTGGACTGCTCAGCGGCGGTCGCCCAATCGACGTCGTCGCCAGAGTATCGTTCGGACACTTGCTCTTCTCTCCTTCAGGTTCGGCCCGGGGTCAGACGCCGCCGGGCCGCGGGATCACGCGGTTTTCCCGGGAACCCCGAAGACTTGCGTCGTCAGCCACGAGAAGGCCATGTCGAGGCCGTACACCAGCGCCATCATCACGATGACGAAGCCCAGGACGACCAGGGTGTACTTGACGAGCTCCTTGCGCGTGGGGGTGACCACCTTGCGGAGCTCCGCGATCACCTGACGGAAGAACAGCGCGATGCGACCGAAGAAGCCGAGCTTCTTGTCGCGGCCCGCGCCGCCGTTCGCCGTGGGAACCACAGCGCCCGATGCGTCCTGAACCATCCTCGAGTACCTTTCGTGTGCCGGCTGCGCGCCGACGCGCAGGGCGGACAGGAATCGAACCTGCAACCTGCGGTTTTGGAGACCGCTGCTCTGCCAATTGAGCTACCGCCCTAGAGATCCGGAGATCTCTGTCCGCATCCCCTCCGCGCTCCGGGAGACCCGGGGCACGGCGAAAGAATGCAGACAACAACTGCTCGTCCAGTGTACGGCATCCGCACGGACGGACCGAACCGGGCGTGTCCCGCGCGCAGCCCGGGCGTGGCGGACGGGCCCGGCGCCGCGGTTGTTAGGCTCGGAACGCGGGTGCAGGCCCGAGGCGGAGACGAGGGGGGCCGATGGGGACGGATGACGGCGCGCACGAGGAGGCGCAGCAGTTCCAGGTGGATCTGCGCGGAGTCGTCGATCTGCTCAGCCGGCACATCTATTCGAGCCCGCGCGTGTACCTGCGCGAGCTGCTGCAGAACGCACGCGACGCGATCACCGCGCGGCACGAGGTCGACGGCCGCGGAGGCACGATCCGGATCACGCCGCTCGCCGCCACGCCCCCGTCGACGGGATCGGGGACCGCGGAGGAGTTCGTGCTCGTCGACGACGGGGTCGGACTCACCGCCGCCGAGGTCGCCGAGCTGCTCGCCACCGTCGGCCGCAGCTCCAAGCGCGACATCTTCGATCTCCCCCGCAGCGACTACCTCGGTCAGTTCGGCATCGGGCTGCTCAGCTGCTTCATGGTCGCCGACACGATCCGGATCCGCTCCCGCAGCGCCCGCGGCGGCGCGCCGGTCGAGTGGATCGGGTCCGCGGACGGGACCTTCCGGGTGCGGGAGCTGGACGAGGAGCTGCCGATCGGCACCAGCGTGCATCTCGTCCCGCGGTTCGACTCCGCCGACCTGCTCCGCGCCCCCGCCGTCCGCGAGCTCGCCGAGACCTTCGCGGAGTTCCTCCCCGTCTCCGTGCTGCTGCAGACGGGCGGGGGCACGACGCCCCTCACGCACGCCGCCCCGTTCCTCGAGCCGGCGCAGGATCCTGTCGCCGTCGTGCAGTACGGCCGCGAGCTGCTCGGCGCGACCCCGCTGGACGTGATCGAGCTGACCGACGCCGCCACGGGCACCCGCGGCGTCGCCTACGTCCTGCCCTACGCTCCCCCGCCCGGCGCGCGGCAGGCGACGCGCATGTACCTGGGCCGGATGCTCCTGTCCGAGCGGGCCGACGACGTGCTGCCCGACTGGGCCTTCTTCGTCCGCGCCGTCGTCGACTCGACGGGGCTGAACCCCACGGCCAGTCGCGAGTCGCTGGTCGACGACGAGGCGCTCGCGCGCGTCCGGGACGAGCTGGGCGCCGCGATCCGGCGCTGGGTGCTCGAGCTCGGCCTGCGCGAGCCGCACCGGCTCGCGCAGTTCGTGGCGGTGCACGAGGTGGGGCTGAAGTCCCTCATCCGCCACGACGACGAGCTCGCCCGGTTCATCACGCGCTGGCTCACCGTCGAGACCACGCACGGCACCATGACGGTGGGCGACCTCGTCGAGCGCTTCGACAGGATCCGCTACGCCGAGAGCGTGGACGAGTTCCGCCAGGTGGCCGGCATCAGCCGCCCGGAGCAGGTGCTCGTGAACGGCGGGTACCTCTACGACGCCGATCTGATCCGGCGCCTGCCCGAGCTGCACCCGGCCGTCTCGGTCGAGCGGGTCGACGTGGTGGGCGAGCTGGACCGGCTGGATCCCCCGCCGCTCGACGACCGCGCCGAGGCCGTGGCGCTGGAGGACCGTGCCTCGGCCGTGCTCGCCGAGGTGGGCTGCCAGGTCGTGGTGCGGATGATCGATCAGCCCGAGCTGCCGTCGCTGTACGTCGCCGACCCGGCCGTGCTGCGACGGCTGGACCGCACGCGCACCAAGGGCATCACGGGCGCCCTGTGGGGCGGCGTGCTGGATCGGATCGATGATGCGGTCTCGCCCGGGGACGGGCCCGCGGCCGCCGCCCGGCTGTGCCTGAACGGCGCGAACCGCGTGGTGCGCGCGCTGCGCGACGTCGGCGACGACGCGGTGTTCGCGCGCACCGTGCAGCTGCTCTACATCCAGGCGCTGCTCGCCGGGCACCGCCCGCTGGGCGACGCCGACCGTGCGCTGATGACCGGCGCCCTCGCCGATCTCGTCGCCCTGTCGGCCGGCGTCGTCCCGGTCGCACCCGCACCGCTCCCCGTCGCCCTCACCGACGACGATTCCCCCGCTCCCGACGCTCTCGACCCCGAGGATGGATGATGGCAGGCCAGAAGAAGCAGCTGAAGCGACTGTTCGAGGAGATCGACCGCACGCCGTGGGGTCCGCACGAGCAGGCGCTGGTCGCGGAGGCCGTCGGCATCGCCCAGGAGCTCGGCGACGAGGAGCTCGAGTACCAGGCCCGCATGCGCCAGACGGCGTCGGCGAACATGGGCGGACTCACCGACCTCATGCTCAGCTCGTTCGCCTGGTGCCTCGCCCGCCACGACGCCGACCCCGCCCGGTTCCCCGCCGACATCGACAACGGCGCCGCCGACCTGATGTGGCAGTTCAAGTGGATGGCGTCGTCGCTGCGCGGCTCGCCCGCGTTCGCGCCGGAGCAGATCGCCGCGGTGCTCGAGGACATGGAGGCCCACTACGCCGCCGCCGGTCTCGGTCCCAGCGGCGTGCTCATGGCCCGCTTCGAGGACGCGCACGCGGCCGGACGCCTGGAGGAGGCGGAGCGGCTCCGGGTGCAGCTGGAGACCACTCCGCGCGACTCGCACAGCCACTGCGACGCCTGCGGCCGGAGCCAGGTCGCCGGCTTCCTGGCCGACACCGACCGCGACGAGGAGGCGATCCGTCTCGTCGAGGAGATGGTGGAGGGCGGCTTCTCCTGCGGCGAGGAGCCCGAGCACGCGCTCTCGCTGGCGCTGCTGCCCTACCTGCGCCTGGGACGCGGGGACGAGGCGAAGGCCGCCCATCTGCGCAGCTACCGTCTCGCCAAGGACAATCCCGACCTGCTCGGGGCGGTCGCGAACAGCATCCGCTTCTGCGCGCTGACGGGCAACGAGGCGCGCGCTCTCGCCCTCGTCGAGCGTCACCTGCCGTGGCTCGCCCACGACGCCCTCAACTCCCAGGGGCACTTCGGCATGCTCATCGCGGTCGCCACCACGCTCGATGCCGTGGTCGACGCCGGACACGGATCCACCCCGGTGCGCGGCGCGGACGCGACCGAGCTCGCGCCGTTCTTCGGCGCCCGCGAGACGGCCTGGACGGCCGCGGAGCTGGCCCCGGTCGCCTGGGTCGCCGCCGAGCGCCTGGGCGCGCGATTCGACGAGCGCGACGGCACCGACAACCACGCCCGGCGCCTGCAGACCGCGAAGCGCCGCGCCGCCGAGCGCTACGACGTGCCCATCCGCAGCGACGTGTTCACCGCGCCGGCTCCCGACGCGACACCCCTCGACGTGGACGGCTGGTACCGTCGCGCGCTCGACGTCTCCGGCTACGGCGCGGCCGCCGAGATGCTGGACACCCTGCCGCACGTGATCGACGCCGTGGATCCGCAGCGCCGGGCGGTGCTGACGGGCCAGCGCCTCGCGGCCCTGGTCAACCTGGAGCGCCTCGACGAGGCCGCGGCGCTGCTGCCGGATCGGATCCGCTCGCTGCGGGCCGCCGGCCGAGACGCCCAGGCCGATCTCGAGGAGCGGTTCGGGCTGGCACTGTTCGGCACGGCGACCCCCGAGGACACGGCGGCGCTCGCGGCCCTCCTGACGGCGTCGGCCGGGCCCGCGGACGCCCTGCCGGCCGAGACCCGCGGCGACATCGCGCTCACGATCGCCTTCGGTCTCGTGGACGACGACCCCGGCGCCGCCCTCGCACTCGCCGAGCAGGCCGGTGCGCTCTTCGTCGAGGCTCAGGACGCCCGGATGGGCTACGGCGCGGACTTCGCCGCGATCATGGCGCTGCTGCGCGGAGACCGTGCCGAGGAGGGGCACGCCCGGATCGAGCGGCTGCTCGCCGACTCGGACGCGCCGCGCGGCGTGCGGGCGCGCGCCCTCGAACTGCGCGCGCGGATCCGCGGCGGACGGGGCGACTTCGCCGAGGGCGCCGCCGACGCCGATGAGACGAGCCGGATCCTCGCCGAGCTGGGCGGTCGCGGCTCGCTCGCCGGAGCGCAGATGCTCGCGGGCGCCCTCTGGGAGGACGCCGATGAGCCCGAGCAGGCCCTCGCCCGGTATCGGGTCGGGGCGCGGATGCTCGAGCAGACCGGCGGGGACGTCGCCGGGGCGAAGTACCGCGTCGCCCGCGCGATGCTGAACACCGGCGCCGCGGACGAGGCGGCGGAGCTGTTCGGCGAGGTGCTGCAGCTCGAGGAGCGCGCCGACGTCCCCGCGGGCAGCCGCGCGATGACCGCCCTCATGCTCGCCCGGGCGTTCCGCGCCGCCGACGAGGCCGGCCAGGCCTACGGCGTGTTCGGCTACGCGGCAGAGCTGTTCGGCGAAGCGGAGAACCCGGCCGATCAGGCCCTGGCCCTGATGAGCCGGGCGCAGATCCTCGCCCAGTACGAGGAGCCGGAGCAGGCGGTGTCGACCCTCGAGGAGGCCGCGCAGATCGTCCGCACCGCGGAGGATGCGCCCGCTGCCCTGGTGGAGGTGCTGCACAACCTCGGTCAGTCCTATGGCGCGCAGCGCGACCCCCGGGCGTTCGCGCTCTTCGACGAGGTCGAGGCGATCGCCCGGGCCAACGACGCCGACTGGGTGGTGGCCGACGTCACCGACTCGCGGGCCCGGGCGCTGCTGGCCGCCGAGCGCCTGGACGAGGGCGTCGCCGCCGCCCTGACCGCCTCGGACGCGTTCGCCGCGATCGGGGACGCGCAGTCCGCCGGGGGCTCCGCGCTGCTCGCGGCGCGCGCCCTGCACGGCGGCGGGCGCCCCGCCGACGCGGTCGCGGCGTACCGCGCGGTGCTCGACCAGGCGGAGGGCATCCCGCCGCTGCGCCAGATCGCCGCGCTCGAGCTCGGCGACGTGCTGCAGGGGCTCGGACGCGACGCCGACGCCGCCGAGGTGCGCCGCCTCGCCGAGGACTGAGGTACCGCCTCGGGAACCCCTTCGCTCCCGTCCGCGCATCGCGCGGTTCCGGATCCGGCCCGGCGGGGACAGGACGAAGGGCGGGCGTCGCAGGGTGTGCGACGCCCGCCCTCGAATCCCGCTGAGTGCGGCGGGAAGGGATCCCGTGGCCGAGATCAGGCCACGCGGATGAGCTTCTTGTTCACGAACTCGTCCGCGGCGAGCAGACCGAGCTCGCGCGACGTGCCGCTGCGCTTGACGCCGCCGAAGGGCAGTTCGGGGCTGTCGGCGAGGACGACGTTGACGTAGACCATTCCGGCCTCGATGCCGTTCGCCACCCGCGCCGCCTGGGCGTCGTCGGTCGTGAACACGTAGGAGCCGAGACCGAACGAGGTGTCGTTCGCGAGCGCGACAGCCGCGTCCTCGTCCGCGACGCGGTAGACGACCGCGGCGGGGCCGAACAGCTCCTGGCGGTACACGTCCATCTCGGGCGTGACGTCGGCGAGCAGCGTCGGCGTGTAGAACGCGCCGTCGCGGGTGCCGCCGGTGAGCAGGGTCGCGCCCTGCGCCACCGCGGTGTCCACCTGGTTCTGCAGGTTGACCGCGGCCGCCTCGGAGACGAGCGGGCCCAGCACGGTGTCCTCCTGCGTCGGGTCGCCGGGCGTCACGGCGGACAGCGCGGCGACGGCCTTCTCCACGAACGCGTCGTAGAGGCCGTCGACGACGATGAAACGCTTGGCGCCGTTGCAGGCCTGGCCGTTGTTGTCCAGACGCGCGTCGACGGCGGCCTGCACGGTCGCGTCCAGATCGTCCGTGGAGAGCAGGATGAACGGGTCCGAGCCGCCGAGCTCGAGCGCGACCTTCTTCAGGTTGCGACCGGCGTTCTCCGCCACGGCCGCACCGGCGCGCTCGGATCCGGTCACGGACACGCCCTGCACGCGCGGGTCGGCGACGATGGTGGCCGCCTGCTCGATCGACGCGTACACGTTGACGTAGCCGCCGTCGGGGAGCCTGGCCTCCTCGTAGATCTTCTCGAGCAGGGCCGACGACTCCGGGCACTGCTCGGAGTGCTTCAGCACGATCGTGTTGCCGACCGCGAGGTTCGGACCCGCGAACCGCGCGACCTGATAGGCCGGGAAGTTCCACGGCATGATGCCGAAGAGCACACCCAGCGGGGCCTTGCGGATCACCGCGGTGCCGTCGCCCAGGATGTCCAGGGGCTGGTCGGCGTTGATCTTCTCGGCGTTGTCCGCGTAGAACTCGATGATGTCGGCGGCGAAGTCCACCTCGCCGACGGCCGCGGCGAGGGGCTTTCCCATCTCGCGCGTGATGATCGCGGCGAGCTCGTCGCGGTGGGCGCGGTGGCCCTCGGCGATGCGGCGGATCACGGCCGCCCGATCGGCGACGGACGTGCGCCCCCAGACCGCTGCGGCGGCGTGCGCGCGGGCGACCGCGTCCTCGATCTGCGCATCGGTGAAGGTGTCGTAGGTGGCGACGGTCTCGCCCGTTGCCGGGTTGACGACGGCGTAATCGGTCATGTCGATCCTTTCGGTGTCACATCATTGTGGGAGTTCTCGGCGGGCTCGGGATCGAGGGATCCCCGAACCCGAGCCCGCCGCGGGAGTCGTTCAGTCGACCGGGATCAGCGTGTACTTGGTCGACAGGTACTCGTGGATGCCCTCGAAGCCGCCCTCGCGGCCGACGCCGGACTGCTTGACGCCGCCGAAGGGGGCCGCCGCGTTGGAGACCACGCCCACGTTCAGACCCATCATGCCCGTCTCGAGCGCGTCGATCATCCGGTGTCCGCGCGCGAGGTCCTGCGTGAACACGTAGGAGACCAGGCCGTACTCGGTGTCGTTCGCGAGGCGCACTGCCTCCGCCTCGTCCGAGAACGTGGCGATCGCGAGAACCGGGCCGAAGATCTCCTCGCGGAGGATCTCGCTGCCGGCCTGCACGTTCGCGAGCACGGTCGGCTCGTAGAAGGATCCGACGCCGTCGAGCGCCTTGCCGCCGGAGAGCAGCGTCGCGCCGCGCTCCACGGCGTCGCCGACGAGCTCGGCGGCCTTGGCGACCGCGTCGTCGTCGATGAGCGGTCCGATGGTCACGCCCTCCTCGGTGCCGCGGCCGATCTTCATCGCGTTCACGCGCTCGGTGATGCGGCGAGCGAACTCGTCTGCCACGTCCCGGTGCACGATGAAGCGGTTGGCGGCGGTGCAGGCCTGGCCGATGTTGCGGAACTTCGCGGCGAGCGCACCCTCGACGGCCTTGTCCAGATCCGCGTCCTCGAAGACGACGAACGGGGCGTTGCCGCCGAGCTCCATCGACACGCGCAGCACGCCCTCCGCCGCCTGGGCGATGAGCTTGCGGCCGACCTCGGTGGACCCGGTGAAGGACAGCTTGCGCAGCCGCGGGTCGGCGATGATCGGGGCCGACAGCGCGGACGAGCGCGACGTCTGCACGACGTTCACGACGCCGGCGGGCAGACCCGCTTCCTCGAGCAGCTTCACGAAGTACATCGTGGTGAGCGGGGTCAGTGCCGGGGGCTTGATGACCACGGTGCAGCCGGCGGCGAGCGCGGGCGCGATCTTGCGGGTCGCCATCGCGAACGGGAAGTTCCACGGCGTGACGAAGAACGACGGGCCCACGGGGCGCTGCGACACGACCATGCGGCCGGTGCCCTCGGGGTTCAGGCCGTAGCGGCCGGAGATGCGCACGGCCTCCTCGCTGAACCAGCGCAGGAACTCGCCGCCGTAGCCGACCTCACCGCGGGCCTCGGCCAGCGGCTTGCCCATCTCCACGGTCATGAGCAGCGCCAGGTCCTCCTTGTGCGCCTGCACCAGGTCGAACGCGCGGCGGAGGATGTCGCTGCGGGTGCGCGGCGGCGTGGCCGCCCATGCGTCCTGCGCGGCGACCGCCGCGTCGAGCGCCTTCATGCCGTCGGCGGGCGAGGCGTCGGCGATCGTGCGCACCACGTCGTTCGTGGCGGGGTCGCGCACGTCGAAGGTCTTGTCGCCCTCTGCGGCGATCCACTCACCGGCGATGTAGAGCCCCGTGGGGACGCTCTCCAGCAGGGTCTTCTCCAGATCGGTCATGCGATCCTCCTTGTCAGATGCTTCGATTCTCATGCAATCGGGTGGTGCGGATCCGATCAGGATCCAGAGTCTGCGCTGTCGTCCAGGCGTGTGCGCGGAACGACGATCATCGGCACCGGGATGACGTCGAGCATCTTGGCCGCGGTCGATCCGAGGAACAGCCGCCGCGGCTGCGCGAGCCGGCTGGATCCGACGAGGATCAGCTCCCCGGGCAGCCATTCCAGCCGCGCGACGGCCTCCTCCACGGTGTCGCCCGGCGCCCGCTCGAGTTCGGCGCGGACACCGGCCGGCAGCTCCATCTCGGCCCGGGCGAGCACGTCCTCTCCGTGGGCGCCGCTCACCAGCCGGATGGCCTGCGGGTCGAACCCGCGGGGCACGTCGAAGGCGACGAGCGAGACCAGCCGCAGGGTCGCCCCGGTCGCGGCGGACAGTCCCACGGCCGCCTCCAGCAGCGCGTCGGCGCCGGGGCGGTTGCCGATCGCCGCCGTGATCCGCGGGATCGGCGCCTGCACGTCGGCGCTGTGCGCGAAGCCCGCCGGAGCGAGCGCCACCGGGATGGGCGAGGAGTGCAGCAGCGCCTGCGCGACGCTGCCCATCCGGTGCAGCCCGATCGTGGCGCCGTTGGCGGCGCCCACGACGATGAGCGCCGCGTCGAGCTGCTCGCCGGCGAGCACGAGCCCCTCCGCGAAGGAGTCGTTCTCGCGGGCGTGCGCGGTGTGCGCGACGTCGGCCGGGATCATCGCGGCCGCGGCGTCGAGCCACTGCTTCGCCTGTCCGTGGATGGGGCTCTCATGATCCGGCGCGGTGTCGCCGCCGCCGGGCACGACGATGAGCACATGCAGGTGCCGCCGCGTGGCGCGGGCGAGACGCACGCCCAGCGCCAGCGCGTCGGCACCGGTCTCCGTCGCCGTGTAGCCGACGACGATGGAGGTGGTCATCAGCCCTCAGCCGCTCCGACGGAGGCGACCTCGGCCGCGCGGGCGTCGGCGCCGTCCTCGCCGCGGTCCGCCTCGAGGATCTGCGCCGCCGCGAGGCGGCCCATGCGGATCGCGCCGTCGACGTGCTGGTAGCCGGCGCCGGCCATGTCGGAGCAGGCGAAGTGGATCGGGCCGACCGCGGAGCGGAGGTCCTTCCCGTAGCGGTGCAGGCCGCCCATGTCGAAGCTCGCCGCGTACGCGCCGCGGGTCCACTCCTCGGTGCCCCAGTCGCTCTCGTAGTAGACGACGGGGTTCTTCGCCTCGGGACCGTAGTAGTGCGAGAGCGACTCCAGGATCCGCTCCTTGCGCTCCTCGGCGGAGAGCTCGAAGAGGTCGTCGGCGTTCTGGTCGCTGACGAAGCCCACCAGGGTGCCGCGCTCGTCGCCGTGGTTGGTGTTGTCGTACGCCTCGTGCGAGAGCTCGTAGGGGCTGAACGCGGTGCCGGACAGGCCCTGCTCGCGCCAGAACGGACGGTCGTAGACGGCGTGCACCTTGATGACGAAGCCCATCGAGAGGTGCTGGTGCATCTGGTGCTGACGGCGCGGCAGCGGCGGCACGAACGAGATCCGGTCGTACAGCACGGGGGCGAGCGCGAGGACCGCGTGACGGGCGCGGACGGTGAGCGAGTCGGTCGTCGCCGTGACGCCGCTCTCGTCCCACTCCAGCGAGCGCACGGGCTGGTTGAGGAGCACGTCGTCGCCGAGACGCTCGGCGAGCAGCAGCGGAACCTGCTGCAGGCCGCCGATCACGCGCTTGTCGAGGATGAAGTCCGCGTCGACGAGGTGCGAGTACGACCCGGCGGACGCCGCCATGAGCAGCGACTGCAGCAGCGAGAACGCGTGCGTCGGCTTGGTGAGCATCGCGGATCCGGTCGCGAACGCGAGGTTGCGCACGGCCTCGTCGTCATCGGTCTGCTGGCGCAGCCACGCGTCCCAGGTGACGGAGTCCCACTCGGCCGCCTTCGGGTGCGCGTACGGGCGGTCCGGGTCGATCTCGGCCACCATGGCGTCGAGGCGCTCGGTGATCTCGGCGATGACCGCCTCGGTCTCGGTGGAGACCGGGAACATCTCGCCGGTGAAGCGGTGCAGCGTGCCGTCGGGGCCGACGTAGACGCTGTCGCCCTCGCGGTAGCGGCTGAACGTCTCCAGTCCCAGCTCGTCGATCGTCTCGATCAGCGCATCCTGGTCGGGAGAGACCCACTGGCCGCCGATCTCGAGCATGGCACCGTCGATGACGTCGGTCCAGAGCCGGCCGCCGACCCGGTCGCGGGCCTCCAGCACCACGACCGACAGACCCGCCTTGCGCAGTTCGTTCGCGGCGGTAGTGCCTGCGGCGCCCGCTCCCACGATGAGCACGTCACGGGTGATATCGGCCAATTTCGACTCCTTCATCGGTCTGCACCGGTCGGTGCGCTGTGCAGGTCTCCCTGCGGTTCTTCATGGAAAAGTTGCCGGGCGCGATCCAGCATCCCCCGATCCCGATCGCGCCCGGACGTCTCAGTGGGCAGCGAGGGCCTCGGCGATGATGTCCAGACCCTCGTTGAGGAGGGCGTCGCCGATCGTCAGCGGCGGGAGGAAGCGGATCACGTTGCCGAACGTGCCGCAGGTGAGGACGATGACGCCCTGCGCGATCGCGGCCTTGGCGACCGCGCCGGTGAGGGCCGCGTCCGGGGCGCCCGTGGCCGGGTCGACGAACTCGGCGGCGATCATCGCACCGTGTCCGCGGATGTCGCCCACGCGCGGGTCGGCGGCCTGGAGGGCGCCGAGGCGGTTCTTGAGCAGTGCGCCGATCTCGGTGGCGCGCTCGAGCAGGCCCTCGGTCTCGTAGGCGTCGATCGCGGCGAGCGCGGCGGCGCAGGCCACCGGGTTGCCGCCGTACGTGCCGCCGAGGCCGCCGGAGTGCGAGGCGTCCATGATCTCGGCGCGGCCGGTCACCGCGGCCAGCGGCATGCCGCCGGCGATGCCCTTGGCGGTGGTGATCAGGTCGGGCTCGATGCCGAAGATCTCGCTCGCGAACATCGACCCGGTGCGGCCGAAGCCGGTCTGCACCTCGTCGGCGATGAAGACGACGCCGTTCGCGCGGCACCACTCCAGGATCGCGGGCAGGTAGCCGTCGGCGGGGACGATGAAGCCGCCCTCGCCCTGGATCGGCTCGATGATGACGGCGGCCAGGTTGTCGGCGCCGATCTGCTTCTCGAGCTGGAGGATCGTGCGGGCCGCCGCCTCGTTGCCGGACAGGCCGTCGCGGAACGGGTACGACGCCTGTGCGCGGTACACCTCGGGGGCGAACGGGCCGAAGCCGCTCTTGTAGGGCATGGCCTTGGCGGTGAGCGCCATGGTCAGGTTGGTGCGGCCGTGGTAGCCGTGGTCGAAGGCGACGACGGCCTGACGGCCGGTGTGCTTGCGGGCGATCTTGATCGCGTTCTCGACGGCCTCGGCGCCCGAGTTGAACAGCGCGGTCTTCTTCGCGAAGGAGCCGGGGGTGAGCCGGTTGAGGGCCTCGGCGACCTCGATGTAGGACTCGTACGGCGAGACCATGAAGCAGGTGTGCGTGAACTGGGCGGCCTGGGCCGCGATGGCGGCGGCGACCTTCGGGTGCGCGCTGCCGACCGTGGTCACGGCGATGCCGGAGCCGAGGTCGATGAGGGAGTTGCCGTCGGCGTCGACGACCACGCCGCCGCCCGCGGCGACCGCGGCGACCGGCACGGTGTGCCCGACGCCGGCCGGAACGGCCGATGCCTTGCGGGCGAGGATCTCTGCCGACCGGGGGCCGGGGAGCTCGGTGACGAGGCGGCGCTCCTGCGGAAGGGAGGGACCGCCGAGGGGAAGCGTTTCTGCCGATGCGTCGATGGTGCTCATGGCCTCGAGACTACGGAGGTCGCCGCCGCAGAGCATTCGCCGAAGCGTACAATCTGGGTGACGATTTCGCCGGAACGGCCACACCGGTATCGGCGCGGAAGGAGCGCACACGATGGAGCAGCAGCCGACCCTGCGCACCCTGCTCGGAAGGCGCGACCTGCACCTGCGCCTGGTCGGCGACGAGGCGGCGCTGCCGCCCGGATCCCTCGATCGGCCGCTGCGCTGGGTGCACAACTCCGACCTCACCGATCCCACGCCGTTCCTCGCCGAGGACATCGCCCTGCTGACGACCGGCACGCAGTTCGGCGACGACGACGAGGCGGGCGTGGGCGCGTACGTGCACCGCCTGGTGGATCGCGGCGTGGTGGCGCTCGGATTCGGCACCGAGGTGCACCGCAGCGGGATCCCGGCCGGCCTCGCCGCCGCCTGCGCCGCGTGGGGCCTGCCGCTGCTCGAGGTTCCCTACGGCACCCCGTTCATCGCCGTCGCGCGCGCCCATGCCGAGGCGATCGCGGCGCAGGCCTACGCACGACGCACCTGGGCGCTGGAGACGCAGCGAGCGCTGTCGGTCGCCGCCCTCCGCCCGCACGGGCTGGAGTCGACGCTCACCGAGCTCTCCCGCCGGCTCGGATGCTGGGTCGGCATGTACGACGCCGCCGGGCAGCTCGTGCACGAGCATCCCGCCGACGGATCCTCCCCCGCGCTCGACGAGGCCGCAGCCGATCTGCTGGTCCGCGGGGGATCCGCGAACCGCGTCGTCCAGGCCGGCGAGGCCGCCCACACGCTGCTGACGGTGGGACGGGCCGGGCACCTGCGCGGGGTCGTCGCGATCGCGAGCGGCACCCTGGATCCCGAGACCCGCGGAGTCGTGACCTCCGTCATCGCGATGGCCGGGCTCTCACTCGAGCAGAGCCAGCAGCTCGAGCGCAGCCGGCGTCGGCTGCACCGGCAGCTGCTCGCCTCTCTGCTCGCCGACGACCCCACCCTCGCGCGCCGGGTCCTGGGCGCGCTCCCGCCCGCCCCCATCGTGGTGGCCGTCGCCGCCGGACAGCGCCAGAGCGCGGTCGTGGAATGGTGGGACCGCCAGCCCGCCGACGCCCCCGCGGCGTTCCTCGCCGAGTCCGAGGAGGGGCTGGTGATGTGCCTCGCGGTCGGCGACGCCGGGCTGCTGGACGAGGTCGCGGCACGCACCGGCGTGCGCATCGGCGCCTCGGCCCCGGAGGAGTACACCGGCTTCTCCCGAGCGCACGCCCAGGCGCTCACGGCCCTGCGGCGCTCGGGCGACGCCGGCGTCGCCCGCTACGCGGACACCGCGGAGACCAGCGTGCTGGCGGCGTTCGCCACCGACGAGGCGCGGCTCATCGCGGAGTCGCTGCTGGCGCCGCTGCGGCAGCACGACACCCAGGAGGGGGCCGAGCTCGAGCGGTCGCTGCGGGTGTGGCTGGAGCACGACACCCGCCTGGAGCCCGCCGCCGCCGCGCTCGGCGTGCATCGGCACACGCTGCGCACCCGGATCGGCCAGGCCGCGATGATCCTCGACGCCGACCTCACGTCGTTCCCCGCACGGGCCGAGCTCTGGGCGGCCCTGCGCACCGCGGGCGACCAGTGACGCAGGTGGTGCGCTCGCCCCGCTGAGGCGGGGCGTTCGCGGGGCGCGCGCCGCGGGATCCTGGTCCTCGAAGCCGGGCGGATACGGTACGGTGAGGTTCGTCTGCGCCTTGTGGGAAGGCGCAGTGCCGTCTGGGGACGGCTGGGACGTTCTGGGGAGAACCGCCATTTCTGCTGCAATCGAAAACTCTGGGGACCACGCCGCGAACGACTCCGTCGTCCGTCGACGTACGACAGGCGTCTCGCGCCGGACGCTGATGAAGGGCGCCGCCTGGTCGGTGCCCGTGCTGGCGATCGCCGTGGCCGCGCCGGCGATGGCGATCTCGCCACGGGACATCGGTCTCGTCGGCATCGGATCCTTCGCCGTGCAGCGCTGCGGGCAGATCACCGGTCTGTCCTTCTGCGCGAAGAACGGCGGCGCCGCCGCCCCTGCAGGGTGGACGGTCCAGGTGACGCTGCCGGCGGGCCTGCAGTTCGCGAGCGGGAACCCCACGACGCAGAACCTGACCACGACGGCCGGCGGGTGTGTCTCCGTCCCGACCATCAGGGTGACGGGCGCGGCGGGCAGCTACTCGATCACCGGGACCATCACGGCTCCGGTCTCGGGTCCGGCCGGCGTCGCCCAGATCACCGGCACCGTCTCCGTCGCGCCCGGCAACGTCAAGGAGTTCCGCACGAAGTACACGTGGGGCGATCAGGCCTCCGCGGTCACCTACGTGCGCGACACCGCCCTGTCCGCGAGCGAGGGCGGCATCGCGGGCAACAATGCGGGGAACAGCTTCGGCGCGGTCGTGGCCGCGGACGGGACCGTGCGGTACTGGACCGGCAACACCAGCTGGACGGGCGGCACGGTCAGCCCGTCGACGCTGCCGACGGTCGCCGGCGCCACCCAGGTGAGCACGTTCCGCGCCAACGGCTCGGCGTTCGGCGGCGCCGCGGCCAGCGCCTCGGCGGTCTGGCAGTGGTGGGACACCGGATCCGGCCCCACCGTGCTCGCCGTGACCGGCCCCACCGGCACCGTGCTCGATGTGCAGTCCTTCGCCGGACGCAGCTATGTGCTGACGACGAACGGCGTGTGGACCTGGACGACGGCGACCGGCGGCAGCGGCGGCAGCGGCGGCAGCGGCAGCATCGCCGCCACGGCGCTGTCCCTGCCCGCCGGCACTGCGGCGGGCAGCAGGATCATCCAGATGTCGGCGTTCTACGACATGGGCAACAACGACACGGGAGCCGCCGTCATCATCGGCGCCTCGGGCAGCGCGACGAGCGGTCAGCTGGCCCTGTCGACGGGCGGCGGGAACTTCTCGAACGTCACCGGCACCGGATCCGCGGACATCCGCACGGTCTCGGCCGGGAGCGCGGGCCTCGCCGCGATCGGGACCAACGGCACGCTCTACACCTACGCGAACTACGCCCACGCGGGCATCCCCACGGGGTGGACGCAGCGCGACACCGGAGTGTCCAGCGCCTCGGTCTGGGGCTTCGGAGGCTACTTCGGCGGTCAGTACGTGAAGAACGGCGCGGTCGTGCAGATGTTCGGCGTGAGCGGCGGCTACACCACCAAGGTCCCCACCGGCATGACCGGCAAGACCATCACCAAGACCTTCTCGTCGGACGGCACCTACCTGGCGCTCGCCTCGGACGGTACGGTCTACTACTGGTACGGCAACAACGACAACTTCAGCGGTAGCGGCGCTCCCGCAGCCGCCGTGCTCCCCGGCGTCACGAACGTCGTGGATCTCAACGTGTGGGGCTACCACTACAACAGCGGCGTGAACAACTACTTCGGCGGCGGGTTCGTCATCCAGGGGTCCGGCTGCCCGTGATCTGAGGCCGCGGCGGGATTCGCCGGCGAGGTGGCGCCCACGCGGGTCGTCACCTCGCCAGCGCCGCCAGCATCTCCGCAGCCGTGCCCGAGAAGATCGGGCCGTGCCCGACGACGATCGACCGTTCGGGCAGAGCGCGCAGACGCTCCAGGCTGACCGGGGTCTGCGCCGGGTCGTCGCTGAACGGACCGACCTGCACGTCCGAGGAGCCGTTGAGCACGTGCCTCGTCGTGATCGCATCGCCCACGAAGATCGCGTCCACCGCGGGCACGCGGATCGCGACGGATCCGGCCGAGTGCCCCGGCAGGGCGATGATCTCCGGGGATCCGGGCAGGTCCAGCACCTCCCCGTCCTGCACGGTGCGCACCGCGCCGAGGTGCTTCGGCCGCAGGCCGCCGCGGCGCAGCGCGGCGGCGAGGAACTGCACGGTCGGGCCCAGGCGCATCTTCCCGCCCGAGGCCGACGGCGTCTTCTCCCCCTGGGCCCGCCCCGCATCGGCCTCGTGCACGAAGGTCGGCACTCCGTGCTCGGTGCGCAGCCATTCCGCGACGCCGATGTGGTCGCTGTCGCCGTGGGTCAGCACGACGCCGCGGATGTCGGAGACGCTGCGCCCCGCGGCCGCGAGCGCCTGCTGCAGGATCCGGCGATCGCCCGGGAGCCCCGCGTCGATGAGCGTGACGCCCTCGTCGGTGACGACGGCGTGCATGGCGACGATGTCGTCGCCGATCCGGAGGAGTTCTGCATTCATGATGGCTACGTTATATAGCTATCATGGCTACTGTCAATAGCCTTATGATGAAGGTCATCCGCACCGAGCCGAAGCGCACCGCAGAGGAGGAACCGATGCCGGCACCCCAGCGCGTCACCCGCGCCGCCCTCACCGCCGCCGCCCGCACGATCGCCGAGCGCGACGGGATCGACGCCGTCACGATCAGCGCCGTGGCCGCGGCCGTCGGCGTGCGCGCGCCCAGCCTGTACAAGCATGTGACGCACCGACACGACCTGCTCCGGCTCATCGCCGACGACGCGGCCCGCGAGCTCGGCGACGACATCGCCGCCCTCGCCGGATCCGCCGCAGACCCCGCCACGGCCCTCACCGCGATCGGCCACGCGTTCCGGGCCTTCAGCGCGCGCTCCCCCCGTGCCGCATCCCTGCTGTTCTCCGGGGCGGCGCTCAGCGCGGAGCCGGCGTCCGAGTCGATGAGCGCGCTGACCGCGACGCTCCTCGACGCCGTGCGCGCCTCGACTCCGGGCGATCCGCTCCCCGCCGCACGGACCCTGACCGCCTGGGCGCACGGCTTCTGCACCATGGAGCAGGCCGGGGCCTTCCGTCTCGGCGGCGACGTGGACGAGGCGTTCGAGTTCGGCCTCGCGACCCTCGTGGCGGCGCTGACGGACCTCCGCGCCGCGCCGGAGACGCCGCGTCGGGAGACCGTGCACGATTCAGGCCGTCTTCAGGCCGAGGCCGCAGGCCGGCGCGGAAACACGCGGCTCTGATCCGCGCCCAAGACCATCCAGCCTGAATTACGCACACGGCGTCGAGCGGAACCGACCGACGAAGCCCCGCCGGGGCCGCTCAGGCGGGCGCGTGCGCCTCGAGGAACTCGTACACATCGGTCGTGTCGACGCCGGGGAACGCCCCGGTCGGCAGGGTGGCCAGCAGCGTCCGCGGGGTGCGCACGTTCGGCCAGGACTGCTCGCGCCACCGCGCCTCGAGGTCGGCGGGAGCCCGCCGGCAGCACACCTCGACGGAGTGCTTCGAGACACCGCGGTTGGGCGTGTCCCGCCCGATGAACCACTTCGTGTCGTCGAAGCGCACGCCGACGCTCACCGAGTGCAGGCCCTCGCTCGACGGCTCCACGCGCGCCGTGCACCAGTACGTGCCGTTGCCGGTGTCGGTGTACTGGTAGTACGGGTTGAAGCGGTCCTCCTCCTCGAACACGACCCGGCTCGTCCACTTGCGGCAGCACATCTGCCCCTCGATGGATCCGAGCCGATCGGTCGGGAAGTTCACGTCGTCGTTCTCGTACGCCTTCGTGATCGTGCCGGACTCGTGCACCTTGAGGAAGTGCACGGGGATGTCGAGGTGCCGGGTGGCGAGGTTCGTGAACCGGTGCGCCGCGGTCTCGTACGACACGGAATAGGCGTCGCGGAGGTCCTCGATGGAGATCGCCCGGCGCTCCTTCGCATCCTTCAGCACCGGGACCAGGTGCTCCTCGGGCATGAGCAGGGCGCCGGTGAGGTAGTTGGTCTCCACCCGCTGACGCAGGAACTCGGCATAGCTGCGGGGCTCGGAATGGCCGAGGATCCGGCTCGACAGCGCCTGCAGCACCGCCGTGCGCGCATCGCCCTTGCCCGGGACGCGACTGGACAGGTACAGCCGCCCGTGAGCGAGGTCGGCCACGCTGCGGGTCGACTGCGGCAGGTCGGGCGCATAGTGCAGGGTGAACCCGAGGTGTGCGGCGATGTCGCTCGCGGTGCGCTGGGTGAGCGGGCCGCCGGGGTGCCGCACCGCGGCGAGGATCTCGGCCGCCTTCCGCTCCAGGTCGGCGAAGTGGTTGTCCTGGCTGCGCATGAGGTGGCGCAGCTCGAGGTTGGCCCGGCGCGCCTCCTCCGGGGTCGCGGCACGCTCGTCGCGCAGCCGCTCGATCTCCCCGTGCAGCGCGAGCAGCGCCTTGAGCGCCTCGTCGGGAACGGTCTTGGCGATCCGGAACGGGGCGATCCCGAGCGCCTGGAAGGTCTGCCCCTTCATCGCGCGCTCGACGGCGACCTCCATGCCGCTGCGCTCGTCGAGCGGCCCTTCGGCGAGGATCTGGTCGATCGTCGTGTCCAGCGCCCGCGCGATCGCCTGCAACTGGGTGAGCTTGGGCTCGCGCTTGCCGGTCTCGATCATGGAGACCTGGCTCGGCGCCCGGTCGATGGCCGTCGCGAGCTGCTCCAGGGTGAGGCCCGCGGCCGTGCGGAACTGCCGGATGCGGCGTCCGATCGTGAGGGCGTCGACCTCTTCACTCATGCGGGGCTCCTCGGGGTCTCGTTCCGGGTCGTCAGGGCCCGATTCTGTCACGAAAGCAGAATTCTCGACAAACTTCTCCCCGATTTCGGTCATTGCCGTTCCGGATCTTCACGCAGAGTGGTCACAAGCCACCCCGGCACCGATGCCGGACCGGATCCCACTCACGGAGGAGACAGATCATGACCATTCCCGCTGCGTCACCGACCGCCCCGATCCGGACCATCGGCACCGTCGTCGCGAACGCCGAGGGCCCCTCGATCCGCATCACCGGGCCGCTGCACGAGCGCTTCGGCGAGATCCTCACCCCCGCCGCACTCGCCTTCGTCACCGAGCTGCACCACCGCTTCGGCGGCCGCAGGCACGACCGCCTCGCCGACCGCATGCGTCGCCGCTTCGAGATCGGCAACGGCCACGACCCGCGCTTCCGCGACGACACCCGGCACATCCGCGAGGACGCCGACTGGCGCGTGGCGGGCGCGGGCCCCGGGCTCGAGGACCGCCGCGTCGAGATCACCGGCCCGACCGACCCCAAGATGACGATCAACGCGCTGAACTCGGGCGCGAAGGTGTGGCTGGCCGACCAGGAGGACGCGACGAGCCCCACCTGGCGCAACGTGATCGGCGGGCAGCTGTCGCTGCGCGACGCGATCCGCGGACGCCTGACGTACACGAACGAGGACGGCAGGGAGTACCGCGTCACCGCCGAGCAGACGCCGACCATCGTGATGCGCCCGCGCGGCTGGCACCTCGTGGAGAAGCACCTGGAGTTCACCGACCGGACCGGCCGCCGGATGGACGCCTCGGGCTCCCTGGTCGACTTCGGCCTCTACTTCTTCCACAACGCCCAGACGCTCATCGACGCCGGCCGCGGACCGTACTTCTACCTCGCCAAGATCGAGTCGAGCGAGGAGGCGAAGCTCTGGAACGACGTCTTCACCTTCAGCGAGGACTACTTCGGGATCCCCCGCGGCACGATCCGCGCGACGGTGCTCATCGAGACCCTCCCCGCGGCGTTCGAGATGGAGGAGATCCTGTTCGAGCTGCGCGAGCACTGCGCGGGCCTGAACGCCGGCCGCTGGGACTACATCTTCTCGATCATCAAGAACTACCGCGGCCGCGGCGCCCGTTTCGTGCTGCCCGACCGCAGCGAGGTCACGATGACCGTCCCGTTCATGCGGGCGTACACCGAGCTGCTCGTGAAGACCTGCCACAAGCGCGGCGCCTTCGCGATCGGCGGCATGAGCGCCTTCATCCCGAACCGGCGCGACCCCGAGGTGACCGCCCGGGCCGTCGAGAAGGTCGCCGCCGACAAGAAGCGCGAGGCCGGCGACGGCTTCGACGGGACCTGGGTCGCCCACCCGGACCTGATCCCCACGGCGCAGGCCGAGTTCGACGCCGTGCTGGGAGAGCGCCCCAACCAGCTGGACCGGCAGCGCGACGACGTGCAGGTGCGCGCCGAGGACCTGCTCGACGTGCACATCGGCCGCCCGATCACCGCCGACGGCGTGCGCGACAACGTCTCCGTGGCGATCCGGTACCTCGAGGCGTGGCTGCGCGGCATCGGAGCGGTGGCGATCGACAACCTCATGGAGGACGCCGCGACGGCCGAGATCAGCCGTTCGCAGGTGTGGCAGTGGATCCACCAGGGGCAGACGACCCAGGAGGGCACCCTCATCACGGCGGAGTACGTCGAGGGTCTGATCTCGGCGCTGCTGGACGAGACCCCGCGCGCGGAGGGCGACCGCTTCGACGACGCGGCTGACGTCTTCCGCGAGGTGGCGCTGCGTCCGGAGTTCCCCGCGTTCCTCACCCTCGGCGCCTACGCCAAGCACCTCGTGGAGGACTGACCCGGCATCCGCCGGTCCCCCTGTGCCGAGCTCCGTCGATTCCGCGCCCGCGGCGTTCCCACCGGTTACGCACGGCATGATCGACGGAGTTCGGCACATCCACGAGCGCAAGAGCACCGGCAGGTGCGAGAGCAGAGGCAGGAAGAACAGATGACCTCCACCGCAGACCTCTACGACGAGCAGGGCGACGCCCTGCAGTCCCTCGCCCTGCAGCTGCGCGACTTCGGCGGCCGCATCGCGTTCGAGGGCCCCCTCCGCACCGTGCGCTGCTTCCAGGACAACCAGCTCGTGAAGGAGCTGCTGGGCACCGACGGCGACGGCGCGGTGCTCGTGATCGACGGATCCGGCTCGCTCGGCACCGCGCTCATGGGCGACATGATCGCGGAGAGCGCCGTCGCGCACGGCTGGGCCGGCGTCCTCATCCACGGCGCGATCCGCGACAGCGCCGCGATCGGCCGCCTCCCCCTGGGAGTGAAGGCCCTCGGCACCAACCCGCGCAAGAGCGCGAAGACCGGATCCGGCGAGGTCGACGTCGTGCTGCGCTTCGGCGACGTCGAGTTCCGTCCCGGCGCCCGGCTGTACGCCGACGAGGACGGCGTGCTCGTCGAGCGCTGAGCCGTCGCGTCGCCGATCCGGGTCCGCCCGCCGCCGACGCGCCTACGCTGGAGGCATGAGCGCCCCCTCCGCACGGCAGGTCCTCTTCGAGGGCGTCGCCGACGAGTTCCTGCACGACTACCCGCGGGGCGCGCGTCTCGTCGCGGTCGCGAGTCCCGACGCGGAGCGCTCCGCGGCGGCCGCCGAGAGCCTCCGCGACGCGCTCACCGCCCGAGGCGTCGACGCCCGCATCACCGAGCAGGACGGCCGCGGCGAGGACGCACTGCGTGCCGACGTCGTGGCACCCTTCCGCTCCTCGGGCGCCGACGCCGTGCAGATCGTGTCCGGCACCCCGGGGCTGCTCGCCGAGCGCACCCGGGGTCTCTGGCACTTCTCGGTCTGGCTGATCGACGGCGATGAGGTGCCGCACACCGCGGCCACGGCTCTCGTCGACGTGACGGATCCGGATGTCCCCGTCCGGCGACTGGCGGACTACTGCGCGGTTCCGCCGTCGTTCCTGACCTGACAGCGGCGACCCCCCGCCATCGTTCGCCATGGCGGACAAATCGGCCCCGTTCTTGTACGTCACGGCCATTTCCCGCCGGAGGCCCCCGAGTACGCTGGGAGCGTGACCGAACGCGCGCCTCTCTCCCGCAAACTCTCCGCCATCGCCGAGTCCGCCACGCTGAAGGTGGACGCCAAAGCCAAGGCCCTCAAGGCCGAGGGCAAGCCCGTCGTCTCGTACGCCGCGGGCGAGCCCGACTTCGCCACGCCGCAGTTCATCGTCGACGCGGCCGCCGAAGCCCTGGCGAACCCGGCCAACTACCGCTACACCCCCGCTGCCGGCCTGCCCGAGCTGCGCGAGGCGATCGCCGCGAAGACGCTGCGCGACTCCGGCCTCGAGGTCTCGCCCTCGCAGGTGATCGTCACCAACGGCGGCAAGCAGTCCGTCTACCAGGCGTTCCAGGCCGTGGTGAACCCGGGCGACGAGGTGCTCCTGCCCGCGCCGTACTGGACCACCTACCCCGAGGCGATCCGCCTCGCGGACGGCGTCCCCGTCGAGGTCTTCGCCGGTGCCGACCAGGACTACAAGGTCACCGTCGACCAGCTCGAGGCCGCGCGCACCGACCGCACGACGGTACTCGTGTTCGTCTCGCCGTCGAACCCGACCGGATCCGTGTACTCCCCCGAGGAGACCGCGGCGATCGCGGCCTGGGCGCTCGAGCACGGGATCTGGATCATCTCGGACGAGATCTACCAGAACCTCACCTACGAGGGCGTGAAGGCGACCTCCGTCGTCGAGGCCGTGCCCGAGGTCGCCGGTCAGACCATCCTGGTCAACGGCGTCGCCAAGACCTACGCGATGACCGGCTGGCGCGTGGGCTGGATGGTGGGCCCGGCCGACGCGATCAAGATCGCCGGCAACCTGCAGTCGCACCTCACGAGCAACGTGAACAACGTCGCGCAGCGCGCCGCGATCGCCGCACTGAACGGCCCGCAGACCGAGGCCGAGCAGATGCGCGAGGCGTTCGACCGCCGCCGCCGCCTGATCGTGTCCGAGCTGTCGAAGATCGACGGCCTCGTGGTGCCGAACCCGACCGGGGCGTTCTACGTCTACCCCGACGTGCAGGGCCTGCTCGGCCGCACCTGGGGCGGGGTGACCCCGACGACCTCCCTCGAGCTCGCCGACCTCATCCTCGACCAGGCCGAGGTCGCGGTGGTCCCGGGCGAGGCGTTCGGCCCGTCCGGTTACATCCGGATGTCCTACGCGCTGGGCGACGACCAGCTGCTCGAGGGCGTGCAGCGCCTGCAGCGCCTGTTCGCCTCCTAACGCCCGCGCTCAAACGTCGACGCCCCCTCGGGCTGTCCGCGCCCCTCCTGAGATCCGCAACTCAGAGGGGGCCTCGGCAGCGGGAGGGGGCGTCGACGTATCCGGCCGGCACCCGACGCGCGCGGGCCGCGGTCAGTCCTCGTAGCCGACGAGCCAGCGCACGCCGAAGCGGTCCACCAGGGTGCCGTCGTGGGCGCCCCACGGACGCTCCTGCAGCGGGTCGATCACCCGGCCGCCGTCTCCCAGCTGCGCGAACCAGTGCGTGAGGGTGGCCGCGTCGGCCGTGCCGAGCAGGGAGAAGTACATCCCGTTCATGTGCACGGCGTCCTCGTCCGGCGCGGCGTCCGCCGCGGCGAGCTCGACCGGGCCGCCGAGGAGCATGCCGTGCGCGATCGCATCGCCCGGGCCGTCGGCGCGCCCGAACTCGGCGTAGGTGTGCAGCACCGCCTCGCCGCCGAAGATCGTCTGATAGAACGGCAGCGCATCGGCGGCGGTGCCGGGGAAGAGCAGGTAGGGAACGAGTCCGGTCATGTGCGCGATCCTACGCGGGCCGGATCCCCGCCACGAGCGAGGATCCGGCCGCGCCGCTACTCCTTCACGGAGCCGGCGGTCAGGCCCGCGACGATCCAGCGGCTCGCGACGGCGAAGAGCACCATCGTCGGCAGGATCGTGAGCACGGCCGCCGCGGACATGGATCCCCAGTCCACGTTGAACGTCGAGATGAAGCTGTTCAGCGCGGCGGGCACCGTGCGGTTCTCCTCCGACTGCATGAGCACGACGGAGAGGAACAGCTCGTTCCAGCAGTTCACGAAGTTGAAGATGAACGCGGCGATGATGCCGGGCGTCATCACGGGAACGAGGATCCGGAACAGCGCGCCCAGCCGCGAGCAGCCGTCGATCATGGCCGACTCCTCGAGCGCATCGGGCACGTTCTCGAAGAAGCCGCGCAGCATGACCGTGGAGAACGGGATGCAGACGGCGACGTAGACGAGGATCAGGCCGAACTTGCTGTCCACCAGTCCCAGGTCCGTCATCATCGTGTACAGCGGGCCGAGGGCGATGAATGCCGGGATCATCTGCGTGAGCAGGAACACGATGAGCACCGTGCCCTTGCCGCGGAACTCGAAGCGCGCGATCACGTAGGAGCTGAGCAGGGCGATGAGGGTGGAGGTCGCCCCCGCGACGAGCGAGACCAGCGCGGAGTTGCCCAGGAAGACGCCGAAGTTCGCGTCCGAGAACAGCTTCGCGTAGTTCTGCACGGAGGGCTGCGACGGCCAGTACTCGATCGGGAACTTGTTCACGGTCTGCGGAGACTTGAACGACGTGAGGACGATCCAGTACAGCGGGAACAGCGTGATCAGCAGCCAGAGCCCCAGGCCCACGGCCTTGGCGACTCCGCCCGCGGTGATCCGCCGGCGGGACGCGCGCGCGGGACGCGAGACCCCCGTGCCCGGCGCGGTGATGGTCATCGTGACGCTCATCGGGTGACCTTCCGCATCGCGAACAGGTAGAAGCCGCAGAACACGAACAGCAGCGCCATGACGATCAGCCCGATCGCGCTCGCCGTGCCGTAGTTGCCCTGCTGGGTGAAGGTGATCATCCAGGTGGTGATGATGTGCGTGCGCCCGGCGGGCCCGCCGCCGGTCATCGCCCAGATGATGTCGGGGAAGTTGAAGATCCAGATCACACGCAGCAGCACGGTGAGCAGCAGCGTCGTGGAGATGTACGGGATGACGATCGAGAACAGCTGACGCGCCTTCCCGGCGCCGTCGAGGCTCGCGGCCTCCAGCACCTCGTCCGGCACCGACTGGAGGGCCGCGAGGATCATGATCGCGAAGAACGTCACGCCGTACCAGACGTTCGCGATGATCACTGCGATCATCGCGAGGCGCGGGTCGGCCAGCCACGGAAGCGGTGCGTGGATCAGCCCCGCCTTCATGAGCAGGTCGTTGACGACGCCGAACTCCGCGTTGAACATCCAGCGGAACAGCATGCCGATGAGGAATCCGGAGACGGCCCAGGGGAAGAACACGAGCGCCTGGTAGACGCCGCGGAAGCGGAACCGCTGCCGCAGTGCCAGCGCGATGAGGAATCCGATCACGAACTGCGGGACGAGGGATCCGACGACCCACAGCACGGTGTTGCCCGCGACGGTCGGGAAGACCGGGTCGGCGAGGACCTTCGCGAAGTTGTCGAAGCCGACGAACGGCGTCGAGGTGAGGTCCCACAGGTTGTAGTCGAGGAACGCCATCCGGGCGCCCTGCAGCATGGGCAGGTAGGTGAACCAGCACACGAACACGATCGCGGGAGCCAGGAAGGCGAGGATCGTGAGGGCGTGCCGGGAGCGGAACGCGGGGCGGCGCGCGCCTGCGGCGCCCCGCGGCGCGGGTCCGGCGCCCGGCCGCGACCGGGTGGCCCGGCCGGCGGAGCCCGCCGGACCACCCGCAGCAGAGGTCGAGGTCACGACATCAGCCCTTCTTGTACTTCGCGGTCCAGTACTCGTCCCACGAGGCGAGCAGCTGCTTGGTGCTCATGTTCCCGAGCAGCACGCTCTGCACGTCCTGATCGGCCTTCTGGCTCCACTCGCTCCACCAGGCCACGCCGCGGGGCTGGTGCACCGTGACGTAGGTGTCGGGATCCTTCGTCATCGTGACGTAGGAGGCCCAGGGGCCCGTCGCGAAGAACGGATCCTTCGTGGCCGAGGTGACGATGGGAACCAGGCTGTTCTTCTGCGCGAACGTCGTGGCGGGCTTCTCCGAGGAGAGGAACTCGATGAGCTTCACGGCCGCCGCCTTGTTCTTGCTGCCCTGGGCGATGCCCCAGCCCGCGGTCGCGAAGGGCTGCGCCGCCTTGCCGCTCGGGCCGACGAGCAGCGGCGCGGTGGACCACTGGTCCTTGCCGAGGTTCGACGCCGACACGGTCGCGATCACCTCGGGGTCCTGCAGCAGGAACCCGGTCGTGCCGTTCGTGAATCCGGCGACCATCTCCGGGTATCCCCAGGACACGGCGGACGGCGGGGACGCCTTCTTGAACAGATCGAAGTAGGTGTCCACGGCCTTCTGCGCATCGGGCGAGGAGAAGACGGTCTTCCCGTTCTTGAGGAGGAAGGCGTTGGTCGGGTCGAGATCGTCGATCGTGTACGAGTTGATCGCGGCGACCACGTTCGAGTTGGCGTTCTTGCCGCCGCGGAACGCGTAGCCGTACACGTTGTTCCCCGGATCCTGGATCTTCGAGGCCTGCTCGAGCAGGTCGTCCCAGGAGTGCGGGGGCGTGTCGAAGCCGGCCTGGGAGACGAGGTCGGTGCGGTAGAACAGCGACAGCCCGTAGAACCCGTACGGCACGAACCAGGTCTTGCCGTCGGTCTTCGCGGCGTTGCGCGCGTTGTCGGTGAGTGCCGACCACCCGTCCCAGTTCTTCAGGTCGCCGGTCATGTCGTACAGCCACTTGTTGTTGGCGAACGGGCCGACGGTCAGATCGCGGACCTCGAGCACGTCGATGCCCTTGCCGGACTGCAGCATCTGCTGGATCGTCGTGTCGGCCTGCTCCGTCGGCGGGGAGACGAGCTTGACCGTGATGTCCGGGTTCTCCTTCTGGAAGTCGTCGAGGAGGCTGCGGATCAGCTTGGTGCGGTCGGGGTTGGTCAGGCTCTCCACCATCTGCAGGGTGACCTTGCCGTCGGCCGATCCGCCGCCGGAGGCGGATCCTGCGCCGGAGCAGGCCGTGAGCGAGAGCAGGGCCGCGATGCCCAGCCCCGCGATCGCGGTCAGTCGGGTGTGCTTCACCATTGAGGCGTCCTTTCGTTCGTGTGGGTGTTGCAGGTCCCCGGTCGGGTCACGACCGGGCGAGGGCGAGGATCCGCGGGACGCAGCGCTCGACGAACGCCTCGAAGTCGGATGCCTCGGTGTACAGGTGCACGGAGAGGCGGAAGTAGCCGATGCCGGCGAAGCTCGTGAACGCCGTCTCCACGCCGACCTCGTCGAACAGGCGCAGGCGCAGGTCGTCGGCCTCTTCGCGCGTGCGGCCGATCCCGTGCGGCAGGCGGAGCAGCCGCAGGGACGGCGCCGGCATCGGCAGCGCGACCCGCACCGCGTCGTCGACGCCGTGCTGGAGCGACTCGGCGATGATCCGCTCGCCCTCGTCGGCGAGCTCGGTCATCGCCTCGCGCGCGCGCTGCCAGCCGAACTCGCGCTCGACGAAGTCGATCGCGGCGGGCGTGGCGAGGTAGGCCGTCGCGTCGATCGTGCCCTGCGTGTCGAAGCGGGAGGGATACGGGTCGGTCGCCGCCCACGAGTCGATGAGGGGCCACAGCTCGTCACGGTCCGCCGCCTGCGTGACGAGCACCGCGGATCCGCGCGGCGCGCACGGCCACTTGTGCAGGTTGCCGAACCACCAGTCGCCGCCTCCGGCGACGGCCGCGTCCGCGATCAGGCCCGGCGCGTGCGCGCCGTCCACGAGCACGCGCGCTCCGCGCTCGTGCGCGAGCGCCGTGATCTCCGCCGTGGGCAGGCCGCGCCCGGTCGGCGAGGTGATCTGGTCGACGACGATGAGCCGGGTCCGGGGCCCCATCTCCTCGGCGAACCGCGCGAGCACGGTCTCGGCGTCGTCCAGGAGGCCGATCCCGACCGTGCGCACCCGGGCGCCGAACCGTCGCGCGAGCCGCGCGGCTCCCATCGTCACGGCGCCGTAGCCGTGGTCGGTCACGAGGATCTCATCGCCCTGCTCCAGGCGAAGCGCGTTGAACACGACGGTCGCCGCGCCCGACGCATTGGGAACGAAGACGAGATCGTCCGGATCCGCGCCGACGAAGGGGGCGGTGGCCTGCCGGGCGGCGGCGACCTTCTCCCCGAGCCGGGGGAACCAGCCGACCGGGTTGAGATCGGCCTCGTGGCGCCAGGCGTCCTGCTGGGCGACGACCTCGGTCGGCACCGCGCCGAACGATCCGTGGTTGAGGTGCACGACCCGGGGGTCGAGCGGCCATGCGTCGCGGGCGCGGTCGTAGGAGGCGAGGCGCACAGGGGCGATGCGGGAGTCCGTACGGAGGTCGGGCATGCGGGTCTCATCCTTGAGGGGCGAAGAAAGCTGCGGGGTCAACTTGTCGCACAACTTTTGCACATACTCGCGAGAATCTTCAAATCTCGGCCGAAAATCCCCTATGTCGTTAGACAACTATCCTTGATTCTGAGGTTGGCCCACACTCAAGAGAGAAGCCGCACACCGAGGAGGACCATGAGCGCACTCGAGACCGCCCTGCACGGACTGCGGGCGCTCGTCGCCGACGGGAGCCTGCGCCCCGGCGACAAGCTGCCCAGCGAGGGCGAGCTCTGCGAGCAGCTCGGCGTGTCCCGCGGATCGGTGAGGGAGGCGATCCGGATGCTCGCGGCCCTCGGCGTGCTCGAGACCCGGCACGGGTCCGGCAGCTACGTCACCGCGCTGCGTCCCGCCGACCTCATCCAGGTGCTCTCGCTCACGGTGGACGTGCTCCCGCTCGACGCGATCCTCGAACTCGTCGAGATCCGCCGCCCGCTGGAGGCCCATGCCGCCGCCGCCGCGGCCGCGCGCGCCGACGCCGCGGCGCTCGCGGAGCTCGAGGCGCTGGTCGAGCGGATCGCCGCCTGCACGGAGCACGAAGAGGAGTCCCGGCTGGATCACGAGTTCCATCTGGGGATCGCGGCCGTCGCCGGCAACGAGGCGCTCACGAGCCTGCTGGGAGCGCTCCGCTCCCGCACCCGGCAGTATCGGATCCTCGATCCCGACGACGCCGTGCAGCTGAAGGTGCTCTCGGATGCGGGTCACCGCGCCATCGTGCGCGGCCTCATCGCCCGCGATCCCGCGGAGGCCTCCGCGGCGGCCGCCGCGCATGTCGCCCAGACCGAGTACTGGCTCCGCAAGCAGATGGCGGAGTAGCGGCTGCCCGGAGCCGATGCGGCGGCGGAGCGCCGCCGCGACGGGCCGCAGCCCGCTACAGCTCGACGTCGACGAGCACGGGCTCCGGCTGCAGCACCAGCCCGAACTCGGCGTGCACCCTGCTCTGGATGAACCGCGCGAGCTCGGCGATCTCCCCCGCCGTCGCCCCGCCGCGGTTCGTGAGCGCGAGGGCGTGCTTGGTGGAGACGCCGGCGCGCGACCGGGGCAGCCGGAAGCCCTTTCCGATGCCGGCGTGCTCGATGAGCCAGGCGGCGCTCACCTTCACGTCGCTCGGGGGCGCCTCGGGCTTCGGCGCGAGACCGTAGTAGGAGTCCAGCGGGATCACGGTGACGGTGTCGAGGTCGGGCGCCACGGGCCAGCGCGGGCACTCGGGCGGCAGCGTGCGCGCCACCGCCTCGGGGACGATCGCGTTCTGGAAGAAGGATCCGGCCCCGTGCGTATCCGGATCCGCCGGATCGAAGAGCATGCCCTTCGCGGCACGCGTGGCGAGGATCCGCTCACGCAACCAGGTCAGCGGCACCGGCTCGTCGCCGGTGAGCTGGAGGGCGCGACGCAGCTGCTCGCCGCGCACGACCCGCCCCGCATCGCCCGTCACGGCGAGATCGAGCGTGACCGACAGGATCACCGCGCGGCGCTCGGCGACGGAGCCGTAGTGGTGCTTGAGCACGGAGGTGCGGAAGCCGAGGCCGAGATCCGCGGCCGGGGTCGTGACGACCTCGCCCGTGTGCTCGTCGATGAGCTCGACCTCGACGAGGGTCTCCTGGATCTCCTGCCCGTACGCGCCCACGTTCTGCACGGGTGCGGCGCCGACCGTGCCAGGGATGCCCGACATCGCCTCGATCCCGGCGTAGCCGCGATCGACCGCGTAGGCGACCAGGGCGTCCCAGTCGTGGCCGGCCTGCGCGCGCAGCCGGATCCGGCCGGGGTGCGGCGAGGGCAGCTCCTCGATGCCGCCGGTGCGGATCCGGATCACGGTGCCGTCGAAGGCGGTGTCGCCCGCGAGGAGGTTGGATCCCCCGCCGAGCACGAACCATTCGTCAGCGGAGGCCCACACGTCGCGGAGGGACGCGACCAGCTCGTCCGTCGTGCTCGCGTCGATCATGCGGGCCGGCGCCGCGCCGGTCTGCAGCGTGGTGAGCTCGGCGAGGCGGATCGGTGCGATCTCCGCCATGTCAGAGGGAGTCCGCCGCGACGCGCAGCTGCGACTTGACGAGCACGGTGGTGTCGGCGTGCTTGACCACGAGGTCGATCCGCACCGCGGTCTCGTCGACGGCGCCGACCTTGGCCGTGATCGCGACGTCGGCGCCGGCCTGCGGGTCGACCACGACCGGGCGGGCGAAGCGCACGCCGTAGTCGAGCACGCGGGCGGTGCCGGGGAGCGCGGCGATCGCGACGGAGGACGCGATGCCCATCGTGAGCATGCCGTGCGCGAGCACGCCGGGCAGGCCCACCTCGGCGGCGACGTCGTCGCGGTAGTGGATCGGGTTGAAGTCGCCGGATGCTCCGGCGTAGCGGACGAGCGACTCGCGCGTGAGGTGCACGGTGCGCTCGGCGATGACGTCTCCGACGTTCACGCGGCGGCCTCCTCGGTCTCGGCCGGCGCGTCGCTGACGAGCAGCACCGACGTGGCGGTGACGACGTGCGCGCCCGCGGCGTCGCGGATCTCGGCGTCGCTCGTGATCATGGCGGCGGGGCCCATCGCACGGATCGCGGTGACCGTCAGCTGCGCGGTGAGCTCGTCGCCGGCGACGATCGGGCGGGTGTAGGTGAAGCGCTGCTCCGCGTGGATCGTGCGCGACAGCACGATCCCAGAGTCCTCCAGGCCGAGCAGCTGCTGCAGCGTGAGGTCCTGGATGACCATCGCGAACGTGGGCGGCGCCACGACGTCGGCGAAGCCGAGCGCCTGGGCCGCGGCCACGTCGGTGTGCTGGGGAGCATCGGCGAACACGGCGCGGGCGAACTCGCGCACCTTCTCGCGGCCGACCAGATACGCGGGCGTCGGCGGGAACACACGTCCGACCAGTTCAGGATTCACGGGCACCCCCCGATCCTACCGACCCGCCCGGAGCGCGGTCCTCCTGGTTCCCGTCGCAGAAGTTGTCGTTCCGAGGTCCTCCGAGCGACACCTTTTGCGACGGGAACGAGCAGTCGCCGCCCGGAACGCGGCGTCAGGCGGTGCGCGGCCTGCGGCCGCGGATTGCCTTGAGCGCCATCTGCACGGCGATGAAGGTCAGGTACGCGGCGAACAGGATGTTGCCGACGAGCGGATCCACGATCGTGGCGAGCCACGCTCCGAGCGCCGTGGTGGTGCACGCGGAGAGCCCCACGAATGCGGCTGCCGTCAGGTCGACGTTGCGGTGCCGGAGGTTCCCGATCGTGCCGGAGATCGCGGTCGGGATCATCATGAGCAGCGACGTCCCCTTGGCGACCAGATCGCTCGTGCCGAAGGCGAGCATGAGCACCGGCACGACCACGATCCCGCCGCCCACGCCGATGAGCCCGGCCAGGATCCCGGTGCCGAGTCCGACGACCAGCAGCAGCGCCGCGGTCAGCCAGGTCACCTCGAACACCGCGTCCCTCGAGGGGATGACGACGAACAGCATCACGATCACGATCGCGAGGAAGCCGACGAAGCACCAGCGCAGGGCCGTCTGCGAGATCCGGGTCAGCAGCCGGGTGCCGATCTGCGCGCCGACCACGGATCCGATCGCGAGCAGGAGAGCCGGGATCCACGCGACCGCGTCGTGCACGGCGTAGGAGATCACCCCGACGGCCGCGGTGGGCACGATCGCCGCGAGCGAGGTGCCGGCACTGAGACGCTGGTCGAAACCGAGCAGGAGCACGAGGAGCGGCACGATCACCGTGCCTCCGCCGACGCCGAAGAGGCCGGAGAGGAGGCCCGCGGCGAGGCCGATCCCGATGAACGCCGCGATGGCCCGCGGTCCCCGCATGCGCTCGACGGTGCCGTCGCCCACGTCCACTCCCGTCCGCCCGCGCGTCCCACGCAGAGCACGGATCAGCCTACTCACCCGCCGCTCCCCGAGAGCGGCGCGCACTGGGATCCCCCATCGTGCAGAGCCACAGGACCCCTGCTGCCCCCGCCTCGGATTGCGGCCTCCGACCCCCGGACGCGACGATGTGCAGGCCGGCGCTCCGAGCAGGCGCCGTCACGATCAGCACAGGGTGCGACGATCCGCCCACGGATCCACGTCAACACGTGTGCTGATCGTGACAAGGTGTGCTGATCGTCGCGGGGTGCGGGGCCCGGGCGTCGCGCGTCAGCGACCCTGGAACCGCGGCGGGCGCTTCTCCTGGAACGCCGCGAACCCCTCGCGGTAGTCGTCGGTGTCGCAGAGCGCCGCCTGGGCGGCGTTCTCCTGCGCCATCGACTCCCACAGCCCCAGGCGCTGGTCGCGCAGGGCCGCGACGAGCCGCTTGCTGGCGACGAACGCCGCGGTGGCCCCCTCGGCGGCGCGTGCGGCCGCGGCGAGCGTCGTCTCGAGCAGTTCCTCGCCTGGGAGCGCCTGCGAGAACAGTCCCGCGGCGACGGCCTCGGATCCGCTCATCAGGCGCCCTGTGTAGATGAGGTCGAGCGTGCGGTGCGCCCCGAGGCGCTCCACGAACAGGGCGTGGCCGCCGGAGTCGAGGGTGGCGCCGAGGGCCGCGAACGGGGATCCGACCTTCGCGCTGTCGGCGACATAGACGACGTCCGTCGCGATGAGCAGCCCCAGCCCCACCCCGAGGCAGGCCCCCTGCGCCGCGGCGAACGTCGGGGCGGGGAACGCCGCCATGCGCTGCAGCACCGGGGTGACCAGCCCGTCGAGATACCCCATCACGTCGTCGTCGCGCGGATCCACACCGGAGATGTCGCGCCCCGCGCAGAACGCCCGCCCCTCGCCGCTCAGCACGAGGGCGCGCACCCCGGCGCGCTCCGCCTCGGCGTACGCGTCGCCGAGGTCGCGCACCGCCTGCTCGTCGAGCGCGTTGAGCTTGGCGGGGTTGTTGAGCACGATGTGCGCGACGGCGGCGCCGCCGGACGTCGTGTCGATGTCGAGGTCGATCACAGGCTGCTCCGTTCGTTCGGCGGTGCGGGTCAGACGTCGTAGTCGACGACGACGCGCTCCGACGTGGGATGGGACTGGCAGGTGAGCACATACCCGCGGTCGAGCTCCTCCTGCTCGAGCGCGTAGTTCTCCGTCATCGTCACGGATCCGTCGACGAGGCGCGCACGACAGGTGCCGCACACGCCGCCGGCGCAGGCGAACGGCACATCCGGCCGCACCCGCAGGGCCGCGTTCAGGATCGACTCGTTCGCCGAGATCGGGGTCTCCACCGAGCCGGACTGGCCGTCCAGCGTGAACTCGATCGTGCGCACCGGCTCGTCCTCGCGCACCTCGACCGGACATCCCGCCTCCGGCCGCTCCTGCCCCGGCTCCCCGGTGGTGAACAGTTCGTAGCGCACATGCCCGGACTCGACGCCGATGTCGGCGAGGGTGTCGCGGCACAGCTGCACGAGGTCGAACGGCCCGCACAGGAACCATTCGTCCACGGTGGCCGGCAGGACCAGGGCGTCGAGGATGCCGCGCAGGCGCCCCTCGTCGATCCGCCCCGACAGCAGCGGCGCGGACCGCTGCTCGCGGGTGAGCACGTGGTGCACGGCGAAACGCGTGGGATAGCGGTCCTTGAGATCGGCCAGGTCGTCAAGGAACATCACGTCCGTGGCCCGGCGGTTCGTGTAGACCAGGGTGAACCGGCTGCTCTCCGAGCGCGACAGCACGGTCGCGGCGAGCGCCATCAGCGGCGTGATGCCCGACCCCGCGGCGATGCCCGCCACATGCGCCTCGTCGAGCGCGGCGAGCGCGGAGGTGAACGTGCCCTGGGGGCTCATCACGTCGAGGCGGTCCCCCGCGTGCAGTCCGCTCTGCGCCCAGGTCGAGAAGCGCCCGCCCTGATCGCGCTTGATCGCCACGCTGACGGTGGCCCCGGAGGGCCCCGATGCGGCTCCCGAGGAGCGCCGGGGCGGACGGCACAGCGAGTACGACCGCCGCACCTCGTGACCGTCGAGCTCGGTGCGCAGCGCCACGTGCTGCCCGGCGAGGTAGTCGAACTCCCCGGCGAGGTCGTCGGGCACCGCGAAGGTGACCTCGATCGCATCGGCCGTGAGCGGACGCACGTCCTGCACGGTGAGCGTGTGGAAGCGCGCGCGCCGGCGCGACGTCGCGGAGCCTTCCGAGGATCCTCCCACGACGCTGTTCAGCAGTGCGCCGGCGATCCGCTCCGCCTCCGAGCCCGTCGCGGGGGCGTCGGTGCGGGCGGCGAGGTGCCAGAGCGTCATCAGATCACCTTGAAGTGGTCGAAGGGCTCGAGGCAGGCGCGGCACTCGTAGAGCGCCTTGCACGACGTGGAGCCGAAACGGGAGAGTTCGCGGGTGTCGAGCGACCCGCAGCGCGGGCACCGCACGCCGAGCGCGATGCGCACCGGCCCCTGCGCCCGCCCGAGGGCGGCGTGCCCCGTCGGCGGGGCGATGCCGTACTCGGTGAGCTTGCGCTTGCCCTCGTCGCTCATCCAGTCCGTGGTCCAGGCGGGGGCGAGCACGAGGCGCACCTCGACGCTGCCGAAGCCGGCGCGGGTGAGCGCGAGCTCGACGTCGTCGCGGATCGTGTCCATCGCGGGGCAGCCGCTGTACGTCGGGGTGATGTCGACCCGGACGCGGTCGCCCGAGACGGCGACGTCGCGCAGCACCCCGAGGTCCTCGATGGTCAGCACCGGAACCTCCGGATCCTTCACCGCCGCGGCGACGGCCCAGGCGCGCTCCCTGATCCCGCCCTCCGGCACGGGCCCGGTCACCAGGTCGCTCCCGGGTGCCGGCGGGCGAGCACCTGCATCTCGGACAGCAGGTGCCCGAGCGGGGTCGCGTGGGATCCGTGCCGTCCGCCGCCGGACGACGTGCTCGTCGCGCGCCGCAGCGCGCGCAGCTCCTCGTCCAGGTCGGCCTCGGCGAAGACCGCGTCGATCACGGTGTCGAAGCCGGCGCGCAGCGATGACGGGCGCACGGCCGCGTCGCCGAGGCGGCCGATGAGCGCGTCGTCCCGGAACAGCTCGGCGGCGTACGGCCACACGTCGCCGAACGCGCGGATGATGCGCCGGCGCGACTCCTCGGTGCCTCCGGCGAGGCGCAGGGTCCACTGCACGGCGTGGTCGCGGTGGTAGTCGACCTCCTTGACGGCCTTCTCGGCGATCGCGGCGAAGGTCGTATCCGTGCTCGACCGCAGGGCGGAGTAGAGCTCGAGCATGTAGGTGCTCACGAGCAGCTGGCGTGCGATGGTCTGCGCGAAGTCGCCGTTGGGCTGCTCCACGAGCCAGCAGCTGCGGAACCCGGCTTCGTCACGGAAGTAGGCGAGGTCGTCCTCGCTGCGTCCGTCCCAGGATCCGGCGTAGCGGAGGAAGGAACGGGCGTGCCCGAGCAGGTCGAGCGCGATGTTGCCCAGGGCCACGTCCTCCTCGAGCTCGGGGGCGTAGGTGATCCACGCGCCGAGCTGCTGGGACAGGATCAGCGCGTCGTCGCCGAGCCACAGCGCATACTCGGCGATGTCTGCCGAGGCGGCGCGCTCGCCGCCGCCCGAGAGCTCTGCGGCGAGCGCGAGCTCGTCCACCGAGACGTCGCCGTGCGGGTCGAACTCATCGTGCGCGCTCACAGGTGCGGCACCCCCTCGGATGCCGTGTAGTACACGGCGTGCCGGTAGTTCTTGCCGGCGGGGCTCTCGAAGAAGGCGCCCTTGTCACCCGGATCGCTCGTGCTGATCGCGTCGGCGGGAACCACCCAGACGGAGGTGCCCTCGTTGCGCCGGGTGTAGAGGTCCCGGGCATTGCGCAGCGCCATCTCGGCGTCGGGGGCGTGCAGGGATCCGACGTGCACATGACTGAGCCCTCGGTTCGCCCGCACGAACACCTCGAACAGGGGCCAGCTCTCCTCGGGGGATGCTCCGGGGGTGGTCATGCCGCGTCCTCCTGCCGAAGCGCCTGCTTGCGGGCGTACTCCGCCGCGGCCTCGCGCACCCAGGCGCCCTCCTCGTGCGCGTCGCGGCGACGCTGCAGCCGCTCCGCGTTGCACGGGCCGTTGCCGCGGACGACCTCGAAGAACTCGTCCCAGTCGATCTCGCCCATCGTGTACTGCCCGGTCTCCTCGTCGAAGCGGAGCTCGGGATCCGGCAGCGTCACGCCGAGGATCTCCGCCTGCGGGACGAGCATCCCGACGAAGCGCTGGCGCAGGTCGTCGTTCGAGAAGCGCTTGATCTTCCACTGCATCGACTGCGCCGAGTTCGGCGACTGGTCGTCCGGCGGGCCGAACATCGCCAGGGCGGGCCAGTACCAGCGGTTCACGGCGTCCTGCGCCATGGCGCGCTGCTCCTCGGAGCCCTGCATGAGCGTGAGCAGGATCTCGAAGCCCTGACGCTGATGGAACGACTCCTCCTTGCAGATGCGCACCATCGCGCGTCCGTACGGACCGTAGGAGGCGCGGCACAGGGGCACCTGGTTGCAGATCGCGGCGCCGTCGACCAGCCAGCCGATCGCGCCCATGTCCGCCCAGGTCGGCGTCGGGTAGTTGAAGATCGAGGAGTACTTCGCCTTGCCGTCGATGAGCTGCTGCATCATCTCGTCGCGCGTGATGCCGAGGGTCTGCGCGGCGGAGTAGAGGTAGAGCCCGTGCCCGGCCTCGTCCTGCACCTTCGCCATGAGGATCGCCTTGCGCTTGAGGCTCGGGGCGCGCGTGATCCAGTTGCCCTCCGGCTGCATTCCGATGATCTCGGAGTGGGCGTGCTGGGAGATCTGCCGGATCAGCGTCTTGCGGTACGCCTCGGGCATCCAGTCGCGCGGCTCGATGCGCTGCTCGTTCTCGACGAGTTCGTCGAAGAGCGCCTGAGCGTCGGCATCGAAGGCCTGGGCGCCCGGATCCCCGGCCAGCCCCACGGGTGGAACAGTCATCGTCGACTCCCTGAATGAATTACCTACCGTTCGTACAGTAATTATGGCACACTCGTATCGATCGCAGAAGGACGAGCTTCCGGATCCGGTTTCGCCCCGGGTTCCGGCCCGTCCCGTTCGAAGGAGAACCGATGACCGAACCCACAGCCGTGCTGCGGCCGATGATGCGGCGGGACCGGGCGTCGAGCGCGCTCGGCATGCGCGTGGAGGTGGACGAGCCCGGACGCGCCGTGGTCTCGATGACCGTGCGCGACGACATGCTCAACGGCTTCGACATCACCCACGGCGGGCTCGTCTTCGCCCTCGCCGACACGGCCTTCGCGATCGTCTGCAACGAGGACGAGCAGGTGACGGTCGCGGCCGGCGCCGACATCACGTTCCTCAAGTCCACGCACGAGGGCCAGGTCCTCACCGCCACCGGCGCACGCCGCGCGCGCAACGGGCGCACCGGCCTCTACGACATCACGGTGACCGATGAGACCGGCGATGTCGTCGCCGAGTTCCGCGGACGCTCGCTCACCACGAACCGCCCCTTCCCGCAGGCGGGCTCGGAGACCGAGGAGGACGCATGACCGGGATGGCGACGGATCGGACCTCGAACGCCGACGCGGTGGGGCTGGATCCGGAGCAGCTGCGGGCCCTGCAGCTCGAGCGGCTGCGCTGGTCGGTGCGCCATGCCTTCGAGAACGTGCCGTTCTACCGGCAGGCCTTCGAGAGCGCGGGGATCCTCCCCGACGACATCCGCTCGCTCTCCGACCTCGCGAAGCTGCCCTTCACGACGAAGAACGACCTGCGCGAGTACTACCCGTTCGGCATGTTCGCCGTGCCGATGTCCGACGTGCGGCGGATCCACGCCTCCTCCGGCACCACGGGCCGTCCCACCGTGGTCGGCTACACGCAGACCGACCTCGACAACTGGGCCGACCTCGTCGCGCGGTCGCTGAGCGCCGCCGGCGTCAGGCCCGGCTGGAGGGTGCACAACGCGTACGGCTACGGCCTGTTCACTGGCGGCCTCGGAGCGCACGCGGGCATCGAGCGCCTGGGCGCGACCGTCATCCCCATGTCCGGCGGCCAGACCGCCAAGCAGGTGCAGCTCATCCACGACTTCGAGCCCGACGCGATCATGTGCACGCCGACCTACCTGCTCACGATCGCCGACGCGATGGAGGAGGCCGGGATCGATCCGCGCTCCACGTCGCTCAAGGTCGGCATCCTCGGTGCGGAGCCGTGGACGAACGAGATGCGCCATCAGATCGAGCAGCGGCTGGACATCGACGCCGTCGACATCTACGGCCTCAGCGAGGTCATGGGTCCCGGCGTCGCGATGGAGGCCGCGGCCACCAAGGACGGCCCGCACATCTGGGAGGACCACTTCCTTCCCGAGATCATCGACCCCTCCACCGGCGAGCCCGTGCCCGACGGCGAGCCCGGCGAGCTCGTGTTCACCTCGCTCACCAAGCAGGCGTTCCCGGTGATCCGCTACCGCACCCGGGACCTCACCCGCCTCCTGCCCGGATCCGCCTATCCCGCGATGCGCCGGATGGAGAAGATCACCGGACGCGACGACGACATGATCATCCTGCGCGGCGTGAACCTCTTCCCCACGCAGATCGAGGAGATCGCGCTGGGGATCGAGACGCTGACACCGCATTTCATCCTGGAGCTCACCCGCCAGGGGCACCTCGACTCGCTGAAGGTGCGGATCGAGCGGCACCCGGATGTCGATCTCGCGACGTGCCTGGCGGCGGCCGAGGTGCTGAAGCTGCGGATCAAGACGTCGATCGGCACGTCGGTGGACGTGCAGGTCGAGGAGCCCAGCTCCCTCCCCCGCAGCGAAGGCAAGTACAAGCGGCTCTACGACCTGCGCTGAGGGCCTCGGCCCCGGGGCCCCGCTCCCCTAGAGTGAGCGGCATGAACGCCGCGATCACCCCCGCCGAGCCGACCCGTTCGCCCGGGGAGCCGCCTCGCCGGTCCGCCGTGAAGCCGTGGCTCATCTGGACCGTCGCGGGCGTCCTCGCTCTTGTGCTCGGACTCGGCGGAGGCTGGCTGGGCGCCCGTCTGGGTGCGCCCGCGGGCGGCGGATTCAGCGTGCGGGCCGGCGCCGAGGGCTCCTGCGACGCCGTCGCGGTCGCCTCCCGGGTGCTGCCGGCCATCGTGACCATCAATGTCACCGGATCCTCCTCCGGCGTCGGCAGCGGCGAGATCGTCCGCAAGGACGGGTACATCGTCACCAACGACCACGTGATCTCGGCTGGCGCCGGCGAGGGCGGCCGGATCGTCGTGACGTTCTCGAACGGCGAGCAGCACCCGGCGACGATCGTCGGCCGCGACATCGCGAGCGACATCTCGGTGCTGAAGATCGACGCCTCCGGCCTGCCCGTGATCGCCACCGCCGACAGCGATGCGGTCGCCGTCGGTCAGCCGGTGGTGGCGCTCGGCGCGCCCCTCGGGCTCTCGAGCACCGTCACCGCGGGCATCGTGAGCGCGCTCGGACGCACGTCGATGGTCCCCGCCGATGCCGAGCATCCCGCGCTGATCATCGGCGGGATCCAGACCGACGCGGCGATCAACCCGGGCAACTCCGGCGGCGCGCTCGTGGACTGCCGGGGGCGGATGATCGGGGTGAACACGGCGATCGCGACCGTGCCGAACGCCGAAGGCACGGCGGGCGGAGGCTCCGTGGGCATCGGCTTCGCCGTGCCCAGCAACCGCGCGATGTCGATCGCGAACGACCTCATCGAACACGGCACCGTGCAGCACCCCGACTTCGGTCTTGTCACCACGCCGATCCCCGCCGCCGTCGCGCAGGCCCTGGGCGGCACCGCCGGCCTCTACGTGAACCAGGTGACCGAGGGCGGCGCGGCCGCGCGCGCCGGACTCCAGCCGGGCGACGTCATCACCCGCATCAACGGCTCCCCCGCCGTCCAGCCCGACGCGCTGTACATGTTCGCCCGCACCGCGCGCACCGGCGACACCGTGCAGATCACCTACCTGCGCGACGGCACGACGGCCACCGCGTCCGTCACGCTGTAGCAGCGCCCGTCAGGCGGGAGTCAGCTCCTTCTCGACGAGGGTCAGCACGTCGTAGGTCGCCACGACCTCGTCGCGCTGGTTGTGGATCACCGCGTCCCAGCGCACCTCGCCGTACTCGTCGGTCTCGCGCGGGGTGATCTGCTTGGCCGTGAGCGTCACCCGGATCGCGTCGCCGGGCTTCACCGGGGTCACGAACCGCAGGTTCTCCAGGCCGTAGTTCGCGAGCACGGGGCCCGGGTCCGGCGAGACGAAGAGCCCGGCCGCCCACGACACCAGCAGGTAGCCGTGCGCGACCCTCCCGCCGAAGAACGGGTTGGCCTCGGCGGCCTCCTCGTCCATGTGCGCGTAGAACGTGTCACCGGTCGAGTACGCGAACGCCTCGATGTCCTCGAGCGAAAGTGCGCGCAGCCCCGACTCCACCTGGTCGCCGAGCCGCAGCTCGGCCAGCGACTTGCGGAACGGATGCACGGCGCGGTCGGTGCCGGCGCCGGTGTGCCAGACGCCCGTGATCGCGGTGAGGATCTCCGGGGTGCCCTGGATCGCGGTGCGCTGCATGAAGTGCCGGACCGCGCGCATGCCGCCGAGCTCCTCGCCGCCGCCGGCCCGCCCCGGACCGCCGTGCACGAGGTGCGGTACGGGCGAGCCGTGCCCGGTCGAGGTGCGCGCGTCGTCGCGGTTCAGGAAGAGCACGCGGCCGTTGTACGCCGCGATGCGGGTGAGCAGCTCGGTCGCGACAGCGGGATCCTTCGTCGCGACCGAGGTGACGAGCGATCCCCCGCCGCGCCCGACGAGTTCGGCGGCCTCGGCGACGGTCGAGTACCCGAGCACGCTCGAGACCGGGCCGAACGCCTCGACCTCGTGCACCGCGGGAGCGGTCGTGTCCGCGAAGCCGACGAGCATCGGAGCCACGAAGGCTCCCTCGGGCGCGGGCCCGGTGCTGCCGTCGGCGTGCACCACGGACGGCGCGTCCGTCGATCCCATCAGCAGCTCGCCGCCGGCGGCCTGCAGGGCGGCGACCTGGCGCAGCACCTCGTCGCGCTGCGCGGTCGAGACGAGCGGGCCCATCGTGACGGACTCCGCGTGCGGGTCGCCGATCACGACGCGCTCGGCGATCTTCGCCTGCAGGGCCGCGACGAGCGGTTCCACGAGCGGCGCCGGCACGATCGCCCGGCGGATCGCGGTGCACTTCTGGCCCGCCTTCGTCGTGAGCTCGATCATGAGCTGCTTCACGTAGGCGTCGAACTCCGGGGTGTCGGGCGTCGCGTCGGGGCCGAGCACCGAGGCGTTGATCGAGTCGGTCTCGCTCGTGAAGCGCACGCCGTCGGCGGTCTGGGCGCGCAGCCCCGCCGCGGTCGAGGCGCTGCCGGTGAAGGCGACGAGGTCGCCGAGGCGGAGCAGCTCGAAGATCCCCGGGAGGGATCCGCTGACGAGCTGCAGGGATCCGTCCGGCAGCAGCCCGGAATCGACGAGGATCCGCACCCACGCCTCCGCGACGTAGCCGGTCGGCGTCGCGGGCTTCACGATCGAGGGCACTCCGGCGAGGAATGCCGGGGCGAACTTCTCCAGCGCGCCCCACATCGGGAAGTTGAAGGCGTTGATCTGCACGGCGACGCCGGGCAGGCGGGTGTAGACGTGGCGGCCCAGGAAGGATCCGTCCTTCGAGAGCGGCTCGACAGGCCCGTCCAGGAGCACCTTCGCGTTCGGAAGCTCACGACGCCCCTTCGACGAATAGGTGAACAGCACGCCGATGCCCCCGTCGACATCGGCGTAGGAGTCGCGGACCGTGGATCCGCTGCGCTTGGAGAGCTCGTACAGCTCCTCCTTGTGCTCCGTGAGCACCATGGCCATCTGCTTGAGCAGCATCGCGCGCTGGTGGAAGGTGAGCGCGCCGAGGCTCGCCTGGCCGACGGTGCGCGCGTAGTCCACCGCGCCGGCGAGGTCGATGCCCGTGGAGTCGACCCGGACGATCTTCTCGCCCGTCGAGGCGTCGCGCACGACCGTCCCGCCCTCCGAGGCGGAGGTCCACCAGGATCCCTGCAGGTAGCTGGGCAGCAGCTCGGTCATCACTCGCTCCATTCGTAGAATCCGCGGCCGGTCTTGCGGCCCAGGTGTCCGTCGGCGACCAGGTCGCGCAGCAGCTGCGGCGGCGCGAACCGCGCGCCGAGCTTGGCCTCCAGCTCCTCGGCGATCCCGAGGCGCACGTCGAGCCCGACGATGTCGGTCGTGCGCAGCGGACCGGTGGGATGCCGATAGCCGAGCTCCATCGCCGCATCGATGTCCGTCGCGGTGGCGACGCCCTCCTCGAGCATCCGGATCGCCTCCAGCGCGATCGCGACGCCGAGCCGGCTCGATGCGAAGCCCGGTGCGTCGGCCACCACGACCGCCGTCTTGCCGAGCGCCGCGACCCAGCCGCGGGCGTCGTCGACGAGCTCCTGATCGGTGGAGCCGCCGACGACCACCTCGACGAGCGCCGAGGCGGGGACGGGGTTGAAGAAGTGCAGGCCGAGGAAACGCTCGGGATGCGCGAGCTCCGCGCCGAGGTCGTCGATCGAGATCGAGGACGTGTTCGAGGCGATCGCGGCGGTGCGCGCCACCACGGCCTCGATCCGGTGCAGGCTCTCGACCTTGAGAGCCCTGTCTTCGGGCACCGCCTCGATGACGAGCCCGGCGTCGGCGAACACGGCCGCATCAATGCTCGTCTCCAGGGCGCCCTCCAGCGCGGCGATCGGGCGCTCGGTGCTGCCGCGCTCCACGGAGCGTCGCAGGCTGGTGCGGATCCGCTCCCCCGCCGCGCCCGCCGCCGTCTCGTCCCGCTCGACCACGACGACCTGGGATCCGGCGAGGAGGAAGGCGTGCGCGATGCCGGCGCCCATCCTCCCGCCGCCGAGGACGCCGACGCGTTCGGGCACGACGGCCCGGGCCGTCGTCGTGGGATCCTGTCCGCTCATCGGCGGCTCCTCCGTTCCAGGAAGGCGGTCATCCGCCGGTGCTTCTCGGGGCTCTCGAAGAGCTCGGCCTGCAGCTCCAGCTCGATGGCCGGATGCGCGTCCGGGGCGGCGAGCAGCGCCGTCTTGGTGTGCCGGGTGGCGAGCGGGTCGTTCGCGGCGATGCGATCCGCGATCGCGTGCGCCGCGGCCAGGAGGTCGTCGGGTTCGTGCAGCGACGACAGCAGCCCCCAGGCGAGCGCCTCCGTGGCGCTCAGCTGTCGTCCGGTCAGCAGCAGCTCGGCCGCTCGCGCCTCGCCCACGATCTGCGGAAGGCGCCAGGTCGCGCCGGCCGCCGCGATGATGCCGAGCCCGGTCTCCGGATTGCCGATGCGCGTGGCCGGGGTGCCGATGCGGATGTCCGCCGCATAGGCGAGCTCGGCGCCCCCGCCGAGGGCGTAGCCGTCGACTGCGGCGATCACCGGCATCGGCAGCCGCCGGATGCGCTGGAACGCCGTCGTGTTGATGCCGGCCCGCGCGTCCTGCGCGCGACGGTCGCGCAACTGCGCGATGTCGGCCCCGGAGGCGAAGATCCCGTCCGATCCGATGAGGATCAGGATCCGCGGCTCCTGTTCCAGCTCGGCGCACAGGGCGTGGAGCTCGTCGATCATGGTCTGGTCGATCGCGTTGCGGGTCTCCGGCCGGTCCAGGGTCGCCGTGACCCGGTCCGCCGTGCGGTCGATGCGCAGGCGCCGACCTGCCGCCGTTTCGGACATCACATCCGCTCCACGATCATCGCGGTGCCCTGCCCGACGCCGACGCACATGGTCGCCAGGCCGTACCGGGCACCCTCGCGCTCCATCCGTCCGAGCAGCGTGAGCAGGATCCGGCTGCCGCTGGAGCCCAGCGGGTGGCCGAGGGCGATCGCACCGCCGTCCGCGTTCACGATCTCGGGGTCGAGCCCGAGGCGGCGCATCGAAGCGAGCGACTGCGTGGCGAAGGCCTCGTTCAGCTCGACCGCGCCGAGGTCCGCCGCCGTGAGCCCCGCCTTCGCGAGCGCCTTCTCGGTCGCGGGCACGGGTCCGAGCCCCATGATCTCGGGGGCGAGCGCGGCCGACGCCGAGGCGACGATGCGGGCTCGGGGCGTCAGCCCATGCCGCTCGACCGCGGCGGAACCGGCGACCACGAGCGCCGAGGCGCCGTCGTTGAGGGACGAGGCATTGCCCGCGGTCACGACGCTGCCGCCCGCCACGACCGGACGCAGCCCGGCGAGCACGTCGAGCGTGGTGTCGCGGCGCGGGCCTTCGTCGGTGTCGACGCTGCCGCCCCGGGGCGTGGGGACGGCCACGATCTCGGCGGCGAGGCGTCCGGCGTCGATCGCGGCGATCGCGCGCTGATGGCTGCGCAGTGCGAAGGCATCGGCGTCCTCGCGGGTGATGCCGTCGAGGCGCGCGACCTCCTCGGCGGTCTCCGGCATGGAGAAGGTGGCCTTGTCGCGCGCGGCGAGGCACGGGTTCGTGAACCGCCAGCCGATCGAGGTGTCGAACGCCTCCCCCGGCTTCGCCCACGGGCGCTCGGGCTTGGCCTGCACCCACGGCGCGCGCGTCATCGACTCCACGCCGCCGGCGAGCATCAGATCGGCGTCACCCGCGCGGATGGCCTGTGCGGCGAGGGCCACCGCGGACATCCCGGAGGCGCACAGCCGGTTCACGGTGATCGCGGGGAGGGTGTCGGGCAGCCCGGCGAGCAGCACGGCCATGCGCGCGACGTTGCGGTTGTCCTCGCCGGCCTGGTTCGCGGATCCGAGGATCACCTCGTCGATCGCGTCATCGGGGATGCCGGCACGGCGGACGGCCTCGCGGACGACGAGCGCGGCCAGATCGTCGGGACGGACGCCCGCGAGAGCGCCTCCGTAGCGCCCGACCGGCGTGCGCGCTCCGTCGATGAGATAGGCCTCCGACATGCTGGTCCTCCGGGTCGTCATCGACGGGGTGCAGGGCCGGGGCATGGGTTCTTTCCCGACCGATCGTTCAGTAAAAGAATGACAGACGGATCCCTCGCAGGCAAGTCCGCGGCCCTGCAGGGATGGGAGAGAATGATCCCGATGAGCAACCCACCCGCGAGCACCACCGAGGCAGCCGACGCCGCCGCTCCGCGCTCGCGCCGTGGACGCCCCGGATACGACCGCGCCCAGGTGCTGGAGATCGCGGTGCGGCTGTTCAACGAACAGGGCTACGACGCGACCAGCGTCTCCGCACTGGCCGCGGAGCTCGGCCTGAGCAAGGCGGCGCTATACCACCACTTCGCCTCCAAGGAGCAGATCCTCGAGATCGCGCTCGACGACGCGCTCGGCGGACTGGAGGCCGTGCTCGAAGAGGCCCTCTCGGGCGAGCAGACCACGGCGGAGCGGCTCGTCGCCGTGATCGAAGGCGCCGTGCGCGTGCTCACCAGTAAATTGCCGCAGGTCACGCTGCTGCTGCGCGTGCACGGCAACAGCGAGATCGAGCGGGCCGCCCTCGAGCGCCGACGCGTGTTCGATCAGCGCGTCGCGCACCTGGTCGCGCAGGCACAGCGCGAGGGCGAGCTGCGCAGCGACATCCGCCCCTCGGTGACCACGAGGCTCATGTTCGGGATGATCAACTCGATCATCGAGTGGTACCGCCCCGCGCACACGTCACTGACCCCCGACGAGCTCGTGGACGACGTGACGCGCGTGATCTTCGACGGCCTGCGCGCGCACTGAGCGGGGCCACCGGGCGCATGCCGCCTGCCGCCCACCGGCCCGAATCCCTCACCTCCGCAGGACGTCTGCACTTTCAGAGGACGTCATCCGCGGATCCGTCCTCTGGAGTTGGAAGGATCCTGCCTGGTCGGCCCCGGATCGGGCATGACGACTGCCCGGAACGACGGAACGCCCCGTGCTCGAGCGAGCACGGGGCGTTCCGGAAGGGGACAGGTCAGGCCGCAGCCTTCGCGTCGTTGCTGCTCAGCACGCGGAACAGCACGGCCGCGACCGCGGCACCGACCAGCGGAGCCACGATGTACAGCCACAGGTTCGCCCAGTCGAACTGGCCGCTGATGGACAGACCCAGCGCGACGGCGGGGTTGAAGCCGCCGCCCGAGATGCCGCCGACCGCGGTGGCGCCCACGAAGACCGTTCCACCGATGGCCAGGCCGTAGAAGGAGTTGTTCTCGTTGTCCTTGGAGGTCGCGACGTTCAGGACGACCCAGACGAGCGCGAGGGTGACCAGCGCCTCGACGAGGAAGGCGGCGCCGAGCTCGATCTTGACCGCCTTCTCGGCGTGCGGCCAGACCGCGAAGCTCACCAGGGCGGCGAGCGCGCCGCCGACGAACTGGGCGACCACGTAGGCCACGAAGTCGCCGACGCCGATGGCGCCGCGGATCAGGGCGCCGAACGAGACGGCGGGGTTGAGGTGCGCGCCGGAGATGTGGCCCGCGGCGTACACGAGCACCATCAGCGTGAGGCCGATCGCCAGGGGGGTGAGCGGGCTGCCGCTGTTGACGGCGCCGATGATGCTGAACACGAACAGGAACGTGGAGATCGCTTCCGTGAGCGCCTTTCCAGCAATACCAGTCATTTCGAATGCCTTTTCTGTCAGGTCGAGGGTGGGGGCGGAGATTCCCGCACGCCGGCCGGCGCACCCTGGATTGCCGGCCCAGAATACCGGGTTCCTGTCAATCTGCTGGGAACCGACGCTGCATTCCGTGGGATCAAGGCGGGAAACTCTTGACCCCGAGGCGAGATCATCCTACGATTTCATTATCCGGTAGATCAATTCCACTATTCGGAATATAGCGCGAGAGAAGAGGCGATGATGCCGCAGACCCCCGACACCCAGGACCACCGCCCGGCACACGGCGACGCCACTCAGCGCCGTGCCGCGATCTACCCGCTCATCGACGTCGACCCGGATTTCCATCTCCCCGCCCGGCGCGAAGGCGCGCTGACGCGGATGCTGGTCGCCCTGCGGATCCTGCCCCAGGCATCCTGACGGATCGCCCGCGCGGCGCGTGCGGCCGCACAGATCGCTCGCGCCGCGTCGACCGTCAGGCCCGGGCGTCCAGCACGTCCCGCAGGCGCGCGGCGAAGCCGTCCGGATCGCTCGGGAAGCCCGGCTGCTCCGTGAACCCGCCGTGGTTGCTCGGGAACTCCGCCGCCGGGATCCCGACGACCGCGGCGACGGCACGCGCCGCACGCGCGGGCATCGTCTCACCCGATTCCACACCCGCGGCGATCACGAGGCGCTCACCCCGGGCCCGGAGGGCCTCCACCTCGGGGACGTACGAGAGGATAGCCGGCATGTTGCGGAAGAGCGGATCCGTCCGGCTGCCGTCGTCCTCCGTCGGCAGACCGAACATCGCCGGGTCCGGGGCGGGGCCGTCCAGGTAGCCGTCCGGCACGGCTCCGTCGAGCATGACGAACTGGATGAACTTCGCCAGCGCCGGGCCGGTGCCCTGGTCGGCGAAGGTGCGCTTGAGGTCGGCCGTCACCGCGAGCACCGCGTCGCGGTCGGGCAGGAACTCCGCGACCGGCGGCTCGTGCACGACCGCGAGGCGCACGTCTTCCGGGTGCGCCGCGATCAGCGCCAGCAGGTTCACACCTCCGCCGCTGGTGCCGAACGCGTCGACCGCACCGACGCCGAGCGCCGCGATGACGCGGTGCAGATCATCCGCGTGCTGCTGGACGGGGATGTCCGCGGTGCCCACCGGGTTGCGCCCAGCGCCACGCGGGTCATAGGTCACGACCGGGCGATCGCCGAAGTGCCCGGCCAGGATCTGGAACCCCGTCGCGTCCATCGGCGCCCCGAACAGGAACAGCGCGGGACGCTCCGCCGTCGCCGCGGCCAGATCGCCGTGGACGTCATACGTGATCGCGTCATCCCCTTCTCCGACGGTGCGGGTGACGACGGTCCGTGCTGCACTGCTGTCCGACATGCGGTCCTCCTGGAGATGAAATACAACTGACTGGTTGTACATTACGGGTCTCCGGGTGCCGTCGCAAGAGTGCGCGACTCCCCTCGCTGCGCCGCGCCGCAGGAACTACCGTGGACCCATGGCAGCGCGAGCCGAGACGTTCATCGAGGTCGACGGCGCCGAGGTGCGCGTGTCGCATCCCGACAAGCCGGTCTTTCCGCAGGCCGGACTCACCAAGCTCGACATCGTCGAGTACTACCTCGCAATCGCGGAGGGGGCGCTGCGCGGTGCGGGCGGACGCCCCATGGTGCTCAAGCGGTTTGTGAAGGGGATCGCCGCCGAGCCCTTCTTCCAGAAGCGGGTCCCCGCCCACCCCGACTACATCGGCACCGCGGTGCTGCGCTACGCGTCGGGCGGATCCGCCGAGGAGGCCGTGCTCAGAGACGCCGCAGGACTCGCCTGGGTCGTCAACCTCGGGTGCCTCGACCTCAATCCGCATGCGGTGCGCGCGGACGACCTCGACCACCCGGATGAGCTGCGCGTCGACCTGGATCCGATGCCCGGCGTCGAATGGTCGCAGATCGTCGACACCGCGTTCGTCGTGCGCGAGGTGCTCGGCGACTGCGGGCTCGTCGGCTGGCCGAAGACCAGCGGCTCCCGGGGCATGCACATCCTCGTCCGCATCCGGCCCGAGTCGGACTTCGCCACGGTGCGCCACGCCGCCGAGACGCTGGCGCGCGAGGTCGAGGCCCGCGCGCCCGGCCTCGCGACCGCGCGCTGGTGGAAAGAGGAGCGCGAAGAGAGCGTCTTCGTCGACTTCAACCAGAACGCGAAGGACCGCACCGTCGCCTCGGCGTACTCGGTGCGTCCGCTGCCCGACGCACGCGTGTCCGCGCCGCTTGCCTGGGACGAGGTGCGACTGCGCCGGCCGGAGGAGTTCACCGTGCCGACCGTGCGCGCCCGGTTCGCGGAGATCGGCGACCCGCACGAGGGCATCGACCGGACGGCCGGCTCGCTGACTGCGCTGCTCGCGCTGGCCGACGAGCTGGGGCCGGCCGAGAAGCCGCCCCGGGGCGCGGATGGATCCGGGCGACGCGTCTCCGCGATGCCGCTCATCGAGATCGCGCGCACGAAGACGAAGCCCGAGGCGCTCGCCGCACTCGAGCGCTGGAGCGAGACGCACCCGGAGGTCGCGGCGCTGCTGCATCCCGCGGACGTCCTGGTCGACGGCATGCGCGGATCGAGCTCGCTCTGGTACCGCGTGCGCGTCAACCTGCAGCACGTGCCCGAGGAGCAGCGACCGCCACAAGAGCCGCTGCTCGCCGAGTACGACCCCTGGGCCGGCAAGAGCTGGTCGGGCTGACACGGTCTCCGCGCGCAGGTCGGCGCGACAGTGCGGCGGAGGAGGTGCAGAACAGGGGGCGCCCGTGTGCGGCCCGCGATCCGCGAGCCGCACACAGCGATGTCACGGCACGCAGGTGCCCGACACGGTGAACGTGAGCGGTCCGATCCAGATGTTCTGGTTCGCCGGATCGACGCGTCCCGAGTTGTTGGCGTCGTAGGTGAGGGTGAAGGAGCTCAGGAGCGCCGCGGTGACCGCGACGTTCCCCGCGGTGCTGTCCGGGGTGACCTCGGCGCTCGGCGCGCTCGTGGAGAGCCGCCACGGGCTGGCACTCGTTCCGCTGCCCTGCACCCATGCCGCGTTGTACGTCCCGGAGCCGACGGAGAGGGAGACCCGTTCCGCGCCGCCGAGGCCGTCCTTCGCCATGACGCCGTCGATGTCCTTGATCTTGTACGACAGGTCCGTGACGGTGTAGGGATCCCCGTCCAGCGCGAAGGAGAACGTGACCTGCTCGCCCCCGTTCGCATTGGCGAGGGTGACCGTGTCCAGGGAGAGACGCACGCTCGGCAGCGAGTCGCCGCCCTGCTGCTGGGTGTACAGCGTCAGGTTGTTCGGCTGGTTGATGGTCATGTTGGCGGCACCGTGCGGCGCGGCGGCGAGACTCAGCGTGAAGTCCTTGCCGTCGCCGAAGAGGTTGGCCCAGGTGAACTGCGACGCCGTGGCGCTGGCCCGGGAGTACGTCGCGGTCGTCGTGCTGATCGTCTTGGTGCAGGCGGTCGAGGCCGCCGAGATGGGCGCCGCGACCGCCGACGCCAGGACGGGCACCGACCACGCCGCGCTCTTGACGAGCGTACGGCGCGAGAGGCCCTGGGACGGGCTGTGCTCTGAAACGAGCTTTTCCATGCTGTGCTTCCTTCTCTCCCCCGAAGGTGGCGGGGACCGGGGTGTCTCCGCCATCACGCAGAAGGAGTCGCCCCTCGAGAAAAGGTGACGAACCGGGGCGCCCGCACACTGGACACCACGAGGCCGGCGGCGTACAACAGTGCTCAGAACGGGGGCGTGCACATGGCCGACGACGCCGCAGCGAGGCTGTTCCGGGGCGGGGTGCCCGATGCCTACGAGCGGCTCATGGTGCCCCTGGTGTTCCAGCCCTATGCCGACGACCTGGTCGCGCGAGCGGTCTCGCACACCCCGTCCGCGGTGCTGGAACTCGCGGCGGGCACCGGCGTGGTGACCCGCGGGCTCGCCGCCGCCCTGCCGCCGGAGAGCACACTCATTGCCACGGATCTCAACGACGGGATGCTCGCCGTCGCCGAAAGGCGCGGCGCGCCCCGCCCCGCGGGCGCCCGCCCCGTCGCCTGGCAGGCCGCCGATGCCCAGGCACTGCCCTTCGACGCGGAGTCCTTCGACCTGGTCGTCTGCCAGTTCGGCGTCATGTTCTTCCCGGACCGACCGGCCGCCCACGCGCAGGTGCGGCGCGTGCTGCGCCCCGGCGGCATCTCCCTGTTCTCGGTCTGGGACTCGATCGCGACCAACGCCGTCGCGCTCGCCGTCGACGAGGCGTATCGCCGGGTGCTCCCTGACGCACCGCCGAACGTGATCACGCGCGTCGCCCACGGCTACCACGATCCCGAGACCATCCGCGCGGACGCCGAAGCCGGCGGACTCGTCGTCGTCGCCCTCGACGAGGTGGAGCTGATCGGGGAGGCGGAATCGGCGGCGGCCGCAGCTGCCGCGATTCCCCACGGCACTCCCCTGCGTGCCGAACTCGAGCTGTACGGGCCCGAAGTCAGCGATCGGATCGAGGCGATCACGGCCGAGCTTCTCGAGCAGCGCTTCGGCACCGGCCCGGTCCGCACGCCGATCCGGGCGTTCGTGGTCACGGCGCACCGCTGAACCCGGGGCGGCTCGGCTGCTCCATCGCCGCAGGTCCGACGACACCGAGGGGCACGAGTCCGCGGATACGAGAAAACCCCCGGAATTCCGGGGGTCTCATTCTGTAGCAGGAGCGGGGCTTGAACCCGCGACCTCACGATTATGAGTCGTGAGGCGAGTTTCTATTTGGGCTTGATTTCTGTCTGTTTTGGTGCGTATGCTGTCTCTTGTGGCCCACACCGGACCACCTCAACACACGCCAATGGCTACACCATTGGCTACACCTGAGGGGAGCAGCGATGATCCGCCAGCGGAACATCCGTAGAAGACCACAGCACCGAGGAGTCATCAACCAAGAAATGTGGAGCGCCCACGGCAGAAGACTGCGGTCGGCGCACACGCGCCACACGAAGGAGCCACATGAGGGGCAAGGGTGAGGGTGCGATCTACCGCGTACCCGCAGACAAAACCAAGCCACTGAAGTACTGGACAGGAGTCATCGAACTCCCACCTGGCCCGAGCGGCGAGCGGCGGCGAAAGCCAGTCCGGCGCAAGAACAAGGCTGAGCTCATCGCCGCCCTCGCCGACATGCGAAGCAAGCTGGAGAAGCAGGGCGACCTGCCGACCGCCTCAACCACAGTCGAGAAGTGGTTCACGTACTGGCTCGGCAATATCGCCGCAAAGAACGTGCGCCCGAACACCCTCGACGGTTACCGTCGCGTGAGCCTCAATCACATCGTTCCAGCGATCGGCAAGGTCAAGTTGGACAAGGTGAGCGCGAACCATGTTCGCCGCGTTCATGACGCTGTTATCGAGAAGGGGAACAACTCGACGACGGCGTTGCTCGCACACCGGACCATGTCGATCGCCTTCAAGGCTGCTGTCCGGGAAGGGCGCATCGGGAGGAACCCGGCCAGCCTCGTAGACGCACCCCGGCGTGCAGCAACCAAACTGAACGCCCTTGATCTGCCCGAGGCAATCCAGCTTCTCGAGCACCTTTCCCACCGCGAAGACGATGGGGCGCTCTGGGCGACAGTGCTACTCACTGGCGCTCGCCGCGGTGAGGTGATCGGCCTCGAGCATGATCGGGTTGGCGATGTTCTGGATCTCTCATGGCAGTTGATCCGGCTTCCGTTGACAGAGGAGACAGGCAAACCGGACGTGCCCGCCGACTACGAGTACCGGCATGTTGAGGGTGGCCTGTACCTGACGCGACCGAAGTCATCAAAGGGTTGGCGCATCATTCCGCTCACTGACCCGTTGAAGTCGATTCTTGAACGCCACATCGCGGAGACCGGACCGAACAAATGGGGGCTGGTGTTCCTTCGAACACCTGAACCGACTCCGAAGGGAAACCCCCGCCCTAAGCGTCCGTACGGGCCCGACCTAGTCGGCAAAGAGTGGCGTGAGGTTCTGCGTGAGGCGGGGATCAAGAAGGATGTCCGCCTGCATGATGGGCGACACTCGACGGTCGATCTGCTGTACCTGGCCGGCGTTCCCGAGGATCTGATTCAGGAGATCGTGGGCCACTCGACACGGGCTCAAACCCAGGGGTACAAGTCGTTGCGAAACAGGGAACGTCTCACCGCCGCTATGCGGCAGTTCTCCGCACTGTTCGGCTCGGAACCTCGCGCACTCGACGCGCCGTGATCGGGTCTGCTGTCATCCCCTCGACCGATTCGGCGGCCCGTAGTAGAAGAGTGATGTACCGGGCGGGTGTCATCCCGAGTTCGTTGCGGATGCGG
>NZ_JBBCVH010000008.1:0-170082 GCF_037147555.1 Microbacterium sp. MMO-35
CCCCGAAGGACCCAGCATCGAGAAGAACTCCCCCTCCGCGATCTCCAGATCCACACCATCCACAGCAGTCACAGACCCGAACGCACGCGTGAGTCCGGTCAATCTGATCGCAGGCCGTCTGTCACTCATGAGCATCTCCCTCGATGTCTCGCTCACGGAGTCCGTCAGGACCCGGGTCCTTCGAGGCTGCGGATCCCGTCGATGATCACCTGGATGCCGTCCCGGAAGAGGTCGGGCTCGATGACGATGGGCGGCAGCAGCCGGATGACGTTCTCGTGCACTCCGTTGGTGAGCGCGAGCACGCCGTGGGCGTGGCAGTAGCGCGTGACGGCCTTGGCCCGCTCGGACGAGGGAACCAGAGTGTCCTCGTCGCCGAACTCGATGCCGATCATGGCGCCGCGGGTGCGCACGTCGATCACGCCGTTGCCCGCGCCCACGAGGGGACGCAGCATCTCGAGCGCGATCTCGCCGAGCGCGGTCGCCCGCTCCAGGACGCCGTCCGAGTCGATCTGCTCGAAGACGGCGAGCGCCGCCTCGCACGAGAGCGGGTTGCCGATGTACGTCCCGCCGAGCCCGGCGGAGTGGATGGCGTTCATGACCTCGGCGCGCCCGGTCACGGAGCTCAACGGCATGCCGTTGGCCAGCGCCTTCGCGGCGACGAGCAGATCGGGCACGACGCCCTCGTGCTCGATCGCCCAGATCCGCCCGGTGCGCCCCATCCCGCTCTGCACCTCGTCCGCGATCAGCAGGATGCCGAACTCGTCGGCGATCTCGCGCAGCCCGGCGAGGAAACCGGGCAGCGGGATCAGGCACCCCGCCTCGCCGAGGATCGGTTCGATGATGATCGCGGCGAAGGCGGTGGCATCGTTCTCGACCAGAGCGGCGCGCACCTGCTCCAGGAACGAGTCCACGGAGCCGGCATCGTCACGCGGCGATGTCGGCACGGGCGCGTGCACCACGTCCTCCGAGAACGGGCCGAATCCGGTCTTGTACGGGTGCGACTTCGACGTCAGCGACATCGTCATGTGGGTGCGCCCGTGATACGCACCGGTGAACGCGAGCACCTTGCGCCGGCCGGTCACGTAGCGCGCGATCTTCACGGCGTTCTCGTTGGCCTCGGCGCCGGTCGTGAACAGTGCGGAGCGCTTCTCGTGATCGCCGGGGGTGTGCTCGTTGAGCCATCGGCAGACCTCGACGTAACTCTCGTACTCGGTGGTCATGAAGCACGTGTGCGTGAAACGGTCCAGCTGCGTCCGTATGCGCTCGCGCACCCGCGCGTTCGAGGCGCCGAGGGCCGTCGGCCCCAGCCCCGACGCGAGGTCGACGATCCGATTGCCGTCGAGATCGAGGAGGATCCCCCCGTCGGCGCGCTCGATGAACACCGGCAGCTGCGCCCCGATCCCGTTCGAGACCTGAGCCCGGCGCTCCTCCATCAGCGCGCGCGAACGCGGGCCGGGGATCTCTGTGGCGAGGTGCCGCGTCTGCGGAACGCCCTGAAGCGCCGCGGATCCGGCCGGCGCGAGTCCGGCGTGAATGGTGTCCGTCGTGGTCATGCCCGTCGCTCCTCCATGAACTCGGCGATGTAGCCGGTGTTGAACGCACCGCTGCGGAACCTCGGGCTGTCCAGGACCTCCTCGTGGAATCGGGCGGTCGTGACGACCCCCTCGATCCGCATCTCCTGCAGGGCGCGCAGGGCCCTGGCGATCGCCTCGTCCCGATCCCGGCCCCAGCAGATGAGCTTGCCGACCATCGAGTCGTAGAACGGCGGGATGGTGGCACCGCTCTCCAGATGCGTGTCCAGCCGGACGCCGAAGCCGCCCGGGGCGCGGAACTCGCGGATGGTCCCGGGGCGAGGGGCGAAGCCGTTGTCCGCGTCCTCGGCGTTCACACGGCACTCGATCGCGTGTCCTCGGATTTGCACATCGTCCTGAGCGATCTCCAGGGGCTGTCCCCCGGCGATGAGGAGCTGCAGCTTGATCAGGTCGATCCCGGTGATCATCTCCGTGACGGGGTGCTCGACCTGGATCCGGGTGTTCATCTCGATGAAGTAGTACTCGCCGGTGCCGTTGTCGTAGACGAACTCCACGGTGCCGGCGTTGACGTAGCCCACCTCGCGGCACAGCGCGACGGCCGCCTGAGCGAGTCCTTGGCGGGTGGCGTCGTCGAGCACCGGCGACGGAGCCTCCTCGACGAGCTTCTGATTGCGGCGCTGCGCGGTGCAGTCGCGTTCGCCGAGGTGCAGCGTGGTCGTGCCGTCCGAGATCACCTGGATCTCGATGTGCCGGATGTCGGTGAGGTAGCGCTCGATGTAGACCGACGGATCCCCGAAGGCGACCTCCGCCTCCGCCATGATCTCGGCGAGATCGCTCGCGAGGGTGTCCGCGGTCTGGACGACGCGGAGCCCGCGTCCGCCGCCGCCGGCCGCCGCCTTGATCAGCAGCGGGAAGCCGACCTGCTCGGCGACCGCGAAGGCCTCGTCCGGGTCGGCGATGGCGCCGTCGGAGCCGGGGACGGTCGGGACGCCGGCGCGGCGGGCGATCTTCTTGGCCTCGATCTTGTCGCCCATCCGGCGGATGACCTCCGCCGAGGGACCGACGAAGCCGACGCCCTCGGCCTCGCAGAGCGCGACGAAGTCGGAGTTCTCGGAGAGGAATCCGTAGCCGGGATGGATCGCGTCCGCACCGGTGAGCTGCGCGGCGGCGATGATCGCGGACGAATCGCGATAGCTGAGCTTCACCGACGCGGGTCCGATGCAGATCGCCTGGTCGGCGAGCCGGACGGGCAGCGAGTCGCGATCCGCCTCGGAATGCGCGAGGATGCTGCGGATCCCGAGCTCCTTGCAGGCGCGGATCACGCGCAGCGCGATCTCTCCGCGGTTCGCGATCAGGACGCTCGAAAGCTTCTGTGTCATGGGGTCACTCCCTCGTGCGGTTCGGGCCCGGGCGGCCTCGACGGGCCGCCCGGGTGCGGTCGGAGCCTGTTCAGGCGCTCTTGCGGATCACGATCAGCGGCTGCCCGTACTCGACGAGCGACTCGTTCTCCACGAGCACGCGGACGACCGTTCCGGCGACGCCGGCCTCGATGTTGTTCATGAGCTTCATCACCTCGACGATGCCCAGCACCGTGTCGGGCTGGACGGCGTCCCCCGCCGTGACGAACGCCGGCGCCCCGGGCTGCGGCGCGGCGTAGAACATCCCGAGCATGGGCGCGGTGACGACCACCTCGTCGGCCGCGAGCGCCGCCGGTTCGGCTGCTGCGGGCGTCGCGGGTGCTGCCGGAGCAGCCACGGCGGGCGCCACCGGGACGGGAGCAGCGGCCGCAGCGCGTGCTGCCGGCGCCGCGGGAGCAGCGACCGGAGCGGGTGCTGCCGGCGCGAGGACGCTCGCGCCGTTGTTGCGCGAGACGTGCAGCTCCACATCGCCGAACGTGAGCGACAGTTCGCGGACGTCCTCCGCGACGTTCACCCAGTCGAGGATCGCCTTGAGCTCTTTCAGGTCGGGCGAGTTATCGGCCATCTTCGTTGTCTCCTTTGTCCAGGGCGATCCGCAGATCGCCGCTCTTGAGCACCTGGCGTCCCGTCGAGGTGCTGTCGTACAGCGCGGTGATGAGGTCGAGCGTCGGCATCCGCTTCTCCGACGGCGCGCCGCCGGACGCGACCACGCGTTTCATGTCGTCCACCTGCGTTCCGGCGAACTGCGCGCGCAGCAGCCAGGTGTCGATGTCCTCGTCCGGGTAGCGCTCCTGCAGCGACGGCATCATCGGCGGGATCGGCGCCGGCTCCTCCGCGATGTTGGATGCGCCGTTCGCCAGGATCTTCTCGAGCGCCTCCGGATCGAGGGGCGCGAGCGGCTTGCCGTAGTAGCCGAGGGCGTACTTCTTCACCTCGTTCGGCACGACCTTGTAGCGCTCCCCGCTCATCACGTTCATCACGGCCTGCGTGCCCACGTGCTGGGCGAACGGCGTGATCATGATCGGGTAGGCCAGCTCGGCCCGCACCCGCGCGACCTCGAGCATCAGCTCGTCGAAACGGTCGGCGAGACCCGCCGCCTCGAGCTGCGACTGGAAGTTCGAGAGCATTCCGCCCGGAGTCTGATGCATGTAGTGCATGCCGGTGTACTCGGCCGGCGCGCCGATCGGCTTGCCCTCTCCCTCGGCGATCCGGGTCAGCGTCCTGCTGATCCCGGCGATGCGCTCGTCATCGACGTTCACGGTGTAGCCGAGCGCGCGCAGATCGCGCACGGTGCCCTGGGTGGAGGGCTGCGCGTTGCCGGTCGCGAGCGGGTAGATCGAGGTGTGCAGCGAGTCCGCACCCAGTTCGACCGCCTCGAGGCAGACAAGGGGCGCGAGGCCGGTGAGGCTATGGGTGTGCACCTCGAGGGGGCGGTCCCCGATCACCGCCTTCAGCGCGGGGACGAGCGTGCGGATCCGGTCCGGCGTCAGCAGCCCTCCCGCGTCCTTGAGCATGATGCGATCGACATCGGCCTTCTCGATCAGCTCCTGCGCCTTGGCGACGAACAGCTCGTCCGTGTGCACGGGTGACTCGCAGAACGACACCGCACCGAAGGTCTCGGCGCCGAGGCTCTTGGCGCGCAGGAGGGAGGCCGCGATGTTGTCGACGTCGTTGAGCCCGTCGAACGCGCCGATCTCGCGGAAGCCGTTCGCGACGAGGCGGTCGACCCAGGCGGCGATCACGTCGTCTGGAAGGAAGTCGAAGGTGGCCAGGTTCTTCGACCGGATCAGTGCGCGGAACGTCGTGTTCGGCGCGTGCTTGTGCATGAGCCGGACGCGCTCCCAGGGATCCTCCTTGAGGTAGCGGACCGAGACGTCGAATTGGATCGGTGCGACCAGATCCACGTGCTCGAAGCCCGCCGCGTCGAACTCCTCGATCATCTCGAGCATGTGCGCGGTGCGCATACGCGTGGCCCACAGGCTCTGGTGGCCATCGCGCAGCGTGGTGTCGATGATCTTCACCTCGCGCCTGCTCCCCGGGGGCCTTCCGCCCCTGCTCATCAGCTCGGCGATGTTGACCGGTGTGCTCTGGGTCATCCGCTCGCTCCTCTCCACTCGTGCTGTTCGGTCATCGCGCCGCGGCGGGCGCGGGAATGCTGTGGTCCGCGGCGTTCGCACGGGCCGCGAACCTCCTCACCGGGATGTCCGCCATGGTCAGCAGGCCGGGCGCGGCGCCGGGGACTCGGGGGATCGCATTGGCGGCGACCGCCACGGTCGAGGCATAGCTGTCGATCTGTCCGGCGGTGAACTCGAGCGTCTGCCCGGCGCTCTCGATGCGCCATGCACCGCCCTCCGGGAACGGGTCCCCGTCGCGGAAGATCCCGAAGTCGATGACAGCCTCGATCACGGTCTCGCCGTCGATCACGCCGCGTGCCGCGTGCCGGATCACGGCGACCGTGCCCGCCTCCAGGGTCACGTGCGTCGCCTCGCGCGCGCTCTCGGCGAGGAGCACGGGCGCGGGGTCGTCGACGACGATCTCGTCCAGCTCCCAGCCGAGCCCGTCGGCGAGCGCCGCGACCGACTCGCGGAAGCCGACGTGTCCGATCACGCGACCTGCGTCGCGTTCCGCGGCGAACTGCACGGCGGTGAGGCCGAACCCGAACTTGGAGAGGATGCCGCCGTATCCGGACATCTCGGCCGTGCGTCGCATCGCCACCCGGGCCACGTCCAGGGTGAGGCTGCTCAGCAGCAGTGGGAGCGTGTCCAGGAGGATGCCGGGGTTGCAGCCGGTTCCGAGGACCGTGAGACCGGCGTCCCGCGCACGCTCGTCGATCCGGCGGGCGACGGGCTCGTGGTCGAAGAACCCGAACCCGAGCTCCTCGCAGATGCTGACGACGTTCATCCCGCGATCCAGGAGGGCGTTGATGAGGGGCTCGACCTGATCGATGAACGAGGTGGTCGCCACGAACGCGATGTCCGCATCCGCGGCATCCGCGATCGCCGCCGTGATGCGCGCCTCCGGGACGGCACCGGGGATGATCGCGTCGAGACGCGTGCCCGCGAGGCCCGGCGCCGGATCGATCGCCCCGACGACCTCGCAGCGGGATCCCGCCGCGAGGCGGACGCCCACGGCGCGGCCGACCGCGCCCAGACCGACGAGCAGGACCTTCGGGGTGTCTTCGGCGTACACGGATGCTCCTTCGCAGAGGGTTCGGGAAGACGGCGCGGAGCAGCGCTGTCAGGCCGCTTCGGGGCGTTCGGGACTGGGCCGGCCTCAGGTCGGCCGACGAGGATCCGCACTCAGCAGTGAGTCGAATCTTTCTTGACTAAATGCTACGAGAGCTGTCAGAAAATTCTTCAGAAGCAGCAATATCACGTGGATTCTTTGTATCTTGCTCCCGGTGTCGAAGATTCTTCGCTTCGGGCACCGCACCGGACGCGCACGCCGAATTATCTTCGGCGATCAGTGCAGACGACGCTGCTCGCCCACCATCACGGGCGGCTCCGGCCCGCAACGCAGCGAGCGCCGGGGCATCCCTGTTCGGATGCCCCGGCGCTCGCTGTTCGGCCGTGCTCAGCCGATGCCGCTGAGCGAGTCGGTCTCGGTGTTGCCGATCCGGCTCAGGACCTCGGGTCGGGTCCTGCGGACGTGGATGAACCAGCCGATGCCGACGAGCATCGTCGCCGCGAAGAGGTACGGAAGCAGGTTCAGCGGGAACGCCGGCACCGGCCAGACGTTGGCGAAGAAGATGTAGGTCATGGCCAGCACGGAGATCGTCGCGCACACCGTGACGAGCGCGCGCGGCATCCCCATCTTCCGCACGTACACCGCACAGGCGAAGGCCACGAGCGCATAGGCGACCATGTAGCCGTACACGCCGTAGGTGTCGAGCCACACCACGATCTCCATCGGGTGCCCTCCCGCGAGGAGCAGGATGATGTTGACGACGACCGAGAGGGCTCCGCCGAAGATCAGCACCCGGTGCGGGGTGAGATGCTTCCTGTGCGTGCGGCCCAGGCTCTCGTGCACCACGCCCTCCTTCCCCATCACGTAGACGATCCGTCCGAGCACGTTCAGCGCGGCGATGCACACTGCGGAGAACGAGGCCGCGACGCCGAACAGCAGGAACATCGTGTACCAGCCGGGCATCCCGATCTTGTCGGCGATGTCCTGCAGCGGGTTCGCCGACGTCGCGAGCTTGTCTCCGAGGACGGCGATCTGCGTGTATGCGCCGAAGAGGTAGATCAGGCCGATTCCGACGACGCTCCACATGATCACGCGGGGAATGGTCTTGTACGGGTTCTTGGCCTCACGCCCGAGCGCGTCGGCCGACGAGAATCCCGCGAAGCCGAGGACGCCCAGCACCATACCCGCGGCGACCCCCTGCGGCGGTGCGCCGTCGAACGTGAACTGCTTCGGATCCCATGCAGCAGGGCCGCTCACGACGAGCGACGTGATGAACAGCGTCAGGATGATGAGGACCGACGCGATCTCGAGCACGAACGAGACGCGTGCGGAGATCTGGATCCCCTGGATGGTGAAGAAGGTCGTGACGACGCCGAGCACCACGGTCAGCACGATGAAGCCGATCACCCCGGCGGTCGGGATGCCGAACGCGTGCAGCAGGTCGGAGGCGTAGGACACCCCGCCGCCGAGCGAACCCGCGGTGACGCCCCAGCAGCCGATGATCAGCGCCAGCCCGGCGATGTACGCGGCCGTCGGTCCGAGGGACTTCGACACATAGGTGTAGATCGAGCCGGCCGACGCGTTCTTGCGCGCGAAGACCGCGACGCACCAGCCGACGCTGAGGATCACGATCGTCGCGAGCAGGAGCGACAGCAGGGTGCCGTTGCCCGCGCTGACGAAGATCGCGGCGGCCGTGAAGGCGAGGACCGCGCTCGGGGCGATGTTGGCGATGGCCTGGGCGCCGAGTTCGGCTCCCCCCATCACGCCGCGACGCAGCCCGGCGTCGACGTGCGTGGATTGCTTCTCTGTCAGGGTCATCGTGCGCTCTCCTTCGAGCAGATCGGGTGTGTCGGGTACACGCTGATCGCGTCGGGTGCGATCAGGGGATGAGCAGCGTGCGCAGCACGCCGCCCGCTTCGAGGTCGTCCAAGGCTTCGGCGGCCTCGCTCAGGGGCCGGCGGCCCGAGATGAGCGGGTCGAGCTTGAGCTGGCCGTCCATGTAGCGGTCGACCAGCGCGGGGATGTCGATGGACGGGCGCACCGAGCCGTAGTTCGAGCCGAGGATGCGCTGGTCGGCCTCGGCGAGCGCCAGCGGCTCGAACGACGCCGTGGCACCCGTGGGAGGCAACCCCACGATCACGGCGGCCCCGCCGAGACCGAGCATGCGGATCGCCTGCTCGGTCGTGAAGGTGCGCCCGATCGCGTCGAAGGCGTAGTCGACGCCGTCCGGGATCAGCGCGAACAGTTGCTCGACGGAGTCGCCCTTCGAGGCGTCGATGCGGTCGGTCGCACCGAACTGCAGGGCCATCGCGGTCTTCTCCGGCACGACGTCGATCGCGATGATGCGCTCGGCACCGGCGAGCTTCGCGCCCTGCACCACGTTCAGGCCGACCCCGCCGCAGCCGATCACGGCGACGGTGGATCCGGGCTCCACAGCGGCGGTGTTGGTCACGGCGCCGACTCCCGTGGCGACCGCGCAGCCCACCACGGAGATCACGTCGAGCGGCGCATCGTCGCGCACCTTGATCGCGCCGGAGGCGGGCACGACGACCTCTTCGGCGAACGAGGAGACGCCGAGGTAGTGGTGCAGCGTCTCCCTCTCGCCGTGCTCGTCGGTCCGGCTCATCCGCGACGTGCCGTCGAAGAGCACGCCGTTCGGGGCGACCAGGGTCGCGACCTTCTGGCAGCGCGCCTCGTGCCCCTGCAGGCAGTAGCGGCACTCGCCGCACGGCGGCACCCAGCTGAGCACGACGTGGTCGCCGACGGCGAGCGAGGTCACGCCCTCGCCCAGCTCCACGACCGTGCCGGAGCCTTCGTGGCCCATCACCATCGGCACCGCGGCGTCCCAGTCGCCCTGACGCACGTGCAGGTCGGAATGGCACACGCCGGCGGCGGCGATCTTGACGCGCACCTCTCCCGCCTTGGGGGCCGCGAGCTCCACATCGGTGAGCACGACCGGGGTCTGCGTGTCACGGAACACGACTGCCTTCATGGCTTCTTCTCCTTTGAATGCCGCACACGAGAGCCGCGCGCATCAGAACTACGGCGATGCTAGAGAGCCGCGTGCCGCTCTGTCACTGTGCCAATCGTCGATATCTCGATTCGCTCACGGACACTTGGTACAGTCACGTCATGGCGCTCGACATCCAGACCGTCGCTCGTGCGGTGCGCGGGACCCTCATCGTCGGGCAGTTGCCGGGGCACACTCCGATCGACGGCCTGGCCCGACTGAGCGAGTACGTGGTCGTCGCGAATCGGAACTTCGCGACGCTGCTGACCGGCGGGACGGACGAGCTGCACGATCGCCTCGCCCCCGGCTCGCCGACATCGGAGACCACCGTGCGCGGTGTGTTCGTCACCGACGACGACAGTGCACGGCTGCGCGCCGCGCTCACGGAGAACCGCATGACGGCGATCCTGGGCGCGCAACTCCCCGGCGAGCCCGAGACCGCTGCGGGGACGGTGCCTCCCGCCGCGCTTCACGCCCAGCTGTCCGCGATCCTCTCCGATGACCAGGCCGCTTCCGACCGGCTGGTGACGGCCGGCACCAAGGTGCTCACCCAGGTCGCCCGACGCGGTGGCGCCCCCGCGGTGATCGCCGAGCTCGCGCATCGCATCGACGGATGGGCGGTCCTCCTCGACGCGCACGGCCAGATGATCACGAGCGCAGGAGCGGGCCGTCTGCACATCGACGATGCGACAGCGGTCGCCCTCGGCCGCCCGGTGCGCGTGCGGCATCCGGGGCTGCAGGTGCACCAGGTCGGATCCGACCGGGATCTCACCGGCTACCTCGTCATCGCCTCCCGTTCCAGCGTGACCAGCCGCAATCGCGATCTCGCATCGCAGTCGGCGGCGCTCTTCGACCTGGTGCTGCGCACGCGCGACCCTTCGCTGACGGAGCGGCTGGGGCGCGAGGCGCTGATGGGAGTGCTGCTCGCGGGCGGGAGCGAGGCCGGGCGACTGCTGCGCCGGTGGGGCGTGCACGAGGCGGGCCTCACCGCCTTCCACCTGGGGACCCGGACCCGCACGATCGATCTCGAGCGCCTCGCCGTGCGCTGGCTCGACGAACTGGGCGCCGAGCACATCTTCGTCGGCGGCGGCGGCCGGGTTCGCGGGTTCGTCCCGGATGCCCTGGCGGACGAGCTCGCGGCCCGCGTCCAGGCGTTCACCCCGCTCGGAAGCGGCCGCGCGCACCTGGGGCTCGGGCTCCCCGCGTCGGTCGAGCTCCTCCGGCGCAGCGCGCTGCAGGCGAAGCAGGCCCTTGACACGGCGATCGAGGACGGACAGACGGTCCTACGCTATTCGGAGCTGCCCACGGTCGAGCTCGTGCTGGACGCGATGGGCGACGAGTCCTCGGCACAGCTGGCGGCCGTGCTCGACGGGCTCCGCGAACCTGACGGCGCCCATGGAGTCCTGACCGACACGCTGCGCGTCTTCCTCGCAGAGCACGGCGCGCAACGCGCCACCGCGTCACGGCTCGGCATCCATCGCCAGACGCTGACCTCGCGCGTGCGGAGGATCGAGGAGCTGACCGGGCTGTCCCTGGACCGCGCCGACGACCGCGCGGCAGCCTGGCTCGCGCTGCGCGCACTCGGGCTCTCCACGCCGTGAACCGGGGACCGGCGGACCCCGGCGAGCCCCGATGCGTGCGGGGCGCACCAGGGCCCGCCGGTGCGCGAGCGGCCGTGGAGCCGGGAGGGACGGCTACTCGGCGACGAAGTAGAGCCGCTTGTTCGCGAACTCGCCGATGCCGACCGGCCCCATCTCTCGTCCGAAACCGGAGCGCTTGACCCCGCCGAACGGGATGTCGGCCCCCTCCGCCGCGATGATGTTGACGTGGGCCATGCCGACCTCGAGTTTCGAGGCCACGCGGGCGGCACGGGCCTCGTCGGTCGAGAACACCGAGCCGCCCAGGCCGAGCGCACAGTCGTTCGCGAGGTCCAGTGCCTCCTCGTCGCTGTGCACCCGGTACACGGTGGCCACCGGCCCGAAGACCTCCTCGCGGTAGGAGTCGGAGTCACGCGGCACATCGACGAGCACCGCGGGCGAGTAGTACGCGCCGGGACCATCCGACAGCACGCCGCCGGCGAGCAGGCGGGCACCCTCGGAAATCGCCTTCTTCACCTGGGCGTCCACCGTCTCTGCTGCGGCCCGGGTGGACAGCGGCGTGTACTCCCCCGCCCCCAGGTCCAGCTGGTCACCGGGCTTCAGGCCTTCGGCGAGCGAGATCAGCTCGGCGACGAACTCGTCGTAGATGTCGTCCATGACGATGAGCCGCTTGTTCGAGTTGCAGACCTGACCACCGTTGTAGATGCGGTTCTCCCACGCCGTCCGGGCGATCCCCGGCACATCGTCGGAATCGAGCACGACCATCGGGTCGATGCCGCCGAGCTCGAGCACGCACTTCTTCAGGTTCGCGCCCGCCTGGGCGCCGATGATCGCCCCCGCTCCTTCGGAACCGGTCAGGGAAACGCCCTGCACACGGGGATCCGCGATGATCGTCGCGATCTGCTCGTGCGAGGCGAACAGCGCCTGATACCCCCCGATCGGCACTCCCGCGGCCTCCATGATCTCCTGGATCAGCAGGTTGGACCGGGTGCAGATGTCCGCGTGCTTGAGCAGGATGGTATTGCCGAGTACCAGGTTCGGCGCTGCGAAGCGGGCCACCTGGTAGTAGGGGAAGTTCCACGGCATGACGCCGAGCAGCGCGCCGATCGGCAGATGCTCGATGACGGCCTTGCCGGGAACCGAGCTCGGGATCTCGTAATCGGTGATGAGCCCGGGCCCGTGCACCCCGTAGTAGTCGATGATCGATGCGGCGAAGTCGACCTCCTCGAGCGCCAGGTCCGTCGACTTGCCCATCTCGAGCGAGATCGCACGCGCCAGCTCCTCCCGCCGCTCGGTGAAGATCTCCGCGATGCGCCGCACGATCCCCGCGCGGTCCTGGACGCTGCGATCACGCCATTCTCGATAGGCCGCGTCGGCAGCGGCGAGCTGCTGCTCGATCTGCCCATCGCTCGCCGACTCGAACGACTCGATGATCTCGCCCGTCGCGGGGTTCTGAACTCGGTACTTCGCCATGGTTCTGCTCCTGTCTTCCTCGGGTCCGCTCTCGGGCCGGCTCGGGGCCCGGCGCAGACTCCGCGCCGAGGGACGCACGATCGTCGACATCGACTCTTCGCTATGCGGAATCTGCTTCGCATAACGAAGTCTAGGCGATGTGCACCGACAGAGGAAGCGCTACTCGATGCGGAGGGTGGTGGCGCGGATCACGGCCGCCAGGTCCGCGGAGCGGCGTGTGCGGCCTGGCGGGGCACGCGTCGCTTCGGCCGATCAGCCTGCCCCCGGACAGGCGGTCGCGCTCCTGACGGCCGCCGCCGCGCCCGACGCGCCATACTCTGACCCGGCCTCGGCGGGATCCGGAAGATCAGCCGCGCGTACTCCAGGGGCGCAGCGAGGCAGGAGCGCAGCCCCCGGACCGCCCGTCCGATGACCCGCGAACCGTGAGCCCGTCGCCGTCGATACCCGCATCGACGGCGACGGGCTGCAGTCCCCAGCGCGTAGACGATCGTCTACACTTCCCCGCGAGCGAGGCTAGCACGGCGGCGCGCACGGATCGAGCGGGGACGCAGGCTCAGGCTCCGAGACGCCGGATCACATCCGCCACGACCTCGCCGGAATCCGGGATCCCGATCCCGGTGAGCGCGGCCTGCACGAAGAGAAGTTCGCGTTGAGGTCCGAAATCCTCGGTGAACCGTGCCGAGGAGAGGAACCCCGTCAGCAGCACGACGAGGAACTGCACCGCCTCCTCGACGGGACAGACGAGGGGGCACCCCTCCTCCCGAACCGCTGCGGTCAGGGGGGCGCGCAGCACGTCCGCGACCATGCGACGCAGCGGCACGACCCGGCGAGCATCGATCGCCGGGTCCTGCGCGAGAAGGACCGCCGCGGCGAAAACGGGGTCGGTGCGCCAGGCCGCGGAGATCCCGCCGATCGCGAAGATGCAGGCGCGGATGGAACTCGCGGGGAACGCGTCCTGCGCGGCGCGGAGGATTCCGGGCCCCCGGCGCACGGCTTCGGCGATGATCGCCTCGACGAGGTCGTCCTTCGTCGGGAAGTGGCGACTGAACGCGCCCTTCGTGAGTCCGATCCGCTCCGCCGTCCGGGACAGCGACGCCGCGGTGTAGCCGCGTGCGACGATCTCCTCGGCTGCGGCGACCAGGAGCTTCGCCCGTGTCGCGTCCGCCGCCGCTCCCGGGTTCATGGCCTCAGGATACCGAGCGAGGCGCGAGCCGCCGAGGGGATCATGCGGGATCGGCGACGTGCGTGTGCATCCGCACGCCTTCGTCGTTGAAGATGCTGATGATCTGGGCCGGACGCCCGCCTGCCGCGGACATCGCATGCGGCGTGCGGGTGTCGAACTCGGCGGCCTCCCCGCGACCGAGGATGAGATCCTGCGCGCCGAGCCGGAGACGCAGCCGTCCCGAGATCACGGAGAGCCACTCGTAGCCGTCGTGCACGCGCAGCGCAGGGAGCCGGCCCGCCGGCGGGTAGGTGATCCGGTAGGTGTGCACGGGAGACCCCTCCGGTGAGAGCGGGACGATGACGAGTCCGTCGCGGCGGATCTCCGAGCGGCGGATGCGAGGGTCCGGGGCCTCATCGGGCAGGAGGTCGTCGAGCCGGATGCCCAGGCGCCGGGTCAGCGGCAGCAGCAGCTCCAGACTCGCCTGGCGTTTTCCCGACTCCAGGCGGGACAGCGTGCTGGCCGACATCTCGGCCTTCTCCGCCAGCTCGTCGAGCGTCCAGCCGCGAGCACGGCGAGCCGCCCGCAGCCGCGGTCCCACCTGCGCGAGCTCGTCGTCCATGGCGCTCCCTCTCTTGCTGAATCTGCAAAGTCACTTGCACTTCTGTGATCCTACCCGTGGACTGGAGCCATGGAAACGCTGAACTCCCCCTCCTCGTCCTGGGATGCGATCGTCATCGGCGGCGGAGCGGCCGGCCTCTCCGCCGCCCTCCTGCTCGGACGGGCGAGACGCCGCACGCTGGTCGTCGATGCCGGCGAGCCCCGCAACCGCTTCGCGGCGCACATGCACGGCGTCCTCGGCAACGAGGGGACTCCCCCGCTGGATCTCGTGCGGCGCGGCAGGGCGGAGGCCGGGGCCTACGGCGTCGTGTTCCGCGAGGCCACGGTGGCCATGGTGAGCGAGGACAGAGACCGCCTCACGGTCGTCCTCGACGACGGCAGCGAGGAGAGCACCCGCGCGATCGTGGTCGCCAGCGGGATCAGCGACGACCTCGCCGCGATCCCCGGGCTCGCAGAGCGCTGGGGCACGAGCGTGCTGCACTGCCCGTACTGCCACGGCTGGGAGGTGCGCGACCGTCGTCTTGCCGTGCTCGCCAGCTCGCCCGCGTCCCTGCATCAGGCGAAGATGGTGCGGCAATGGAGCGACCAGGTCGTCCTCTTCTCGGCCGGGCTCGGCGCGCTCGACACCGAGGAGGAGCGCCTGCTGCGCTCCCGCGGCGTGGAGATCGTCTCGTCGCCGGCGGTCGAGGTGATCGGCGACGGGACCGCGGTCTCGGCGATCCGCACCGCCGACGGCGTGGAGCACTCCGTCGACGCGGTGTTCACCGGCGGCCGGCCGGTGCCGCACGACGGATTCCTGGGCGACCTCGGGCTCGCCCGCGTGGAGTTCCCGTCGGGGCTCGGATCCTTCCTCGAGGTGGACGCGACCGGGAGGACGTCGCACGCGCGCATCTGGGCGGCGGGCAATGTCGTGAACCCCATGTCGACGGTCCCGATGGCGATCGGCGCGGGCGCGATGGCCGGGGCCGCAGTCAACGGGGTGCTCGTCGAGGAGGACTTCCGGCTCGCGGACGAGGCCCGGCTCAGCCCAGCTGCTCGGTGAGCTCGAACCAGCGCAGCTCGAGTTCCTCGACCTCCGCCTCCTGCGCCGAGATCTCCTTCATCTTCTCGCCGAGGCCCGCATAGTCGGACTGGTCGTGGTCGGCGAGGGCGTGCTTGGCCGTGTCGATCTGCGCCGCCAGCTTCTGCATGCGACGTTCGAGCGCGGTGACCTCCTTCTCCGCGGCACGGCGGTCGGCGCCGCTCAGCGCCGGCTCGGCAGTCGGGGCGGAGACGGATCCGGATCCCGCTCCCGTCTCCTTCGGGTGGCTCTGCTCGAGCGCCCGCAGCCGCAGGTACTCGTCCACGCCGCCGGGCAGGTGCCGCAGGCGACGGTCCAGGATCGCGTACTGCTGATCGGTGACGCGCTCCAGGAAGTACCGGTCGTGGCTCACCGCGAGGAGCGTCCCCGGCCAGGAGTCGAGGAGGTCCTCGATCGCGGCGAGCATGTCGGTGTCCATGTCGTTCGTGGGCTCGTCGAGGATCATCACGTTGGGCTGATCCAGCAGCACGAGCAGGAGCTGCAGGCGGCGCTGCTGACCTCCGGAGAGGTCCTTGACCGGGGTGGACAGCTGCGCCGAGGAGAATCCGAGGCGCTCCAGCAGCTGTCCCGGGGTGAGCTCTGCGGCCTTGGACCCGGTGCCGAACGTGTACGTCGTGCGCAGGCGCCCGATCACGACCCGCACGGGTTCGTCCCAGACGTCCTGCAGCTCGTCGAGCCGCTGGGTCAGCGTGCGCACCTGCACGGTCTTGCCGTGCTTGACCCTGCCGCTCGTCGGCGCCAGGCTGCCTGCGACGAGGCTCAGCAGCGTCGACTTGCCGGCGCCGTTGACGCCGAGGATGCCGGTGCGCTCGCCCGGCGCGATCCGCCATTCCACGTCGCGCAGCACCTCGCGCTCCGGGGCGGATCCGGTCGCGGGGAAGGTCACGCCGGCGTCGATGAGGTCCACGACGTCCTTGCCGAGCCGCGAGACGGCGAGCGACTGCAGCGCGATGCGGTCGCGGATCTCGGGCACGTCGGAGATGAGCTCGTTCGCGGCGTCGATGCGGAACTTGGGCTTCGAGGTGCGGGCGGGAGCGCCGCGGCGCAGCCAGGCGAGCTCCTTGCGGGCGAGGTTCTGGCGCTTCGCCTCGCTCGCCGCCGCCATCCGGTCGCGCTCGACGCGCTGCAGGATGTAGGCGGCGTACCCGCCCTCGAAGGGCTCGACGATCCGGTCGTGCACCTCCCAGGTCTCCGTGCACACCTCGTCCAGGAACCAGCGGTCGTGCGTGACGACCATGAGCGCGCCCTGACTCGCCGGCCAGCGCCGCTTCAGGTGCTCGGCGAGCCAGCCGATCGCCTCGACGTCGAGGTGGTTGGTGGGCTCGTCCAGCGCGATGATGTCCCAGTCGCCGGCGAGCAGCTTCGCGAGCGCCACGCGGCGGCGCTGCCCCCCGGACAGATCGGCGACGGAGGCGTTCCAGTCGAGGTCGCTGACGAGGCCGTCGATCACGTCGCGGACCTTCGGATCCCCCGCCCACTCGTGCTCGGGGGTGTCGCCGACGATCGCCGCGCCGACTGTGAGGGCGTCGTCGAGCACGTCGGCCTGGTCGAGCACCCCGATCGTGGTGCCGCCGCGGACGGTCACCCGCCCCGCATCGGGGTCCAGCCGCCCCGCGAGCATCGCGAGGAGGCTCGACTTGCCGTCGCCGTTGCGACCGACGATGCCGATCCGGTCGCCCTCCTCGATGCCGAGGGTCACGGAGTCGAAGACGATGCGGGTGGGGAACTCGAGGTGGAGGCCTTCGGCCCCGAGAAGATGTGCCATGTCGGCTTCCAGGGTAGTCGGGCCGCCCCGGAAGCCGCCGAGCCGGCGGGCGCGCTCTGCTCAGGCGAGGCGCAGGTGCACGATGTCACCCGCGGCGATGCGGTGCTCCGTTCCGTCCGCGGACACGATCAGGCAGCCGTCCGCGCCGAGCCCGGTCGCCTCGCCGATCAGTTCGGCGCCCCCGGGAAGCAGCACCCGCACGGTGCGGCCGAGCGTGTCGCAGCGCGCGGCGACGGCGTCGCGCAGACCGCTCGCGACGGCGGAGCCGTGCTCCGAGAGCGCTTCGATCCATCCGTCCAGCCGCGCCAGATAGCCGGCGACGAGCAGATCGAGATCGGCCTGCCCGCCCTCGACGGCGAACGAGGTGGCGGTCTCCACGGGGAGCTGCTCGGCCGTCATCGCCGTGTTCACGCCGGATCCGACGATCACGACGTCGGCCCCGGTGGCCTCCGCGAGGATGCCGCAGATCTTGCGATCGCCCACCAGGACGTCGTTCGGCCACTTCACGCCCACGCTCCGTTCGGGCAGCTGCGCGGCGATCGCATCGGCCATGGCGAGACCCGCCGCGAGCGGGATCCAGCCGCGCTCGACGAGGGGGACCCGCGGCACCCGCAGCAGCACCGACAGCGCCAGCGCGGATCCCGCCGGTGCCGTCCAGATCCGGTCGAGCCGCCCGCGCCCGGCGACCTGGTCCTCGGTGAGGATCGCCGACAGGTGCGGCCACCCCTCCGCGTCGCCCGCGTGCGCACGCAGGTCGGCGTTCGTGGACCCGGTGGACGCGACGACGTCGAGCCGCGCCGCGGCGGCCGTGCTGTGCGGGAAGCTCATGCGGTCACCCTACCGAGCGCTCGATACTCGAGTCGTCTCCCTGAGCACGGCCTATCGGTCGTGCTCAGGGAGACGACTCGAGTATCGGAGGGTCCGTACAGAGGATCCCGCCCCGGAGTTGTGCCTCTCATCCAACGGACGCCGAGGCCCCGGCGCTAATGTGGGAACCGTGACGGACACGCCTGACCTCTACACGACCGCCGGCAAGATCGCCGACCTCCGCCGCCGCTACGACGAGGCCGTCGTCTCGGCCGAGGCGAAGGCCAAGGAGAAGCAGCACGCCAAGGGCAAGATGACCGCCCGCGAGCGCATCGAGCTGCTGGTGGATCCGGGCAGCTTCGTCGAGTTCGACGAGTACGTGCGTCACCGCACCACCGCCTTCGGGATGGACAAGAACCGCCCCTACGGCGACTCGGTCGTCACGGGCGTCGGCACCATCAACGGCCGCACGGTCGCCGTGTACTCGCAGGACTTCACGACGTTCGGAGGCTCGCTCGGCGAGGTCTCCGGCGACAAGATCATCAAGATCATGGAGTTCGCCCTGCGCAGCGGCGTGCCCATCATCGGAATCCTCGACTCGGGCGGCGCCCGCATCCAGGAGGGCGTGCTCGCGCTCAGCAAGTACGGCGAGATCTTCCGCGCGAACACCCGCTCGTCGGGCGTCATCCCGCAGATCTCGATCATCATGGGGCCCGCTGCCGGCGGTGCCGTGTACGGCCCGGCGCTCACCGACTTCGTGATCATGGTCGACAAGACCAGCCAGATGTTCGTGACCGGCCCCGACGTCATCAAGACCGTCACCGGCGAGGACGTGGGGATGGAGGAGCTCGGCGGCGCCTACACGCACAACACCCGCTCGGGCGTCGCGCACTACCTCGCCGAGGACGAGGACGACGCGATCGACTACGCCCGCACCCTGCTCGGCTTCCTGCCGGACAACAACATGGCGGAGCTGCCCACCTACTCCAGCGACTTCGAGTTCGAGACCACGGACGCCGACCGCACGCTGAACACCCTCATCCCGGACTCGGCGAACCAGCCCTATGACATCCACACCGTCATCGAGCGCGTCGTCGACGGCGCGGAGTTCCTCGAGGTGCAGCCGCTGTTCGCGCCCAACATCGTGATCGGCTTCGGCCGGGTCGAGGGACGCTCGGTCGGCATCATCGCCAACCAGCCGTCGCAGATGGCGGGAACGCTGAACATCGAGGCCGGCGAGAAGGCCAGCCGCTTCGTCCGCTTCTGCGACGCGTTCTCCATCCCGATCGTCACGCTGGTCGACGTGCCCGGCTACCTCCCCGGCACCGACCAGGAGTGGACGGGCGTGATCCGCCGTGGCGCGAAGCTCATCTACGCCTACGCCGAGGCCACGGTGCCGCTGGTGACCGTGATCCTGCGCAAGGCCTACGGCGGCGCGTACATCGTCATGGGATCCAAGCAGCTCGGCGCCGACGTGAACCTCGCCTGGCCCACCGCGGAGATCGCCGTCATGGGCGGCCAGGGCGCGGTGAACATCCTCTACCGCGGCGAGATCAAGCGCGCCGAGGAGGCCGGCGAGGACGTCGCCGCCGTGCGCACGCGCCTCGCGAACGAGTACACCTACAACGTCACCAGCCCGTTCCTGGCCGCCGAGCGCGGCGAGATCGACGGGATCATCGAGCCGGCGAACACCCGCGTCTCCATCGCGAAGGCGCTGCGCGCCCTGCGCGGAAAGCGCGCCGAGCTGCCCCCGAAGAAGCACGGGAACATCCCGCTGTGAGCGGCGAGGACGCCGCCGACGCGGTCGAGATCCAGGTGCTCCGCGGCTCCGCCACCGAGGAGGAGCTCGCGGCGCTCATCGCCGTGCTCTCCGAGGCCTTCGTGGCGGAGGAGGCCGATGCGGTGGCCGCCGAGAAGCCCGTCTCCGCCTGGGGGCGCACGCAGCGCGGTCTGCGCGCGCCGCTCCGGCGCGACATCCCCTGGGGACGCTTCGCGGGCTGAGCGGAGCCCGCGCGGAGGGGGTCCGCGCGCAGGATTTTCGCCCGCGTCTGGATTTGTCCCCCAAAATACCTACAGACATCCTGGGGACGACCCGGAAGACTCTTTCTTGCAACGCTTCGCGTTCGACCGGATCTCTGCCACAGGGTAGGTAGACGATCTCCGGTCTTTGCGGACGGTTTTCGGGTAACTGTTCCGCACTGGCGAGGGGTGTGCGGCTTCGCCGCCCCTCGCCCTTTCTTCTTCTCCGGCTCCCTCCGCCCCACGCTCGCCCCTCTCGGGCTCTGCGCCCGCGGACCCGGATCCGGTCAGTGCGCCGAGGAATCCCGCGGGATCTCGCGCCAGAGCTCGACCGAGTCCTCATCGGACGACTCCCCCGCCGCCGTGCGCCCGACCACGGTGACAGCGATCCGGGCGTCCTTGGGCGCGCGGATGATGAGCCGCGCCGAGGACGCGTCGGAGAGCACCTCGGCCAGCTCCTCCCTGATGCGGCTCTTGTCCTGATCGTCGAGCCCGTCCAGACCGCCGTCGTCGAAGACCGTGACCGACGCGCCCCGTGCGCGCGCCGACTCGATCGCGGCGCGGGCGCGCTCGTTCAGCAGATCGCCGCCGCGGATCTCGTCGCGCAGCCGCCCCTCGGCCAGGTGCGCGATGCGCCGCTCCTCGTCGGAGAGCTCGCCGCGGGTCTCGATGACGCGCGCCAGCACCGGTCCCGCCACGGTGAGGGCGTACTGCACGCGCTCGCGGCGCTCGCGCTGCCGCACGATCTGCGTCGCCTGCCAGGCGGAGGCCGCCTGCTGGATCCCCGCGAGGCGGTCGGTGTCGCGCACCGCTCGCCGCCAGAACGCGACGATCAGCTGGGCGATCACCATCCACACGGTCGATCCGACCAGCCCCAGGCCGAGGGCGTCGAAGAACCCGATCCAGGCCGTCGAGGCGATCGTGAGCAGCAGCAGCACCAGCCATCCGGCCAGGGGCCGGCGCCGCACGATGCAGACGACGCCGGTCAGGCCGACGGATCCGATGTACCAGGTCGCGTAAGGCGCGCGCAGCGCGGCCGGATCCAGGCCGAGGTTGCTCAGCTGCGGGATCGCAATCGCGGACACCAGGGCCAGAGCGGCCGCCCACCGCGGCATCTGCGCCGAGCGCCCCGCGCCGACGAGGGCGATCACCGCGAAGGACGCCAGGTAGATGGCGACCGCGAGCAGCACCAGCAGGGGGCGCGGCGGCGGCGCCGTCCACCACAGGGCGCGGGCGGCGAAGTAACAGGCGAACACGAGCGCGAGCCCGGTGGCGACGATGCGGACGGTGAGCCTCATGACTGCGACCACCCCAGCGTCACGACGGTGCCGCGGCGATCCGAGTCGATCGTGGCGACCCCGCCCACCGCCGCCATCCGCGCCACGATCGACGCGCGGATGCCGAGGCGATCCGCGCCGACCTGGGCCGGATCGAATCCGCCTCCGGTGTCGCTGACCTTGACGGTGAGCCCGGTGTCGCCGTGCCCCTCCACGACCACGGAGAGCCCGCGCCCGGCGGCGTGCGTGACGGCGTTGCCGATCGCCTGCCGTGCTGCGAGGGCCATCGCCCGCGCCACGCGATCGGGAACGGCGCCGTGCCCGAACTGCTCGACGTCGATCGCGAGTCCCATCTGCACCACTGCGCGGCGGAGATCCTCGGCGAGCAGCTCGACCTGCACGGGCTCCTCGCTGCCCTCCTGCGCCGGCGCCTCCGCGTTCGCGAGGCGGGTGAGCGCCTCCCGCGCCATGTCGACCGCGAGCGCGCGCGCCCGTTCCGTCTCCGCGCGCTCCGCGGCGATCAGGGCCGCCAGCACGCTGTCGTGCATGAGAGCGGCCACGGCGACGCGCTCATGCTCGGTGGCCTCCGCCGCAGCGGCCTCGGTGTACAGCGCGACCGCGCGTCCGCGCGCATCGTCGACGCCGTTGGCGACCGAGCGGAACATCCAGCCGAGGGCGACCAGCACCGCGCCCAGGATCAGCGTGAACGACACGTCGAACGCGGTGACGATCCAGAAGTCGGGGGCGAAGTCGCCCTGGATCAGCCGCACGGTGCCGTAGAGCAGCGGCCCGATGAGCACCCAGGCCACCTGTACGCCGAGGGGGAACGCGACGACGGCGGCCACCCCGGCGACGTTGACGAGGAAGAAGATCCAGGGCTGGTCCGACGGGTCCAGATCCTTGTGGGCCGCGACGAACGGCCAGAGCCCGAGGTCGATGATGTAGGCGACGAAGAAGACGCCCGCCGCGATGCGCACGGCGCGTCCGATCGCGCAGCAGAGCAGCATCACGATCCACGGCACGAAGACGAGCGCCATCATCCCGATGTGCGGACCGTCGACGAGCCGCATCTTGATGATCGCGTTGACCAGCGCCTGGGTGCCGAGGGCGAGCGCGCCCACTCCGACGACGATGACGATGATGCGCTCGATGCGCCGTCCGGCGAAGCGCTCCAGCTCCTGCCCGACCTCGCCCGGCGTCGGGATCTTCTCCCACGCCTCCCTGAGTCCCTGAGCGCCCGACATGCTCTAACCCTCCCGCCGCGGCGCCCTCCGCGGGACGCCGGCGTCAGCCGACACTCTGCGGGTCCTCCTGAGCGGTCTCCACGATGCCGTCCTCCATGGCGCGTCGCAGCAGGTCGACCTTGGTGGGCGCGGGGCGCCCCACCTCCACGTACTTCACCCGGATCCGGGTGATGTTCTCCTTGGCCGTCGAGTAGGCGACGCCGAGCCGCTCCGCCACGACCTTCAGCGGAAGGCCGGTCGCGTACAGGCGCAGCACCTCGCGCTCCCGCGTGGAGAGCTGCGCATCGGCGAACGCCGTGTCGCCGTCGACGGCGTTGGCCCACTCCACGTTGTTCAGCGCATCCCCGCGGGCGACCGTGCGCACGGCGGCGATCACGTCGTCCAGCGGAGAGGACTTGCTGATGACGCCGGCCGCCCCGGCGGCGAGGGCCTCGCGCACGGCGACCGGCCGATCGGCGACGCTGTGGATGACCACGCTGGATCCGTCGATGACGAGTCGCGTGACGTTCTCGGTCACCGTCGTCCCGTCGCCGAGGGTGAGATCGAGCAGCACCACGTCGGCCGGCACCGTCAGGGTGCGCCCGCGCGCTTCGAGGTACTCGGCGACGCCGGCGCCCGAGAACACGACGTCGAAGTCGGCCCGCTCGAGCGCGGCGGCGAGTCCCAGACGAACGGACTCGTGGTCGTCGATCAGGGCTACGCTGCTCACGGTCTCACCCTATCCCGTGCGGGCGTGCGGATCCGGCCACGCCGGAGCGCGGAACCGGCGGCGCAGGACCGGCCTATCGGGTGAGCAGTGCGACCGTCTCGAGGTGGTGCGAGTGCGGGAACAGATCGAAGGCCCGCATCCGGCGCGGTTCGAAGCCGAGACCCCGGAACGTGGCGAGGTCGCGGGCGAGGGCGACCGGATCGCAGGCGACGTACACGATCGCGGCGGGGTCGAGCGCCGCGACGTCCTCGACCACGGCGCGCCCTGCCCCGGACCGCGGCGGGTCCAGCACGACCGCACCGCCGGCGACGTCGCGCAGGCCGGGGTCGTCCGCCTTCAGGAACCGGTCGACGCGCGCGGTCACCGCCCGCACGTCCAGGTCGCTCAGGTTCGCGGCCGCGTGCCGGGTGGCACGCGGGGAGGACTCGACGGTGGTGATGCGCCGCGCACCGGTCCGCGCCAGCGTCGCCGAGAACAGCCCCACGCCGCCGTACAGATCGAGGTGCGCGGCCCCGGCGTCGACCGCTCCTTCGAGCAGATCCGCGACCGCGCCGTCCAGCAGCCCCGCGGCGGCGGGGTGGATCTGCCAGAACCCGTCGGCGTCGAGGGAGAACGAACGCCCGGCCGCCCGCTCGACGATCGTCTGCGGCGCGGCCCGTCGCGGACCGCGACGACCGTTCCGGCCTCGCGCCTGGCGCTCCGACTCGGGCCGGAGCACCTGGCGCACCTCTCCGTCGGCGGGTTCGATGAGCTCGATCCGCCCCTCGGGCAGTCCACGGAGCCGGCGGGCCGCGGCGTCGATCGCGGGACGTGCGAGCACGTGCTCGGCGACGGGCACGACCCGGTGGCTGCGCGCCGCGAACGGCCCGATCCGCCCGGCGTCGTCGACGTGGAGGGTGACGCGGGTGCGCCAGTTCTCGTCGACGCCCGTGGCCTCCACCTCGGGGGCGTCGATCCCTCCCCCGGCGAAGCGGTCCAGCGCCTCCTGCAGCACCCGGCGCTTCAGGACGCGCTGGTGCCCGATCTCGATGTGTCCGAGATCGGCGCCGCCCGGCCGCTGCTCCGGGGCGCGCGTCACGTCGGCCTCCGGCCAGACGTGGGGTCGCCGGTGCGGGGACGCGTCGAGCACCTCGACCGTCTCGGCGCGCCAGAACGAGCGAGTGTCGGCCCCGTCGGCCGGTGCGGCGAGCCGCGCACGCACCCGCTCGCCCGGGATCGCGTCGGAGACGAACACGACGCGGCCCTCGTGCCGGGCGATGAACACCCCGCCGTGCGCGATCGCGGTCACGTCGAGGTCGAGAAGGGCGCCCTCGGACGCGTCGGAATCGCTCACCCCTCGATCATCCCAGACCTCGGGGTCCGCGGATCCCGACCCGATAGCGTGGGTGCATGCGCGTGTGCCTCGCCTCCACCTCGCCCGCCCGGCTCGCCCTGCTGCGGCAGAGCGGCATCGAGCCGATCTGCGTGAGCCCCGACGTCGACGAGGACGCGGTCGCCGCCGCGGAGGCCGAGCGCCTCGGCCGGCCGCTCGCGCCGGAGGAGGTCGTGCTGCTCCTCGGGCGTGCGAAGGCGGCCGAGGTCGCCGGTCGCATCCACGAGCTGGATCCCGGTTTCGAGGGGATCGTGATCGGCGGCGACTCCATGTTCGAGATCGACGGCGCCGTGCACGGCAAGCCCCACGAGCCCGCGCGCGCGATCGCGCGCTGGCATGCGATGCGGGGCCGCACCGGCGTGCTGCACTCCGGGCACAGCGTGATCCTCGTGCGTCCCGATGCCCCCGCCGAGGAGGTGCACGCGGTCGCGGAGGCCGCGGTCACCTTCGCCGCCGACGTGGACGACGCCGAGATCGAGGCCTACGTCGCCACGGGGGAGCCGCTGCTCGTCGCGGGAGCCTTCACGGTGGACAGCCTGGGCGGCGCGTTCATCGAGCGCGTCGAGGGCGACCCCTCCACGGTCGTCGGGATGTCGCTGTCGACCCTGCGTCGCCTCGCCGGCCGGCTCGGGATCCGCTGGACCGACCTCTGGAACGCCGTCCCTGGCGCCTCCTGAGCGCGACTCCGCTGCGCGCCCGCCCGACGTCGACCCGGCCCTTCGTAGGATCCAGGACGTGAATCCTCCGGATTCTTGTGGAGGGTCGTCAAAAATATCGGCGGCGCTGTCGATAGGCTGACACTCATGCCTGACATCGCCAAGGTGCTCGTCGCCAACCGCGGCGAGATCGCCGTCCGCATCATCCGCGCTGCGCGCGACTCCGGTCTCTCCTCCGTCGCCATCTATGCGGACCAGGACCGTGACGCCATGCACACCCGTCTCGCCGACGAGGCCTACGCCCTCGACGGATCCACGAGTGCGGAGACCTATCTGCAGATCGACAAGATCCTCTCGATCGCCCGGCGCGCGGGCGCGGACGCCGTGCATCCCGGTTACGGCTTCCTCGCCGAGAACGCCGAGTTCGCCCGTGCCGTCATCGGAGCGGGCATGGTCTGGATCGGCCCCTCCCCCGAGGCGATCGAGGCGCTCGGCGACAAGGTGACCGCGCGTCACGTCGCCGAGAAGGTCGGCGCCCCGCTCGCGCCGGGCACCCCCGGCCCCGTCGAGACGGCCGCCGAGGTGGTCGCCTTCGCCGAGCAGGTGGGCCTTCCCATCGCGATCAAGGCCGCATACGGCGGCGGCGGTCGCGGTCTCAAGGTCGCCCGCGAGCTCGACGAGGTCGCCGAGCTCTTCGAGTCCGCCACCCGCGAGGCCGTCGCCGCCTTCGGCCGCGGCGAGTGCTTCGTGGAGAAGTACCTCGACAAGCCGCGCCACGTCGAGACCCAGTGCCTCGCCGACGCCGAGGGCAACGTCGTCGTCATCTCCACGCGCGACTGCTCGCTGCAGCGCCGCCACCAGAAGCTCGTCGAGGAGGCCCCCGCGCCGTTCCTCACCGACGAGCAGAACGCGCTCCTCTACTCCGCGTCCAAGGCGATCCTCAAGGAGGTCGGATACGTCGGCGCGGGGACCTGCGAGTTCCTCATCGGCGCCGACGGCACCGTCTCGTTCCTCGAGGTGAACACCCGCCTGCAGGTCGAGCACCCGGTCTCCGAGGAGGTCACCGGGATCGACCTCGTCCGCGAGCAGTTCCGCATCGCCGCCGGCGGCACCATCGACTACGACGACCCCGCCCCGCAGGGGCACTCGATCGAGTTCCGGATCAACGGCGAGGACCCCGGCCGGGGCTTCCTGCCGCAGCCGGGTCCCGTGCACGTGTTCAAGACGTTCGGCGGCCCCGGCATCCGCCTCGACTCCGGCGTCACCGCGGGCGATGTGGTCTCCGGCGCGTTCGACTCCCTGCTCGCGAAGATCATCGTGACCGGCAAGGACCGCGCCGAGGCGCTGGAGCGGTCGCGCCGCGCACTCGACGAGTTCGAGGTCTCCGGCCTGCCGACCGTCCTGCCGTTCCACCGCAAGGTCGTCAACGACCCCGCCTTCACGGCGGAGGACGGCACCTTCGGCGTGTACACGCGCTGGATCGAGACGGAGTTCGTCAACGACATCCCGGCGTGGGACGGCGAGCTCGAGGCCGCGGCCGAGCCGAAGGGCCGCCACACGGTCGTCGTCGAGGTCGCCGGCAAGCGCCTCGAGGTGAGCCTGCCCGACCGCGTCGCCGCGTCCGTCGTGGGCACGGGCGGACGCCCCGCGGCGGTGCCACCGTCGCGTCGCAGCCACGCCAAGACGGTGAACGCCGGCGCCTCCGGCGATGCCGTGAAGTCGCCGATGCAGGCCACGGTCGTCAAGGTCGCGGTCGAGGAGGGGCAGCAGGTCGTCAAGGGCGATCTCGTCGTGGTCCTCGAGGCGATGAAGATGGAGCAGCCGCTGCAGGCGCACAAGGACGGCGTGATCGGCAACATCAACGCCGACGCCGGCGCGACCGTGTCGGCCGGCCACCAGCTCCTCACGATCAGCTGACCGGTCCCGCAGGCCCGAAGGGCGCAGGACCGCGATACGACGAAGCGGCGCTCCCGGAAGGGGGCGCCGCTTCGTCGTATCCGCGTCAGTTGGCGATGTACACCTGGTGCATCGCGCGGGTCGCGTCGGTGATGCTGCTCGTGATCGACGGGTAGGCCGCGAACACGCGGGACACCTGGTCGACGTTGAGGCGGCGCTCCACGGCGATCGCGAGCGGGTAGATCAGCTCCGAGGCGCGCGGGGCCACGATCACGGCGCCGATGACCGTGCCGGATCCCTTGCGGGCGATGATCTTCACGAAGCCGTCGCGGATCCCCTGCATCTTCGCGCGCGGGTTGGCGGCGAGCGGCAGCTTGTAGGCGATGCCGTCGGCCACGCCGTCCTCGATGTCCTTCTCGGAGAAGCCGATGGTCGCGATCTCGGGCGCGGTGAAGATGTTGGCGGTGATCTTCAGCTTCTCGAGCGGGATCACGATGTCGCCCAGGGCGTGGAACACGGCCGTGCGGCCCTGCATCGAGGCGACGGAGGCGAGCGGGAAGAAGTTCGTGCAGTCGCCGACCGCGTAGATGTTGGAGACCGAGGTGCGCGCGACCCGGTTGACGCGGATGTGCCCCGAGGCGGTCAGCTCGACGCCGACGTCCTCCAGACCGATCCCCGCGGTGTTCGGGATGGATCCGACCGCCATCAGGCAGTGGCTGCCCTCGACCGTGCGCCCGTCCGAGAGCGTCACCATGACGCCGTCCGCCGTACGCTCGACCTTGTCGGCGCGGGACTTCGACAGCACCCGCATCCCGCCGCGCTTGAAGACCTTCTCCAGCACGTGCGCCGCATCCTGGTCCTCGCCGGGGAGCACCTGGTCGCGGCTGGAGATCAGGGTGACCTTGGCGCCCAGGTTCATGTACGCCGACGCGAACTCGGCGCCGGTGACGCCGGAGCCGACCACGATGAGGTGCTCGGGCAGCGTCTTCATGTCGTACAGCTGCGTCCAGGTGAGGATCCGCTCGCCGTCCGGCTTGGCGGAGTCGAGCTCGCGCGGGGACGCCCCGACGGCGACGATGAGGGTGTCGGCCTCGACCCGGTCGAAGTCGGTGCCGTCCACGGACGTGGACACGACGATCGCGTTCGGACCGTCCAGGCGGCCGTGGCCGGAGAGGATCGTCACCCCCGCGTCGAGCAGGGTGGTGCGCATGTCCTCGGACTGCTGGCCCGCGAGCGCCATCAGCCGCTTGTTCACGGCGGCGAGGTTGATCGCGACCTGCGGCTTGAGCGGCTTGCCCTCGGCGCCCTTCGCGTAGAACTGCACGCCGAGGTCGCTGGCCTCGCTGATCGCCACCGCGGCGTCGGCCGTGGCGATCAGGCTCTTCGAGGGCACCACGTCGGTGAGCACGGCGGATCCGCCCACGCCGACCCGTTCGACGAGCGTCACCTCCGCCCCGAGCTGTGCGGCGGCGAGCGCCGCCTCGTATCCGCCGGGACCGCCGCCGAGCACGGCGACACGCTGAGAGCGCTCGAACATCAAGGTCATGGGATCCATTCTTCCGCATCCGCACCGCGGGGACGATCCGAGCCCGCGCTGCTCTTCCGCGCCCTCCTCCCCCGCCGCGAGCGCGGGGCCGTATCCTCGTTCTCATGGCTGATCAGACCAACCCCCTCGACGACCCGAGCGCCGACCCCTTCGCGATCGCTGCGGAGGCGGCGTCCGACATCCATCGCCTGACCGGCGTCGAGCACCACGACATCGCCGTCACGCTCGGCTCGGGCTGGAGCAAGGCCGCCGAGCTCATCGGAGAGACCGTCGCCACGATGCCCGCCACCGAGGTCACGGGCTTCTCCAAGCCCGCCCTCGAGGGCCACGTCGGGACGCTGCGCAGCATCGTCACCCCGGACGGGAAGCACGTGCTCGTCATCGGCGCCCGCACGCACTACTACGAGCGGCACGGCGTCCGCCGCGTCGTGCACAGCGTGCGCACCGCGGCCGCCGCCGGGGCGAAGACGATGGTGCTCACGAACGGCGCGGGCGGGATCAAGGAGACCTGGAAGGCCGGCACTCCGGTCCTCATCAGCGACCACATCAACCTCACGGCCGACTCCCCGCTCGAGGGCGCCACCTTCGTGGACCTCACCGACCTGTACTCCCGCCGCCTGCGGGACCTGGCCCGCACCATCGACCCCACGCTCGACGAGGGCGTGTACTGCCAGTTCACCGGCCCGCACTACGAGACGCCCGCCGAGGTCCAGATGGCGAAGCACCTGGGGGGCCACATCGTCGGCATGTCCACGGCGCTCGAGGCGATCGCCGCCCGTCAGGCCGGCATGGAGGTCCTCGGCTTCTCCCTCATCACGAACCTCGCCGCCGGCATCCAGAAGACGCCGCTCAGCCACGCCGAGGTCATCGAGGCGGGACGCGAGGCCGAGCCGGTGATCTCCGGCCTGCTGGCCCGCGTGATCGGGGCGCTGTGAGCGGCCAGGAGGCGGCCCTGCTCGCGCAGGCGCGGGCCTGGCTGCGGCAGGATCCGGACCCGGAGACCCGCGACGAGCTCGCCGGCCTCATCACCCGCGCCGGATCCGGGGACGAGGCGGCCCTCGCCGACCTCGACGACCGCTTCTCCACCCGTCTCGCGTTCGGCACCGCCGGCCTGCGCGGCGAGATCGCGGCGGGATCCAACCGGATGAACCGCGTGCTCGTGGCGCAGGCGGCGGCCGGATTCGCCGCCTACCTGCACGAGAAGGCCACCCCCGGCAGGGCGCCGACCGTCGTCATCGGCTACGACGGCCGCAAGAACTCCCGCGTGTTCGCGAAGGACTCGGCGGAGATCTTCGCCGGCGCGGGGCTGCGGGCCGTCCTGCTGCCGCGCCTGCTGCCGACGCCCGTGCTCGCCTTCGCGGTGCGCCACCTCGGGGCCGACGCGGGCGTCATGGTGACCGCGAGCCACAACCCGCCCAACGACAACGGCTACAAGGTGTACCTCGGCGGCGCGGACCAGGGGTCGCAGATCGTGTCCCCGGCCGACGCCGAGATCGCCGCGCACATCCAGCGGGTGGCGGACCGCGGGGACGCCCTCGCGATCCCCCGCTCGGAGTCCTACGAGACCGCGGGCGAGGACGTCGTGGACGCGTATGTCGCCGCGACCGCCGCCGTGGCGCCCGCCCCGGTCGGGACCGCGGGCCTGCGCTGGGTCTACACCGCCATGCACGGCGTCGGGTGGGAGACGTTCTCCCGCATCATCGGCGAGGCCGGCTACCCCGCGCCCTGGACCGTGAGCGAGCAGCGGGATCCGGATCCGACGTTCCGCACGGTCTCGTTCCCCAATCCGGAGGAGCCGGGCGCGATGGACCTCGCCTTCGCGAAGGCGCGCACGCTGGGCGCCGAGCTCGTGATCGCGAACGATCCCGACGCCGACCGGCTCGCCGTGGGGATCCCCGACGAGACGGCCGAGGGAGGCTGGCGCCGGCTCACCGGCAATGAGGTCGGCCTGCTGCTCGGCTGGCGCGCCGCACGCGCCGCGACCGCGGACGGCCCCGCCGCCCCCGGCACCTCGCTCGCCTGCTCGCTCGTGTCCTCCCCCGCCCTCGGCGCGGTCGCGGAGCGCTACGGACTGGACTTCCACGAGACCCTGACCGGCTTCAAGTGGATCTCGCGCGCTCCCGGCATCGCCTTCGGCTACGAGGAGGCCCTGGGCTACCTCGTGAACCCGGACACGGTGCGCGACAAGGACGGCATCTCCGCCGCGGTGGCGCTGCTGGGCCTCGCCGCGCAGGCGCGGGCCCGCGAGGCGACGCTGGCCGACCTGCTCGAGGAGATCGCCGCGGAGGTCGGGCACTTCGCGAGCGGACAGGTGTCGATCCGCGTCGAGGACGTCGCCGTGATCGGCCGGATCATGGCCGCGCTGCGGCAGGATCCCCCCACGGCGTTCGGCGAGATCGCGATCTCTTCGGCCGAGGATCTGCTCGTCGCGACCTCGGGCGCCCCGGCCGGGGACGTGCTGCGCTACCGCCTCTCCGACGGGTCCCGCGTGATCGTGCGCCCGAGCGGCACCGAGCCCAAGCTCAAGGTCTACATCGACGCGCGGGCCGACTCCGGCGCGGCCGCACGCGATGCCGTCGCGGCGCTCGACGCCGCGATCAGGGACCTGCTGGCCCGGCTCGGCTGACGATGGCGAGCCGTACGGTCGTGATCCGCGCAGCGGGCGGCGCGCATGCGCGTCCCGTCGCGGAGCTCGTACGGCTCGCCCTCGCCCACGAGGGAGCCGTCGAGCTCACGACGTCCGCGGGCCGCACCGTCGATCTCCGCAGCGTCCTCGCGGTGATGGATCTGGCCCTCGGCGCGGGCGACGAGGTGGTGCTCACGGCGCAGGGCGCGGACGCGGAGGGGCTGCTGGACGCGCTCGCGCGGGTGCTGCAGGCCTGACCGCGCGTCAGCCGTCGATGACGGCGACGAGCTCGTCCAGGAAGCCGGCGAACGTCGCGCTCCTGCGGACGATGCGCTGCAGGCTGTCGCCCTCGCCGAACACCTCCACGAGCTGCTCGAAGACGGTCTGGAACGCGTCCCGGTCCTGCTCGCTGAAGGCGGCGAGCGCGACCACCCGCACGCGACCCGTCCCCCACGCCACCGAGCCCGCCGCGACCCCCACGGCGATCGCCGTGCGCTGGGCCGTCATCTGCAGCGCATGCGGCACCGCGAGCGCGTCGCTGAACGCCGTCGAGGAGAGCCGCTCGCGCTGGATGGTGTTCTCGATGTAGTCCTCGCCGATCAGGCCCGCCTGGAGCAGACGCCCGCCGAGGAGGCGGATGATCTCCTCCTCCCCCGCATCGGGCAGCGGGGACACGAAGGCGTCCGCGGACAGGTAACGGGAGAGCTCCTCGCGCAGCCGGGTGAGCCGGCGGGCGCGCCGCAGCCGGGCCGCCGCCTGCTGCACCCGCTCGACGTCGGCCTCGGTGAGGAACGGCTGGATGAGCACGACCCGCTCTGCGGCCCCCGGAAGAGGGACCGTGCTGAGCACGAGGTCGGTGTCGATCTCGTCCTCGCCCGGATCCATCGCGGTGATGACGCGCACGACCTCGATGCCCTGCCCGAGCGAGTGGTCCACGCGGGAGCGGAGCACCTCGTGCAGCTCGTAGTAGCCGGGGCACACGATCGTCGCGGTGAGCAGGGTCTCGGCGCGGCGACTGCGCTCGAGCCGTCCCCCGATGTGCATCGCGACGTAGGCGATCTCGTCGTCGTCGGCGCGCAGGCCCAGTCGCTCCTGCAGGCCGCTCACCACCGACACCGCGACCTCGAAGAGCATCGGATAGGCCGACTTCAGCGAGCGCGTGAGCGGATTGCGGGTGCGCGACTCCTCCTGCACGCGCCGCAGCAGATTCTGCACGTGCAGCGCGAGCCGGAGCACGAAGGCGTCGTCGTCCAGGTCCACCTGATAGTCGGTCGACGCCTGCCGGACGACCCCGCGCACCGCGGCCTCGACGACGGGATCGAGCCCGGCCCGCGCCAGCGTCGCGGGATCCGTGCCGCCCGGCGTCACGATCCGCGTCAGCACCAGCCGGGCGAGATGCGCCAGGTCGCCCGCGCCGAGCTCGACCCCGAGCTGAGTGCGGGCGAGACGGCCGATCACCTCGGCGACCGGATCCTCGACGGGCTCCGCGCCCGCGTCGCCGCCGTCCAGCTCCCGCCCCGCCGCCACTCGATCGGCGGCGATCGCGATGTGCAGCAGGACGTCGGCGATCGCGAGCTCGTTGACGTAGTAGCCGAGGTCGCTCAGCGCCGCGACGAGCGCCGTGCGGAACGGCCCGACCGCCTCGGCCGGGATCGTCCCCCCGCCGAGGGCCAGCCGGAACGGATCGACCGGGAACTCCGCCGCGTCCATCTCGTCGTGCGCGAGCCGGCTCAGCAGCCGGCGCTGCTCCCGTTCGCCGCCGCGCAGGCGCACGATGTCGCGGTCGCGCTCCAGCACGAGCCCGCCGTCCGCGGACGCACCGTCCAGCAGCGAACGCACCTTCGCGAGATCCGCCTCGAGGGTCGCCTCGCTCACGTGCAGACGCTCCGCGGTGTCGAAGACGTCGATGCCGTCCGCCTCGTCCAGGAGTGAGCGGACCAGGACGTGCAGGCGCGCCCGCGGCGTCGCGTCGTCCCCCGAGCGCGCGGCGAGGGCGGCGCGCGCGGACGCTCCGGCGCGGTAGCCCGAGGCGCCGGACAGCACGGCGTCTCCTCCGGGCACCCGCGCGTTGAGCGCCGTGACGTAGGCACGGACGCTGCGCGGGGTCACCCCGAGCAGATCCGCCAGACGCGGGCCCGCGATCCACGCGTCCTCACGCAGCAGCGCGCTCAGCAGCCGGTCCTGCCGTCGAGTCGACACCCTTGTCCCTTCGCCTTCCCCGCGCTCCGCACGGCCCTCTTCATGATGTCAGGATCCGCGACGCCGAGGGGCGGAACCGTCGTTCCGCCGGGGCGGAAGAGATCCTGGTGGCCCCGGTCCCCCCTCCCTCCGAAGAATGGCCGGGAAGGGATGAATCGATGAGGATCCAGGTGATCTGCGGCGCCGGTGCCTCCAGCACCTTCGTCGCCGGACGGCTGCGCAGAGCAGCACAGGCGGACGGCCACGACTGGGAGGTCGCGGCCGCTTCGGTGGACCGCATCGACCCCTTCGCCGATGTGCTCCTCGTGGGCCCGCACATCGCCGGACGACGCGAGGAGATCGGCGCGCGAGCACCGCGCGCCCGCATCGCGGTGCTCCCGGAGGAGGCCTTCGCCGACCTCCAGGGCACACGCACGCTCGCCCTCGTCGTCGCCCTCCTCGACGAGAACGCATCGAAAGGAACGCCATGACCGCGCTCACCCGCACCGTCCGCATCGGCTCCTCGCACGGGCTGCACGCCCGCCCCGCGAAGCTCTTCGCGCAGGCCGCCAAGGAGACCGGGATCCCCGTGACGATCGCGAAGGACTCGGGCAAGGCCGTGAACGCCGCGAGCATCCTCGGCGTCATCGCGCTCGGTCTCGAGCAGGGCGACTACGCGACCCTCACCGCCGAGGGCGACACCGCCGAGGCGGCCCTCGACCTGCTCTCCGACCTGCTCTCGACCGACCACGACGAGGGCGCCGCCTGATGGCCGCGCTCAGAGGCGTCGGGATCGGGCAGGGCGTCGCGACCGGGCCCGTCCAGCGGATGGCGGAGGCGCTCCCCGCGCCGGAGCAGGCGCCGAGCACGGCGGGCGCCGCTGCCGAACGGGTGCGCGTGCAGGAGGCGATCTCGCACGTGGCCGCCGATCTCACCCGGCGCGCCGGGGCCGTGGACGGTGCCGCGGCGGAGGTGCTCGAGGCGCAGGCCATGATCGCCGAGGACCCGACGCTCGCCGACGAGGTCGAGGAGCGGATCGCCGCGGGTTCCACCGCCGAGTGGGCCGTGCACGACGCCTTCGCCGGCTTCCGCGCCTCCCTCGAGGCGGTCGGAGGCTACCTCGGCGAGCGCGCCGCCGACCTCGACGACATCGCGCAGCGCGTGCTCGCGCGGCTCCGCGGCGTCCCCGCCCCCGGCGTCCCCGACCCGGGCCACCCGTTCGTGCTCGTCGCGCGCGACCTCGCGCCGGCGGACACCGCGCTGCTGGACCTCGACAAGGTGCTCGCGCTCGTCACGACCGACGGCGGGCCGACCTCGCACACCGCGATCCTGGCGCGGGAGAAGGGCATCATCGCGCTCGTCGGAGCCGGGGATGCGACGGTCCTCACCGACGGGGAGACCGTGATCGTCGACGCCGCGAGCGGCACGGTGACGACGGAGCCGACCGCGGAGGAGCTCGAGAGGGCCGCCGCGCGCGCCGCCGAACGCCGCGCCGCCGACGACGCCCCGCCGAGCCCCGGCGCGCTGGCGGACGGTACGCCGGTCGCCCTGCTCGCGAACCTCGGCAAGCCCGGCGACGCCGCCGACGCGGTCGCCCGCGGCGCCGAGGGCGTCGGCCTGTTCCGCACCGAGTTCCTGTTCCTGTCCGCGACGCACGCGCCGACCGTCTCCCAGCAGCGCGAGGCGTATCGGGAGCTGCTCTCCGCGTTCGCCGGCAGGAAGGTCGTCGTCCGCGTGCTCGACGCCGGCGCCGACAAGCCCCTCCCGTTCCTCAACGACGCGCACGAGGAGAACCCCGCGCTCGGGCTGCGCGGCCTGCGCGCGCTCCGGGCCAGCGAGGACATCCTGCGCGAGCAGCTCACCGCGCTCGCCGAGGCGGATGCGGAGACGGAGGCGGACCTGTGGGTCATGGCCCCCATGGTCGCCACGGTCGAGGAGACCGCGTACTTCACCGCCCTCGCCCAGGAGCACGGGCTGCGTACGGCCGGCATCATGGTCGAGGTCCCCGCGTCGGCGCTCCTCGCCGAGCGCCTGCTCGCGCACGCCGACTTCGCGTCGATCGGGACGAACGACCTCACCCAGTACACGATGGCCGCGGACCGCCTGCTCGGATCCGTCGCGTCCTTCCAGGATCCCTGGCACCCGGCGGTCCTGCGCCTGGTCGCCGAGGTGGCGCGGGCGGGCGGCGCGCTCGGCAAGCCCGTGGGCGTGTGCGGAGAGGCCGCCGCCGACCCGCTGCTGGCCGTCGTGCTCGCCGGGCTCGGCGTCGACTCGCTCTCGATGGCGCCCGCCGCGCTGGCGGATGTGCGCCACGCCCTCGCCGCGCACACCCTCGACGACGCCCGGCGCATCGCCGCCGCCGCGCTCGATGCGGACGACGCCGCGGCGGCGCGCGCGGCCGCCCTGGATGCCGCCGGATAGTCCCGCCCCTCAGCTCCGCACCCGAAAGAGCCGCCCCGGCGGCCGCACCGCACACCGAAAATCAGGAGAGAACCACCATGACGACGACGTCAGCAACCCCCTCCGGGGTGAACAGGGCCCGAGTCGGGGTCCAGCGCTTCGGAACCTTCCTCTCGGGCATGATCATGCCCAACATCGCCGCCTTCATCGCCTGGGGCTTCATCACGATGCTCTTCATCGCGGTGGGCTGGCTCGGCCAGTGGCATCCGGTCGCCGACCTGCTCGGCGGCTTCGGCAACGCCGACGCGGTCGGCTGGCAGGGCGCGATGACCGCGCTCGCGAAGGCCCCGGACGGCACCACCTTCCTGCAGTACGTCGGCCTCGTGGGGCCCATGGTGACGTACCTGCTCCCGCTGCTCATCGCCAACACCGGCGGTCGCATGGTGTACGGCGAGCGCGGCGGCGTGGTCGCGAGCATCGCGACGATGGGCGTCATCGTGGGCACCGACATCCCGATGTTCCTGGGCGCGATGATCATGGGCCCGCTCGCGGGTCTGCTCACCAAGTGGATGGACCGGATCTGGGACGGGAAGATCAGGCCCGGCTTCGAGATGCTCGTGAACAACTTCTCGGCCGGCATCCTGGGCATGCTGCTCGCGATCGTCGGATTCTTCGGATTCGGCCCCGTGATGCTCGGGATCAGCGCCGTGCTCGGCACCGTGGTCGCCTGGCTCGTGTCGATCCACCTGCTCCCCATCGTCTCGATCATCGTCGAGCCGGCCAAGGTGCTCTTCCTGAACAACGCGATCAACCACGGCGTGTTCACCCCGCTCGGCATCGAGCAGGCGACGAACGTCGGCAAGTCGATCCTGTTCCTCATCGAGGCGAACCCCGGACCCGGTCTCGGCCTGCTGCTCGCCTTCACCTTCTTCGGCATCGGCGAGGCGAAGGCCTTCGCGCCGGGAGCCATCATCATCCACTTCTTCGGCGGCATCCACGAGATCTACTTCCCCTACGCCCTGAGCAAGCCGATGACGGTCCTCGCTCTCATCGCGGGCGGCGCGACCGGCGTCACGACGAACATGATCCTCGGCGGGGGCCTGGCCTTCCCGGCCGCGCCCGGCAGCATCATCGCCGTCACCGCCGCCGCCCTCAGCCCCGCGGCCGGAGGCATCGGCAACCTGCTGATCGTGTACCTGTCCGTGCTGCTCGCCGCGACCGTCACGTTCCTCATCGCCGGTGTGATCCTGCGCGCCTCGCGCAAGCGCGACCTCGCCGCCGAGGCCGACACGTTCGGCGCGGCGATCGCGCAGACCGAGGCCAACAAGGGCAAGTCCTCCGCCGCGATGGACGCGCTGCGCGCGTCGACTGCCGGCGCCGCCTCCGCCGCGGCGCCCGTCGCCACCGACCGGCGCATCTCGCGCATCGTCTTCGCGTGCGACGCCGGGATGGGCTCCTCCGCGATGGGGGCGAGCGTGCTGCGGAACAAGATCAAGAAGGCGGGCGTCGAGGGGATCGAGGTCACCAACCGCGCGATCGCGAACCTCGACGGCACGGAGGACCTGATCATCACGCAGCAGCAGCTCACCGACCGCGCGAAGGCGCGCAACGGCGACGCGATCCACGTGTCGGTGGACAACTTCATGAACGCCCCCCAGTACGACGAGGTCGTCGAGATGGTCCGCCGTCAGAGCGACGGCGACGCCTGAGCCGAACCACGAGAGGAATCCGAGATGAGCATCCTGACCCCGGACCGCGTCCGCATCCATGCCGGCTCCGTCACGCAGGACGAGGCGCTGCAGGAGGCGGCGGGCCTCCTCGTCGAGGCCGGCGCGGTGACCCCCGCCTACCTCGACGCGATGCGCCGGCGCGAGCAGACCGTGTCCACCTTCATGGGCAACGGCCTGGCGATCCCGCACGGCACGAACGAGGCGAAGGACGAGATCCTCGCCTCCGCCCTGTGCGTGATCCGCTACGACGGCGGCGTCGACTGGGCGGGCGACCCCGTCACGTTCGTGATCGGCATCGCCGGCAGGGGCGACGAGCACCTGGAGATCCTGTCGCAGATCGCGATCACGTTCTCCGAGGAGGACGACGTCGCCCGCCTCTCCGCCGCGGCCACCGCGGAGGAGCTGTACGCGCTGCTCTCGGCGGTGAACGACTGATGCCCATCGCGGTGCACTTCGGCGCGGGCAACATCGGACGCGGGTTCGTCGGCCTCCTGCTGCACGAGGCCGGCTACGACCTGGTGTTCTCCGATGTCGCCTCCGACCTCGTCGACGCCATCAACGCGGCGCCGGAGTACACCGTGCACGAGGCGGGGCCCGGCGGCCGCGACCACGTGGTGACGGGATTCCGGGCGGTCGACAGCCGCCGCGACCCCGAGGCCGCGGCCGACGCGGTCGCCTCGGCCGCCGTCGTCACCACGGCGGTCGGGCCGACCGTGCTCCGTTTCGTGGCTCCCGTGATCGTCGCGGGCCTCGAGCGCCGCGATCCGGACGCGCCCCCCGTCGCGATCATGGCGTGCGAGAACGCGATCGGCGCGACCGACCTGCTGCGGGACGAGATCGCCGCCGCCGCGGGCGACCGCGCCGCGCAGCTGCTCGCAAGGGCCGTGTTCGCCAACACCGCGGTCGATCGCATCGTCCCCGCGCCGCAGGCCTCCGCGGGCATCGACGTCACCGTGGAGCCGTACTGCGAGTGGGTGATCGAGGCCGCCCCGTTCGGAGGCACTCCCCCGCGGATCCCGGGCGCCCGTTTCGTCGATGCGCTGGCGCCGTACATCGAGCGCAAGCTGTTCACGGTCAACACGGGTCACGCCGCCACCGCCTACCTCGGCGCCGCGGCGGGGCACGCGACGATCGCGGAGTCGCTCGACGACCCGGCCATCGAGGCCGCGGTGAGCGCCGCCCTCGCCGAGACCTCTGCGGTGCTGGTCGTGCGCCACGGCCTGGATCCGCAGGACCTCGCCGACTACCGCGCGAAGATCCTCGACCGGTTCCGCAACCCCGCGCTGCCCGACACCGTGCAGCGCGTGGGACGGCAGCCGCTGCGCAAGCTGTCGCGCCACGAGCGCTTCGTAGAACCCGCCGCGGAGGCCGCCGAGAGGGGACTCGGCACCGCCGCGCTGGTGGGGGCGATGGGCGCCGCGCTGGCGTTCGCGGATCCGGCCGATGAGGAGGCCGTGCGGTTGCAGGGGATGCTGCGCACGCTCTCCGCGGCGGAGCTGGTCTCCGAGGTCACCGGCCTCGACCCGGACCACCCGCTGTTCCCGGCCGTGCGCGAGGCCGTCACGGCCCGCCAGGCCGCACTCTGAGCCCCGTCGAGCGTATCGGGACGCCCCACGCGTCCCGATACGCTCGGTTCATGGACTTCCTCGCCCCCGTCACCCTCGAGAACGACTTCGTGCGGCTGGAGCCGCTCGCGACCGAGCACGCCGAGGATCTCGCCGCGGCGACCGCCGGCCTCGAAGACCGCTGGTACACGTCGGTGCCCGCGGCCGCGGGGGTTCCCGCCGAGATCGCGCGGCGGCGGGGGCTGCATGCCGAGGGATCCATGAACCCCTTCGCCGTCGTCCGTCTCGACACGGGGCGCGCGGTGGGGATGACGACGTTCTGCGACATCGACCAGCCCAACCGCACCGTCGAGATCGGCTACACCTGGCTGTCGCCCGAGGTGCACGGGACCGCGGTGAACCCGTCCGCCAAGCGGCTCCTGCTCGCCCACGCCTTCGAGACGTGCGACGCGATCCGCGTGCAGTTCTGCACGCACTTCCACAACCGGCAGTCCCGTGCCGCGATCGAACGGCTCGGCGCACGGCTCGACGGGATCCTGCGCAACGATCGCATCGGCGCCGACGGCGCCTACCGCGACACCGTCGTGTACTCGATCCTCCCGCACGAGTGGCCCGCGGTCCGCAACGGCCTCGACGCACGCCTCGACCGCCGCCGCTGACGTGCGCCCCTGCGCGGCCCTCGCCGCCGCCCGTGCCTGCGGATAGGATCGGGGCACCGCGCGCGGCGAGCCCCGACCGCGATCTGATGAGGAGAGCATGACGACGAGGTCATATGCCGTGATCGGCGCGGGCCCCTCCGGTCTCGCCGTCATGCGCGCACTGCAGAAGGCCGGTGTCGAGGCCACCGGGTACGAGGCCTCGCACGACGTCGGCGGGCTCTGGGACATCACGAACCCGCGCAGCACGATGTACGCGTCCGCCCACCTCATCTCGTCCCGCACCACCACCGAGTTCGCCGAGTTCCCGATGGACAGCGACGTGGACTATCCCGGGCACCGCGTGCTCAAGCGCTACTTCGACGACTACGCCGACGCCTTCGGGCTGCGCGAGCGGTTCCGCTTCGGCACCCGCGTGGATCGCCTGGAGCCCGACGGCGAGGGCTGGATCCTGCGCGCGACCGCACGCAGCGCGGACGGGACCGAGACCTCCGTCGAGGAGCGCTACGACGGCGTCATCCTCGCGAACGGCACGCTCGCGGAGCCGAACGCGCCGACGTTCCCCGGCGATTTCGACGGGGAGATCCTGCACACCAGCGCGTACAAGGATCCGGCGCAGCTCGCGGGCCGGCGGGTGCTCATCATCGGCGCGGGCAACTCGGGCTGCGACATCGCCGTCGACGCCGTCCACCACGCCACGAGCATCGAGATGAGCGTGCGGCGCGGCTACTACTTCGTGCCGCGCTACCTGTTCGGCCGGCCCAGCGACACCCTGAACCAGGGCCGCCCGCTGCCCGCCAGGATCAAGCAGGCGATCGACTCCCGGGTGCTGCGGGCGTTCACCGGCGACCCGGTGCGCTTCGGCTTCCCGAAGCCCGACTACCGCATCTACGAGGCGCACCCGATCGTCAACACGCTCGTGCTCAACCACCTCGGCCAGGGCGACCTGCGCATCCGCGCGGACGTCGATCGCTTCGACGGATCGGGCGTGCGGTTCCGTGATGGATCCCGCGGCGACTACGACCTGATCCTGCTCGCCACCGGCTACACGCTCGACTACCCCTTCGTCGACCGCGAGCACTTGAACTGGACCGGCTCGTCGCCGCGACTCTTCCTGAACGTCTTCCCGCCGTCCTTCAACGGCCTGTACATGATGGGGATGATCGAGGCGAGCGGCATCGGCTGGCAGGGCCGCTACGAGCAGGCCGAGCTGATCGCGGCGTATCTCGCGGCGCAGGAGGTGGAGCCCGCGCGCGCGAGACGGTTCCGCGAGCGCGTCTCCCGGCAGTCCTGGCCGGACCTCACCGGCGGGTACCGCTACCTCGGTCTCGCCCGCATGTCGTACTACGTCAACAAGGACGCATACCGGCGTGCGGTGCGGCTCGAGAAGGAGGGCATCGCGGCGCCCGTGAGCGGAGCCTCATGAACGTCGACGACGTCGTCGTGCACTTCGCGCCGGGGATGCTCACGATCCTCAACGCCGTGCTGGGCCTCATCATGCTCGGGATCGCCCTGGACACCGCGCCGAAGGACTTCCGCGTCGTCCTGACGCACCCCAAGCCCTTCGTCGTCGCGATCCTCGCGCAGGTGCTCGTGCTGCCCGCGGTCACGTTCGGGCTGACCCTGATCCTGCCGGTGACGCCGTCGATGGCCCTCGGCATGATCCTCGTGGCCTGCTGCCCGCCCGGCAACATCTCGCAGGTGCTCACGCACCGTGCCGGGGGCAACACCGCGCTCTCGGTGTCGATGACGGCGGTGGGCAACCTCCTCTACATCGTCGTGATGCCGCTGAGCATCGCCTTCTGGGGCTCGGTGCATCCCACCGCGCACCGGCTGCTGCACGCCGTCGCGCTCAACCCGTGGCAGATGCTCTGGGAGATCCTGCTCATCATCGGCCTGCCGTTCGCCGTCGGCCTGCTGCTGCGCGCCCGGCTGCCGCGTCTCGCCGCCCGCGTGCAGCCGTTCGTGCGCTGGTTCAGCCTGCTCGCCCTCGTCGGCTTCATCGTGGGCGCACTCGCCGGCAACTGGGCGGTGTTCGTCAGCGTCATCGGATCGGTCCTGCTCGTCGTGGCGATCCACGACGCGGTCGCCCTCGCGATCGGGTACGGCACCGCCGTCGTCGGCGGGCTCGGCACCCGCGAGCGCAAGGCGATGACCTTCGAGGTCGGCATCCGCAACGCCGGCCTCGGCCTCGGCCTGGTCTTCACGTTCTTCGGCGGCCTCGGCGGCATGGCCGTCGTCGCGGGCTGGTGGGGCGTGTGGGACATCGTCGCCGGGCTCTGTGTCGCTACGCTCTGGGGCATGCACACCTCGCGCCGCACCGGTTCGCGCACGTCCGACGCCTCCCGCCACGCGCGATCGGGCCAGGCCCGATGAAGCGGGTGCTGGTCACGGGCGGTGCGGGCTTCCTCGGCAGCAGGGTCACCGCTCTGCTGTCGGATCACCCCGACGTCGATGTCGTCCTCTGCGGCGATCTGCGCGAATCGGACGTTCCCGGCGTGGTGTCGGTGCCCGTGGACGTCACGGATCCGCTCGGCCTGCCCGACGTGCTCCGACGGCACCGCATCGACACCGTCGTGCACCTGGCGGCGATCGTCAATCCCGGCCGCGACGTGCAGGGCGAGTTCCGCGTCGATGTGCAGGGCTCCTCCCACGTGCTGGCCGCGTGCGTCGAGGCCGGGGTGCGACGCCTGGTGGTCTCGAGTTCGGGCGCCGCTTACGGGTACCACCCGGACAACCCGGAGTGGATCGTCGAGACGGATCCGTTGCGGGGCAACGACGAGTTCCCTTACTCCCGCCACAAGAGGATGGTCGAGGAGATGCTCGCGGCGGCGCGCAGCACCCACCCCGCCCTCGAGCAGGTCGTCTTCCGGATCGGCACGATCCTCGGCCCGACCGTGCACAACCAGATCACCGCGCTCTGGGACGGCAAGCGGATCCTGCACATCGCCGGATCCGACTCCCCCTTCGTGTTCGTCTGGGTCGACGACGTGGCGGCCGCGATGGTGCGTGCGGCGCTCGGCGAGGGCCCCGCGGGGATCTACAACGTCGCCGGAGACGGCGCCCTGACCGTGCCGGAGATCGCGCGACGGCTGCACAAGCCGCTGCTGACGATCCCGGCGCCGCTGCTGACGATCGCCCTCGCGGTCGGCAGCGCGCTGCGGCTCACGGAGCACGGCCCCGAGAAGGTCCGCTTCCTGCGCTACCGGCCCGTGCTGCGCAACGACCGGCTCAAGGAGCGGTTCGGCTATGTCCCGCGGCTCACCTCGGCGCAGGCGTTCGAGGAGTACCTCCGGACCCATCCGGACGTCGTCGGCTCGGGTTGAGCGGACAGGATCGGCTCAGCTGGCGCGCAGGTCCTGGGCGAACATGACGATGATGCCGCTCGGCCCGCGCACGTACGAGAGCTTGTAGACGTCCTCGTAGTTCGCGACGCCGCGCAGCGGGAAGCAGTCGTGACGAGCGGCGATCGCGAGCGCGTCGTCGATGTCGTCGACGGCGAAGGCGACCCGGTGCATGCCGATCTCGTGCGGGAGCGTCGGCGCGGTCTCGATCGCGTCGGGATGGATGTACTCGAAGAGCTCCAGCCGCCCCTGTCCGTCGGGGGTCTGCAGCATCGCGATGCGGGCGTGATTGCCGTCGAGCCCGACCGCGGTGTCCGCCCATTCGCCCGAGACCGTGTCCCGGCCGAGGACCGTGAGCCCGAGGTCTGTGAAGAAGGAGATGGTCGCGTCGAGGTCGCGGACGGCGATGCCCACGTTTTCCATGCGGATGGCCATGTTCGCACTCTACGCCGCCCGTCCCCGGGCGCCCAGCGGCGCGACGGCGTCAGTGCGTCCCGGCCTGCACCAGGATCACGCCGCCGACGATGACGGCGAGCCCGATCGCGGTCATGAGCGAGATGCGGTCGTGGAACAGCACGCGCCCGAGGACCGCGGTGGCGGCGACGCCGAGAGCGGCCCAGACCGCGTAGGCGATGCCGACCGGCATCCCGAGCGCCAGCACGGCTCCCAGCAGCACGTAGGAGGCCAGGTACCCGAGGATGATCGCGGGGATGTGCCGGCGGCGCCGGAAGCCCTCCGAGGCGCGCAGGCTCAGCGTGGCCGTCACCTCCGACGCGATCGCGCCGATCAGCAGCAGCCAGGTCATCCGGCACTCCCCCGCTCGCCCCGGACGTGCCGCGTCCCGAGCTCGGCGAGCAGCACCCCGGCGATGATCACGCCGAGCCCCAGGAGCGAGAGCGGGCTCAGCGCCTCCGCGAACAGCGCCGCCGCCGCGAGCGCGGTGAGCGCAACCCCGATGGCCGACCAGATCCCGTACGTGACGCCCACCGGCATCCCGCGGGTGAGCACGATCCCGAGCAGCCAGAACGAGCCGCCGTAGCCGATCACGACCACGCAGAGCCACCACCAGGATCCGCCCGTCGACACCGCGCGCAGGCTCAGCGTCGCGCTGACCTCCAGCACGATGGCCAGCAGCAGGGGCGGCCACGCGCCGCGCCGGCGCGCCGCCGCCGCGCCGGTGTCAGCCGGCATCCACGCCGTCCCCGTGCCTCGTCCCGACTGCGGGGGCGTCAGTCATCGAAGCCCTCGGCGATCAGCTCGACGAGTTCCTCCCGCTCCTCGACCGGCAGGAACGCGCCGGCCGCGGCGTTGAACTGGAAGGACTCCAGATCCTCGAGGTCGTAGCCGAACGCGTCCACGAGCAGCGCCATCTCGCGCGTCAGCGAGGTGGCGCTCATCGTGCGGTTGTCCACGTTCACGGTCACCGCGAAGCCGAGCTGGTAGAGCAGGTCGAACGGATGGTCGGCGAACTCGGTGCCCCAGGCGGCGATCGCTCCGGTCTGCAGGTTCGACGACGGCGACAGCTCGAGCGGGATCTCCCGGTCGCGCACCCAGCGGGCGAGATCGCCGAAGCGCACCTGCACCTCCTCGCCGTCGCGGTTCACGATCTCCAGGTCCTCCGCGATGCGCACCCCGTGGCCGAGCCGGAGGGCGCGGCCGTCGACGAGGGCGGAGCGGATCGAGTCCGGCCCCGCCGCCTCGCCCGCGTGCACGGTGGCGGGGAACATCTGACGGGCGAGGTAGTCGAAGGTCTCCCGGTAGCGCGACGACGGGAAGCCCGCCTCGGGACCGGCGGTGTCGAAGCCGACCACTCCGCGGTCGCGATGGGCGACGGCGAGCTCGGCGATCTCGCGGACGCGGTCGGTCTGGCGCATCGCCGAGAGCAGCTGCCCGACCCGGATGCTCTTGCCCCGGCCCTCCGCGGCGTCCTCCGCCTCGTCGATGCCGTCCTGCACGGCCTCGACCGCCTGCTGCAGGCTCAGCCCGCCCGTGAGGTGCAGCTCGGGCGCCCAGCGCACCTCGCCGTACACGACGCCGTCGTGCACCAGGTCCTCGACGAACTCGCGCGCGATGCGCCGCAGGTTCTCCGCGCTCTGCATGACCGAGAGGGAGACGTCGAAGGTCTTCAGATAGTCGACCAGGGATCCGGCCGACGCCTGGGTGCGGAACCACATCGCGAGCCCGGTCGGGTCGGTGTGCGGCAGCTCGATGCCCGCCGCATCGGCGAGCTCGATGATCGTGGCCGGACGCACCCCGCCGTCGAGGTGATCGTGCAGCGAGACCTTGGGGAGGCTCCGGAGGGACAGGCCCTCGACCTCCAGGTCGCCGTTCGCGTCGATGGGCATGACAGATCCTTCCTCAGCGGTCGATCGATGGAATCGTCAGAGATGTTCCGAGAGGAACCGGACACGGGCGCCGCGCGGACGCCGCGCCCGGATTCAGCCTAGGCGGTGATGCGCTCGCGCACGAGGGGCGCGCGCTCGATCCGCGTCGCGCCGATCTCCCATGCCCCGTCCACGGCCTCCAGCGCCCGGTCGAAGCGCGCCGCGTCGTCGGCGGACAGCGTGAACACGGGATCCCCCGCGCGCACGGCGTCGCCGGGCTTCACGTGCAGGTCGATGCCCGCGGCGAACACCACCGCGTCCTCGGCGCGGGCGCGGCCCGCTCCCAGGCGCCAGGCGCCGATGCCGAAGGGCAGCGCGTCCATGCGCGTGATGAAGCCGTCGGAGGCCGCCGTGACGGTGTGCGTCTCGCGGGCGACGGGGAGCGCCGCATCCGGGTCGCCGTCCTGCGCGCGGATCATCGCCTTCCACGAGTCCATCGCGCGGCCGTCGTCGAGCGCCTTCTCCACGTCCGCATCCGGCTGGCCGCTGAGCGCCAGCATCTCGCGGGCGAGGGCCAGCGTGAGCTCGCGCACGTCGGCGGGGCCGCCGCCGGCGAGCACCTCGACCGACTCGCGCACCTCGTTCGCGTTCCCGATCGCGAGCCCCAGGGGCACGTTCATGTCGGTGAGCAGGGCGGTCGTGGACACGCCGGAGTCGGTGCCGAGCGCGACCATGGTGCGGGCGAGCTCGCGGGCGCGGTCGATGTCCTGCATGAAGGCACCGGATCCGAACTTCACGTCCAGCACGAGCGCGTCGGTGCCCTCGGCGATCTTCTTCGACATGATGCTCGACGCGATCAGCGGGATCGCCTCGACCGTGCCGGTGACGTCGCGCAGCGCGTAGAGCTTCTTGTCGGCGGGGGCGAGGCCGGAGCCGGCCGCGCAGATCACCGCGCCCACGTCGCCCTGCAGCTGCGCGAACATCTCCTCGTTGCTCAGCGCGGCGCGCCAGCCGGGGATCGACTCGAGCTTGTCGAGGGTGCCGCCGGTGTGGCCGAGACCGCGGCCGCTCAGCTGAGGAACCGCGACGCCGAAGCTCGCGACGAGCGGAGCCAGCGGCAGGGTGATCTTGTCGCCGACCCCGCCGGTGGAGTGCTTGTCGACGGTCCTCTTGCCGAGGGCCGCGAAGCTCATCCGCTCCCCCGACGCGATCATCGCGTCGGTGAGCACGCGGATCTCGTCGCGCTCCATGCCGCGCTGGAAGATCGCCATCGCGAAGGAGGCCATCTGCGGATCCGTGACGTAGCCGCGGGTGTAGGCGTCGACCATCCAGCGCAGCGCCGGCTCGGGGACGACCCCGCCGTCGCGCTTGGCGCGGATCACATCCACCGCGTCGAACGGTTCCACACTCATCGCACGTTCTCCAGATCCCTCGGCCCGAACGCGTCGGGCAGCACTTCGTCGATCGTCCTGATCCCGGACACGGTCTCCAGCAGCATGCCGGGCGCGGAGTGCTCGAAGAGCAGCTGCCGGCAGCGGCCGCACGGCATGATCGTCTCCCCCTCGCCGTTCACGCAGAGGAAGGCGACCAGGCGCCCGCCGCCGGACATGAAGAGGTCGCCCACCATCGCGCACTCGGCGCACAGCGTCACGCCGTAGGACGCGTTCTCGACGTTGCAGCCGGAAACGATCCGGCCGTCGTCGACGAGCGCGGCGGCGCCGACACGGTAGTGCGAGTACGGCGCATACGCCTTCTGCTGAGCCTCGTCGGCGACGCGACGCAGCTCATCCCAGTCGATGTCCACTCCAGCCCTCCTAGGACTTGATGTAGGGCTTGCCGTCGGCCGCCGGCGCCTTGATCTGTCCGACGAAGCCCACGACCGCGAGGATCGTCACGACGTACGGCAGCATCAGCATGAACTCGCCGGGGATCGGCGTGCGCAGCACGACGAGCAGGTTCTGCAGGTTCGTCGCGAAGCCGAACAGCAGGGCGGCGAGCGCCGCGCGCACCGGGTCCCAGCGCCCGAAGATCACCGCGGCCAGCGCGATGAAGCCGAGGCCCGCCGTCATGTCCTTGGTGAACTGCGGCACCGAGACGAGCGTGAAGTAGGCGCCGCCGATGCCGGCGATCGCGCCCGCGAGCTGCAGGTTCCAGAACCGCGTCGGGTTGACCTTGATGCCGACCGTGTCGGCGGCGTGCGGGTGCTCGCCGACGGCGCGAACGCGGAGTCCCCAGCGGGTGCGGTACATCGCCCAGGCGACGAGCGCGACCACCACGTACATCAGGTAGACGAGGAAGGTCTGGTTGAACAGCGCCGGGCCGATCACCGGAATGTCCCCGAGGATCGGGATCTTGATGAGCGTGAACCGGGTGGGGCTGTTCAGGGCCTGGGCGTTCGGGGCGAGCACGCCCTGGTACAGGAAGCCGGTCAGGCCCGAGGCGAACACGTTCAGCACGACGCCGACGATGACCTGGTCGACCAGGTACTTGATCGCGAAGGCGCCGAGCACGAGCGAGATGAGGATGCCTCCGAACATCGCGCCGATCAGGCCCACGAACGGGTTGTGCGTGAGGGATCCGAGGATCGTCGCGGTGAACGCGCCGAGCAGGAACTGGCCCTCGATCGCGACGTTGACGACGCCGGCGCGCTCCCCGATGACGCCGGCGAGGGCGCCGAACACGAGAGGGACCGCGAGCGAGATCGATCCGCCGAGCAGGCCCGTCAGCGTGATCGCCCCGGCGGCTCCGGCGCCGGCCCAGGTGAGGAACGCGGTCATCGCGAGCACCGCGTACACGATCGGCAGCCACAGCGGGATCCTGCGGTACTGCAGGGCGACGAGCAGCGCCAGAACGCCCAGGGCCGCGGCGAGGGCCCAGGTGATCCAGAGCACGGGACCCGCGGGGATCCCGATGTCGCCCAGATGGATCGCGGCGCTCGCCTCGGAGAGGCGGAACGTCGTGGTCCCGTAACGCGGCGCGAGCAGGAAGAGCAGGCCGAGGAGGACGACGATCGCCAGCAGGGTGATCGGCACCTTCAGCGAGCGGACCTTGACGACGGTCGGCGCCTCGATCGCCGGGGCGGAGGTGAGGGAGGTGCTCATGCTGCCGCCGCCTTCGTGTCGGAGGAATCGGTGTTCTTGGCCGCCCGGCGCGCGATGCGCGCCTTGGAGCGCTGCGAGCGCTCGGAGTCGTCCTTGGGCAGGAAGAAGATGGTGCGGATCAGCGGGGGCGCCGCGATGAACAGCACGATGAGCGACTGCACCACGAGCACGATGTCGACCGGGATCGACTGGAGGGCCTGCATCGGGAACGACCCGGCCTTGAGGGCGCCGAACAGGAGTCCCGCCCAGAACGTGCCCCAGGCGCGGCTGCGACCGAGGAGCGCCACCGTGATGGCCGTGAACCCGATGCCGGCGTCGATGCCGCCGTCGAACCCGCTCGTGATCGTGCTCTGGATCTGGAACATTCCGGCCAGACCCGCGAGACCTCCGGCGAACAGCATCGCGTAGATGTAGACCCGCGGCACGCTGATCCCCGCAGCCCGTGCCGCGCTGGGGTTCTCCCCCACGGCGCGCATCCGGAACCCGAGGCTGGAGCGCTCGACGAGCCACCAGACGAACAGCGTCGCGACGATCACGATCGGGAAGCTCCAGTCGATCAGGTCGAGACTCGGGAGCTTGGGAAGGACGGCGTTCGGCGGCGTCGGCCGCGAGATCGGCTGGATCTGGCCGGGGCGCTGCAGCAGCTGCGGCACCTGCACCATCCACGTCACGAGGTAGAACGCGACGTAGTTGAGCATGATCGTGAGGATGACCTCGTGGGCGCCGGTCCGCGCCTTGAGCAGTCCGACCAGACCGCCCCAGAGCGCACCCGCGGCGATGCCGACGATGAGGGTGAGCGGGATCTGGATGATCGGGGGCAGGTTCAGCTGGAACGTGACCAGCGCCGCCGCCGCGCAGGCGATGAGCATCTGGCCGCGCGCGCCGATGTTGAACAGTCCCACGCGGAAGGCGACGGCGATGCCGAGACCGGCCGCGATGAGGGGGCCGGCGAACCCGATCGTGTTGCCCAGGGGCTTCACCGCGGACCAGAAGTCGGGGGCGCTGAAGTCGATGACGGATCCGTTGAACAGCGCCGTGTAGGCGCCGGAAACGACCGTCCACGCCGCACCCAGGGTGTCGCCGGGGCGCGCGAAGAAGTATCCCGCCGCGGCCTGCACATCGGGGCTGGTGGCGGCGATCAGCACGCCGCCCACGACGAGGGCCAGCACGATCGCGAGCACGGTGGTGACCGCGCTTCCGCGCAGGATCTCCCGCAGCACCCGGTTCGAGACCGGGATCTCCTGGATGTTGCGGGTCATCGGCGGCTCCGGGGCCGGAGCCTGAGGTTCGGTCGCGGTGCTCATGCGGCTGCCTCCGTCGGGTTCTCGCCGGCCATCATCAGGCCGAGCACGTCGCGGGGGGTGTTCCCCGGGACGATCCCGACGATGCGGCCGCGGTACATGACCGCGATGCGGTCGGCGAGGGCGGTGACCTCGTCCAGCTCGGTCGACACCACGATCACCGGGATCCCGGAGTCGCGCGTCGCGACGATGCGCTTGTGGATGAACTCGATGGATCCGACGTCCACGCCGCGGGTGGGCTGCGACGCGAGCAGCAGCTTGAGGTCGCGGTTGAGCTCGCGCGCGATCACCACCTTCTGCTGGTTTCCGCCGGAGAGGGATCCCGCGGCCTGGCCCGGGCCCTGCGTGCGGATGTCGAACTCGGCGATGCGCTCCTTCGCGAACGTGTCGAGCACGCCCCGCAGGATGGTGCCGAACCGGCTGAACGCCGGGTCGTCCGAGCGGTCGAGGATGAGGTTCTCGGCGACCGAGAAGGCGCCGACCAGGCCGTCCTCGTTGCGGTCCTCCGGCACGAAGCCGACGCCCGCGTCGAGCACCTGGTGCACGTTGCGCCCGATCAGCTCGACGCCGTTCAGCGAGATGGAGCCGGTGCTGCGCGCCCCGAGCCCCATGATCGCCTCGGCCAGCTCGGTCTGCCCGTTGCCCTGCACGCCCGCGATCGCGAGCACCTCTCCGGGACGCACCTCGAAGCTGATGTCGTCCACCACGACGACGCCGTCCGGCGCGATGACGCGCAGATCCTTCACGCGCAGGCCGCCCTCGCCGATGGTGGGCGGGCCCTTGTGCACCGTGAGCTCGACCGCGCGGCCGACCATCATCGAGGCGAGCTCGGTGTTGGAGGACTTGGGGTCGGCCTCGCCGACGACCTTGCCGAGACGGATCACCGTGATCTTGTCGGCGATCGCCCGCACCTCCCGCAGCTTGTGCGTGATGAACACGATCGCCGTGCCCTCGTCGCGCAGCTGCTTCATGATCTCCATGAGCTCGTCGGTCTCCTGCGGGGTGAGCACCGCGGTGGGCTCGTCGAACACGAGGACCTTCGCGTCGCGGCTCAGCGCCTTGATGATCTCCACGCGCTGCTGGACGCCGACGGGGAGGTCGCCGACGATCGCGTCGGGGTCGACCTCGAACCCGAACCGCGAGGCGACCTCGCGGACGTGCTCGCGCGCGGCGGCGATGTCGAGCACGCCGAGCGCCTTGGACTGCTCGTGGCCGAGCATCACGTTCTCGGCGACCGTGAACACCGGGATCAGCATGAAGTGCTGGTGCACCATGCCGATGCCGGCTGCCATCGCGTCGCCGGGGCCGCGGAAGTGCTGCGGCACCCCGTCGAGCAGGATCTCGCCCTCATCGGCCTGGTAGAGGCCGTAGAGCACGTTCATCAGGGTCGACTTGCCGGCCCCGTTCTCGCCCAGCAGGGCGTGGATCTCGCCGGGTTCGACGACCACATCGATGTGGTCGTTGGCGACCAGGGATCCGAAGCGTTTGGTGATGCCGCGGAGCTCGAGCTTCATAACTGTTGACCCTATCCGGGAAGGGGTGACTCAAGAAGAAGAGCGCGGGACGCCCTGCCCGCCCGCTGAGCCCTGGGCTCGGCGGACGGACCGGGACGTCCCGCGTCGAAGGGATTACTTCGGGGAGCTGGGCGAGTCGACCTTGATCTCGCCCTTGACGATCTTCTCCTGCAGCGCCTTCAGCTCGTCCGTCAGGCCCTTCGGGAGCTTGCTCTCGAAGTCGTGGAAGGACGACAGACCCACGCCGTTGTTCTCCAGCGTGCCGACGTACGGGGTCGCGTCGAACGAGCCCTTGGCCGTCTCGGTCACCGTCGTGTACACGGCGTCGTCGATGCGCTTCATGATCGAGACGAGGATCTGGTCGGCGACCGACGGGTCGGCCACGGCGAGGTCGGAGTCGACGCCGAGCATGACCGTCTTCTTGCCGCTGTCCTTGATCGCCGCGCTCGCGGAGAGGTAGATCGGACCGCCGACGGGGAGGATCGGGTCGACGCCCTGGTCGAGAACCGAGTTCGCGGTCTGCTTGGCGACGTCGTTCGCCTGGAAGGCTCCGGTGAAGGATCCGTCCTGCTTGTCCTTGTCCCAGCCGACGACCGCGACGTTCGCGCCCTTGTCCTCGTTGTACTTCTTGACGCCGTCGACGTAGCCGTCCATGAAGATCGTCACCGGCGGGATCTTCATGCCGCCGAAGGTGCCGACCTTGTTCGCGCCGGACTGCGCCGACCATGCGGCCGCGGCGTAGCCGCCGAGGTACGCGGCCTGAGCCGTGTCGAAGAGCAGGGGCTTGATGTTGGTCGAGGCCGGCTTGCCGGTGTTGTCCGGGTCCGCCATCGAGTCGATGATGCCGAAGTTGAGCTTCGGGTTGGCGATCGCGGCCTTCGCGATCGCGGCGTCGAGCTTGAAGCCGACGCCGATGATCAGCGTGCACTTGCCGCTGATGAGCGACGAGATGTTGTTCTCGTAGTCGTTGTCGGACTTGGACTCGACCGTGATCGGCTTGACGCCGAGGTCCTTGCCCGCCTTCTCGATGCCGTTCTTGGCGGACTCGTTGAAGGACTTGTCGTTGAAGCCGCCGCTGTCGGAGACGAGGCAGGGCTTGAAGTTCGCGTCCGCGGGCTTCGCCCCGCCGCTCGTGCTCGCAGGGGCAGGAGCGGAACCGCAACCTGCCAGGGCGACGATGACACCGGCCGCGACGGTCGCGCCGATCAGCTTCTTGGTGAGGGAGATGGTCACTCGGGCCTCCAGAAAACGAGCCCGCGGCCATCGCGGGTCACTTGAAAGTTACCGACTATGACGAAGATCGGGCATCCTCGTCCGTGTCGCTGGAGTCAATGGTTACAAACATGAGATCACATGCGCTCGTCCATGCTCATATGAGCAGTGCCATCGGGCGTTTCCCGCTTTCGTGCACCTCCGTGCGCATCTGCGGGCGACGACGGGGCGTCAGAGGACGTCGTCGCGGCCGTTGAGCTTGAGCGACTCCACGACGCCCTTCACCCGCTGCGCGTGCTCGGTCGTCGTCACGAGGAGCGCGTCCGGGGTGTCGACGACCACGATGTCCTGCACGCCGACCAGGCTGATCACCCGCGAGGTCTGGCTGACCAGGATCCCGCTCGCGGCGTCCGAGAGCACGCGCGCAGACGGGCCCAGCACGGCGAGATCGTTCTTGCGGCCGTTCAGGATGAGCTTCGTCAGCGACGCGAAGTCGCCCACGTCGTCCCAGTCGAAATGGCCCGGCACCACGGCGAGGCGCCCGCTCTCGGCCGCCGGCTCCGCGACGGCGTAGTCGATCGCGATCTTCGGCAGCACGGGCCACACCCGGTCCACGACCGGACCGCGGCGCTCCCGGTCGTCCCAGGCCTCGGCCAGCTCGAGCAGACCCGCGTGCAGCTCGGGCTGGTGCCGCTCGAGCTCGGCCAGGAGCACGTCGGCCCGGCTGATGAACATGCCCGCATTCCAGAGGTAGCTGCGGTCGTCGTAATAGGTCTTCGCGGTGGCGAGATCCGGCTTCTCCACGAAGCGCTCGACCAGGGAGGCCTCGCGCACCCCGTCCACCTCGAGCTCCTCACCCTGCTTGATGTACCCGAACCCGACGGCCGGCTCGGTCGGCGTGATCCCGATCGTGACGATGTATCCCTGCCGGGCCACCTCGACGGCGTCGCGCACGGCGAACTCGAACTTGCGGGTACTGCGGATGACGTGGTCGGCGCTGAAGGAGCCGATGATCACGTCCGGATCGCGCCGGTGCAGGATCGCCGCGGCGAGCCCGATCGCGGCCGCCGACTCGCGCGGCTCCGACTCCAGGAACACGTTCCCGTCGTGTATCCCGGGAAGCTGCCCCTCGACCGCGGCGCGATGCGCCCGCCCCGTGACCACGGCGATCCGGTCCGGCCCGGTCAGCGGCTCGATCCGGTCCCAGGTGTCGCGCAGCAGCGACTGCCCGGATCCGGTGAGATCGTGCAGGAACTTGGGCGCATCGGCGCGGGACAGCGGCCACAGTCGGCTCCCGATGCCTCCGGCGGGGATGACGGCGTAGAAGTCGGGGATCGGCTCGCGCATGCGTTCAGGCTATCGGTGCCGCCCCCGGCGCATCTCGAGCGGCGCCGGGCGGACGCCGCGGGCCGGGCCGTGGCGGACGCGTCCCGCCGATCGCGAATCCGCATGGTCTCGATCGCCGATGCGCATCGTGCTAAGGGTGCCCTTCGTCGCTCCCAGCGAGCTGACAGGAATAGGATGAGGGGGATCGGACGCCTGCGCGCCTCGATCCGCCGCTTAGATCAGGGAGGACGACTGTGTCCGCGAGCACGCGCTTGACACCTTCGACTGCGGAAACCACGTCCAAGACACCGCGCGGCACCCTCTACCGGGGTCGCGAAGGCATGTGGTCGTGGGTTCTGCATCGCATCACCGGTATCGCCATCTTCTTCTTCCTCCTGGTGCACGTGCTCGACACGTCGCTCATCCGGGTCTCGCCGGAGGCGTACAACGCCGTCCTCGGCACGTACAAGAACCCGATCATGGGCCTCGGCGAGACGGTCCTCGTCGCGGCGATCGTGTTCCACGCGATGAACGGACTGCGGATCATCCTCGTCGACGTGTGGTCGAAGGGCGCGCGCTACCAGCGGCAGATGTTCTGGTGCGTGATCGGGGTGTGGGCCGTGCTCATGCTCGGCTTCGCGCCGCGCCACCTGATCAACGTGTTCTCGAACGTGGGAGGCGGGCACTGATGGCCACCGACGTCTTCACCACGCAGCACCTCGCCGAGCCGCGCCGCAACAAGGGCGTGAACCTGGAGAAGTGGGGCTGGATCTACATGCGCGTGTCGGGCGTCGTGCTCGTCGTGCTGATCTTCGGCCACCTCTTCGTGAACCTCATGCTGGGCGAGGGCATCCACGCCCTCGACTTCGCCTTCGTCTCCGGCAAGTACGCCACCCCGTTCTGGCAGTGGTGGGACGTGCTGATGCTGTGGCTGGCCCTCATCCACGGTGCGAACGGCATGCGCACGGTCGTCAACGACTACGTCGGCCACGCCGGCGTCCGCAAGACGCTGCTCGTCGTGCTGGGACTCGCCACCGCGCTGCTGATCCTCCTCGGCACCCTCGTGGTGTTCACCTTCGACCCGTGCAACGGCGTGTTCGAGAGCGGCGCCATGTGGGACACCTGCAAGGCGCTGGGCAAGTAGCCGGCGGATCCGGACGATCAGTGGCAGAGACGACCACCCTCCGGCACCGGCGGTGAGATCGGGCTCCATCGGCCCCGGGATCACACCTCCGGGACGAGCGGCGATCGGCCTCCGGCGACAGCGGCGAGATCATAGAGAGAGTTAGGGCAGATTCCAGTGACTACCGAGACCCAGGATTCCGTCGTCAAGAACGGCGTGCACCACCACCAGTTCGACATCGTGATCGTCGGCGCCGGCGGCGCCGGCATGCGCGCGGCCATCGAGGCGGGTCCCGGCGCGAAGACCGCCGTGATCTCCAAGCTCTACCCGACGCGCTCCCACACCGGCGCGGCGCAGGGCGGCATGGCCGCGGCGCTCGCGAACGTCGAGGAGGACAGCTGGGAGTGGCACACCTTCGACACCGTCAAGGGCGGTGACTACCTCGTCGACCAGGACGCCGCGGAGATCCTGGCCAAGGAGGCCATCGACGCGGTCATCGACCTCGAGAACATGGGCCTGCCGTTCAACCGCACGCCCGAGGGCAAGATCGACCAGCGCCGTTTCGGCGGCCACACGGCCGAGCACGGCAAGACCCCGGTCCGCCGCGCCTGCTACGCCGCCGACCGCACCGGGCACATGATCCTGCAGACGCTGTTCCAGAACTGCGTGAAGCTCGGCATCAACTTCTTCAACGAGTTCTACGTGCTCGACCTCATCACCGTGAAGAACGACGAGGGCAAGACCGGGATCGCCGGCGTGGTGGCCTACGAGCTGGCCACCGGCGAGCTGCACGTGTTCCACGCCAAGGCCGTGATCTTCGCGACCGGCGGCTTCGGCAAGGTCTTCAAGACCACCTCGAACGCGCACACCCTCACGGGCGACGGCGTCGGCATCGTGTGGCGCAAGGGCCTGCCCCTGGAGGACCTCGAGTTCTTCCAGTTCCACCCGACCGGCCTCGCCGGCCTCGGCATCCTCCTCACCGAAGGCGCCCGCGGCGAGGGAGCGATCCTGCGCAACGCCTCGGGCGAGCGGTTCATGGAGCGCTACGCCCCCACCATCAAGGACCTCGCGCCCCGCGACATCGTCGCGCGATGCATGGTGCAGGAGGTCGCGGAGGGCCGCGGCGCCGGCCCGCACAAGGACTACGTGCTGCTGGACTGCACGCACCTCGGCGCCGAGGTGCTGGAGACCAAGCTGCCCGACATCACCGAGTTCGCGCGCACCTACCTGGGCGTCGACCCGGTCGTCGAGCCGGTCCCCGTGATGCCGACCGCGCACTACGCGATGGGCGGCATCCCCACCAACAACAGCGGCGAGGTGCTCGCCGACAACGACACGATCGTTCCCGGCCTGTACGCGGCGGGCGAGTGCGCGTGCGTCTCGGTGCACGGCGCCAACCGCCTCGGCACCAACTCGCTGCTGGACATCAACGTGTTCGGCAAGCGCTCGGGCCGCAACGCGGTCGAGTACGTCAAGACCGCCGAGTTCCTGCCCCTCCCCGAGGCGCCGGAGACCGCGGTCAAGGAGATGCTCGAGGGCCTGCGCAACAACACCGGCACCGAGCGCATCGCCGTCCTCCGCAAGAAGCTGCAGGAGGAGATGGACAGGGGCGCGCAGGTGTTCCGCACGCACGACTCCCTCCAGCACGTGCTCGGCGTCATCGAGGAGCTGCGCGAGCGCTACAAGAACGTGCACGTCGACGACAAGGGCAGCCGGTTCAACACCGACCTGCTCGAGGCCGTCGAGCTGGGCTTCCTGCTCGACATCGCCGAGGTCGTCGTCTACGCCGCGCAGAACCGCGAGGAGAGCCGCGGCGGCCACATGCGCGACGACTTCCCGAAGCGCGACGACGAGAAGTACATGAAGCACACGATGGCGTACCTCGTGGGCGACCCGCACTCGTCCGATGCCGGCGACCACATCAAGCTGGACTGGAAGCCCGTCGTGTTCACCAAGAACGAGCAGGGCGAGTTGAACTACCCGCCGATGGAGAGGAAGTACTGATGTCCGCTCAGGTCGTGGAGGAAGTCGTCGCCGAGTCCGTCGTCGAGGACACCGGCGTGCAGTCGTTCCTGGTCACGTTCAACATCCGCCGCTTCGACCCCGAGGTCGACAGCGAGCCGCACTGGGTCGACTACGACGTGGAGCTCTACTCCACGGACCGCGTGCTCGACGCCCTGCACAAGATCAAGTGGGAGGTCGACGGATCCCTCACCTTCCGGCGCTCCTGCGCGCACGGGATCTGCGGATCCGACGCGATGCGCATCAACGGTCGCAACCGCCTCGCCTGCAAGACGCTGATCAAGGACCTGGACATCTCCAAGCCGATCTACGTCGAGGCGATCAAGGGCCTGCCGCTGGAGAAGGACCTCGTCGTCGACATGGATCCGTTCTTCGCGGCCTACCGCGAGGTCAAGCCGTTCCTGCTCGCCAAGAGCGAGCCGGAGAAGGGCAAGGAGCGCGTGCAGTCGATCGCCGACCGCGCGGTCTTCGACGACACCACCAAGTGCATCCTGTGCGCCGCGTGCACCTCGTCCTGCCCCGTGTTCTGGACCGACGGCCAGTACTTCGGCCCCGCCGCGATCGTGAACGCGCACCGCTTCATCTTCGACTCGCGCGACGACGGCGCCGACGTGCGCCTGGACATCCTCAACGACAAGGAGGGCGTGTGGCGCTGCCGCACGACCTTCAACTGCACCGAGGCGTGCCCCCGCGGCATCGAGGTCACGAAGGCGATCGCCGAGGTCAAGCAGGCGATCCTGCGGGGTCGCCCCTGATCCGCTCCTCGTCGACGACGGCCGCCCCGCATCCGCGAGGCGGCCGTCGTCGTGTCGGCGCGGGGATCCGCTCCCGGCGCAGGATGCACGCGCCGGATCCCGTCCGTCCGAGACGGACATCGCCCGCCGAACGCAATCGCTAGGGTGAGAGCGTGGTGGATTCCGGGCCCGATCTGCGTGCGCGCCTCGAGGCGCCGATCGGGCGCGCCGCCGCGATCACCCGGCGCACGATGCGCGCCTTCCCCATCCGGGTGTGGCGGCATTTCCTGCAGAACAACGGCTTCCTGCTGGCCGCCAGTCTGAGCTATCAGTCGCTGTTCACCGTGTTCGCTGTCCTCTACACGGCCTTCGCGATCGTGGGGCTCTGGCTGGGTGCCAGCGACGCGGCCATCGCGCACATGATCGACCTGATCAACGGCGCGATCCCCCACCTCATCAGCGAGCACGGTCTCGCCACTCCCGAGGCCGTGGCCGACATCGCCACCAAGAACGCCAGCGTGCTGCTCGCGACCGGTGCGGTGGCCCTGCTCGTCGCACTGTGGACAGCGATCGGATTCGTCACCTTCGCCCGCCGGGCGGTGCGCGACATCTTCGGACTGCCGTTCGACCGGCGCAACTACCTGCTGCTCAAGGCGCGGGACCTGGTCGCGGCGCTGCTGTTCGGTCTGGCGCAGATCCTCGCCGCCGCGCTCGGCGCGATCGGCACCGGCGCGCTGCGACGCATCCTGCGGCTGGTCGGCGCCCAGGACGCGTCGATGTGGGTCAACGTGCTCAGTCAGGCCGGGTCGCTGCTCTTCTCCTTCGGCGTCAACGCCGCGGCGCTCGCCATGCTGGTGCGCTTCCTCACCGGCACGAGACTGCCCTGGCGCACGATCTGGCCCGGGGCGCTCCTGGGCGGCGCGGCTCTCGCGATCCTCCAGGTCGGCGCCGGGCTGCTCTTCCTCTACTCCCCCACGAACCCGCTGCTGGCCACGTTCTCCGTCATCATCGGCTTCCTGCTGTGGTTCCGCCTCGTCGCGATCGTGATCCTCGTCGCCGCCGCCTGGATCGCGGTGACCGCATCGGACCGGGATCAGGCGCTGGTGCCGGAGGACGAGTTCGCGCGTCGGCTCGGGGAGCTGGCGGAGGCTCAGGCCGACGCGGCGATCCGCGTGCGCGAGGCGACCGCGGTGCTGGGCGCCACGCCCTGGTACCGGCGGCGGCGCGCCGCCCGCGCGCTGCAGGACGCCGAGGACGACCTGGCGATCGCCGCCCGCCGTCGTGCCGAGGTCGAGGCCGAACGCGCCGCGAGCGCGGAGACCCCGATCGCGCGGCGGCTGCGCGCTCTGGCCGCGCCGGGCCCGGAAACCGATGTCGGAGACGCTCGTTAGGCTGGATCCATGCCTCACCTGCGTATCGCCACGGTCAACGTCAACGGGATCCGCGCCGCGGTCCGCAACGGGATGCACGGCTGGCTCGACGATGCCGGAGTCGACGTCCTCACCCTTCAAGAGGTGCGCGCGCAGGACGCCCACCTCGAGGAGGCGTTCCCCGGCTGGTCGATCCTGCACGATGAGGCGACCGCGAAGGGGCGCGCGGGCGTCGCCGTGCTGAGCCGTGAGCCCGCGGTCGCGTCCCGCACCGCACTCGGCCCCGATGACTTCGACTCGAAGGGCCGCTGGCTCGAGGCCGACTTCTCCCTCGGCGGCACTCCGCTCACGGTCGTCAGCGCCTACGTGCACAGCGGCGAGGCCGACACGCCCAAGCAGGACGAGAAGTGGAAGTTCCTCGATGCGATGACCCTCCGGATGCGCGAGCTCGGCGCCGACGGCGCGATGGCGCTGGTCACCGGCGATCTCAACGTCGGCCATCGCCCGCTCGACATCCTGAACTGGAAGGGCAACGTCAAGAAGTCCGGCTTCCTGGCGCGGGAGCGCGCCTACTTCGATCGGTTCCTCGGCGCCGCCGGCGAACCCGTCGTCGGCCAGGAGGGCATCGGCCGGGGCATGGTCGGCCAGCTCAGCGACACGCGCCCCTATGCGGCGGAGGGCGACGGCACCGGCCTCGGGTGGGTCGACGTCGGACGCGCGGCGGCCGGGGAGGTCGCCGGCCCCTACACCTGGTGGACCATGCGCGGCCAGGCGTTCGACAACGACTCGGGCTGGCGGATCGACTACCACCTCGCCACGGCCCCGCTCGCCGAGCGGGCCACGAACTACCGCGTCGCCCGCGCCGCGACCTATGCCGAGCGCTGGAGCGACCACACCCCGGTGATCGTCGACTACACGTTCTGATCGGGTCCCGCCGGCTGCCCGCGTCGGGGGCGGTGCTCCGCCCCCGTAGGATTGACGCGTGACGAAACCCCGCCTCTACTCCGGAATGCAGCCCTCCGCCGACTCCCTCCAGGCCGGCAACTACATCGGAGCGCTGCTGCAGTGGCGGGACCTGCAGAACTCCTACGACGCGTTCTTCTCCGTGGTCGACCTGCACGCCATCACCGTTCCCCAGGACCCGGCCGAGCTGCGCGAGAAGACCCGTCGCACCGCGGCGCAGTACATCGCCGCGGGCATCGAGCCCTCCCAGTCGACGCTGTACGTGCAGTCGCACGTGCGCGCGCACGCCGAGCTCGCCTGGATCCTCAGCACGATCACGGGCTTCGGCGAGGCCGGCCGGATGACCCAGTTCAAGGACAAGTCCTCGCGCTTCGGCGCGGACGCGACGTCGGTCGGGCTGTTCACCTACCCGGTGCTGATGGCGGCCGACATCCTGCTCTACCAGACCGACGTCGTGCCGGTCGGCGACGACCAGAAGCAGCACGTCGAGCTGACCCGCGATCTCGCGGAGCGATTCAACTCGCGCTTCGGCGAGGCGTTCGTCGTGCCGATCCCGGTGATCCAGAAGGACACCGCGCGGATCTACGACCTGCAGAACCCGACCTCCAAGATGTCGAAGTCGGCCGAGACGGATGCCGGCGTGCTGTGGCTGCTGGACGACCCGGCGAAGTCGGCGAAGAAGATCATGCGCGCCGTGACCGACAACGAGGGATCCGTCCGGTACGACCGCGAGAACAAGCCCGGCGTCTCGAACCTGCTGACGATCTACGCCGCGCTCACGGGCCGCCAGATCCCGGCGATCGAGGACGAGTACGCGGGCCGCGGCTACGGCGACTTCAAGAAGGGTCTCGCCGAGGTCGTGGTGGACGAGTTCGGCCCGGTTCGTGAGCGCGCGAACGAGCTGCTCGCCGATCCCGCCGAACTGGATCGGATCCTGGCGGCCAACGCCGCCCGTGCCGACGAGGTCGCCGACAAGACCCTCGCCGACGTGTACGACCGGGTCGGCCTGCTCCGCCGGGTCTGACACGCGGCGCCGCCGGTCTGAGTCGACGACGCGGGGCCGACGCGGCGCGGGTCCGACGCGGCGGGTCGCGACGGCGGCGCGGGGCCGACGCGGCGCGGGTCTGGGTCGACGACGCGGGCCCGACGCGGCGCGGGTCCGCCGCGGCGCGAGTCGCGACGCGGCGCGGGTGACGGCGGCGCGGGTCGCGACCCGAGAGCCATGGCGGTCCGACGTCGTGGTGCCCGCTCCCGCGGGTTGCACCCCGCGCACCGACACAACGCAGGAGAATCCGCTCCCCTCGGGCGTCCCCGGCCCTTTCGGTGCCGTTTCTCCTGCGTTCTGTCTCTCCGCCTCAGCGGCGAAGGGCCAGAAGAGCCCGGACGGCATCTGTGAGCACACGCGGTGTGGTGAGGATCATGTTGGCGGTGGGACGAATGCTGACATACCCGCGCGCAGCGAGTGCGAGGTCGCGAAATCGGTCCTGCTCCTGCTGGGTCCACCCGGAGTGATGCGCGCGGCTGTCGCATTCGATCACGATCCAGCCATCGACGACCAGATCCACCCGCCCGACTCCCGCGATCGTCTTCTGCACCTCGACGGACCGGCCGAACTGCCGCACCAGCAGGCGCGCCAGTGTCTCCGGGCCGGATTCCGCACGCCCGTCCACGAGGCGTCGAAGACGTCGGAAGCGGCGAGGGACGCGTGCGAAGATCTCGTCGAGGTCGTCCTGGTCGATGATCCCGAGGTGCAAGGCGCTGTCGATGGATGCGACGACGTGCCGCGGCTCCTGGCAGCCGAAGGACTGCACGATCGCGCTGACGGGATCGACCGTGTGCGCGTCGCCGCGCACGTCGCGCCAATGAACGACAGCGCTCGCACTGTCGCTGCCCAGCCTCTTCGCACGTGACACGGGCGAGCGGAGCCGGGCATGCCGCGGGTCCACCTGGACGTGCAGGCGGAATCTCTTGTGCACGTACACGCCCATCAGCTCGAGGGCGGAGACGCAATCGAGCCGCCCGCCGACCCGCTGTGCGCGGAACACCGATTCCGGCACGCCCGCCGAGAGGTACACGTCGCGACGCGCATGCCTCAGCCAGCCCTCGCGCACCGCATCCCGGATCTGGGCACGCGTCACCCCCGCTCCCCTGAGCTCCTGGAAGGAGACGGAGCGATCCAGCGGAATCCCGAACGCGTCGACGACAGCCATACGGCGATCGTTCCCGCGCGCGCACCGCCTCGGAGGCGCCTCCGCGTGATCGGTGCACGGATGCTCCGTTGCATGCCCTGTGCAGGAAGTCGTAGTCAGGTTCCCGCGCGAACACAACGCAGGAGAACAAGCCGTTGCCCGGGCTCATCTGGGATTTGGACCCTTCTTCTCCTGCGTTGTGTATGGGAGCCGGCGGCAGAGCCACCCCGTGGAGAGCCGGCGCGGTGGGCAGCCCGCCGCCGTCGCCCTAGGCTGAGACCGTCGCCCTAGGCGGAGACCGTCGCCCTAGGCTGAGACGATGGAACCGGTCGAGCTGCGCACGCCCCGTCTGATCCTGCGCGCCCCGACGTCCGCCGACGTCGACGCGATCACCGAGGCGTGCCAAGATCCGGCGATCCCCCGCTGGACGACCGTCCCGAGTCCCTACGCCCGCACGGACGCCGCGGACTTCGTCCGGCTCATCGGCGAGTGGTGGGCGGACGGATCCCAGACCGTGTGGGCGATGTACGCGGACGAGCTCCTCGTCGGCGCGATCGGGCTGCACCACATCACCGATCACCCGACGGGCGGCGACGCCGAAGTCGGTTACTGGGTCGCCGCGCCGGCCCGGGGGAACGGCTACATCACGGAGGCCGCCCGCGCCGTGATCGAGTGGGGCTTCGCCGAGCTCGGGCTCGCGCGTCTCACCTGGCGGGCCGTGGTGGGCAACGTCCCGTCGGCTCGGAGCGCCCGCGGGCTCGGCTTCCGGTTCGAGGGCACGCAGCGCCGATTCCTCACCAGCCCGCGTGGGCGGGACGACGGATGGCTCGCGGGGCTCCTGCGCACGGACGACCGCGCCCCGGTCGCCTGGCCGATCGACCTCGGCTGATTCCCCTCCTCGACGCCGATCGCGGCCCGCGCGCCTCGGCGGCGGCCCGAGTCCGGCGGCGCGAGTCCGGCGGCCCGAGTCCGGCGGCGGCGCGAGTCCGGCGGCCCGAGTCCGGCGGCCCTGTCCCGATGTCGGGCACGGGTGGCAGGATGAACCCATGCCGGAGATGCCTGAGGTGCAGGGGCTGGTCGACTTCCTCGGCGAGCGCGCGGTCGGCCTGACGATCACGCGCGCGTCGGTATCGGCCATCTCGGCGCTCAAGACCTACGACCCGCCGGTCACCGCGCTGCCCGGATCCACGATCCGCGGCGCGACGAGGCGCGGGAAGTTCCTGGATCTGACGCTGCGGAGCGAAGCCGAGCCGCGCCTGCACCTCGTGTTCCACCTCGCGAAGGCCGGATGGCTGCGCTGGTACGACGCGCTTCCCACGACGCTGATCCGGCCGGGCAAGTCGCCGATCGCCCTGCGGATCGCGTTCGACGACGGCAGCGGATTCGACCTCACCGAGGCCGGCACCAAGAAGTCGCTGGCGGTGTACGTCGTCCGCGATCCCGACGACGTGCCGGGAATCGCCCGGCTCGGACCCGATCCCCTCGACCCCGCGTTCACCCGGGGGGCGTTCGCGGCGCTGCTCACGGGACGGCGCACGCAGATCAAGGGGCTGCTGCGCGACCAGGCCGTCATCGGCGGGATCGGCAACGCCTACTCGGACGAGATCCTGCACGCGGCCCGGATGTCGCCCTACGCGCCCGCCGGCGGACTCGACGAGGACGACGTGACCCGGCTGTACGACGCGATGCAGACCACCTTGCGCGAAGCGGTGGCGGCCGCGAGCGGCAAGCCCCCCGCCGACCTGAAGGACGCGAAGCGGCGCGGCATGCAGGTGCACGCCCGCCGCGGTGAGCCCTGCCCGGTCTGCGGCGACACCGTGCGCAGCGTGTTCTTCGCCGACCGCTCCCTGGAGTACTGCCCGACGTGTCAGACCGGCGGCAAAGTGCTGGCCGACCGCCGGCTGTCCCGGCTGCTCAAGTGACCTCGGCCCGACATGAGCAGTCACAGACGCATCCATCGGAATGAAACCGGCATCCGCGCGTTGACTAAGCTGAGAGCAACACAACGTGCTCCGGGGTCGGTGAGAATCCGAACCGGCGGTGACAGTCCGCGAACCGAGGATCCGACACGGATCCGAGGCCGATCCGGTGGAATTCCGGGACCGACGGTGATGCGAGCGAAGGCTTGCGAGTCCGGATGAGAGGCAGCACGCACGATCGTCGTGCGCCCGCCCCCGGCATCTGGACCAGGACGAAGAAGGCGACATGACGGCGACAGCGGCGGAGCGGGCGGCGATGACCCATGCGCTCGAGATCGCCCGCCGCGGGCCCCGGGGGCTGAACCCCCAGGTCGGCGCCGTCATCCTCTCCCCCGCGGGCGACGTGCTCGCCGAGGGCTGGCACCGCGGCGCGGGAACCCCGCACGCCGAGGTCGACGCGCTCTCGAAGCTCACCCCGGACCAGTTGCGCGGCGCGACCGCCGTGGTCACGCTCGAGCCGTGCAACCACACCGGGCGCACCGGCCCCTGCGCGCAGGCGCTCATCGACGCCGGCGTGGCACGCGTGCGCTACGCGCTGGACGACCCCGGGGCGGTCTCCGGCGGAGGCGCGGAGCGGATGCGCGCCGCGGGGATCGACGTCGTGGCCGGCGAGCAGGCCGCGTCCGCGCACGCCCTGATCGACGACTGGCTGACGGTGCAGCGGCTGGGCCGACCGCACGTCACCGTGAAGTGGGCGCAGAGCCTGGACGGCCGCGCCGCCGCCGCAGACGGATCCAGTCAGTGGATCACCGGTCCCGAGGCGCGGGCCGACGTGCACCGCCGTCGTGCCGCCGCGGACGCGATCGTGGTCGGCACGGGGACGGTGCTCGCGGACGACCCCGCGCTCACCGCGCGCGACGGCGCCGCACTGCATCCCCACCAGCCGGTACCCGTGGTGATCGGCGCACGGGAGACCCCGTCGGACGCCGCCGTGCGACGGCATCCGCAGGCGCCGCTCTTCTACCCCGGCCACGACCTCGACGGCGTCCTCGCGGACCTCCGGGATCGCGGGATCCAGCGCGTGTTCATCGAGGGCGGTCCCACGCTCGCCAGCGCGTTCCTCGCGGCCGGCCTCGCCGACGAGGTCCTGGCGTATGTGGCCCCTGTGCTGCTCGGCGGTCCGAAGCTCGCACTCGGCGACATCGGCGTGACCACGATCGATGAGGCCCGGCGCCTGATCGTCGACCGGTGGCTGCCGCTCGGGGCGGATCTGCTGGCGGTCGCCCGTCCGGCCGGCGCCGCGGAGGACACGGCCGGGTCGACCCTCCCCGCAGACGAGTACATCTCCCGGAACGAAGGAGCTGCCTGATGTTCACCGGAATCATCGAGGAGATCGGCGAGATCACCGCGATCGCGCCCGCGGGCGACGGTTGGCGGCTGACCGTGCGTGCGCCGAAGGCCGCGTCCGACGCGGTGCACGGCGAGTCGATCGCCGTGAGCGGCGTGTGCCTGACCGTGGTCGGATCCACCGCCGACACGTTCGACACCGACGTCATGAAGCAGACGCTCGACGTCGCCGCGATCGGCGGCGCGACCGTGGGCACACGCGTGAACATCGAGAAGGCGATGCCGGTCGGCGCGCGCCTGGGCGGCCACATCGTGCAGGGCCACGTCGACGGTGTCGGCGAGGTGCTCGAGGTACGCCCGGGAGCGCAGTGGAGCGTCCTGCGGATCTCCCTGCCGCACGACCTCGCCCCCCTGGTCGTCGACAAGGGATCCATCTCGGTCGACGGCACGTCGCTCACCGTGAGCAGCGTGAGCGCGCCCCCCGCGCCCGGCGCGCAGACGGGTGCGAAAGGGGCGGACTGGTTCGAGGTCTCCCTGATCCCCGAGACGCTCGCCGCGACCACGCTCGGATCCCGCGTCGCCGGCGACCGCGTGAACCTCGAGACCGACATCCTCGCCCGGCACGTCGAGCGTCTGCTCGCCTTCCGTGCCGCCGGCGTTCCCGAAGACACGGCCGCAGGCCCCGGCGCCGACCGCGCCGCCATCACGGAAGGAGGCTCGCGATGAGCCTTTCCACCATCGAAGAGGCGCTGGAGTCGCTCCGCGCCGGCCGCCCCGTGCTGGTCGCGGACGACGAGAACCGCGAGAACGAGGGGGACGTCATCCTCTCCGCCGAGCTCGCGACTCCCGAATGGATCGCCTGGACCGTGCGCTGGACCTCCGGGTACCTGTGCGCGCCCATGCCCGCGGACATCGTCGACGCGCTGAACCTCCCGCCCATGGTCGAGGCGAACGAGGACGCCCGCGGCACGGCGTACACGATCAGCGTCGACGCCGCCTCCGGCGTCACCACGGGCATCAGCGCGGCCGACCGCGCCCGCACGCTGAACGTGCTGGCCGATGCCTCCTCCACCCCGTCCGACCTCATCCGCCCGGGCCATGTGCTGCCGCTGCGTGCGGTCGACGGCGGTGTGCGTCAGCGCGGCGGGCACACCGAGGCGGCCGTCGAGCTCATGCGTCTCGCGGGCCTGCGCCCGGTCGGCGCGATCGCCGAGGTCGTCGCCGAGGACGGCAGCATGATGCGCCTGCCCGGACTGCTGGAGCTCGGCGAGCGCGACGGGATCCCGGTGATCACGATCGAGCAGCTCGTCGCGCATCTCAACGAGGTCGATCCGCGCGACGAGGCCGACTGCGTCGCGAGCAACACCCGCCGCAGGGTGAGCCTGCGCGCCGACGCGACCGTGCCGACCACGCACGGCGTGTTCCGCTTCCTCGCGTACAAGGACCGCATCACCGGCACCGACCACATCGCGGTCGTCTCGGGCGAGCCCACGGAGACGGCCCTCGTGCGGGTGCACTCCGAGTGCCTGACCGGCGAGGCGTTCGGATCCCTCAAGTGCGAGTGCGGTCCTCAGCTCGAAGCGGCCCTCGACGCCATCGAGCAGGACGGCGGCATCGTCATCTACATGCGGGGCCACGAGGGACGCGGCATCGGTCTCATCAACAAGCTGCGCGCCTACGCCCTGCAGGAGGAGGGTCTCGACACGGTCGATGCGAACCTCGCGCTGGGCCTGCCCGCGGATGCCCGCGACTACGCGGCGGCGGCCGGGATCCTGACCGATCTGGGCGTCAGGAAGGTGCGCCTGCTCACGAACAACACCGACAAGGTGGCGCAACTGCGCGACCTCGGCCTGGATGTGATCGAGCAGGTTCCGCTGATCGTCGGCGTCGGCCCCAACAACCACCAGTACCTCGAGACCAAGCGCGACCGCATGGGTCACATCATCGGCGAGTCCGAACTCGCCGCCGCCCTGGCCGCGAACGGTACGGACAACGGAGAGGACCGCGCATGAGCGGCGCAGGAGCACCCGAGACCGGCGGATTCGACGCGAGCGGCCTGAACGTCGTGATCGTCGCCGGCACCTGGCACGAGACGATCACGAACGGTCTCATCGCGGGCGCGCAGCGCGTGCTCGAGGAGACCGGGGCGAACCACCGCCTGGTGCGTGTGCCCGGCTCGTTCGAACTCGCGGTCGCCGCGCAGGCGGCGTTCGCCGGCGGCGCCGATGCCGTGGTCGCACTCGGAGTGATCATCCGGGGCGGGACTCCGCACTTCGAGTACGTCTCGGCCGCCACGACCGACGGTCTCACGCGGGTCGCCCTCGACGCCGGCAAGCCCGTCGGCTTCGGCGTGCTCACCCTGGACGACGAGCAGCAGGGACTCGATCGCGCGGGCCTTCCGGACTCCAAGGAGGACAAGGGCGCCGAGGCGGCCGACGCCGCGCTGCGCACGGCCCAGGTCATCCGCTCCCTGCGCGGCTGACCGCCGCGACTCCTGAGTCGTCTCCCTGAGCACGGTCTATCGGTCGTGCTCAGGGAGACGACTCGCAGTTGGAGACGGTGGGAGAGGTGTACCTTCCTGGCGCCGGAACCCGCCCGGGCCTAGCCTGAGGTCATGGAAACCCTGCGCCACATCGTGCTGTTCGTCCATCTCCTCGGCTTCGCCACGCTGTTCGGCGCCTGGGCCGTGCAGGCCTTCGGCGGCAAGAAGCAGATGACCAGCCTGATGAACACCGGCCTCGCGATCGCCGGCGTCGCCGGGCTCGCCCTCGCCGCGCCCTGGGGCCTCCCCGAAGGCGTGAGCATGAACTACGCCAAGATCGGCACCAAGCTCGTGATCCTGCTGATCATCGGCGCCCTGATCGGCATCGGCTCGGCCCGCCAGAAGCGCGGCCAGGCCGTCCCGCCGGCGATGTTCTGGCTCGTCGGCATCCTGACCGCCGCGAACGCGGGCATCGCCGCCATCTGGTGACGCCGCACTGACCTCCGCAGAGACGGCGAGAACGCGGGATCCGATCCGTCGGATCCCGCGTTCTCGCGTTTCCGGATCCCGGCGGCGGCGTCACACTCCGCCGTGCGCGCGTGTCCGCCTGTGGATCCGCTGAACGCCGGGCGTAGACTCCCCCGTGCTCGTCGTGCGGTTGGGGGCCTGACGGGCACTGACCGACGCACCGACCGGAGGACCGCATGAGCACCGAGACGACCGCACCCGCGAATCCCCGATCGAGGGTGATCCTCGCCAGCCTCATCGGCACCACGATCGAGTTCTACGACTTCTACGTGTACGCGACCGCGGCGGTCCTGGTCTTCCCCATCCTGTTCTTCCCGACCGGGAACGACACGACGGCGCTGCTCGCGTCGTTCGGCGTCTTCGGCGCTGCGATGATCGCCCGCCCGATCGGCGCCATGGTGTTCGGGCACTTCGGCGACCGGTACGGACGCAAGGCCACGCTCGTCGCCTCGCTGCTGACCATGGGCATCGCGACGTTCCTGATCGGGGTGCTGCCGACCTTCCAGCAGATCAACTGGTGGGCGGCGCTGCTGCTGCTCATCCTGCGGCTCGCGCAGGGGTTCGCCCTCGGCGGTGAGTGGTCGGGCGCGGCCCTGGTCGCGACCGAGAACGCACCCGAGGGCAAGCGCGCCTGGTACGGCTCGTTCCCGCAGCTGGGCGCACCGCTCGGGTTCATCATCGCCAACGGCCTGTTCCTCATCATCAACGCGCTCCTGCCGCACGCCACGGACCCGACGCAGAAGTCCGAGGCCTTCCTGAGCTGGGGATGGCGGGTGCCGTTCCTGTTCTCCGCGGTCATGGTCGTGATCGGCCTGTGGGTGCGGCTCCGCCTCGTCGAGTCGCAGACGTTCAAGAAGGCCGAGGACACCGGCGCGATCCGCAAGCTCCCGCTGGCGACGGTGTTCCGCCACCACGGGAAGCACCTCGTGCTGGGCACGTTCGTGATGCTCGCCACCTACGTGCTGTTCTACCTGATGACGAACTTCACGCTCTCGTTCGGCACCAAGCCGTCGTCGGTGGAGGTCGCCTCGGCCGCCGCGCAGAAGGCGGCCGAAGCCAAGGGCGCCCCGTTCGATGCGGCCGCGTTCGCCGCGCAGTTCTATCCGGGCCAGGGCTTCGGCTACACCGATTTCGTGGTGATGCAGATCGTCGGCGTGGTCTTCTTCGGCATCTTCACCCTGCTGTCCGGCCCCTGGGCGGACCGGATCGGCCGCCGGAAGCTCCTGATCTGGACCACGGTCGCGATCATCCTGTTCGGCTTCACGTTCCCGCTGTTCCTCGGCCGGCATGCCGGCGAGCCCTTCGCGGTGGTCCTCACGCAGTCGTTCCTCATCCTGGGCTTCCTGCTCATGGGCACGACCTTCGGCCCGATGGGCGCCCTGCTGCCCGAGCTGTTCCCCACCAACGTCCGCTACACGGGGTCCGCCGTCGCCTACAACGTGTCCTCGATCCTGGGCGCGGCCGTCGCGCCGCTGATCGCGGTGTGGCTCTGGCAGCTGGCCGACGGCTCCCCCGTGCTCGTCGGGATCTACCTCTCGGCGATGGCGGTGCTGACGCTGATCGCGCTCATCCTCATCCCGGAGACCAAGGACCACGCGTACGAGGACGACCTCGGCGCCCCCGCTCTGCTCTGAGCCGGGGGCATCGGCGGCGCTGCATCATTTCAATTGATGCAGCGCCGCTTTACTGTGTATTGGCGCGATCGAACCCGGGCGGGGTTGACTGGCTCCATCACCCGAAGAGCACCGTCGCAGCCCTGCACGGCGCCGCGCAGATCCGCACGAGACGGACAGAGGAGTCCTGATGAGCGTTGAGATCGCCACATCCGCCATACGCACCGAGAACTTCCGCAAGACGCTGGGCCGACTCGACATCATCTTCCTGTCGATCGCAGCCATCATCTCGATCGACACGGTCGCCCAGATCGCCGCGGGAGGCGGGGCGCAGGCGTTCACCTGGACGCTGGTGATCGGCGTGACGTTCCTGCTCCCCTATGCCTTCGTCGTCTCCGAGCTCGGCAGCGCCTTCCATGAGGAGGGCGGCCCGTTCGTCTGGGTCCGCCTGGCCTTCGGCAAGCTCGCCGCCTCGATCGCCACGATGTTCTACTGGATCACCAACCCGCTCTGGATGGGCGGCTCGCTCGTGTTCATCTCGGCGGCCACCTGGGACGCCTACATCTCTCCTCTGCCCTCGGGCAGCATCGGCGACTACGTCTTCAAGATCGGGTTCATCTGGCTCGCGATCCTCGTCGCGATCATCGGACTGCGCTACGGCAAGATCATCGTCGCCGTCGGTGGTATCGCGAAGGTGGCGCTCCTGGCGATCTTCGTCGTCACGGTGGTGATCTACGCCCTCCAGAACGGCGTGCACGGCTACGCGGCCGGCGAGTTCTCTCCCACCCTCGGCGGCTTCCTCGCCGTGACTCCCGTGATCCTGTTCGCGGTCGTCGGCTTCGAGGCCCCCAACGGCGCCGCCGAGGAGATGCGCGACCCGCAGAAGGACGTGCCCAAGGCGGTGGCCTCCTCGGGCCTGATCTCGATCCTGTGCTACCTCGTGCCGATCTTCGCCATCCTCGCCGTGCTCCCCGCCGACAAGGTGCAGGGCGCCACCGGCCTGCTGGACGCCTTCAAGGAGGTGTTCCGGGTCTACGGCCCCGCGGCGGGCCCGCTCATGTGGCTCGCGGCGATCGTCTTCGTCTTCGTCGTGCTCACGCAGGCGAGCGCCTGGATGATCGCGTCCGACCGGGTGCAGGCCGCGGCGGGCGCCGACGGGGCCTTCTTCCGCTACTTCGGCCGGTTCTCGCCGCGCCTGGGCACCCCGGTGCGGATGAACATGCTCTCCGGCATCGTCGCCACCGTCTTCTGCATCGCCGCGACCGTGCTGCTCAGCGGCAGCGCCGCCGCCGCGTTCACGGTCGTGCTGACGGTGGCGATCTCCACCCTGTTGCTGTCGTACCTGGTGATCTTCCCCACGGTCATCGCGCTGCGCCGGAAGCACCCCGACGTCCCGCGCCCGTTCCGCGTGCCGGGCGGCACCGCGGGGCTGTGGATCTGCACGGTCGTCATCTACGCCTGGGTCGTGCTGGGATCCTGGGTCGCCGTCTTCCCCGGCACGCTGGAGGCCCTCTTCGGCGTCGATTACGACTTCCACGACGTGTGGGGGGTCGATCGCCTCACCTTCGAGGGCTTCACGATCAGCACCCTCGTCGTGATCGCCCTGCTCGCCCTCGTCGGCTACCTGTACGAACGGCGCCGCCCGGGATACTCTCCCGACGATCCCGCCGCCGAGTCGGCCGCGGAGGTCGACGCGCTCGCGGCCCACGACAACCGCCCCGCCACCCGCATCCCGTGACCCCGGTCCGCCAGAAGGAGACACCGTGACCATTCCCGAGACCGCGACGAGCGTCGCCACCCACCCGCTGGATCCGCTGAGTGCCACCGAGATCACCGCCGCGCGCGACCACCTCGTCGCCGAGGGCCGCCTCGGCGAGAGCGTGCGCGTCGCGTACCTCTCGCTCCGCGAGCCGGCGAAGTCCGTGCTCCGCTCCGGCGGGCCGGTGCCGCGCGAGGCCAGGGCCATCCTGCTCGACACCGCGACCGGCGCGACCACCGACGTGCTGATCGACCTCCGCGCCGGCACCACGATCTCGGCGGTCGACGTCGACCCCGCCCTGAGCGGTCAGGCCCCCGTGCTGTTCGAGGAGTTCGACGCGATCGAGGGGATCCTCAAGGCCGACGAGGGCTGGCGGTCCGCGCTCGCCTCCCGCGGACTCACCCCGGATGAGGTGCGAGTGGCTCCGCTGAGCGCGGGCATCTTCGACTACGACGGCGAGGAGGGCAGGCGCCTGCTGCGCGGCCTCGCCTTCGTGCAGCGGGACGAGCACGACTACGCCTGGGGCCACCCGGTGGATCAGCTGGTCGCCTTCGTCGACATGATCGAGCGGAAAGTCGTGCGGATCATCGACGACGGTCCGGCGGCGATCCCGATGGCGAACGACAACTTCGAGGATCCGGAGATCACCGGTCCCCTCCGCACCGATCTGAAGCCCCTGCACATCACCCAGCCGGAGGGCCCGAGCTTCACCCTCGACGGCAACGTGCTGCGCTGGCAGAAGTGGGACCTGCACGTCGGCTTCGATGCGCGGGAGGGGCTCGTGCTCGGCCAGATCGGGTTCGACGACCACGGCACCCGTCGCTCCATCGTCGAGCGCGCCTCGATCGCGGAGATGGTCGTGCCCTACGGGGATCCCGCTCCGTACCGCTCCTGGCAGAACTACTTCGACACCGGCGAGTACCTCGTCGGCCGCGACGCGAACTCGCTCGAGCTCGGCTGCGACTGCCTCGGTGAGATCACCTACCTCTCCCCCGTGGTCGCGGACGACTTCGGCAATCCCCGGGAGATCCCGCAGGGCATCTGCATCCACGAGGAGGACTTCGGACTTCTCTGGAAGCACACCGACGAGTGGGCGCAGCACCGCTCGTCGCGCCGCCAGCGCCGGCTCGTGGTGAGCTTCTTCACCACCGTCGGCAACTACGACTACGGCTTCTACTGGTACTTCTCCCTGGACGGCACGATCCAGTTCGAGGCCAAGGCGACGGGCATCGTGTTCACCGCGCGCTACCCCGGCGAGGGCTACCCCTACGCCTCGCAGATCGCTCCGGGGCTTGCGGCGCCCTATCACCAGCACCTCTTCTGCGCGCGGCTCGACATGGCCGTCGACGGCGAGCGCAACGCCGTTCACGAGCTCGATCTGAAGCGGGTGCCGCAGGGCGAGGGCAACCCGCACGGCAACGCGTTCGCCCGGTCCCGTCGGGTGCTGGGCACCGAGTCGGAGGCCCGGCGCCGCGCGGACGGCTCGCTGGGCCGGGTGTGGGAGGTCGTCAACACCGAGAAGCGCAACGTCGTGGGCGAGCCCGTCGCCTACACGCTGTTCCCCGAGGGTCAGCCGACGCTCGCCGCCGCCGACGGCTCGTCGATCAGCAGGCGGGCGGCCTTCGCGACCGAGCACCTGTGGGTCACCCGCTACGCGGAGGGCGAGCGCTACCCCGCCGGGGACTTCGTGAACCAGAGCGTCGGATCCCCGGGCCTGCCGGAGTTCCAGAAGGCGGACCGCGGGATCGACGGTGAGGACATCGTGCTCTGGCACAGCTTCGGCCTGACGCACTTCCCGCGCACCGAGGACTGGCCGATCATGCCCGTGGACTACACCGGCTTCACGCTCAAGCCGACCGGGTTCTTCGACAAGAACCCCGCACTCGACGTGCCGCCGTCGCCGAGCGGTCACGCCTGCGTGCACTGCCCCGACGGCGAGTGCCGCTGCTGACCTCCTGGGGTCGTTGAGCGAGCGCCGACGCAGCCGGAGCGAGACGAAACGCGGTGCTCTCGTGAGGACACCGCGTTTCGTCTCGGTCGCCTTCGGCGTCCTCGCTCAACGACCCCGGCGGGGCCCCCGGCACGCCCTCGCTCAACGACCCCGGCGGTGGCATCAGCGCGTGCGACCGGACCGTCAGGCCACGAGTTCCGTGCGTGCTCGTCCGCCGAGGCGCGGTGTTCGATTCGGGTCGGTCGACGGTGGCGGCAAGAACCAGACCTTCGCGCGTACGCCGATCCCTTCGATGCGAATACCCCAGCCGTTGTCGTGGATCAGATGATGACACGTCTCGCACAACAACACCCCGTTGTTCAGATCCGTGCGCCCGCGGTCGCGTTTCCACCACTCGATGTGATGCGCCTTCGTCATCCCCGGCGGCAGGCCGCAGAACGCGCATCCGCCGTCCCGTTCGGCCAGGGCAAGACGCTGGGCGCGGCTGAACAGGCGCCGGTCCCGACCCCAGTTCAGGACTTCCCCGTCCTCCCCGCACGCCCACCGAAGGGTCCCGCCTCCGCCGGCCATGCGGCGGACGGTGTCGATGCTGACAGGCTGCTCGATCCCGTCGACGAGTCCGGATCCGGTCCCGGCCTCCAGATCCGCGGCGTTCACTCTGACGATCACCGTCGCCCCGTTCAACGTCTTGTTCTTCAGACACGACAAGGCATGCTCCGCGAGGTGCACGAGCGCGTCCGCCTGGATCGCGGTCACCGGGCGCCGATCCGCATCGAGAGCCTGCGGATCACGGCCGTCTCGTTTCGCGGCGAACTCAGCCGACACGAATCCCTGGATCGCCGTCTTCACCGCCGCGCCCCGGGCCGGGTCCAGAGTCGCGGTCAGGTGCAGCATCCCGTCCCGCTCGAACATCGACAGCGAGGCCCTCGCCCGCAGCTCGTCCTCCCGCGGGGCCGGCCCGTCCGGATCCAGATGCGCCTCCAGGCGAGTGATCATCCGCCGTACCTCGTCGTGCGAGAGGCCCGGAGCCCTCGCGGTGAGGAACTCCTCGGCCTCACCACCGCATGCAGCGCCCACGGTCCGTCGGGCCCGCTCCAGGAAAGTCACGATGGTGCTCGCAACGGCCGCGCCGATCCGGCCCGCCGACAGCGCCTCGCGTACGGCCGGGAACTTCGCGGGCAACGACTCCCCGATCAGGTTCGTGCGTGGCGCCGTCGCCTCTCCCACTCGCACCAGCCGGGCGGCGTCGCCGGTGGTCGCGCCCGTGGTCGTCGCGATCAACTGCGCCGTGGTCCGGAACCCCTGCTGCTTCGCCAACGACTCCGGCCCCAGCTCCGGGCGTGACTCGTGGACGATGCCCGCCGCGACCTCCGCATGCACCGCGTCCAGACACCGTCTCGCCGACCCGATCGCCTCGTTCACGACGACCAGCTGCGCCCGCGACAACCCTGCACCAGAGGACGCATCACCCCACGCCGCAGCCAGAAGCCGGGTGGCCTCCAGGAGCGGATCAAGGGTGCTGGTCATGCCTCGATCCTACCAGGCATCGAAGAGATCTTCGAAAGTTATCCACAGCCGGATTCACGCGCTGAACAGGCATTCTCCGGAACACGGGCGACGCTTGGCGGAGATCTGCAGGAAGCCCCGTTTCGTCTCGGTCGCCTTCGGCGTCCTCGCTCAACGACCCCGGAGGGAACCCCTCGCCCAACAACCCCGGCGGGAACCCCCACACGCCCCCCGATCGCCGGTGGCCGCATCAGCGCGGATCGGTGCCGAACAGCTCGCGGGCGAGAGCGGCCACCGCCCGCGTCCGCGCGGTCGGCCGCACCCGTGCGACCCGGGCGAAGCACACCTCGAGCGGGGGCGCCTCACCGGCGATCGGCAGCGCCCGGAGCGCGCCCCCGTCGTAGGTGGTGGCGGCGAGCGGCACCTGGTTCAGGATCGAGTAGCCGTGACCGCGGGCGACGAGCGAACGCACCGTCTCGTAGCTGTGCGAGCTGTAGCGCACCCGCGGCGCGACGCCGGCGTCCTCGAGGATGCCCAGGAAGTACTCCCGCGAGTGCGGCAGGTCGAGGAGCACGAGCTCGCTCTCGGCGAGGTCCGCCAGCGCGATCTCGGCACGATCGGCGAGCGGGTGATCGGCGGCGAGGATCACGTGCGGAGCCGCCGAGAAGAGCGGATCGAAGGCCAGGTCGTGCACCCGCCCGAAGTCGTAGACGATGCCGCCCTCGACCGCGCCCGAGAGCAGCAGCTCGGTCGTGCCCTCCATGTCGGCCTCGATGATCTCGATGCGCAGGTCGGGATGCTCCTGCTCGACGCGCGAGATGAGGCGCGGCAGCACGAACGGCGCGAGGGTGACGAAGCACGCCAGTCGCAGGGTGCCGCGCACCTGATGGTGGCGGCCCCGGACGGTGTCCGCCATCTCCTCCACCTGCGCGAGCAGGGACTGCGCGTCGTGCAGCAGCTGCTCGCCCGCCTCCGTCAGCGCGAGGCCCTTGCTGCGCTGGCGCACGAACAGCTGCACGCCCAGGGACCGCTCCAGCTGGGCGATCGCCGTCGACACCGCCGACTGGGCGACGTGCAGGTCGACGGACGCCTCGGTCATCGAGCGGTAGGACGCGGCGGTGACGAAGTACCTCAGCTGGACGAGGGTCATGTCGGCGCTGTGCAGTCTGGCCATGCCTCACAGTATCAATCAGACTGATGCACGTCTTCGATTCTGTGAAGTGTACAGATATCAGCGTTCTCGGGAGCATGGAGGAGCAGCAGCACCAGAGCAGGAAGAACGGCGCAGTGGAGGAACGGATGTCGCACGAAGAGGTGGAAGTGCTGGTCGTCGGCGCCGGCCAGGCGGGCATCGCGATGAGCGAGCACCTGAGCCGGGCCGGCATCGGGCACCTGGTGGTCGAGCGGGATCGCATCGCGGAGCGCTGGCGCTCCTGGCGCTGGGACTCGCTGGTCGCCAACGGGCCCGCATGGCACGACCGGTTCCCCGGCCTCGAGTTCGACGTGGACCCCGACGCCTTCGCGGGCAAGGAGCAGGTCGCCGACTACCTCGTCGCCTATGCCGAGAAGTTCGAGGCGCCGATCCGCACCGGCGTCGAGGTGCAGAGCGTCACCCGGCTCCCGGGCCGGCCGGGCTTCCGGGTGCAGACCGACCAGGGCACGATCGACGCCCGCTACGTGGTCGCCGCGACCGGCCCCTTCCAGCGCCCGATCATCCCCGCGGTCGTGCCGGAGGACGCCGGCATCCACCAGATCCACTCGAACCAGTACCGCAATCCGGCGCAGCTCCCGGAGGGCGCGGTGCTCGTGGTCGGCGCCGGATCCTCGGGCGTGCAGATCGCCGACGAGCTGCGGCGTTCCGGCCGCGAGGTTTTCCTCGCGGTGGGTCCGCACGACCGGCCGCCGCGCAGCTACCGCGGCCGGGACTTCTGCTGGTGGCTGGGCGTGCTCGGCAAGTGGGACATGGCCGCTCCCCCGGTGGGCGCCGAGCATGTGACGATCGCCGTGAGCGGCGCGCACGGCGGGCACACGGTCGACTTCCGAGCCCTCGCCGCGACCGGGGTCACCCTGCTCGGCCGCGCCGGCGCCTTTGAGGACGGCGTGCTCGCGATCGCCCCCGACCTGCGCGCGAACATCGCCGCGGGCGACGCGAACTACCTCTCCGTGCTGGACGAGGCCGACGCCTACGTGCGGCGCAACGGACTCGACCTGCCCGAGGAGCCGGAGGCGCACGTGATCGGCCCGGATCCGGAGAGCCTCACGCACCCGCTCCTCGCGCTCGACCTGCAGGCCGCCGGTGTCACCTCGATCGTGTGGGCGACCGGCTTCGCGCTCGACTACTCCTGGCTGCAGATCGACCCCGACGCGTTCGACGAACGGGGCCGGCCCCGCCACCAGCGCGGCGTCTCGGCCGAGCCGGGGGTCTACTTCCTCGGCCTGCCCTGGCAGTCCCGCCGCGGATCCAGCTTCCTCTGGGGGGTCTGGCACGATGCGCGCTACATCGCCGACCAGATCGGCATCCAGCGCGGCTACGCCGCGTACCGTCCCGCATCCGAGCCCTCGGCACCCGCCCTCGTCACGTCAGGAGTCGCCCGATGACCGCGCACACCCGCATCCGCCCCTTCAACACGAAGGTCACCTACCCCGAGCAGAACCTCGACAACGATCTCTGCCAGGCGGTCGTAGCGAACGGCGTCGTGTACCTGCGGGGACAGATCGGCCAGGATCTGGACACCAGGGAGTCGGTGGGGATCGGCGACGTCGAGGCCCAGGCGGAGAAGGCCATGGCCAACATCGCGATGCTGCTGGAGGAGGCCGGATCCTCGCTCCAGGACATCGTCAAGGTCGTCGTCTACATCATCGACCCCCGCTACCGGGAGACCGTCTACCGGGTGATGGGCCGCTGGCTCACCGGCGTGTTCCCGGTCTCGACGGGGCTGGTCGTGAGCGCCCTCGCCCGCCCGGAATGGCTCGTCGAGATCGACGCGACGGCCGTCATCAGCACCCCGGCCGACCGCGCCGACGGCCGCGACTCCGCCCTCGACGAGGCGACGCGATGACGTTCTCGATCGTCGCCCGCGACGAGACAGGGGCGTTCGGATCCGCGATCTCGTCGTCCTCGCCCGCGGTCGCCGCCCGCTGCGTGCACCTGGCCGACGGTGTCGGGGCCGTGAACTCGCAGAACATCACGGATCCGCGCCTCGGACCGATCCTGCTCGACGCCCTGCGCGGCGGCGCGTCGTCCGAGGAGGCCCTGGCCGCCGCGGTCGCCGGCACGGCGCACATCGCCTTCCGCCAGCTCCTCGTCGTCGACGCGGCGGGGCGCGCGGCCGTCTACTCGGGCGAGCGCGCGCTCGGCAACGTCGGCGCCGCCACCGGCTCCGGGGTCGCCGCGGGCGGCAACATGCTCGCCTCGACGGACATCCCGCAGCTCATGGTCGACGCGTTCGCCGCCGCCGAGGGCGACCTCGAGCGGCGCCTGCTCGCGGCCCTGCAGGTGGCCGTCGCCGCCGGCGGCGAGGAGGGCCCTGTGCACTCCGCCGGGCTCTCCGTGGTGCGCGACGCCGGCTGGCGGGTCACGGACCTCCGGGTCGACTGGACGGACGGGGATCCGATCGCCGAGCTCGGCACCCTGCTGGAGCTCTGGCTCCCGCAGCGCGACGACTACGTCACGCGGGGCCTGGATCCCTCGGCCGCACCCTCGTACGGAGTGCCCGGCGATGCGTGAGACCGGCGCGCTCAAGGACGCGGCGGACGCCGTCGTCGCCGCCGCGTCCGCCGACCTGATCCGGCTCTCCGAGGCGCTGCACGCGGATCCGGAGACGGCATGGCAGGAACACCGCTCGGCGGCCCGGGTCGCCGAGGCCCTCGCCGCCGGCGGGTTCCGCCTGACGCCCGGATATCTGGGCCTTCCGACCGCGTTCCTCGCCGAAGCCGGCTCGGGTCCCACGGTCATCGGGATCATGGCCGAGTACGACGCCCTCCCTGGCCTCGGGCACGCATGCGGGCACAACCTGATCGCCGCGAGCGCGGTCGGCGCGGGGCTCGCACTCGCCCCGCTCGCCGACGAGCTGGGGCTCACCGTGCGCGTCTACGGCACACCGGCGGAGGAGGGCGGCGGCGGCAAGATCGAGCTGATCGAGGCCGGGGCGTTCCGGGATCTCGCCCTCGCGCTCATGGTGCATCCCGCACCCGTCGACGTCGCCGAGGCGCGGCCGTTCGCCGTCTCGCACAGCCACATCGCCTACGACGGGGTCTCCGCGCACGCCGCCGCGTACCCCGATCAGGGCGTCAACGCGAACGATGCGTTCCTGGTCGCGCAGGTCGCCATCGGCCTGCTCCGCCAGCAGCTGCCCGCCGACACCCGTGTGCACGGCGTGCAGACCGTCGGCGGGTACGCGCCGAACGCCATCCCGGAGCGGACCGAGGGGCGCTGGTACGTGCGCGCGAACTCCCTCGCCGAGCTGGAGGTGCTCGAGGCGCGGGTGAACCGCTGCTTCGAGGCGGGGGCGCTCGCCAGCGGTGCGACGCTGCGGATCACTCCGGAGAGCAAGCCCTACGCGGAGTTCCGCACCGACGAGCGCGCCCTGGCCGCCTATCGCCGCAATGCGCTCGCCCGCGGGCGGGTGTTCGCCGATCCCGCGGTCGCCGGCCGCATGAACCGCGCGTCGACGGACATGGGCAACGTCTCGCAGCTCGTCCCCGCGATCCACCCCTACATCGGGGTCGGATCACTGCCGTACGGCAACCATCAGAAGGAGTTCGCAGCGGCCTGCGTGGGCCCCGTCGCGGAGCAGGCCCTGCGGGACGCGGCCGTCCTCATGGCGTGGACGGTGATCGACGTCTTCGCCCCGGATCCGCGGGCCTCGGACACCCCGGCCGGCCGGGGCGCCGAGGACCGCCCGCACGACCGCGACTCCGACGACCCGCAGCACGATCAGACCACCCTCAAGGAGAGCGCCGCATGAGCACCATCGACTGGACCGCACGCAGCCGCAGCCTCGGCATCGACGGACGCGCCGTGATCGACGGCCGCCGCGTCGTTGCGTCCGACGGCGCGACGATCGCCGTGCAGAGCCCGGGCTCGCTCGCCCACCTGGCCGACCTCGCCTCCGGCACCACGGACGACGTCGACAGGGCGGTCGGCGTCGCCCGGCGCGCCTTCGACGCCGGATCCTGGAGCCGTCGGGCGGCGGCCGACCGCGGTCGGGTGCTCGTGCGGCTCGCCGACCTGATCATGGCGAACCTCGAAGAGCTGGCCCTGCTGGAGACCCTCGACTCGGGCAAGCCGATCGCGCAGACCCTGACGGTCGATGTGCCGGGCACCGCCGAGACGTTCCGCTGGTACGGCGAGCTCGCCGACAAGCGGTTCGATGAGATCCCCACCACGCCGCCCGGATCCACGGCCCTCGTGCGGCGCGTTCCGCTGGGCGTCGTCGGCGCGATCACGCCGTGGAACTACCCGCTCGAGATCGCGGCCTGGAAGCTCGCCCCCGCCCTCGCGAGCGGGAACAGCGTCGTGCACAAGCCCGCGACCGAGACCTCGCTGAGCGCGCTGCGCCTCGCGGATCTGGCACTCGAGGCGGGAGTTCCCGCGGGGGTGCTGAACGTCGTGCCGGGTCGCGGATCCGTCGTCGGCGAGCGCATCGCGCAGCATCCCGACATCGACGTGCTCGCCTTCACCGGTTCGACCGCCGTCGCGAAGCGGCTCATGATCAGCGCCGGCACCTCGAACATGAAGCGCGTGGCGCTGGAGGCGGGCGGGAAGAGCTCGAACCTCGTGTTCGCCGACGCCGACCTCGAGGCCGCTGCGGCGAAGGCCGCGTTCGGCGCGTTCTACAACCAGGGGCAGGTGTGCTCGGCGAACTCGAGGATCCTGGTGCAGCGCGCCGTGCACGACGAGTTCGTCGCCCTTCTCGCCGCGGCGTCGCAGGAGTACGCCCCGAGCGACCCGCTCGCGGGCGCCGAGGGGAACGGCAGCCTGATCAGTCGCGCGCACGCCGACGAGGTGTCCGCCGCGATCGCGCGGGCGGCCGCGGACGGCGAGCTCGTGGCGGGCGGAGACAGGGTGACGATCACCGGATCCGACGCCTACCTGCGCCCCGCGATCGTCACCGGTCTCGGCGCCGACCACGACCTGCATCATGTCGAGGTGTTCGGTCCGCTCGTGGCGGTGCTGGGCTTCGACGACGAGGACGAGGCGATCCGGCTCGCGAACGACACGGAGTACGGCCTGGCCGCGTCGCTGTGGACGAGCGACTTCGGTCGCGCGCACCGGGTGGCGGAGCGTCTCGTCGCCGGCACCGTGTCGGTCAACACCGTCGACGCCCTGGGGCTCACCACGCCGTTCGGCGGGTTCCGCCAGTCGGGATTCGGCCGCGATCTCTCCCGGCATGCGGTGGACAACTACACCGACTGGAAGACCACCTGGTTCCAGCACGGCTGAGGGGCACGCCCGCGGGGCCTCGGCGCATCACGGAAGGGAGAGCACGGGGATGGCAGCGACGACACGGGTCGCCTGGACCGGACTGCAGGGGGCGGTGCTCCTCGCATCGGCCGGCTGCGTCGTCGTGCATCTCGCGCTGCTGCTGCCGGCGCCGTCGCCCCTCGGCCTGGCGATGCTCGCCCTCGCCGCCGGGTGCCTGCTGTGCCTGCGCCCGCGCCGGACCGCTCCGCCCGACGCCGCCTGGGGCGGGGCGCTGGCGATGTCGGCCGGCATGCTGCTGCTGCACGTGGCGTCGAGCGGATCCGGGATCGGCGGGCACCGGCATCCGGCGCCTCCGAGCACCGCGTCCGGTCTCGACGCCCTGCACGGCGCCGCCCTGACCCTCGGCAGCACGGAGCTCGCGCTGCTCATGACGGCGGCCGTGGCCATCGGCATCGCGCGCCGGCGGCGTCTCGTCCGCTCCTTCGCCGACAGCGCAACGGGATCCGTCAACGTCGATTGACATCGCCCCCCATGTCAACCAGCATTGACATACAGGAGGATGCCATGACGAAGACGGCGAACGATCTGGACCCGCAGGGCGAGCCCCTCGCCGAACTGCACCGGCTGGTCGCGGTGCGCCGCGACATCGCCCGCGCCGAGGAGGTGCAGGTGCGCCGGGCGCGTGCCGCCGGCTACTCCTGGCAGGCGATCGCCAGCGCCCTGGGCATCACCCGGCAGGCGGCGCACCGCCGCTTCGGTCGCCGCTGACCGCAGCGGCGGCGCACCGGCCCCGAAGCCTCAGGCGTAGTCGGCGGTGATGATCCGGCGCGCGCCGTCGAGCACCATCCGGCCCCCGTAGGGCAGGATCCACTGCGGCCGGGTGTGCCCGAACGGCACGCCCACGCATACCACCGCTTCGGGGTTGTAGCGGGCCATCGCCGCGAGCACGGCGTCGCGCTGCGCCGCCCGCGCCGCCGCGCGCTCCTCCACGGACGGGACGACCTCGTGCGTGCTCGCCGGCGGACGCGCGACCACCACCCCGGCCGCGCGGGCGAGCAGTCCGCGCTCCCCGTAGGCGCGCAGCTGCTCCGCCACCGCAGGCGCGGGCGTCAACCGCTCGCTCGTCTCCAGGAGCAGGATCGCACCGTCCAGCTGCTCACCCGGGGGGAAGCGGCCGGCGAGCGCGAGCTGGGACAGCACCTCCAGGCATCCGCCCCAGGTCCGTCCCTGGACGCGCGCCGCCGGCCCCGCCCAGACCCACGGCGAGACGGGCTCCCGCTCCCCGTACCGCGTGAGTGCGGCCGGTTCCTGCCAGCGCACGCCGAAGTCCTCCGACTCCCCCGGCTCGTCGAGCTCGATCTCGCCGCCGTCGAGCAGCGCGGCGCGCAGGGAGCGCACGTGGATCCCGTCGACCCGCGGACCGGGCCCCAGGTGCACCTGCGTGGATCCGCCGTGGAAGGCCGCGATCCCCTGCCGCCAGAGCCAGTCGAGGATGTTCGTGTTGTCGCTGTATCCCAGGAACGGCTTGGGGTCGGCCCGCGCCACGGCCGGGTCGAGGTGCGGGGTCACCAGGATCTGGTCGTCGCCGCCGATCGTGGAGACGATCGCGCGGATCGCCGGGTCCGCGAAGGCGGCGTTGACATCCGCCGCGCGCGCCTGCGGGGACGCACCCAGGAGCCGGGTGGTGGGGTATTCCACCGGCACGAGTCCCGTGATCTCCTGCAGCCGCCGCATCGCCTGCTCGTGGACGGGGATGGAGACGGCGGGCGCCGCGAACGCCGGCGAGAGCACCGCGACCCGGTCGCCGGGCCGGGCCTTGGGAGGGAGCTGCATCGCCCCAGCCTAGGCGGCGGGGGTGCGCCCGATGTCGTCGCCGGCCCAGCGCAGGATGCGCAGGGCGCGGAGCGTGACCCAGCGGCTCGGGAACCCCTCGCGTTCGCCGTCCAGCTCGAACGGGATCGGGCCCGGGTGCTCGTTCTCCAGCGCCCAGCGACCGTCGGCGCGGCGTCGCGCGCGCAGCAGGGCGAGCGCCTCGTCGCACCGCGGGTCCGGTTCCGGGCGGGAGCGGCGCAGGTAGTCCAACCCCCGCACGACGTCGTAGTACCAGCGCACCGGGTAGGAGGCCATCGTGAACCGCGGGTCGATGACCGCTCCGGTGCGCCTGCTCAGGAACAGCCGGCGCTCCAGCAGATACTCCTCCGCCGCGAGGCGCGCCGTGCGCGACTCGACGGTGCCGCCGGTGGCCTGCTCCCAGTCCCACAGGCCCTCGAGCACGCAGATCGTGGAGTGCAGCGAGGAGACCTCGGCGCCGTACTCGGCCCAGCAGTTCCATCCGCCGTCGGCGAGCTGCCCGTCGAGGATCGTGCGGACGACCGCGTCGCCGGACTCGCCGACGTAGGACGCGATCGAGAGCACGACACCGTTGATGCACGGCTCGGTCTCGCCGTCGAAGTACCGGGGCGCGCCGTCCTGGTCCCAGCGCACCCGTTCACGCACGCGGGTCACGGCGCTCCGCATCCGCGGGTCCTCGGGGTCGGCGCCGAGGTCGACGAGCTGCTGCAGGCTGAAATGGGTCGCCGTCCACGCGTCGTACATCGGGCGCTCCTCGTCGACCCAGCCCGGGCGGTACACGCCGCCGTCCCAGAGGCCGTCCTCGGCCTGCAGAGCGAGCAGGCGCGCTCCCCAGCCCTCCCGCGCAACCCGGGCCCGCTCGGCCGCGACCGCCTCCGGCCCGGCATCGGTCAGATCCCGGAGGACCTGCCACCGGATCGCGGGATCCCCCTGCATCAGGTACTCGATGACGTCCATGACGCGACGCTACCCCGTGGATCCGGGATGCGCAGGTGCGCGACGCGGGTCGGTCATCTCGTGGGCGGGCGTGCGGGACGTCGCTCAGCCCGAGACGGCGCGGTCGAGCCGGCCGCGCGAGATCAGCGCGATCTGGGCGAGCGCCGTCTGCAGCTCCGCCTCGGTGTCCGCACCGCTGCGCCGCTCGAACTCGGCGAGGATCGACTCCTTGGTGTGACCGCGCACCGCGATCACGAACGGAAAGCCGTGCCGGTCCTGGTAGGTGCGGTTGAGCTCTCCGATGCGCGCGAGCTCCTCGGGGCTGAGCGCGTCGAGCCCCGCGCTGGCCTGCTCCCCCACCGACTCGGTGGTCATCTCGCCGGCCTGCGCCTCCTTCCCCGCAAGCGCCGGATGCGCGTTGAGGAAGTCGACCAGCGTCTGCCGGTCTGCGGCCTTGACGACCGCGAACATCGCCCGGTGCAGCTCCCGCACGTCGGAGAACGGGCGCGCCCGCCACGCGCCCTGCGCCACCCACGGGGAATTCTCGAACACGGGCCCGAGTGCCGCGACGAAGTCGTCCTGATCGAAGGCGTTGATCTGCTCCAGCGTGAGCGCGGTCACGGCCGCGGGCCGGGATGAGGACATGGAGATCTCCCTTGACTTCTTCGGACGCGACAGCGGCCCCAGGATGTGCGGAACCGTGAGAGTCGATTCCGACATACGAGAATCTGTTTCCATCGAGCCCCGCGCGTGCTCGATCTAAGCATCCGCCGACGATCGCGTCAAGGTTTTGGTACACCGTCACCGCAGGCGGTGTACCAACCGGGGTGCCGATGCGCGGCGAAGAGACTCTTGCGCAGAGGGGAACTTTGGTACACCATTTCGGTACACCGTTTCTGCGGGGCGCGACTGGCCGCAAGAGATCTCACATCGTGAAAGTAAGATCTCCTCTTGCGGAACTATTGGTCTAGCCCTACAGTAAGGTCACCCCGACCCGAGGGGTCCTGAATCAAGAAGGAATGGCTCTGAATCATGGCTGCTTCAGACGCTCGAGTGCCGAAGGCGAGTTCGGCACCCGGGGCTGCAGGAACCGCGTCGTCGCGGCTCCGCACCCCCGCGCGGATCGCCGGAATCGGCCACCGTTCCCCGGCACTCCCGGACTCCTCCCCGGACCGGCTCCCGTGAGCCTCGCGGAGGCCGTGGTCGCCGCGCCAGAGCGCTTCACAGGCACGGTGCCGGTCCCGGTCCTGGAAGCGCGCATCGAGCGCGTCCGCACGGCGATGATCGCCGACGACCTCGATGCGCTCATCGTCTTCGGCAGCCCTCGCCTCCTGGGGTCGCGGACGAAGACCGCCGGATACGTCCAGTACCTCGCCGGGTACTCGGCCCGGCCCACCCCGTCCACGGTGCTCCTCAGCGCCTCGGGCGCCGCCGCGGTGCTGGCCTTCGGCGTGCACGAGCACCGCGAGTTCTCCCGGCGGTCGGCCTGGCTGGGCGAGATCGTGCAGGCGGGCGAACAGCGCCTGCACCCCGAAGCCGCCGCCCGGATCCTCGCCGAGGCCGGCATCCGCCGCGGGGCGCGCATCGGCGTGATCGGCATCGACGAGCTCAGCCATCCGGCCCACCAGGAGCTGACGGAGAGATTCCGCGAGTATCGGATCGTGGCCGCGGAGGGCCTGCTGGACCGGCTCCGCCTCACACGCGCGCCCGAGGAGGTCGACATGCTCCGCACGTCGGCGCGCATCTCGGATGCGATGATCGCGGCGGCGTTCGCCGAGTCCGCCCGGCCCGGCGCCTCCGGGCCCTCCGTCATGGCCGAGATCGAGCACACCGGGCGACTGCTCGGCGCCGACTCGGCGAACTGCTGGCTGTCGATCGGCGAGGAGCCGCCGACCACCTACTTCGAGTTCATGGAGCTCCCCGACCTGATCACGGACAGCGATCGCGTTCAGCTGGGGACGACCACGGCCTACGAGGGCTATTTCGGTCAGTGCCTGCGCATGGGCGTCCGCGGACGGCCGGACGCGAAGCTCACCGCCTATGCCGAGATCCTCCTCCAGATCCAGGATGCCGCCCTCGCGGCGATGCGTCCCGGCGAGCCGCTGCACCGGGTCATCGATGTCATCGAGGACCAGTACGCGCTGCACGCCCCCTTCACCCGGGAGACGGATCCGTTCCGCTTCCAGAGCTGTCACGGACTCGGCCTGACCTATGTCGAGCCCGGGATGGCCCGGGACCTCAACCCCCTCCGGGACAGGTCCCTCGATGACTCCGGCGTCCTGATCGAGAAGGGAATGGTGATCGAAGTGCATCCCAACTTCACCGTTCCCGGTCTCGGTTGCATCGTCGCCGGCGACATGGCCCTCGTCACCGATGACGGGGCCGTCTGGATCACCGAATCGCCCAGGGGAATCTGGGAGATCTGATCCGCACACCCTGCGGCTGACGCAACGCGGCCCGCAGCCCTCACCCGGATCCCGATCCGGATCGCACAACTCAACATCAGACACCGGAGCACTCCACAAGAGCCATCGCACGGCTGCCCCTCACCCTCAAGGGTCTTCTGTGCGGTGATGCCCGAACCCCGAGCAGGGCGCAAGCCCGCGCCCTGAGAAATCACCCTTTTCTCATCCAGGAGTCACTCCATGTCATCTCAGAACCGCAGCCGCCGGATCATCCTCGGCGCCGCACTCCTCGCCATCCCGCTCGTCGCCACCTCCCTCGCCGGCTGCACCGCCGGCGGAGCCTCCGGCGGCGGTGCCGCCGGAGGCAGCAGCACCGCCGGATCGACGACGGTCGTCGTCGGCTTCAAGCACGAGTTCAACACCATGGACCCGCTGCGCGCGGACTACGCGCAGACCAACATGGTGGACAACATCGTCTACGAGCCGCTCATCAAGTTCGACGCCGCCCAGGACAACAAGATGGTAGGCGCACTCGCCAGCGACTTCGCCGTCGCCGACGACGCGAAGTCGATCTCCTTCACCCTGCGCGACGGCGTCACCTTCCACGACGGCACACCGCTGACCGCGAAGGACGTGCAGTACAGCTTCGACCGCTACATCCGGCTGGGGCAGGGCGTCGCGTCCCTGCTGCAGGGCTACGACTCGACCACCGTGGTCGACGACTCGCACGTCGTGATCAACCTCAAGGCGCCGAACGCGTTCTTCATCAACGGCCTCGCGAACGTCTACATCATGGAGGCCGACCTGGTCTCCAAGAACGCCGGAGCCGACGACGCGCAGGGCTGGCTGCAGGCGCACGAGGCCGGGACCGGCCCGTTCGAGGGCACAGGCACGTCGTCCGCCGACGGCACCACGGTCAAGCGGTTCGACAAGTACTGGGGATTCGACGACAAGCGCCCCACGCAGATGGTGTTCCGCCGCATCGATGAGAGCGCCACGAACCGCGACGAGCTCAAGGCCGGCAACATCGACGTGTCCTTCGGCCTGTCCGCCGTCGACGCCGCCGCCCTGAAGGGGCAGAGCGACGTCTCGGTCAAGTTCGTGCCGACGTCGGGCCAGACCCAGCTGTGGTTCAACACCTCGACCGGACCCACGGCGGACCCGAAGATCCGTGAGGGCCTCAAGCTCGCCTTCGACTACTCCGGAGGATTCCAGAAGATCCTCGACAGCAACGGCGCGATCTCGAGCGGGATCCTGTCCCCCGCGTTCACCTGCCGCCCCGACGCCAAGCCGTCCGCGCAGGACAAGGCGAAGGCCAAGGAGCTGCTCTCCGGGCTCGGTGCGACCTCGCTCGACCTGCGCTATCAGTCCGTCGACTCCACCCAGACCCAGATCGCGACGCTGTTCCAGTCCAATCTGAAGGACCTGGGCGTGACGGTGAACCTGGTCCCGATCGCGTTCCCCGACTATCTCAAGACCCTCGCGGACCCGGCGACCATCCCCGGCCTCACCCTGATCAACGACTACATCCTCACCCCGGATCCCGGCGCGGGCCTGGACAAGCTCTACAACTCCGCGAACATCGGCGGCACCAACAAGGGCGCGTACAGCAACCCGAAGGTCGACGACCTGCTCACGAAGGCGCGCACCGTGGCCGATGCCGGCGATCGCTGCGACCTCTACAAGCAGGTGCAGACGATCGTGGGCGACGACTCGGTGCAGGCGAACCTCTTCCAGGTGGCGTTCCCGGTCGGCTACCGCAGCGACCTCAAGGGCATCGACTTCTCCTGGTCGGCGACGCCGATCTCGTTCTTCACCCTGCGCGTGGGGTGAGGGCGATGACGGGCAACAATCCCGCGCGGCAGACCACGGCGTTCCTGCTGCGCAAGGCGCTCTCCTCGGTCATCACGCTCATCGGCCTGAGTGCGTTCGTGTTCCTCATGGTCAAGCTCATCCCCGGCGACGAGGCGCGCGTGGCCGCAGGCGAGAACGCGAGTCCCGAACAGGTCGAGGCGGTCCGCAAGGCCCTGGGCCTCGATCAGCCGTTCCTCGTGCAGCTGACGACCTTCTTCGGACGGCTCGTGCGCGGCGACCTCGGCACCTCGATCACGACCCACGTCTCGGTCACGCAGGGCATCGGACAGGTGCTCCCGCAGACCATCGAGCTGGTGCTGCTGGCGGTGATCATCGTCGTCACCTGCGTGACGCCGCTGGCCACCCTCTCGGCGCTGCGGCGGGACGGCGCGGCCGACCTCACGATCAAGACGCTCGTGATCGTCTGCGCCGGACTCCCGACGTTCTGGCTGGCACTGCTGCTGCAGTACCTCCTGGGCACGAAGCTGCAGCTGGTGCCGATCTCCGGTCGCCTGTCCCGGGGCTTCGACGTCCCGACCCGGACCGGCTCGGTGATCCTGGATTCCCTGCTCGCCGGCAATCCGCTGGCCGCCTGGGACGGCGTGCAGCACTTGATCCTCCCGGCGATCGTCCTGGCCCTGCCGTTCGCCGCCCAGCTGTACCGGATCATGCGCGCCGAGCTCATCCAGGTGCTCGCCCGCGAGCACCTCACCGTCGCCCGGGCGAAGGGGGTGCCGCAGCGGCAGCTCGTCTGGCGGCATGTGCTGCCGAACGCCATCGGCCCCTCGATCACCCTGGTCGGCATCCAGTTCGGAGCGATGGTCGGCGCCGCCGTCCTGGTCGAATCCGTGTTCGGTCTGGTGGGGGTCGGCTCCTATCTGACCAACGCGGTCGCCCAGAAGGACACCTTCGCCGTTCTCGGCGGGGTGCTCGTCATCGGCGTCCTGGTGGTCGTGTGCAACTACATCGTCGACGTCCTCCAGCTCATCCGAGACCCGCGTCTGCGGGCCGGGCAGCTGGGTTAGGAGCAGAGAGCCATGAGCAACACCCTCGCAATGATCGCGCCCCTGCGGCGCCGAACCGTCCGCTCCATCACGGGCATCTCCGGGATGCAGATCGTGATCCCGATCGTCGTCGCCCTGCTGCTGATCCTCGCGATCGTGGGCCCGCTGATCGCGCCGTACCAGGCGGTCTACCGCTCCGACATCCTGAACGCGCTGCAGCCGCCGAGCGCCGCGCACTGGTTCGGGACGGACGAGCAGGGCCGTGATGTGTTCTGGCGCATCATCGCCGGCGCGCAGTCGTCGCTGCTGAGCTCGGTGATCATCGTGACCGGCTTCTCGATCATCGGCATCCTCGTCGCCACCCTCGCCACCCTCGGGGGCAAGTGGGCCGACGAGGTGCTGATGCGGATCGTCGACGCCGCGCTCGCGTTCCCGCCGATCATCTTCGCCCTCGGCGTCGCCGCGGCGCTCGGCCCGAGCCTGAACTCGGCCGTCATCGCCATGATCCTCACCGGCTGGCCGGTCACGGCCCGCGTGCTGCGCGGCGTCATGAAGGAGACGATGAACCAGCCGTTCGTCGAGAACGCCCGCGTGCTGGGGGTCTCGAAGACCAGGCTCATGCTGCACCACGTGCTGCCGAACTCGCTCGACGTGCTCGTGGTCAAGTGGGCCGGCGACATCGGCAACACGATCCTCATCCTCGGAGGGCTCTCCTTCGTCGGCGTCGGTGCGCAGCCGCCGAGCGCCGAGTGGGGCGCCATGGTCACCAGCGCGAAGGGCATCATCGCCACCGCGCCATGGGCCGCCTTCGCACCCGGTCTCGCGATCGCCATCACGGCCGTCGCCTTCGGCCTGCTCGGCGACATCCTCCAGGTCCGTTTCAATCCCGCCCTTCGCAGAAGGTGAGCACGGCAATGAACACTCTCACGAACGCCCGTCCCGGGCACACCGGCATCGCGCCGGCATCCGCCCCGCTCCTGTCGGTGCGCAATCTCACGATCGACGCGGGGCCCAAGGAGGACCCGGTCCGCCTGGTGCAGGACTTCAGCCTCGAGATGCGCCCGGGCGACCGCGTGGCACTCGTCGGCGAGTCCGGATCCGGCAAGTCGGTCACGGCCCGCTCGATCATGCGCCTCGACCCCGACTTCCGCCTCAGCGGATCCGTCGAGTTCCAGGGCCAGGATCTGCTCGCGCTCAGCGAGAAGCAGATGGTCGGAGTCCGCGGGCACAGGATCGGCATGGTCTTCCAGGACCCGATGGGCGCACTCAACCCGCTCATGACGGTCGGGGACCAGGTCATGGAGCCCCTGCGCATCGCCGGCGTGCCGCGCGCAGAGGCCGCCCGGCGTGCGAAGGCCGTGCTCGAGGAGCTCGGCGTCGTCAACGCCGAAGCCCGGATGAGGGCCTATCCGCACGAGTTCTCGGGCGGCATGCGACAGCGCGTCGTCCTCGCGATGGCCCTGATCTCGGATCCGTCCCTGATCATCGCGGACGAGCCCACCACGGCCCTGGACGTGCGCGTGCAGGAGCAGGTGCTCACGCTCATGGACAAGGTGTCCAAGGAGCGCGGGCTCGCGGTGCTGCTGATCACGCACGACCTCGGCACCGTGGCCGGCTTCACCGACCGCGTCGCGGTCATGTACTCCGGCCGCAAGGTGGACGAGGGCACGGTGGACACCCTGTTCGCCCGCCCGGCCCACCCCTACACGCAGGGTCTGCTGCAGGCCGTGCCGCGCATCGACCAGACGGTCCCCCGCCTGCTCACGATCGCGGGCGCGCCCCCGCACCCGGCGAACCGTCCCACGGGCTGCGCTTTCAACCCGCGGTGCCCCAAGGCGTTCGACCTGTGCACACGGGAGGTGCCCGAGCTGCGGCCCGCTCCGGACGGCGGCGTCGTCGCCTGCCACCTCTATCCCCTCGCCGGAGAGGAGACGGCGGCATGAGCCTTTTGGAGCTGCGCGATGTGAACAAGGTGTTCCACGCGCTCGGACGCGAGCCCGTCCATGCCCTGCGCGACGTGGACCTGACCGTGGAGGCGGGCACGATCACGGGCCTGGTCGGCGAGTCGGGATCCGGGAAGACCACCATCATCAAGAGCATCATGGGCTTGGAGAAGCCCACGAGCGGCACGGTCACGTACGACGGGATCAACATCCCCGAGGCCAAGGGCGCGACGCTCAAGCGGATCCGGCGCGAGGTGCAGTTCGTCTTCCAGGACCCGACCTCGAGCCTGAACCCGCGGATGACGGTCGAGAAGCTCGTCGGCGAGGGACTGCTCGTGCACGACCTCGAACCGGACCGCAAGCGGCGCAGGGCCCGCGTGGCCGAGCTGCTCATGCAGGTCGGACTCAGCGACCGGGATCTCGACCGCTACCCGCGCTCGTTCTCCGGCGGCCAGCGGCAGCGCATCGCCATCGCGCGGGCGCTGGCGGTGGGACCGAAGCTGCTCATCTGCGACGAGCCCGTCTCCGCGCTGGACGTGTCGGTGCAGGCGCAGGTGCTCAACCTGCTGCAGGACATGCAGGAGGATCTCGGCTTCACCGTGCTGTTCATCGCGCACGACCTGGCGGTGGTGCGGCAGATCTGCTCGCAGGTCGCGGTCATCCAGCTCGGCCAGATCGTCGAGGAGGGGCCGTCGGAGACCGTACTGGCGAACCCGACGCACCCTTACACGAGGGCGCTGCTGGCCGCCGTGCCCAACCCCGACCCGACCGTCGCCCGGCGACGGGCGCGGGAGAGGCTCGAAGAGGAGAAGGTGGCGTGATGACCGGCACGGCATCGACCCACCGCATCCGGGTGGGCGTCGACGGCAAGAAGATCCCCGAGGCCGCGCGGCGCGGGCCGCTCGCCACGATCGATCATGCTCACGAGCTGGGCATGGACGGGCTGTTCTTCCGCAGCGTGCTCGACATGAGCCCGACGCTGGACGACGGCGTGCTGCGCGAGCTGCGTCAACGCGCCGACGACCTGGATCTGTACCTGGAGACCGGACTCGGCAAGGTGAATCCGTATGCCAATCCGGAGGCGCCGGAGCTGCGGGCCATCGGAGACGGGGACATCCTGCGCGGCTTCCGGCGGATGATGGAGGCCAGCGCCGCCATCGGCTGCCGCGAGCTGTGGGTCGCCACGGCCAACTTCAAGGGCGACTACTTCGGACGACTCGCGTACGACCGGTTCCGCACCGACGCGGACTGGGCGGATCAGCTCGCCGCGACGGAGAAGTTCCTCAAGCGGCTCGCCCCGATCGCCCGCGACCTCGGCATCCACATGAACCTGGAGACCCATGAAGAGGTCACGAGCTTCGAGCTGGTGCGCCTCGTGGAGGCCGTGGGGCCGGACACGACCGGCATCGTGTTCGACACGTCCAACGTGCTGCAGCGCATGGAGCATCCGGTGTTCGCCGCGCGACGCGTCGCGCCGTACGTGCGCCAGACGCACCTCAAGGACGCGTACGTGGCGCACGAGGAGGGCGGGCTCGCCCACCAGCTGCGGCCCTACGGCACCGGGCTCGTCGACTTCGCCGGGCTGCTGCCGATCATCATCGCCGCGAACCCGCGGATGAACGTGACGATCGAGCCGCCCCAGCCCTACGCGGACAAGGCGCCGGCTCCGCATCCGCGGGTGATCGAGGCGTTCGAACCCGAGTTCCTCGCCGGTCATCCCGACCTGGGCGTGGAGGAGCTCGCCGCCTACCTCGACATGGTGCATGCGTACGAGATGCGCATCGCCTCGGGCGAGGTGCCGGACTGGCGCCGCTACCTGACGCAGCCCTACGAGTACGACGAGGCGGTCGAGACGATCCGGACCGGGGCCCGGATGGCCCGGTCCATCATCGCCGACGCCGGCTATCCGCTGCACACCCCGGTCGCCGCGACCGCGGGCGCGGGCCGCTGAGGACAGCGCCCCGCCACGCACCGGTCCGGTGGGCGTCCCCGACGCCCGCCGGACCGGTCCCCGACGAGCACGAACGACGAGCACGAAAGACGAAGGACGAGAGATGATCAACCCCCACCGCGAGTTCCGGGTCGAGGGGAGCCACTGGGTCAGCCCGGTCAATTTCGAGGACGAGGTCACCCGTGACTTCGACTTCCCCCGACCTCTGGGCCTGATCGACAGCACCCTCCGCAAGACCAACTACACGGCCGGCACGCGCACGACGATCGACGGATACCTGCGGATCGCCCAGGCGCTCGACGACATCGGCATCCGCGACGAGAGCCTCAACCTGGACTGGTGGGGCGACGACGAGCCGAATGCGCGCGAGCTCCTGCTGGTGCGCGAGATCCTGGCCGGAGGCTTCGGCTTCACCTGCAACGTGTACGCCGACACCCTGCTCGGCAACGGCGAGGGCACCCCGGCGATCGACCCCCGCTCGACCGTCGATCTGCTCCTCGAGCTCGGCGCCGCCGTCATCGGACCGGGCATCGTCGAGGCCGCCTCCCCGGAGGCGGAGGCGCGCCAGTTCGCCCAGCTCGCCGAGGTCACCGGCTACGCCGCCGCGAACGGCCTGCAGTGGACCGTGACGCTGGCACAGGCGGGCCGGCGCGACTTCGACAAGATGATGCGCGCCGCGAACGAGGCCGTCGCCCTCGGGGCCGCACGGATCGACCTGATGGATTCCACGAGCAGCCTGGGACCCGAGGCGATGCGGGTGTTCGTCCGTCGCTTCCGCTCCCGGCTCACCACGCCCGTGCCGCTCACGATGCACGTGCACGACGACTTCGGACTCGGCACCGCGGCGGCGATCGCCGCCGCGGGCGCGGGGGCGGGACCGGACGTCTCCGTGAACGGCGTCTCCTACCGATGCGGCTTCCCGCCGCTGGAGGAGGTCGCGACGAGTCTGGAGGTGCTCTACGGCGTCGACACTGGCATCAGGCTCGACCGGCTGCAGGCGCTGTCGGATCTCGTCTACGAGGAGACCGGGATCCCCAACCCGGCGCTCAAGCCGATCACCGGCGGCTATGCGTACCTGAAGAGCACGACGATGGATGCGCTGAGCTCCCTGCGCGACGGGGTGCGGACCTTCCCGCCGATCTCGGGCTGCGTGCACGCCGACGTCGTCGGTGCGGACATCCGCTGGGTGTGGGATCGGCTCAGCACGCGATCCATGGTGCGCCAGCTCGCCGCGAACCTCGGCCTGGACCTCGACGACGTCGCCGTCGAGCACGGATACCGGGCGCTCAACGACGCGATCGACGCGATCGACGACTACCCGCGCTGGCTCACTCCGGAGCAGGCGGAGGCCGTGCTGCGGGAGTCGGTGCGCACGCGCGAGCCGAGCCGCCCGTGACCGCCCGCGCGGTCGACGCGTTCCGTGTGCCCATGGCGGGCCTGCGGGACGTGTCCGGGCTCCAGGCGCTCGTCGCGGACGGCCGCCTGGAGCCCGACGACATCGTCGCCGTCACCGGCAAGACCGGCGGCTGGGGCGACACCTACGACTCGAGCCGCGTGGACGCGGACCAGGCCGTGCGGCGCTTCCTGCTCGACCACGGGAGCCGCCCGGCCCGGGCCGTCGAGGAACTGCCGATGGCCTTCAGCGCCGGTGTCGGCACCGTCATGACGCCGCACCTCGTCGTGTACACGCGCACCGTCGCGGAGCCGGCCGCGGACGGCCTGCCGCGGCTCGCCATCGGGAGCGCCGTCTCCGCGGCGATCCTCCCCGAGTGGATCGGCGGGGCCGCGCATGTGCGGGCCAACGCGGACGCGGTGCGCGCCGCCGCCGCGGATGCCGGGATGGCGCCGGAGGACGTCGAGTTCGTGATCGGCAAGTCGTACTACCCCGCGCTCGAGGACATCGCCGCCGCACGGGCGGCCGGCGCGCCGATCCCGGAGCTGTCGCCGCAGGGGGTCTTCCGGTTCTCCAGCGGAAGCATCGCGCAGGCGGTGCGCGTCGCGGTCGAGGGAGCGCCCTTTCCGGACGACGCGGCGATCGGCACCGATCCCGCGCTCTTCAGCGACAGGGTCGCCGTCTCGTCGAACATCTGGGAGGGGGTGGGCGGTGCGGGGCCGCAGACCCACCTGCTCGCCCTCGGCAACCGGCGCGGCGCGGGGGGCCGGCTCCGGGTCGGCCGGGCCGTCATCGCCGACCTGCTCGACATCGGCGCCGTCACCCGCGCCGTGCGCGACGCCGGCATCGCCGTGGGCGACGGCCCGCTGCCGCCGGAGGTGCGCGCGCGCATCCTCGCGACCTATGTGAAGTACCAGGAGCCGGTCGGCGGACTCCTCCGCGGCCGGCGACTGGTCACGGAGGATCCGACGTACGTCAGGAACCTGAAGACCGCGGTCGCCAGCGCGTTCTCCGCCATGCTGCAGGACAACATGATCTGGATCTCCGCGGGCGGGGTCCAGCAGGGCCCCCCGGGAGGAGGCACCCTGGCCATCGTCCTCGATGTGGGCTGAGAACGAAGAACGCGGCGACAGGACGCCGGGGACCACTCAGCTTTTCATCCCCTGCGTCCCGCCGCCGCGGGCTGGTGGATCCGGCGCGAGGCGCCGGATCACGTCATCACGCGCTCGCGAGGCGGTAGCGCAGCGAGGCGAGCTCGGTCGTCAGCGCCGCCGGGAGGCGGTCGCCGAACGTCGCGAAGAACTCCTCGGTCGAGTCGGCCTCGCGGCTCCACGACGCGGTGTCGACGCGGAACAGCTCCGCGAGGTCCTCGTCGGTCACGTCCGCGCCCTCGAGGTTGAGGTCCTCGATCTTCGGCAGGCGGCCGATGGGGCTGTCGACGGCGCCGACCTCGCCCTCGATGCGACGGATAATCCAGTCGATCACGCGGGCGTTGTCGCCGAATCCGGGCCACAGGAACCGGCCGTCGGAGCCGCGGCGGAACCAGTTCACCTGGAAGATGCGCGGCGCCTTGTCGAAGCGGACGCTGCGGCCCATCTTCAGCCAGTGCGCGAAGTAGTCGCCCATGTTGTAGCCGCAGAAGGGCAGCATCGCGAACGGGTCGCGGCGCAGCTCGCCGAGCGTGCCCTCGGCCGCGGCCGTGCGCTCGGACGAGATGGTCGCACCGAGGAAGACGCCGTGGCTCCAGTCCGTCGCCTCGACGACGAGCGGCACGTTGGTGGCGCGGCGGCCGCCGAAGAGGATCACGTCGAGGGGCACGCCCTCCGGGTCCTCCCAGTCCTCCGCGATCTGCGGGCACTGGGCCGCGGACACCGTGAAGCGCGAGTTCGGGTGAGCCGCGGGGCGACCGCTCTCCGGCGTCCACGCGTTGCCCTCCCAGTCGATGAGGTTCGCGGGCGCCTCGTCGGTCAGCCCCTCCCACCAGACGTCGCCGTCGGGGCGCAGCGCCACGTTCGTGAAGATCGTGTTGCCCCAGAGCGTCTCGACCGCGGTCACGTTGGTCGACTCGCCGGTGCCCGGCGCGACGCCGAAGAAGCCGGCCTCCGGGTTGATCGCCCGCATGCGGCCGTCGGCACCGGGGCGGATCCACGTGATGTCGTCGCCGAGGGTCTCGACCTTCCAGCCGGGGATCGTCGGGCGGAGCATCGCGAGGTTGGTCTTGCCGCACGCCGACGGGAACGCGGCCGCCACGTGGTAGGCCTTGCCCTGGGGCGAGACGACGCGGATGAGCAGCATGTGCTCGGCCATCCAGCCCTCGTCGCGGGCGAGCACGGAGGCGATGCGCAGTGCGAAGCACTTCTTGGCGAGGATCGCGTTGCCGCCGTATCCCGAGCCGAAGGAGTAGACCTCGAGCGTGTCGGGGAAGTGCACGATCCACTTCTCGTCGTTGCACGGCCAGGTGGTGTCGGCCTCGCCCTCGGCGAGGGGGGCGCCGACCGAGTGGACGGTGCGCACCCACTGCGTCCCCTCCGCGATCTGGCGGACCACCGCCGCGCCGACGCGGGTCATGATGCCGATCGAGGCGACCGCGTAGGCGCTGTCGGTGATCTGCACGCCGATCTGCGAGATGGGGCCGCCGACCGGGCCCATCGAGAACGGCACGACGTACATCGTGCGACCGCGCATGGAGCCCTCGAAGATCTCGGTCATCTTCGCGTGCATCTCGACGGGGTCAGCCCAGTTGTTCGTGGGGCCGGCGTCGATCTCCTTCTCGGAGGCGATGAAGGTGCGGCCCTCGGTGCGCGCGACGTCGCTGGGGTGCGAACGGGCGAGGTAGGAGCCGGGGCGCCACTCGGGGTTCAGCTTGATGAGCTTGCCCTCGTCGACGAGCTCGTGCAGCAGCGCGTCGTTCTCGGCCGCGGAGCCGTCGATCCAGTGCACGCGGTCGGGCTGGGTCAGGGCACGGATCTCCTCGACCCACGCCGACAGCTCGGCGAAGGCCGGGGTGTCGTACTCGGGAGCCGCACCGTACTCGCGCACGGGGGCGAGGGGGGAGATCCGCGGGGTGGACGTCTCGGCGATAGCCATGGTCTGCTCCTTAAAGGGTGGGGCGTTACACCCATCTTGCGCCAGCATTTGCCAGTCTTTGTGTCATTTGCGGCGTCAAGAAACTCAATTCTTTCGCTAGTATCAATTCCATGGCCTCCGGACTCGAGCTCACCACCCTCGGACATCGCATCCGTCATCACCGCACCCGCACCGGCATGACGCTGGACGAGCTGGGCGCTGCCGTCGGCGTCGCCGGATCCCAGCTCAGCCTCATCGAGAACGGGAAGCGCGAACCGAAGCTGTCGCTGCTGCAGGCGATCGCCGACGCGACGGGCACCGAGGTGAGCGACCTGATCTCGGGCGAGCCGCCGAACCGGCGTGCGGCGCTGGAGATCGAACTGGATCGCGCGCAGTCCAGCCCGGTGTTCCGTCAGCTGGGCATCTCCCCGGTGCGGGTGAGCAAGGGCATGCCGGACGAGACGATCGAGTCGATCCTCGGCCTGCACCGCGAACTGCACCGGCGCGAGCGCGAGGCGATCGCCACGCCGGAGGAGGCCCGCCGCGCGAACACGGAGCTGCGGCTGAAGATGCGCGCCCTGGACAACCACCTGCCGGAGATCGAGGCGCTCGCCGAGAAGCAGCTCCGGGCGGCGGGGCACTCCTCCGGAGCGCTCACGCACCGCACGGTCAGCATCATGGCCGAGCAGCTCGGCTTCGAGCTGCTCTACGTCGACGACCTGCCGCACTCGACGCGCTCGGTGACCGATCTCGAGCACGGGCGGATCTACCTGCCGCCGGCGTCGATCCCGGGCGGCCACGGCCTGCGCTCCATGGCGCTGCAGGCGATGGCGCACCGGCTGCTCGGGCACACTCCCCCGACGGACTACGCGGACTTCCTGCAGCAGCGGCTCGAGATCAACTACTACGCCGCCTGCTGCCTCATCCCGGAGACGGCCGGGGTCGCCTTCCTGCAGCAGGCGAAGAAGGACCGCAACCTCGCCGTGGAGGACTTCCGCGACGCGTTCGGGGTGACCCATGAGGCGGCGGGCATGCGCATGACCAACCTCATGACCACCCACCTCGACATGCGCCTGCACTTCCTGCGCGTCGACGAGTCGGGGGCGCTCACGCGCGTGTACGAGAACGACGACCTGCCGCTGCCGACCGACGTCACCGGATCCGTCGAGGGCCTCACCGTGTGCCGCAAGTTCTCGGCCAGGGCGGCCTTCAGCCAGCGCAACCGCACCACCGAGCACTACCAGTACACCGACACGCCCTCGGGGACCTTCTGGTGCTCGACCCAGACCGGATCCACCGACGGCGGCGGCTTCTCGATCACGGTCGGCGTGCCGTTCGACGACGCCCGCTGGTGGCGCGGACGGGAGACCGGCGACCGCGCGCAGTCGACCTGCCCCGACGAGGCGTGCTGCCGTCGCGCCCCGGCGGGCATCGCCGAGCGGTGGAGCAGCAAGGCCTGGCCGAGCGCCCGCGTGCACACGCACATGTTCTCGCCGCTCCCCCGCGGCGCCTTCCCGGGCGTGGACGACAACGAGGTGTACTCCTTCCTCGACCGGCACGCCGCCCAGTAGGCGCGACCCGCTCCGGCCGGTCCGGCGTGGAACTCTGCAGGATCCTGCGACGAATGCAGGAAGGATCCGCCGTTTCCGTCCTGTCTTCGTCGATTGATCCTGTATCCGGGCCGGGTGGCCGGGGACCCGGACCCGGGCCGCTGGGTGTCCGGCCAGCTGCTCAAGTCGGACGGCGCGTTCTCCGCCGAGCTCTGAAGCGGTCTGCGGTCCGACGGGCGCCGTCTCAGTGCGCCGAGACGAAGTCGGCGTAGCGGCGCAGGGCCGCGGTGACGGCCTCCGGGTCGGGAGCCGGCTCTCCGTCGAAGAGCTCGGGGATCGGCGCGTCGCGGTGCCGTCCGACGGCCGCGGAGTGGGTCCACGCGCCGGCGACGCGCCCCGCGGTGAGCAGGCTCGCCCGCACCATCCCGTTCTTCCCGGGGCCGATCAGCGCCATGCTCTGCGCCGAGGCCACCGCGGACCGGTCGGCGTAGGAGATGTAGTACTCGTCGAACATCGGGAGCGCGAGCGTCGCCGCATCATCGGCGCCGGATGCGCGGCGCGGGCGCACCGCCCCGAGGTACACGCCCTCCGCACGCTCGGTCACCCGTCCCTGTGCGCGTTCGGCCGCCTCGCGTGCCGTGGTCATCGGAAGTCCCGACCACCACGCGAAGTCCGCGACCGTCACCGGGCCGTGTCCGTCGACGTAACGGACGAACAGCTCGGCGAGCGGATCCTCCGGCGGCGCGGTCTCCGGGATCCACTCGTCGGCGAGGACGAACAGCTGCTCGCGGGACACCGCGTCGTCGCGATGCACGACGGGCCCCTGCACGAGGATCCCCCGCACGTTGAGCGCATAGATGAGGTGCACGCCGCGCTGCCCCGCGGGGTCGACGCCGATCTCGACCAGGTCGTCGAAGAGCTGGGCCCTGGTGCGCCCGCCGTCGGCGAGGCGCTCGCGGAACGCCGCCTCGACCCGGGCGACGAGCGCGTCGTCGATGCCGAGCTGGCGCTGCCGGGTCGCATCCTGGCGGAGTTGCCGCTCTCCCGTCACCGACAGCACCCAGCGCAGGTCTTCGGAGGGGATCACGTGCAGCGTGCCGCGCATGGTGTGGGTGCGCACGAGTTCGCCCCGGTCGAACGCGGCATCGACCGCGGTGAGCGTCGGTGCGCCCGAGGAGCGGATCCCGAGCGCCCAGCGGCCGGCGAGGAACTCCTGACCCTGCACGGCGAGCAGGTGCCGGGCGGCGGCGACCGGAGTGCGCGCGGGGGCGGTGAGCCGATGCGAGCGCAGCCGCTCGCTCAGGAGTGCCGTCATGGGCTCCATCATGCCGTGCGCCGCGGACGTGCGCGGATCCCGGCGATCCCGATGAGTTTCCTATGACCCGGCTCAGGGCGGTCGATTCTTGGCCTTCTCTGTCAAGCGGCCTCCGACGATGGTGCCATGGCAACGCTCACCCCCCTCGCACCGGTCGGCCCGCTCGTCGCGGCGCGGGCGCACCGACGGCGCCCCGTGCTCTGGCGTCTCGCCGCGGTGACGCTGATCTGGGCGACGAGCCTCTTCGTGCTCGCGCTCTGGGTGAGCGGCGCCGGCATACAGTCCCTGCTGGCGTTCGACGGCGACACCCTGACCACGCTCGGACGACTCACCGGGCTCGTCTCCGCCAACCTCCTGCTGTACCAGGTGCTGCTGATGGCCCGCGTGCCGGTCTTCGAGCGCGGGTTCGGACGGGACGGCATCACGCGGCTGCACCGCCTCGTCGGCTTCTGGTCGTTCTGGCTGCTGCTGGCGCACCTCGTGCTCATCACGATCGGCTACGCGATCATGGCGCGCACCAACGTCCTCGTGCAGGCGTGGGACTTCGTCTGGGACTACCCCGGCATGCTCCTCGCGACGGCGGGCACCCTCCTGCTGATCCTCGTCGTGGTCACGTCGATCCGCCGGGCGCGGCGCCGGCTGCGGTACGAGTCCTGGCACCTGCTGCACCTGTACGGCTACCTCGGGGTCGGCCTTGCGATCCCGCACATGCTGTGGACCGGGGCGGACTTCACCGCGTCGGCCGGCGCCACCTTCTACTGGTGGGCGCTGTGGGCGGCCACCGCCGCGTGCGTGCTGTGGTTCCGGGTCACGCTCCCGCTCGTGCGCAGCGCCCGGCACGGCCTCCGCGTGGTCGCGGTCGCCCCGGACGGCCGGGACGGCGTCTCGGTCCGCGTGGCCGGCCGCGACGTGCGCCGCCTCGGCGCCAGGGCGGGGCAGTTCTTCATCTGGCGGTTCCTCGACGGACCGGGCTGGACGCGAGGGCATCCGTTCTCCCTGGCCGCCGATCCGGCCGGCGGCGAGCTCGTGCTCTCCGCGCGCCGCGTCGGCGACGGGACCGACCGCCTCGCCGAGCTGCGCCCCGGCACGCGGGTCATGGTGGAGGGCCCCTACGGCCACATGACCGGCGAGCGCCGGAGCGGGTCGCGCCTGCTCATGCTCGGCGCCGGTGCGGGGGTCGCCCCTCTCGTCGCGCTCCTCGAATCCGAGCCGTACGCCCCGGGAGAGGCGATCCTCGTCACGCGCGACCACTCCGCCGCCCACGGACTGCGCCGCGCGGAGATCGACCGGCTCGCGATGTCCCGCGGGCTCGTGCACTACACGCTGCACGGGCGCCGCGCCGAAGAGGGCACGAGCTGGGTGCCCGCGACCCACGCCGGTTGGGACGGTGCGCAGCTGCTCCAGCGCATCGCCGGGGACCTGTCCCGGTACGACGTGTACCTCTGCGGGCCGATCCCGTGGATGCAGAGCATCCGCCGGGACCTGCGCACCGCCGGCGTCCCCGCCGAACGCATCCACAGCGAGGCCTTCGCCGTCTGAGCGACGGGCGACGGAACCGAAAGCGAGAGAACCATGAAGAAGATCGTCTACGCCGTCCTCGCCACGGTCACCGGGCTGGTGCTGCTGTTCAGCTACCGCACCTCCCTCGAAGCGGTCGCGCCGGCCGCGACCGGGGCCTCCGGAACGACGAAGAGCACGACCGGATCCGCCGGCGCCTCGAGCACGAGCGGATCCTCGTCGGCGTCAGCCTCGGGATCCGGGTCGGCGTCCGGATCCACGTCGGGGTCGACCTCGTCGGGAACCGGATCCTCCGGGACCGCGTCCGCCACGACGGCGAGCGGTCTCAAGGACGGCACCTTCACCGGTCAGGCGGCCGACACCCGCTACGGCGCCGTGCAGGTCGCGATCACCGTGTCGGGCGGGCAGATCACCGATGTGTCGGTGCCGCAGTACCCGAACACCGAGCGCCGCGACGAGGAGATCAACGCGCAGGCGCTCCCGATCCTCGTCTCGGAGACCAAGAGCGCCCAGTCCGCGCAGATCGACATGGTCTCCGGCGCCACCTTCACCTCGGACGGCTACACGCAGTCGCTGCAGAGCGCGATCGACCAGGCGAAGGCATGATCGGGTCCCCGCCTGCCGCCGGGGACCGCACCGGCGGCACCCCCGGTCCGCACCGCCACGTCGCCACGGCCGAGCTGATGGGAACGGTCGCGAGCGCGCACGTGCTCACCGCCTCCCGCTCCCCCGCGCCGGATGTCGCCGCGCGGATCGCCGCCGCCCAGGCCGCCGCGCTGGATGAGCTGCATGAGCTGGACGCGCTGTTCTCGCCGTTCCGCCCGGACTCGCAGATCTCCCTGCTGCGCGACGGGTCGCTGCGCCCCGAGGATGCGGATCCGCGGATCCTGCAGGTGTCGGAGGCCTGCGTCCGCCTCGCGGCGGCGAGCGGCGGGCGGTTCGATGCGAACCGGGACGGCTGGTTCGATCCGACCGGGTACGTCAAGGGCTGGGCCGTCGAGCAGGCGAGCGCCCGGCACCTCGCCCCGCTGCTCGCGGAGGACGACGTGGTCGCGGCCGGGCTCGCCGCGGGGGGCGACATGCAGCTGCTCACCGCGCCCGGGGCGGACTGGGCCTGGAACGTCGGCATCGCGGACCCGCTCCGCCCCGGCGCCGTGCTGGCACGGGTGCCGTTGCGCGAGGGCGCCGTGGCGACCTCGGGACCGTCGGAGCGCGGCGCCCACATCATCGACCCGCGCCCGTCGCGAGCCCCGGGGACCGCACGCGCCATCGCCGGCGCCCCCACGGCGACCGTGATCGCCGAGCACCTGAGCGACGCCGACGCCTGGGCGACGGTCGCGGTGGTCGCGGGCTTCGACGACCTCACCTGGCTGCGTGACGCCCCCGACTGCTCGGGCATGCTCGTCGCCGCCGACGGGCGCATCCGCCGCTGGGCGCACGGGGTCGAGGTCGCGATCGCCGAGGACGACCCGGCGCTCCTCATCCTCGGGCCGTGACCGCGGCCGGCAGGCGCAGCAGGAACGTGGTCCCCGCGTCCGACGTGTCCTCGATGCCGACGGATCCGCCGTAGCGCGTCGCCATGTCGCGGACCAGCGCGAGACCGAGGCCGAACCCGCGACGCCGTCCGGTCTCGGGGCCGCGGGCGAACCGCGTGAAGATCCGCTCCCGGTCCTCGGCGCGGATCCCGGGTCCGCGGTCGACGACCCGGAACTCCACGAAACCGCGGCCGGGGCCGTCGCCCGAAGCGACCGAGAGGGTCACCGACGAGCGCCGCGGGGCATGCTGCACGGCGTTGTCGAGGAGCGCCGTGCAGAGCCGGGTGACCGTCACCGCGGGCACCGCCACGGACAACCCCGGAGCGACCGCCGCCTGCAGCGCCACGTCCGCGTCCTCGGCGATCGGCCGGATCACCTCCACCGCGCCCTGCACCGCGGCCGCGGCGTCGGACGCCTCCGCCCGGACGGGCGCCTGGTCGGCCTGCGCGGCGAGAAGCAGCTCGGTGAGGATCTCGTCCATGACGGCGGTGTCGCTGCGGAGCCGGTCGAGGGCGTCGCCGATGTCCTCCCCGCGCACGACGCGACGCTGCAGGATCTGCACCCGGCTCGACAGTGCCGTGAGCGGGGTGCGCAGCTCGTGACTCGCATCGGCGACGAAATCGCGCTGCGCCTGCAGCGCCCCTTCGAGGGGCGCGACCGCACGCCGTGCCGTGAACCAGGCGATGAGTCCGAGCAGAGCGACCCCGACGACGCCGAGCACGACCACCCACGGCAGCACCCGGTCCACGTCGACGACGACGTGATCCGGGTTGTCGACGGCGAAGCCGCCGGGCCGGGGGCCCGCCGTGACGCGGTCGTCCCCCTGCGGCCGCGAGGTGGCGAGGATCATGGCGACGAGGATCCCGACGCCTGCGGCGATGACGACCGCCGAGGCGACGCCGGTCCAGAGGCCGATCTGACGCGCGGAGCGGCGCACCCGCTCGCGGTCGGCGGATCCGCTCATGACGCCGCCCCGCACCGTCGCGCCGGCCGCGTCATCGCGGATCCCCCGCGCGATAGCCGCGTCCGCGCACGGTGTCGATCATCTCGGGCGCGGTCTTGCGGCGGATGTAGTGCACGTAGGTGTCGACGGTGCCCACGCCGTCCGCCGACGAGAACACGCCGCGCAGGATCTCCTCGCGGCTGAACACGCGCTCGGGGCTCGCCGAGAGGAACTCGAGGAAGGCCGCCTCGGTCGCCGTCAGCGACACCCGGGCGCCGGTGGGCGAATGCAGCACCCAGGAGTCGGGGATGAAGGTCCAGTCGCCGATCTCCCGGCGGCGCCCCTCCGCCTGGAATCCCCGGCGCAGCGCGCGCAGCCGCGCCAGCAGCTCATCGAAGTCGAAGGGCTTGGTGAGATAGTCGTTCGCGCCGGCGTCGAGCCCCTCCACGCGATCCGGCACCGCGCCGAGGGCGGTGAGCATGAGCACCGGCGTCGTGATGTGCGCCGTGCGGATCGCCGCGACGAGGCTCGCCCCGTCCATCCCGGGCAGCCGACGATCCACGAGCATGACGTCGTAGCGCTCGTCGAGAGCACGGCGCAGGGCCGCAGCGCCGTCCGTCACGTGGTCGACCGCATAGGTCTCGCCGAGCACCTCGAGGGACATCTCGGCGATGTCGGCATCGTCCTCGACGTAGAGCAGCCGCGGGCGGGCATCGGTCATGCGGACCTCCTGTCCTCACCACGATCTCACCACCGGCTCTCCCAGACGAGTCCAAGACGGCGCCGCGGATCGCGGATCGGCCTCCGCGCGGCGGAGACCTCGCGGACGTCGGGCGAGCTCGGTCTGCGACTCGGCTCGCCCGACGTCCGGGGAGGAGGAGACGGAGCGGGGTTCAGCCCTGCAGCGTGACCTCGCGGCGCACGGGCAGCACGACGGGGTGCGATCCCGCCATGACCTCGAGCACGCGGATCACCTGGCTGGAGTAGCCGAACTCGTTGTCGTACCAGACGTAGAGGATGACGTCGGTGCCGTTCGCGATCGTGGCGAGGCCGTCGACGATGCCGGCGCGGTGCGAGCCGACGAAATCGGTGGAGACGACCTCGGGCGACTCGACGTAGTCGATCTGCTGACGGAGCTTCGAGTGCAGCGAGACGCGGCGCAGGTAGTCGTTGAGCTCGGCCTTCTCGGCGGGGCGCTCCAGCGTCAGATGCAGCACGGCGAGGGACACGTCGGGGGTGGGCACGCGGATCGCGGATCCGGTGAGCTTGCCGGCGAGCTCGGGCAGCGCGCGGGCGACGGCCTTCGCGGCGCCGGTCTCCGTGATCACCATGTTGAGCACCGCCGAGCGGCCGCGGCGGTCGCCGGAGTGGAAGTTGTCGATGAGGTTCTGGTCGTTGGTGAACGAGTGCACCGTCTCGACGTGACCGCGCACGATGCCGTACGCCTCGTCGACGGCCTTGAGCACCGGCGTGATGGCATTGGTCGTGCAGGACGCGGCCGACAGGATCCGGTCGCCGTCCTCGATCGTGTCGTGGTTGATGCCGTGCACGATGTTCTTCAGGTCGCCCTTGCCCGGTGCCGTGAGCAGCACGCGCGCGACGCCGGTCGATTCCAGGTGGCGGCTGAGGCCGGCCTCGTCGCGCCAGCGGCCGGTGTTGTCGACGACGATCGCGTCGTGGATGCCGTAGGCGGTGTAGTCGATCGTCGCCGGGTCGTTGGAGTAGATGACCTGGATCCGGGTGCCGTTCGCGATGAGCTGCGAGTTCTCCTCGTCGACGTCGACGGAGCCCTCGAAGCGCCCGTGCACGGAGTCGCGCAGCAGCAGCGAGGCGCGCTTGACGAGGTCGTTCTCGGCCCCCTTGCGCACCACGATCGCACGCAGGCGCAGCCCGCTGCCCCCGCCGGTGTGCGCGATGAGGATCCGCGCCAGCAGGCGGCCGATGCGGCCGAACCCGTAGAGCACGACGTCGGTCGGCTCGGCGGCCTCGGACGCCTCGCCGAGCGCCGGGGCGAGCTCGGCGCGCAGGCGCTCGAGAAGGGTCGCCTCGTCGCCCTGGACGTTCTCGACCAGACGGCCGACGTCGAGCGATGCGGCGGACGGGGCGAGCCGGCGCAGCGCCTCGAGCACCGCGAGCGTGTCCTCCAGCGCGAGCTCGTCGTGCCCGAGGGCGGCGACGCGCTCGTGCACCTCGAGGATCTCGGTCGTGGAGAGCCCGAGCAGGCGGTGCCCGTGCAGCGACGTCACCACGTCGCGATCTCGGTTCAGCCCGCCGATCAGCGGGATCATCCGCTCGGCGAGTTCTTCTCTGGCCTTCCAGTCGTCGCGGCGCGCGGCGAAGTCGTTCATCAGCGTCCTTGCAAGCAGATGCGCCAGGGATCGGTGGCGCGGAATCGGGTGGGGCGGATCCGCCCTCTCCCAGGGTAGGCGTCGGCACGCCCTCGAACCGGCCGATCCGGTGCGCAAGAACCGCTGTTCTTGACTCCAGGCTGAAGCACGGCCCCGTCCTGCCGAGCCGCTGGCAGGCAAATTGCGCCAGATCCGCCACGACGGAGAGGCAGGACACGCGCCCTCCCGAATCGTCGCGCTCCAGAGAATTTTTCGTCTACACTGGTGGAATAATGAAGAACGCACCGTTCGGCGACGCGGCCGATCTCCTCCTGCACGGCGGCCGGATCCGCACCCTCGACCCGCACGGATCGGTCGTCGACGCGCTCGCGATCCGCTCCGGGCGCGTGGTCGCTGTCGGCGCGGACGCCCGCGCGCTCCCCGCTGCGGCGACCGTCGACCTCGAGGGCCGCACCGCGATCCCCGGCGTGAACGACGCGCATCTGCACGCCGCCTGGCTCGGCGCCCGTTGGCCGCACCTGTTCTTCTCCGACATCCCGGCGCACGAGCAGCCGGCCGGCCGGCTCGTGCACACGGACGCCGATCGCCGCGACGCCCTGCGGAACGCGTGGCGCCTGCTCGCCGAGCTGGGCATCACGAGCTACACCGAACCCGGGATCGGGCCGGGCGAGGACGGGGGCGAGACGGGGTGCTTCGGCACCGCCATGATGGACGCCTACCTCGATCTCCATCGCGCCGGCGCCCAGACGGCCCGCGTCACGCTGCTGCGCCTGTTCGGGGAGCTGGACGGCACGGCCGACCTCGCGGACTTCGAGCGGGGGATCCTCGCGCCGAAGCCCGAGACGGATCCGCACTGGCTCGCCGTCACCGGGGTCAAGATCTTCGCCGACGGGATCCCCCCGATGACGACCGCCTGGGTGAGCGAGCCCTACCCGGACGGCAGCTCGGGCGAGCTGCTGCCGCAGGGCGCCGAGGGGGCGCTGCACGCCTACCGGCGCATGATCGGCCTCGCCGTCGAGCGGGGCGAGCAGGTCGCGGTGCATGCCACCGGCGACCGGTCGATCGAGGAGTTCCTGCGCGTGCTCGAGGCGCACCCGCACGTCGCCGCCGCGCCGCACTACGTCGTGCACGCCGACCTCGCCACCCCCGCGCAGATCGAGCGCATGCGCGCCGTCGGCGCCGGGTTCGCCGTACAGCCGCTCATCGCCGAGCACACGCGCGCGTGGGCCGGGACGCAGCTGGGGCCCGAGCGCACCGCCGCCGCCTGGCCGCTGCACGCCATGATCGACTCGGGCGCCCTCACCACGATCACGAGCGACGCCCCGATCGCGACGCCGGACTGGCGCATCGGGCTGGACGCCTCGCTCGCTCTCCTCGGCCGCGACGACGCGGCGACCCGGGACGCCCTGCTGCGCCGCATCACGCTGGATCCCGCCCGCCAGGACGGCGCGGCCGCGTGGAAGGGATCGCTCGAGGTGGGCAAGGTCGCCGACCTCACCGTGCTGGACGAGGATCCGGCCGAGCCCGGCCGTCCTGTCGCCGGCATCGGCGTCGCCCGCACGATCGTCGACGGCCGGACGGTGTTCGAGCGGGGCTGATCCGCTGATCGACCTCGGATCGTGGTGCGCCGAATGCACCGGATCCTGCCGAGCACACGGCTACTTCACGCGAACGCGCCGTGCACTCGGCAGATTTCCGTGCGCTCGGCGCTCTGAGGCGCTCCGCAGCGGCCCGGACCCGCCCGCGCGACGGGAAAGGGGCGAGCGACGTGTCCGCTCGTCGCCCGCCCCGGATCCGCTCCCGTCCGCAGGATCGGATCCCGATGCGTCGCCCGGCCCCGCAGGGCAGGGCGACGCCGCCTCACACCGCCGTGGCGATGAGCACCCGCGGGCTCGCCGGGAGGGCGATCTTCTCGCGCACGTCCCAGCCCGCGTCGGCCAGCCAGCCGCGCACCTGCGCCTCGGGGTAGACGATCGTGCCGTCGATGACGAGGTACTCCCCCGCGTGCAGCGCGTCGATGCCGCGCTGCTGCGCGTCGTCGTCGAGGAAGAAGTCGAGCACGGTCAGGGTGGCGCCCGGCACCGCCGCGGCCCGGAGGTTGCGGAAGATCTGCGCGTTCTCCTCGGCGGAGAAGCGGTGGATCACATGGTTCGCGAGCACGGCGTCATAGGCGCCCTGGGGCTGCGCGGTCGCCGTGTCGCCGATCTCGACCGTGACGCGGTCGGCCGCGCCGGCCGCCTCGACGGCCTCGGCGATGCCGTCCTCGAACCCGGGGGCGTAGAGGAACGTCGTGCGCAGGCCCGGGTTGCGCCGCATCGCCTCGAGCGCGAAGCCCGCCGACAGGCCGCCGAAGTCCAGCGCGTTCGTCGCGGCGGAGAGGTCGACGAGGCGGCCGAACTCCTGCGCGTGCAGAGCGTTGTACGTCATGACGCCGGCCATGAAGGTGCCCCAGCGCGCCTCGTCCATCTGCAGGTCGCCGGGCTCGGTCGTGTCGACGGTGTGCGCGAACTGCAGCCAGTGCGGGTAGCTGATCTCGCCGAGGAAGGTGAGGAACGGCGCGAGGTCGAGGGCCGAGGCGTCACCGGCCAGGTACGCGGCGGAGTCCGGCTCGAGGGCGTAGCGGCCGTCGGCGCGGGTCAGCAGCCCCTTGCCCGCCATCGCGTCGGCGAGGATGCGCGCGATGCGCTCGCTCACGCCGGTGCGCTCGGCGATGGCGGCGACCGTGTCGGCGCCGTCCGCGATCGCCGCGAAGAGGCCGATCCGGCTCGCCTCGAAGAGCTGCTTCGAGGCCATGTAGCCGGTCGCGATGTCCAGGATCCGCGCGGCGTCGGGTGTGGTCGTCATGGTGTGCCTTTCTTGTTTCTACAATTGTAGGAAATAGTGGACAGGGGTGTCCAGGGCCCGGTCGACGAGCCTGGAGCCGGGATCAGTCCTCGGCGAGGAACCCGGCGGCGGCGGCGCGGAACTCCGGGGCGTGCAGGGCCCCGAGGTGGTCGCCCGGGACGCGGACGACCCGGGAGTCCTGCAGCGCCGCCGCGAGCGCGTCGATGCCCTGCGCCATGGGATCCTCGACCCCGCCGAGCAGCAGCACGGGCTGGGCCGGCGCGCCGACGGCGGGATCGAACGGCTCGGCGGCGAGGCCCTCGATGAGGTCGAGCAGCGCCTCCGGACGGTTGCCGGGGAGGGTCGTCATGCCCAGGATCATGCCCGTGATCGGATCCGCCGGCGCCGGTCCCCCCGCGGCTGCGAGGCGGGCCGCGGGCAGGTCGACCATCGTGAACGGCTCCATCGGGCTGAGCCCGCCGAGCGCCACGCGCCGCACCGCGAGCGCGGGGTGCGCGGCGAGCGCCCAGGCCAGCCGCGCCCCCAGGGAGTAGCCGAGGAGGTCGACCTCCTCCCCCGGGGCGACGGCCGCGACGGCCTGCGCGAGCAGGTCGACGACGCCGGTCGTCGGGAGCACGCCGACCGCGGGGCTCTCGCCGTGGGCGGGGAGGTCCACCCGGACGAGGGGCCGACCCGCGAACGCCTCCTCCCAGACCGGCGCGGGCCAGTCCTGCGTCGCCCGCGACGCGAGGCCGTGCAGCAGCACGACCGGGCGGCCGAAGCCCGCGCTCCGGGTGACGGACAGGGTGTTCTCGGGTGCACCGCTCATCGGGCGCCCTCCTCTCGATCGGGGGTGGAGGCCGCCGGCGACGCGGTCAGCGCAGTCGCGCGAGGAACCGGTCGATGTAGGCCTGATAGTCGGGGATGCGATCGCCCTGGGGATACATGAGGTTGATCACCGTCGCGCCCACGGCGACCGAGATGAACTCGTTCGCCATGGCGACGTAGTCCTGGTCCCGGATCGCACCGGCGTCCCGGGCGGCCTCCATGCGCTCCACGAGCATGGCCCTCCAGCGGGCCAGGTGCACCTGGTAGAGCTCGGCGAGGGACTCGTTCGCCATCGCGTACTCCCACAGCGCCAGCAGCACGCGCCCGCTGGCGATCTCCTCGGGCTCGCTGGGGAGCGTCCCGACCAGCATCTGGCGCAGCATCTCCTCCGGACCGACCTCCGCCGAGATCGACGCCTGCAGCCACAGGTCGTGCTCCTGCAGCACGGCCTCGAACGTCGCCGCGACGATGCTCTCCTTGCCCGGGAAGTAGTGCTTCAGCGCCCCGTTCGCGAAGCCCGCTTCGGCGGCGATGCTGCGCATGGTCGCCGCCTCGAACCCGCCCTTGAGGATGATCCCCTTGGCGACCTCGACGATCTCCCGACGACGCTGATCGTGATCGATGATCTTCGGCATGGGTTCCTTCCGACGGGGCGTCCGGCGACGGCGCGCACCGGGGCGCGCAGCTGCGGGATCGCTGCCTGCTACCGTACCGGGGCATCCGCTGCCTCACGCAGCGCCAGCCACTCGGCCCGGCGGATCCGCTGCTTGACGGGGTCGGCGACGGGCGAGGCCAGGCGCAGGCGCTCGGCGTAGGGATGCCGCGGTGCACGGGTGATCTGCTCCCCCGCCCCGGTCTCGACGATCTCCCCGTGGTACATCACGGCGACCCGGTGGCACACCCGGCGCACCACGCCGAGGTCGTGCGAGACGAACAGGTAGGAGACGCCCGTGTCGCGCTGCAGCTCGATGAAGAGGTCGAGGATCGTCGCCTGGGTGGTGAGGTCGAGGGCGCTGACCGGCTCGTCGCACACGATCAGGCGCGGCCGGCGCACGAGCGCGCGGGCGATCGCGACGCGCTGGCGCTGCCCGCCGGAGAACTCGCTCGGATAGCGGTCCATCGCGGTCTCGGGCAGGCGCACCCGGTCGAGCATCTCGCGCACCCGCGCCTGCGCCTCGGATCCGCCCAGGCCGCTCGTCAGCAGCGGCTCGGACAGGATGTCGCCGATGGTCATCGCCGGGTTCAGGGATCCGTACGGATCCTGGAACACGACCTGCACGTCGGCCGCGAGCGCGCGGCGCTCCGCGCGGCCGAGGGAGGTGATGTCCCTGCCGTCGAAGCGGATGCTGCCGCCGGTCACGGGCGCGAGGCCGAGGATCGCCTTGCCGAGCGTGGACTTGCCGGATCCGGATTCGCCGACGAGGCCCATGCACTCCCCCGGCGCGACGTCGATCGAGACGCCGTGCAGGGCACGGAACGCCGACCGGCCGTGGCCGTACTCGACGACCAGGTCCTGCACCTCCAGCAGCGCGGTCATGCGCGCACCTCCGTCGTGTTGGTCGTGCCGGCGGTGACGCGGCCGGCGGTGCCGAGTCCCGCGCGCCCCTCGGCGTCGAGCTCCGCCCGCCCTGCCGCGTCGTCGAGGGACGCCGCGATGAGCTCCCGCGTGTACGGCTGCTGCGGATGCGCGAACAGCGGATCCACGTCGCCCTGCTCCACGATCTCGCCGCCGCGCATCACGATCACGCGGTCGCAGATGTCGGCGACGACGCCGAAGTTGTGCGTGACGATGAGCAGCGCCATGCCGTACTCCTGCTGCAGCTCCCGCAGCAGCTCGAGCACCTCGGCCTGCACGGTGACGTCGAGGGCCGTGGTGGGCTCGTCGGCGATGAGGATCGACGGGCGGCCCGAGATCGCGCCGGCGATGAGCACGCGCTGCGCCATGCCGCCCGAGACCTGGTGCGGATAGCTGCGCAGGACACGGTCCGGATCCGCCAGTCCCACCCGCAGCAGCACCTCGCGCGCCCTGGCCTTCGCGTCGGCGGCGCTCATGCCGTGCACGCGGCGCAGCGGCTCGATGAGCTGGTGCCCGATCGTGTACGACGGGTCGAGGTTGCTCATCGGCTCCTGCGGCACGTAGCCGAGCTCGCGGCCGAGGAGCGCCTGGCGCTGCTTCGGCGTCGCCGTCGTGACGTCCTGACCGGCGATGCGGATGGCGTCGGCGGTGCTCGCACCGCTCGCGGGCAGCAGGTCGAGCACGGAGAAGACCGTCTGCGACTTGCCGGATCCGGATTCGCCGACGATCCCGACGACCTCGCCGGGGGCCACGTCGAGGGTCACGCCGTGCACGACCTCGACGACGCCGTTCGGGGTCGCGTGGCTCACCCGCAGGTTCTCCACGCGCAGCGCGGACGCCTCGGCCGCGTGCCGCACGGTTCCGGTCGCCGGCGCGGCCTCGACGGCCGCGTCGGCGCCCTTCGCGCCGCGCCGGCGCAGCCGCGGCGTGCGCACCTGCGCCAGCTCGGCGAGGGTGGATCCCATGATCGCGAGCACCGCGATCGTCAGTCCGAGCGCGACCGAGGGCCACAGCAGCATGAGCGGATAGGTGAGCATGAGGCGGAAGCCCTCGAGCATCATCGCACCCCAGCTGGGCACATTGGAGTCTCCGATGCCGAGGAACTGGAGCCCCGCCTGCATGCCCATCGCCATGCCCGCGGTGAGCGCGGTCTGGATGATGACGGGCGGGTAGACCGCCGTGACGACGTGCCGGGAGATGATCCGCGCATCGGAGAGGCCGGACACCCGGGCCGCATCGATGTAGGGCTCCTCGCGCACGGACATCGTCTGCGACCGCGCGATGCGGAAGTAGCCCGGCACCATGAACACGCCGACCGTGACCATGAGCAGCTCGAAGTTGTTGCGGCTGCCCGCGGCGACCACGAGCAGGATGATCATGCCCGGGATCGACTGCAGCGCGTCGCTGACCCACATCGCGATCCGGTCGAACGGGCCGCGGAAGTAGCCCGCGGCGACGCCCGTGGGGACGCCGATCACGACCGCGGTCACGATCGTGATGAGCGCGCCCCAGATCGTGACGCGCGTCCCGTAGATGAGCCGGCTGAGGATGTCGCGCCCGGTCGAGTCGGCGCCGAGCAGGTGCGCGGCGGACGGCGGCGCCTTGGCGGCCGCGAGGTCGACGAAGTTCGGATCCATCGGCGCGAGCAGCGGGGCTGCGACGCCCACGAGCACGATGAGGACGAAGATGCCGAGCGGGATGTATCCGCCGGGGTGACGGAGGAACCGGCGGAATAGGCCGGAGCGGCGGCGCTGCCTGGCGCGGTCGAACGCGACGCGGATGTCGGTGGTGGTCATGCGACGCGCACCTTCGGGTTGATCCAGCCGAGCACGAGGTCGAGCAGGAGGTTGATGATCACGACGAAGACGATCGACACCACCGTGATGCCGAGGAGCATCGGGATGTCGCCGTTCTGGGAGGACTGGTTGGTCAGCATGCCGATGCCGGGGAGGCTGAAGATCTGCTCCACCACGATCGCGCCGCTGAGCAGGCCGACGAACATGAGGGCGATGACGGTGAGCGCCGCGGGAGACGCGTTGCGCAGGATGTGCAGGTTGACCCGGGCCGGGGAGAGCCCGCGGCTGCGGAGCGTGCGCACCCAGTCCTGACGGCTCTGCGCGATCACGGCGTTGCGCAGCTGCTCCGAGACGGCGACCACGCCGCCCAGCGCGAGCGAGATCGCGGGCAGGGTGAGCGAGCGGATCCAGCCGTCGAAGGACTGCGAGGGCTGCACGTAGCCGACCGCGGGGAACCACTTCAGCTGCACCGCGAACCACATCACGAGCACGAGGCTCACCCAGAAGCCGGGCAGGGCGAACAGGACCACGGACACGCCCTTGAGGATCCGGTCGAACCAGGTCCCCGGGCGCAGGCCCGTGATCATGCCGAAGGCGATCCCGAGGACCGCCGTGATGAGCGTCGCGAAGGTGACCACCGAGAGGGTCACCGGGACCTTGATGGCGAGCTGCGCTCCCACGGGCTGGAAGTTGCGCCAGGAGGATCCGAAGTCGCCGGTGAGCAGGTGCGAGAACCAGTCCCAGAACTGCACGAGCAGCGGACGGTCGATGCCGATCTTCGTCGCCAGCGCGGCCTGCTGCGCGGGGCTCGCGGTGGTGCCGAGGAGCGCGGCGGTCGGATCCTTGATCGCCAGGTGCGCGAGGAAGAACGTCGCGACGGAGACGACCACGAGCAGCACGATGCCGGACAGCAGCCGCTTCGCGGTGAACAGGAGCATGAGGACCTCTCGGGGGTGAGGAGGAGACGGGGGCCGGACCCGGCGACGGGCCCGGCCCCCGGGGCGTCAGCCCTTGGTGATGTAGCGCAGCGTCGGGAACATCATGCCGATGACGGGCTGCACCTTGATGCCGGACACCGAGTAGTAGGTGTTGTCCGCCTGGTACCAGACCGACCACCAGGCCTGGTCGACCAGGGCCTTGTTCAGGTCCTTGATCGCCTTCGTCTGGTCGCTCCCCTTGGTGTCCTGGACCTTCTGCACGAGCGGTGCGAGGACCGCGTTGCTCGCGTAGTCGGGTGCCGGGTTGAACCACTGCTTGGACGTGACCTGCCGGGCGACCGTCGCCACCTCGTTGCCGTCCATCGCGAGGAAGGAGATGAACATCGGGTAGTTCGGCGCGTTCAGCTGGTAGTCGGGCATCTGCATGTTGTCCCAGGTGACCTTGACGCCGATCGCGGTCAGCGCCTGGTCCGCGGCGGGCTTCCACTGCTCGAACACGGGCGACATCGGCATGGAGATGTCGAAACCGTTCGGGTAGCCGGCCTCGGTGAGGAGCTGCTTCGCCTTGTCCACGTTGTACGCGTACTGCTTGTTGAGCGACGGGTCGTTGACCGAGCCGCCGTCGGGGAAGACCTGATTCGTCGCGACGCCGGCGCCGCTGCCGACGGCCTTGAGGATCGCCGCGCCGTCGAAGGCGTAGTTCAGCGCCTGGCGGACCTTGAGCTCACCGAGCGCCTTGTTCTTCGCGCCGGTGTGATCGGTGATGACGAGCCCTGCCCAGCCGGAGACCCGGGAGACCGTGTTCCAGCCCTGCTGCTGGGCCGCGTCCTTGTTCGTGATGTCGCCGTACTGCACGTTGATCTGACCGCTGAGCATGGCGTTCTGGCGCGCGGTGGCGTCCATGATCGGGAAGATCGCGAGGTTCTTGAACGCGTAAGCCTTCGCGTCCCAGTAGCCCGGGACCTTCGTGAAGTGGTACTCGGATCCGGCGACGCTCGTCGCGCTGTCCAGCGTGTAGGGGCCGGAGCCGACCGGCTGCTTGCCGAGCGTGCCCGCGGCGATCGCCTTGGGCGACATCACGTAGCTGCGGCCGAGTCCCATGAAGTACAGGATGGTGTCGTCGCGCTGCGTGAGGTTGATCTTGACCGTGTGGTCGTCCACCGCCTCGAAGGACGACACGTTCGTGTAGGCCTCGCCGGAGCGCGCGCCCGCCTTGAGGTAGTCGAGACTCTTGACGACGGCGTCGGCGTCGACCGGGGTGCCGTCGCTGAACTTCCCGCCCTGGTGCAGGGTGAGGGTGATGCTGAGGTCGTCGGAGGCGACCTCCCACTTCTCCGCGAGGGCGGGAACCGGCTTGCCGTCCTTGTCGAGGGCGATCAGGGCGTCGTAGACCGCGGACAGGTACGGCCCGTCGAAGCCGATGTCGGCCAGGGCCGGATCCCAGGACGTGACGTCCAGGAAGTTGCCGATGTTGAGGTCGTCGGGGGCGTTCGCCGCGGCGGCTGCGTCGCTCGCCTGCGTCGTGGCGCCTCCGCCGCCGGAGCAGCTGGTGAGGGCGAGGACCGCGGCCACGGCCGCGGCGATCGCGAGGGGCACTCGTTTCATGGTTCCTTCTCTCGGTGCGGGTTGAGGTGAAGAAGGGTTCGAAGCACCTTCGGCCGCGCTCCGGGGAGCCTTGCCGACGTCACTCCGATGTGTCGTTGCGTTTAGTCTACATGTGTGGAAAAAGAACGCAAGCAGTTCTTCCCCCGGGACGGACCGGATCCATGACCCTGCGCGAATCGCCCTTGTCCGAGCGCGCAGAGCTGTCGCCCGAGGCTCGGACGAGGGCGGCGCACGCTCAGTCCGCGACCCGCGCGACCTGGCGGTCGATCTCGCGCAGTTCCGTGACGTCGTGGGCCGATCTCGCACCCGGCAGGTAGCGGACGACCAGCGCCGGTCCGTCGAACCGATAACTGCGATGCCTCTCGTAGAGCTCCCAGTCGACGGGTCCGCCGTAGTCGTATCCCACGCTGATCCCCGTGAACGGCGCCATTCCCAGCAGCATCGGCACGGAGGGGATCCGCACGCCCGCGGCGCCGTCGACCTCGAGCTCGACGCTCCAGCGCAGGTCGTCCTGCTCCGCCATCCTCAGCACCAGGCGATGCGCACCGGGGGCGAGCGCCGCGCCCCGGGCGCGATGCATGCGCCCGTACGCGTTGTAGGACACGAGAGGGGCGCCCCCGTCGATCGCGACGAGGTAGCCGCCGCCCTGATCGCCGTGCGCCACGAGCACGCCGGCGGAGTCCGCCGTGGTGACGACGTCGATCCGCACCTCGAAGGACCTCAGCACGGTGAGGGCCGCCGAACGGTAGCGCTCCAGCGGAGGCCGGTAGGGCACGAGGGCGACGGGATCGCCCAGCGGACGCTCGGTCGCGGGCCGGATCCGGTGCAGGGATCCGTCGTCGTCGAGCGGGAAGACCCCGTTCGCCCAGGCCTCCTCGCGCCAGCGCCCGGCGAGCCGCGTGGTGCGCTCCTCCTGCTCCGCCGCGACGTCGCGCGTCTCGGTCGGATCCTCCGCGAGACGGTAGAGCTCCCAGACGCCGCCCGCCGCCCCCTGCTCCCGGGTCGGCGGCGTCGTGGAGACCGCCTTCCAGCCGTCCTCGATCAGCGCGCGACTGCCGAAGCACTCGAAGTACTGGTCCTGCCGTCCCGGCGCCTGCGGGTCGCCCAGCACGTCGACGACGCTGCGGCCGTCGCTCGGCACGGCCTCCTTCCCGTGCCGCCGGTCCAGCCGCGGCGTCCCGGTCAGCTCGAGGATCGTCGGGGCGAGGTCCGAGACGAAGACGAACTGGTCGCGCAGCCCCGCCGGCATCTCCTCGGGCGCGGCAGGCCAGGAGACGATGAGCGGAGCGTGCACCCCTCCCTCGTAGAGCGAGCCCTTGAACGAGCGGAACGGCGTGTTCGACACGCGCGCCCAGCCGGCGGGGTAATGCGCGAACAGGCGCGGGCCGCCGATCAGGTCGACCTCGCGCGGCTCGTCGGGCACCCAGCCCTCCGGATCCGGTCCCATCCTGCCGAACTGGGCGAAGTAGCTGCGGGTTCCGCGCGGACCACCCTCGGCCGTGCCGCCGTTGTCGCTCGCGACCACGATGATGGTGTTGTCGCGCTCCCCCCGCTCCTCGAGGTGGGCGATCAGCCGGCCCACGCTCTGATCGACCTCGTCCACGGCCGCGGCGTAGACCTCCATGTAGCGTGCGAACAGCTCCCGCTCCGCGTCGTCGAGGTCGTCCCAGGACGGGATGCGTCCCTCGTCCGCGAGCGCGCCCTGCGGCAGCGTCGCGTCGCCTCCGACGATGCCGCGCTCGCGCTGGCGGGCGAACCGCTCCTCGCGCAGCGCGTTCCACCCGGCCTCGTAGCGGCCGCGGTACTTCGCGATGTCGGCCTCCTTCGCCTGGATCGGCCCGTGCACGGCCGTGTGCGCGAAGTAGAGGAAGAACGGCTTGGCCGCGTCGTTCGCGCGCAGGTCGTCGATCATGCCGATGGCGCGGTCGGTGAGGTCGTCAGTGAGGAAGTACCCGTCCGGGAACTCGGCGACGTCGACGACCGAGTTGTCCTGGACGAGGCGGTGCGGGTGATGCAGCGAGGTGAAGCCGTCCATCGACCCGAAGTAGCGGTCGAAGCCGCGCTGCAGCGGCCACGACGACCGGTCCGCGCCGTCGTGCAGCCGCGACTCGACCGTCAGGTGCCACTTGCCGACCATGAAGGTCGCATAGCCCCCGGCGCGCAGCGACTCCGCGAGCGTCGGCGCATCCTCGGGCAGCGTGCACGAGAACCCCGGATAGCCCGGATCCGTGTGGGCGACGAGGCCGAACCCCGCCCGGTGCGGGTTCAGCCCGGTCAGCAGGGCCGCGCGGGCGGGCGAGCACAGCGGCGCCGTGCGATAGTTCGTGAAGGTCCACCCCTCCTCGGCCAGCCGATCGATGTGCGGGGTGTCGATCTCCCCGCCGAACGGTCCCAGGTCGCTGAAGCCGAGATCGTCGACGAGGACCACGATCACGTTCGGGGCCCCCGGCGCCGCGCTCGGCTGCGGCGGCCACCACGGCTCCGACTCCGAGGTGAACTCCCCCACCCGGCCGTCGAAGCCGCGGTAGGCGGCGGACGGCGTCGTCTCGTCCTGAAGATCCATGCTGCGTGCTCCTCGTCCCTCTGTCCCGTTCTCGTCCCGACGCCGCGCGGCCTCCGCCACGTCGCTCACCAGGCCCCGTCGTCGCGGACGACGACGTCGGCCTGCAGACCGGCCAGCGCCTCGCGCACCTCGCCTCCGCGCTCGGCGACGAGCGCGAGGGCCGCATGGTTCTGCTCGAGCTGCGCGATCCGGGAGGCGCCGAACAGCACGTTCGCCGCCGCCGGATGGGTGAGGCAGAACGCGATGCCGAGGGCCGCGGGGGTGACCCCGAAGCCGTCGGCGATGCGGGCGACCTCAGGGTACAGCGCGAGGATGCGCTCGCGGATGCCGCCCACGTCGGCGCCGATCTTGCGCTGCGGCACGAGGCCGGTGGCGAGGATCCCGCCCTCGAACACATCCGAGGCCTGCAGCGCGAGCGTCCCGTCCGCGAAGAGCGGGCCGTAGGCAGCCCCCTCCGCCATGGCGCGCCGGGCGATGCCGTACTTGAGCTGGGCGAACGAGGGCCCGACGAGACCCGTGTCGGCCGCCACGGCCAGGGCGGCCCGCGTGTGCCCGATCCGCCAGTTGTTGATGCCCCACCCGCCCACGAGACCCTCGGCGATGAGCGCGTTGACGTCGGCCACGATCCGCGCGACGTCGGGCTCGTCCAGGTAGTCGCCGACCACGAGCGTGTCGAAGCGGTCGAGCCCCGCGCGCTCCAGGCTCTCGACGAGCTGAGCGCGGAACGACTGGTTCGGCCAGTCCCACAGCCAGAGCTTGCCGCACAGCACGATCGTGCTCCGATCGATCCCGCTCTCGCGCAGGGCCTGGCCGAAGAGGATGTCGGTGCGGGAGTTCTCGGCGTGCGGACCCATGTTGTAGTACGCGACGTCGAAGAACCCTGCCTCGAGCTCGACGGCACGGCGGATCATCGCCACGGCGTCGTCGGGATCCATCCGGTCCCAGGTGTTCCAGGATCCCAGCGCGAGCGGGGGGACGACGAGCCCGCCGAGGGCGGGGTGAGGAAGTGTCGACGCTGACATGAGTGCTCCTTGCTGTGAGGGCGTTTCGTCTCGGGCGGCTGCGCCGTCCTCGCTCAACGACCGGGGAGGACCCCGGGTTGCGTTTTTCTATGCTTGTAGAATATAACGGAGATGCCCCGTCAGAGAGGACGTGAGATGACCATCTCCCCCCGCCGCATTCTCGTCACCGGAGGAGCCTCCGGGCTCGGCCGCGGCATCGCCGCCGCCTTCCGCGAGGCCGGAGACGAGGTGATCATCGGCGACGTGAACGCCGAGGCCGCAGCCGCCGTGGCCGCAGAGCTCGGCGCCACGGCGATCGCGCTCGACATCTCCGACCCCGCCTCCGTCGCCGCGGCCGGCGCCGCGCTCGGCGGCATCGACGTGCTCGTCAACAACGCCGGCGTCGTGCTCGGCGGCGGCACCCAGCAGCAGGTCCCGCTCGAGGTCTTCGACGCCGCCGTGGCCGTGAACATCCGCGGCACGTTCCTCATGCTCCGCGAGTTCGCCCCGCGCCTGCCCGACGGCGGCGCGATCGTGAACACCTCGTCGATCGGCGGACGCCAGCCCACGCCGGGCATGGGCCACTACGAGATGACCAAGGCCGCCGTCGACGCGATGACCCGCACCGCCGCGATCGAGCTCGCGGGCCGCCGGATCCGCGTGAACGCCGTCGCGCCCGGACCGATCCTCACCCCGCTCACCGCCGGCTTCGCGACCGACCCCGAGGCGCGCGCCGCCTGGGAGGCGCGGATCCCGCTCGGCACGATCGCGGAGGTCGAGCAGGTCGCCCCGCTCGTCGTCTTCCTCGCCGGCCCCGCCGCAAGCCACATCACCGGCGTCTCCGTCCCCGTCGACGGCGGCCAGCTGCTCGTCTGACCGCCCCGCCCCTGGCGAACGCCCTGATCCCGGAAGGATCCGCATGACCATCCCCACCACGACCCGCGCAGCCGTGCTCACCGAGCACGGGCAGCCGCTCGCCCTGCAGGATCTGCCCCTCCCCGCCGAGGTCGCGCCCGGCGCCGCCCTCGTGCGGATCGCGGTGTCGACCCTGTGCGGCACCGACATCGAGATCTGGGAAGGCAGGATGACCTTCCCCGGCATGCTGCCGATGGTCCTCGGCCACGAGATGGTCGGCGAGATCGTCGCCCTCGGCGAGGGCACCGTGGACGCGCTCGGCCGGCCGCTGCACGTCGGCGACCGGATCGGCTGGTCGGAGTCGACCTGCGGCGAGTGCTACGGATGCGTCGTGCTGCGCGAGCCCGTGCACTGCTCCCGCCGCGGCTACGGCTTCCTGCAGCGCTCGGACGTGCCGCCGTTCGCGACCGCCGGACTCAGCGAGTACGCCTACGTCACCCCGGGGGCGGCGAAGCTGCTGCTGCCCGATGCGGTGAAGGACACCTGGGCCTCGATGGCCGGCTGCGCGGCGAAGACCGTGCTGCGCGCCTTCGAGCGCGGCGGGCGGATCCGCCCCGGATCCACGGTGGTCGTGCAGGGCTCCGGAGCCCTCGGCATCTTCGCCACCGCGGTGGCGAAGATCGCCGGCGCCGGACGCGTGATCACGGTCGGCGCCCCGGCCGCACGGCTGGAGCTCGCGGCCCGGTTCGGCGCGGACGCCGTCGTCGACTTCCGCGACGGCCCCGTCGTCGCCCAGGTGATGGAGCTCACGGACGGCCACGGCGCGGACCACGTGTTCGACTTCGCCGGAGCACCGAGCGTGGGACCGGACGCCGTCGGCATGGCCGCCGCGCGCGGCACCGTCGTGATCGTCGGGTCCACCGGTCCCGTGGGGGACGCCTTCCCCGTGAGCGCCCTCATGGGCAAGGAGCTGACCATGGTCGGCTCGCTCAACGGCGACATCGCCGACTACGCCCGCTCGATCGACTTCTTCCAGGCCTTCGCCGACCGGTACCCGTGGGACGCGCTGTTCAGCGCCCCCGTGGGGCTCGCCCAGGCCTCCGAGAAGATCGCGAACATGCACCACCTCGATGAGGTCAAGGCCGTCATCGACCCCCGGCTGTGAAGGAGACCGCGATCATGAACGCAGAGACCACGACACCGCATCGACCCGAGATGGCGCGGCGCGAGATCGGCACGAGCGGCATCCGCGCGTCGCTGTTCTCGCTCGGCTCCTGGCACACCTACGACCGCATGGACTTCGGCGACGCCACCGCCATGCTCCGCGAGGCCGTGGACCGCGGCGTGAACCTCTTCGACGTCGGCGTGTACACGGGGCCCGGCATGCCGCCCGCCTTCACCGACGTCATCTTCAGCGCGATGGTGCGGGCGGCGGGCCTGCGTCGCGACGAATGGCTGCTCTCGTCGAAGCTGTGGCTGGAGGCGTTCGGCGCGGACGGCTTCCGCCCCCAGCTCGAGAACGCCCTGTTCCGCGTCGGGGCCGAGCATGCGGATCTGGTGATCCTCGGCGACCTTCGCCGGGACGACCTGGACCTGGGCGACCTCGTGCTCGATCTCGCCCGGCTCACCGACGGGGGCCTGATCCGCGCCTGGGGCGTGAACAACTGGTCCGCCGGATCCATCCAGCGGCTCATCGACATCGCGACCGCCGAGGGCGTCCCCGGCCCGCAGATCGCCCAGCTGAAGTACAGCGTCTCGCGCCGCTCCATCCCCGACGGGGCGCCGTTCGCCCGCCTCTGGGAGCAGGGACTGACCCTGCAGGCCTCGGACTGCCTGGAGGGCGGCGTGCTCGCCGGCAAGGTGAACGGCGACCGGCAGATCGGGCGGGATCCGGGCGACATCCGGCAGCGGATCATCGACGACGTGCCCGCGTTCTCGGCGCTCGCGGAGTCGCTCGACGCGACCCCGGCGCAGCTGGGCATCGCGTTCACCCTCACGCACCCCGCCCTCGTCACGACCCTCTTCGGCGCGTCGAGCATCGCGCAGCTGCGCGCGAACCTCGATGCTGCCGCCCTCGTCGATCGCGTCGGCGCCGCCGAGCTGCGCCGCCTCGTCGAGCCGTTCTGGGCCGATCGCGACATCGTCGACCCCGAAGGCCCCTGACGTCGCCCCCGCTCTGCCAGAACCTTCCGCACAACCTGAAAGGCATCCCCGCATGACCGTCACCGCCGCCGGCTACCCGACCGTGACCCCGGTCCCGTTCGACCCCGAGGTGCAGATCGTGCTCGACGCGATCGCGCAGAACCCGCAGCCCGCGCTCACCCGGGACACGCTCCCCCGCGAGGGCACGGACGCGATGTTCCCCGACAACGACACGGTGATCGCCGGGCGCGCGATCGACTGGGAGGACCGCGTGATCCCCGGCCCGGCGGGATCCCCTGGCATCGAGGTCACGATCTTCCGTCCGCGCGGCACGGCCGGATCCGCCCGTCCCGGGTTCGTCAACATCCACGGCGGCGGACAGATCGTCGGCCACCGCAGCTGGGAGACCGGCCGCGTTGTCGACATCGTCGAGGAGCACGGCGTGGTCGCGGTCAACGTCGAGTACCGGCTCGCACCCGAGCACCCCTCCCCGGCCGGGCTCGAGGACTGCTACGCCGCGCTGCTCTGGCTGCACGCCCACGCCGCCGAGCTCGGCGTCGACCCCGACCGGATCATCGTCGGCGGCGGCAGCGCGGGCGGCTGCCTCGCCGCCGGGGTCGCCCTGCTCGCCCGGGACCGGCAGGGACCCGCGCTGGCCGGCCAGCTGCTGCTCTGCCCCATGCTCGACAACACGAACACGACCGTGTCGAGCCTGCAGTACGACGGCATCGGCACGTGGCAGCGGGAGGCGAACCTGCTCGCCTGGTCGTGCCTGCTCGGCGACGACCTGGCGTTCAGCCCCGATGCCTCGGGCTACGCCGCGCCGGCCCATGCCGCCGACCTCTCGCGCCTCGCCCCGGCGTTCATCGAGGTCGGCGAGGCCGAGATGTTCCGCGACGAGGACACCCAGTACGCTCTGCGGATCTGGGCCACGGGCGGACAGGCCGAGCTGCACGTCTGGGGCGGCGGCGCGCACGGCTTCGACATGTACATGCCCGATGCCGAGATCTCCCGGGCGGCGCTGGCCGCGCGGGCCAGCTGGCTGCGCCGGATCTGGGGCGCCTGATGGCCGCGAACGAGACCGCGATCGGATCCGTCGCGCCCGTGCCCTACGACCCCGAGCTCGTCGACGGGCTCGCGGCGTTCCTCGACCTCGTCGAGATCATCCCGCTGCGCGCCGACACGATCCTCGCCAACCGCGCGCACTTCGCGACGATCATCCCCCCGATGGCGGCGCAGGCCGAGGGCAGGGCCGTGACCTTCGAGGACCGCAGGATCCCCGGTCCCGCCGGCGCCCCCGCCGTCGAGATCACGATCGTGCGCCCCGCGGCCCCCGCTGCGGATCCGGCCCCCGCGGTGCTGTCGATCCACGGCGGCGGCATGGTGCTCGGCACCCGCTTCTTCGGCACGCCCGAGCTCATCGACCTCGCCGAGCGGCACGGCGTGGTGGGCGTGGCGGTGGAGTACCGCCTCGCCCCGGAGCACCCCGGTCCCGCCCAGGCGGAGGACTGCTACGCGGCGCTCCTGTGGATGGCCGCGCACGCCGACGAGCTCGGGATCGACCCCGAGCGCATCATCGCCTCGGGGCAGAGCGCAGGCGGCGGCCTCTCCGCCGCGGTGGCCCTCCTCGCGCGCGACCGCCAGGGCCCGCGGCTCGCCGGCCAGCTGCTCGGCTGCCCGATGCTCGACGACCGCAACGAGACCGTCTCCGCGCGGCAGTACGACGGCATCGGCGCCTGGGACCGCAACAACAACGACACCGCCTGGACCGCGATCGCGGGCGACGACCGGTTCACCGACCGGGTGTCGCCGTACACGGCGCCGGCCCGCGCGACCGACCTCGCGGACCTCCCCCCGGCGTACATCGAGGTGGGGGCCGCTGAGACGTTCCGCGACGAGGCCGTCGACTACGCGTCCCGGATCTGGGCCACCGGCGGACAGGCCGAACTGCACGTCTGGGCCGGCGGATACCACGGCTTCCACGGCTTCTCCCCCGACGCCGTGGTCTCGGTCGCCGCGAACGCCGCGCGGGAGAGCTGGCTGCGCCGCGTACTGCGGCTCGACGGATGAGCGGTGTGCAGGCGCGCCCGCGCATGGGCACGCTGCGGGCGATGCTCGTGCTCGGCATGCTGGAGGCGTTCGGCCCGCTGTCGATGGATCTGTACCTGCCGCAGCTGCCCCAGCTCTCCGCCGCGCTCGGCACGAGCGACGCCCTCGCCCAGGCCACGATGTCGGCATGCATGATCGGGCTCGGGCTCGGCCAGCTCGCCGCCGGGCCGCTCAGCGACCGGTTCGGGCGCCGTCGTCCGCTCCTCGTGGGCGTCGCGGCCTTCGCCGTGCTGTCGCTGATGTGCGCGCTCGCCCCGAACATCGAGGTGCTGCTCGTCGCGCGGTTCCTCCAGGGGCTGGCCGGATCCGCGGGCATCGTCATCTGCCTCGCGATCGCCCGCGACCAGTTCGACGGCGCCGAGCTCAGCCGCATGCTGTCCCTGCTGTTCCTCGTCTCCGGATCCGCTCCGGTGATCGCCCCCGTGGTCGGCGGCCAGCTGGCCAGGATCATGGACTGGCGGGGCATCTTCGGCGTGCTCGCGGCCATCGGGGTGGCCCTGCTGCTCGTGGTCGTGTTCGCCCTGCCGGAGACCCTGGACCGCGCCGACCGCCATCCGGGAGGGCTCCGCACGCTGCGATCGCACACGGGAGCCGTGCTCAGGGACCGGCTGTTCGTCGCCGTGCTGTGCGCCGGGGCAGGCGGCGGCGTCGCCTTCTTCACCTACCTGTCGCTGTCGTCGTTCGTGCTCCAGGACGAGTTCGGCCTGGATCCGCAGGGCTTCAGCCTCACCTTCGCGCTGGGGGCGCTCGCGAACATCGCCGGCACCCAGCTCAGCCGGCTGATCGTGCGGCGCTCCAGCCCGCTGCGCGTCTACCTGGCCGGGACCACGACGACGGCGATCGCGACCGTCGTGCTCGCCGTCGTCGCCCTGCTCGGCATCGGGGTGTGGGGCTTCGCCGCAGCGCTCGTGGGGTTCATGCTGTGCGTCGGGCTCGGCGGGCCGAACTCGTCGACGCTGGCGCTCGCGCACCACGGCGCCCGGGCCGGCACGGCGTCCGCCCTGCTCGGGATGTCGACGTTCCTCGTCGGCCCGCTGCTGTCGCCGCTCGCCGTGATGGTCGGCGGGGCGAACGCGGTCACGATGGGCGTGACGATGGCCTCGGCCGCCCTCGTCGCAGCCGCCATCGCCTGGTTCGCCGTACGCCCGGCCGCCGGCTGAGCCGCGCGCACCGGCGCTGCTCCGCACTGCTCCCGTCGCAGAAGTCGTCGCTCTCCGTCATCCGGAACGACATCTTCTGCGACGGGAGCGGATCCGGCCGCGCCACGCACCCGTCGCGGGGCGGCCTCAGGACAGCGCGGCGATCGCGTCGCGGAGCACTCCACCGCCGCCGGCGAGCGCCGGGGCCGCGGCCTCGGCGGAGGCGCCGGTGAAGAGCATGAGCAGGGCGAGCTTGACCGATCCGCCCGCCTCGGCGAGCGCACGCACGGCGTCGCCCTGGGCGGCGCCGGTGAGCTGGATGAGCGTGCGCACCGACCGCGCGCGGAGCTTCTCGTTCGTCGCCTGCAGATCGACCATGACGCCGCGATAGGTCTTGCCGAGGCGGATCATCGACAGGGTCGAGAGCATGTTCACGACGAGCTTCTGCGCCGTGCCGGCCTTGAGCCGGGTGGATCCGGTCACGAACTCCGGCCCGACGACGACCTCGATCGGCACATCGGCGGCGGCGCCGATGGCGGATCCGGCGTTGGCGGCGATCGCGACGGTCAGCGCGCCGACCTCGCGCGCGTAGGCGAGTCCGCCGAGCACATAGGGGGTGCGCCCCGAGGCGGAGATCCCGACGACCGTGTCGTTCTCGCCCAGTCCCAGCGCGCGCAGCGACTCGGCGGCGGCGCGGTCGTCGTCCTCCGCGTCCTCCACGGCGCTGCGGATCGCGCCCTCCCCGCCGGCGATGAGGCCGACGACCATGCCCGGATCCGTGCCGAAGGTGGGCGGGCACTCCGAGGCGTCGAGGACCCCGACCCGCCCTGCGGTGCCCGCGCCGATGTACACCAGGCGACCCCCGCGGCGGAAGCGCTCGGTGATGCCGTCGACGGCCTCGGCGATGCGGTCCGCCTGCGCGGCGACCGCCTCCGGAACGCGCCGGTCCTCGGCGTTCATCGCGCGCACGAGCTCGGGCGTCGACAGCAGGTCGAGGTCGCCCCGCGCGGTGTCGGCCTGCTCGGTCGACAGATGGGACAGTTCGCCGATCAGCGCGGCGAGACGCGCGTCGTCGTTCGGGGTCTCTCCCGGCTTGCTCTCATCCGACACGGTGCACGAACCTTTCGTGAAGAGGGGCGCGCCCCTCGGCGATCATGGCGGCGCCGTCCAGCGCATCGCCTCGGGCGGGAAGGGTCTCGAGTCCGCGCGCGCCGAGGGCCGACGTCACCGCGGCACGGAAGCCGTCGTGCGAGGTCAGCCCGCCGTGCAGGGCGACCACGGAGGATCCCCCGGACGCGGCAAGCGCGGTCTCGGTCAGCAGCCGGGCCGCCTCGTCGCGGATCGCCTGCGCGGCGGCGTCGCCCTGATCGGCGGCGTCGAGCACCGCCGGGGCGAAGGTGGCCAGCAGCCGGGCCGGTGCGGCGGCCCCGCCCACCCAGGCGATCGGGGAGGTGCCGTCTCCGATGAGCAGGGTCAGCACATCGGTCAGCACGGTCGCCGGCCCCAGCCCGTCGCGGGCGCGGAGCACGGCGCGCACGCCCTCACGGCCGAGCCAGGATCCGCTGCCGAGGTCGCCCAGGTCGGGACCCCAGCCGTCCACCATGCGGTGCGCGTCCGCGGTGATGCCCAGGGCGACGGCGCCCGTGCCGGCGATGACCAGCACGCCCGCCTCGCCGTCGAGCGCGCCGGCGTGCGCGGTGACCACGTCGGAGGTGACGGCGCACGGGGCGCCGCGGTCATCTGCGAGCGCACCGGCGAGGGCCTCGGCCTCCGCGGTCGCGTACATCGCGCCGGCCGCGCCGACGCCGATCCGCTCCGGACGCGCATCGGCCAGCAGCGGCAGGATCGATGCCAGGGCGAGGGCGACGCCGTCGCGCGCGGCGAGTCCGGGGGCTCCCCCGCCTTCGCGGTGCGTCCGGGTGCCGTCGATCGAGAGCCGGGCCCGGCACTTCGATTTGCCGAGGTCGATCGCGGCCGTGCCGGAAAAGGTCATGCACCAGAATGTACGGGATCCGAACGATACCCGGAAAGCCCGACCGGCGCGCCCCGCCGATCAGAGCGCCAGGACCATCACCGCCATCACGACGAGCGAGACCGCCATCGCCGCGCCCTCCGCCTCGAGCAGGATCCGCCCGCGCGGCACTCCACGGAGCCGCACCAGGGCGCTCCCCGCCGCGACGCCCCCCGAGACGGCGCCTCCCGAGACGGGGCTCCCGACGTCGCCACGGTGGCGCACCCGGGCGAGGACCATCAGTCCCAGCAGCGCCGCGACGCCGATCGCCGCCGCCACGGACATCGGCACGACCGCGCCGTGCCCCTCGTGGCCGAAGCCGGCGGGTGCGGGATCCGGCGCCCCGGATCGCGCACCGAGCATCGCGAGCGCGCACACCGCCATCACGACGCAGCCGAGCGCGCGGTGGAAGCAGGCGTCCGCGTGCGGGCGTCCGCGCGTGCCGACGACGCCGAGCATGGCCGATGCGATCCCCGCGACCGCGATGAGCAGGAGAACACGGGCGTCGCCCCCGCCGGCGCAGAGGGCGATCATCCCGAGCGCCATCACCACCGCGCTCTGCCGCGCCTGCCAGGGCACCGCGCGGGGCATCACCCCGCCCGCCGCGAGACAGCAGGCGGCGGCCGTGATCGCGGATCCGATCATCAGCAGCAACACCGCCGCATGGAGCATGCCCACAGTGTTCTTGATCGCTCGCTCAAAAACAATACCCCGGGGAGGAACCGTATCGTCGCGCGCGACTCGGCCCCGCGCGGGAGCGGATCCGCCGCACCCCGCCCGGGACTGGGCCAGGATGGACGCATGCCCAGAGTCGTCGACCACGACGCGCGCCGGCGCGACATCGCCGCTGCGCTCCTCGCCGTCGCCGCGCGGGACGGCCACGACGGGGTGAGCTCCCGCGCCGTGGCGCGGGAGCTGGGCGTCGCCGTCGGATCCCTGTGGCACTACTTCGACGGCTTCGACGACGTGATCCGCGCCGCGGCCGCCGAGGTCACCCGCCGCACCGAGGACCGGATCCGCGCCGCGACCGAGGGCCTGCGCGGGCTCGCGCGACTGGACGCGATCATGCGCGAGGTGCTGCCGGTCGACGCGGTGACCCGCACCGAGGCGCACGTCGTCGTGGGGTTCTGGGGACGCCTCGCCTCGCTCGCCCCCGCCGCGGACGCCTCGATGGCGACCATCCCGCTCTGGCGCACCGAGACCGCCGAGGCGCTCGAGGAGGCGGTCGCCGACGGCGAGCTGCGCAGGGACACCCCGCTCGACGACGTGCTCGCGCTCCTCCGTGCGATCACCTACGGGCAGCAGATCGTCGAGGTCGCCGAGCCGGCCGACCCCGCCGCGCACCTGCGCGTGCTCGCGGCGATCCTGTCCCCCTGGCGCGCCTGACCCCGGCGCCCCGGCCGGCGACCGGCGCCCCCGGCCGGCGACCAGCGCCCCCGGCCGGTGACGGCGACGCGACCGGTGACCGCGGCTCAGGCCGACACTCCCTCCGCCCCGAGCCAGACATGGCGCTCGCACAATTCAGGCCAGGCGTCCGCCCGTACGCGCGCCTCCCGCGACATCTCGGCACTGCGCCGCGGCCTCGGCAGACTCCAGCCTGAGTTGCGCGAGCCGCACCATCGAGCACAGCCGACAGCCCACGCCCGAGCACAGGGAGCGTCACCCCGCGGATCCGGCCATTGCGCCCGCACCCTCGCGCGGCCTATCATCGACCCAACCCGTTTCTTGAGCAGTCGCTCAACTAAACCGCAGAGGTCGACGATGTCCCACCACGCCCCGCAGCCGATCACGCTCGACGCCATCCCGACGCCGCACCCGCTGGATCCCCTCACCGGGCCCGAGATCGCCGCCGCCCGCGCGATCCTCGTGTCCACGGGCCTGCTCGGCGACACGGTGCGCGTGCCCATGCTGCTGCCGGACGAGCCGACGCGGGCCGAGCTCGCCGCCTGGGCTCCCGGCGCCCCGATCGACCGCCGCGTCGACGCCACCCTGCTCGACACGGCGACCGGGGTCGCGACCGAGGTCGTGGTCTCGATCACGCGCGGCGAGGTGCTGCGCGCCGACCGCGTGCCCAACGACGCCCCGCCGTACGGCCAGCCCCAGTACCTGTTCGAGGAGTACGAGCGCGCCGAGGCCATCGCCAAGGCCTCCCCCGAGTGGCGCGCCGCGATGGAGCGCCGCGGGCTCGCCGAGCACATCGACCTCGCCTTCTGCGGCCCCCTCGCCCCGGGCTACACCGGCCGCGCCGACGAGGTCGGGCGGCGCGTGATCCGCTCGCTCACGTTCCTGCGCTACGACGAGCTCGACTCTCCGTGGGCGCACCCGGTCGAGGGGCTCATCGTGCACATCGACCTCACGGCGAACAGCGTGATCCGCGTCGAGGACGTCGGCGACGTCCCCGTGCCCGCCGGCCACGGCAACTACTACCCCGAGGTGCAGGGCGAGGCCCGCAGCTCGCTCAAGCCGATCGAGATCGTCCAGCCGGAGGGGCCGAGCTTCTCCGTGACCGGATCCCTCGTGGAGTGGGAGAACTGGTCGATGCGGGTGAGCTTCAACGCCCGCGAGGGCCTCGTGCTGCACGACGTGACCTTCGACGGGCGCCCGGTGCTGAACCGCGCGAGCGTGCCCGAGATGGTCGTCCCCTACGGCGACACCGCACCGGGGCGCTTCTGGATCAGCTACTTCGACGCCGGCGAGTACCTGCTCGGCAAGAACGCGAACCACCTCGAGCTCGGCTGCGACTGCCTGGGCGTCATCCGCTACCTGGACGGCTACGTCGCCGACGACCGGGGCCACCCGGTCCGGATCCCCAACGTCGTCTGCATGCACGAGGAGGACACCGGGATCCTCTGGAAGCACACGAACCTCGAGGGCCGCTCGGACGTGCGCCGCGCGCGCCGCTTCGTCGTCTCCTACTTCTCCACGATCGGCAATTACGACTACGGGTTCTACTGGAACTTCGGCCTGGACGGCACGATCGAGGTCGTGGCGAAGGCCACGGGCATCGTGTTCGTGGGCGCCGGCGAGCCGGGCGTCCCGCAGCGCCATGCCACCGAGCTCGCCCCCGGCGTGTTCGCGCCGGTGCACCAGCACCTCTTCTCCGCGCGACTGGACGTCGCGATCGACGGCAACGACAACCGCCTCCTCGAGGTCGACGCGCAGCGCGTGCCGATGGGGCCGGAGAACCCGTTCGGCAACGCCTTCAGCTGGACCGAGACGGTCCTCGGATCCGAGTCCGCCGCGCAGCGCGACGCCGACACCTCCGTGGCCCGGGTCTGGGAGGTCCAGAGCGCCTCGCACACCAACGCCGTGGGGCGCGCGACCGCCTACCAGCTCGTGCCGCAGCCCACCGCGCTGCTCATGGCGGATCCGGCCTCCTCCGTCGCCGCGCGCGCCGCGTTCGCGACCAAACACCTCTGGGCCACCGCCTACCGCGAGGGGGAGATCTGGCCGGCCGGCCGCTACCCGAACGCGCACCAGGGCGGTGCGGGCCTGCCCGCGTACTCCGCGGACGACGCCCCGCTGGACGGCCCGGACGGCGCCGACCTCGTGCTCTGGCACACCTTCGGGCTCACGCACTTCCCCCGCCCGGAGGACTGGCCGATCATGCCGGTCGACACCGCCGGCTTCGCGTTCCGCCCCTACGGGTTCCTCGACCAGAACCCCGGCATGGACGTGCCCGAGTCGTCGCAGGCGCACGCCGCGGCCGGATCCGGATCCGCCTGCTGCGGCGGCGGCGAGGCCTGCACCTGCGGGCACTGAGTCCTCGGCAGGCGTTTCGAGGAGCGATGCCGATCCGCGGAACGACCGCGGAAGGACGCGCATCGCTCCTCGGGACGGGACCCGTCAGGCGCTCCCGCGGAGCCGCGTGCGCACGGCGAGCGCGGCGCACAGGATGACGGCGGATCCGCCGAGGATCGTCGCCCAGCCGAGCTGCTCGCGCAGCAGGATCCCGGCCCAGAGGATGCTCAGCACGGGAGCGACGCGGAGCTGGTCGTGCGGGAGTGCGCCGCGCGCGGGGTCGTGCTCGCGCCCGGGTCGGAGTGGTTCCCCGCCGAGCCGTCCGGCGCCTTCGTGCGCCTCAACTACTCCGGCGAGGGCCCGGAGCGCTTCCCCGAGGCGGCGGGCGTCCTCGGGGAGGTGCTCTGCGGATCCTGACCCACGCGGGGCTCAGACCGCCTTCGCGACGAAGCCGCCGGATCCCACGAGCGCGTCGGCGGTGGCGATGATCGTGTCGCGGAGGGCCGCGGCGGCGCGCGTCGGCGCCATGTCGGCCCGGTGCGCCAGGCTCACGGTGCGCGTCAGCTTCGGCGAGGCGAGGGGCACCGCGCGGAGTCCCGGCCGGTCGAGTGCGACCATGGCGGGCACCACGGCGACGCCCACTCCGCGTTCGACGAAGCGCAGCACGGTGTCCATCTCGGGGCCTTCCACGACGACCTCGGGCACGAGCGCGGCGGCGGCGAAGGCCGCATCGGTCGCGGCGCGCAGCTCGTAGCTGCGCGGGAACGCGATGAGCGGCAGATCCGCCACGGCGGCGAGCGCGATCGCCTGACCGTGGCTCACCGGCGACTGCGCGGCGGACGAGATCACCACGAGATCCTCCTCGAGCAGCGGCGTACGGCTGAGACTCACCGGCGAGGCCGTCGCCGCGTCGGAGGATGCGAGCAGCGCGAGATCCAGCGCCCCCTCGGCGAGCGCCGCGACGAGCCCGCGCGAGCCGCGCTCCGTGAGCTCCAGCTCGATCCCGGGGTGCGCGGCGCGGAAGGCGCCGACGACCTCGGGCACGATGCTCGCGCACAGCGACGGGGGCGCCCCCAGGCGCACCCGCCCCCGGCGCAGGCCCGCGATCTCGGCCATCTCCCGCCGCACCGACGCGGCATCCGCGAGCATGCGCCGCGCGTAGGGCAGCAGCACCTCCCCCGCGGCCGTGAGCGAGATGTGCCCGCGCGCGCGATGGAACAGCTCGGATCCGAGCTCGCGCTCCAGGGTGGAGATCTGCCGGCTCAGGGAGGGCTGCGCGAGATGCAGCTCCTCGGCGGCACGGGTGAAGTTGCCGAGCCGGGCGATCTCGACGAATCCGCGGAGCTGCTCGAGGTTCATGGCCATAGCCTAGAGGCATTCAGTCCAGCGGAATTATGCATTGGAGTAATCGTTGGCGGATTCCTAGCGTGGAACCCATGACTGAGAACCCCCCTCGCGAACGCCTCGTCGCCACCACCGTGCTCGTGATCGGCACCGGCGGATCCGGCCTGCGCGCGGCCATCGAGATCGCCGAGCAGGGCGTCGATGTGCTGGCCGTCGGCAAGCGCCCGCGCCACGACGCGCACACCTCGCTCGCCGCGGGCGGCATCAACGCCGCCCTCGGCACCATGGATCCGCAGGACAGCTGGCAGCAGCATGCGGCGGACACCCTCAAGGAGAGCTACTTCCTCGCCGACCCGCGCACGGTCGAGATCGTCACCCGGGGAGCCGAGGAGGGCATCCGCGACCTCGAGCGCTACGGCATGGGCTTCGCCCGCGAGGACGACGGCCGCATCTCGCAGCGCTTCTTCGGCGCGCACACCTTCCGTCGCACCGCGTTCGCCGGCGACTACACGGGCCTCGAGATCCAGCGCGCCCTCACCGGCCGCGCCGAGCAGCTCGAGATCCCGATCCTCGACACCGTCTACATCACGCGCCTGCTGGTCGACGAGGTCGAAGGCCCGGACGGCGTCACGATCCCGCGGATCTTCGGCGCGTACGGCTTCGACCTCATCGACGGAACCAGGTACCTCATCCACGCCGACGCCGTGATCCTCGCCGCGGGCGGGCACAACCGCATCTGGCGACGCACGTCGTCCCGCCGCGACGAGAACACCGGCGACTCCTTCCGCCTCGCGGTCGAGGCGGGCGGGCGGATCCGCGACCCCGAGCTCGTGCAGTTCCACCCCTCCGGCATCATCGAGCCGGAGAGCGAGGCCGGCACGCTCGTCTCCGAGGCCGCGCGCGGCGAGGGCGGCATCCTGCGCAACGCGCTCGGCGAGCGGTTCATGCAGCGCTACGACTCGGAGCGGATGGAGCTGTCCACCCGCGACCGTGTGGCGCTGGCGGCGTACACCGAGATCGCGGAGGGCCGCGGCACCCCGAACGGCGGCGTCTGGCTGGACGTCTCGCACCTGCCCCGCGAGACGATCATGACCCGCCTGCCCCGCGTGTATCAGACGCTCCTCGAACTGCAGATGCTCGACATCACGAAGGACCCGATCGAGATCGCGCCGACCGCGCACTACTCGATGGGCGGAGTCTGGGTGCGCCCGGAGGACCACCGCACCGATGTGGACGGGCTCTATGCGATCGGCGAGGCCTCCTCCGGTCTGCACGGTGCGAACCGGCTCGGCGGCAACTCCCTCATCGAGCTGCTCGTGTTCGGGCGGATCACGGGGCGGGCCGCCGTCGCGCACGCCTACGGGCTCGACGCGCAGCGCCGCTCGACGGAAGCGGTGCGGCGGGCCAGGGCCGAGCTCGACGATCTGCTGGCGGCCGACGGCCCGGAGAACGTCCGTGCCCTGCAGCGCGCGATCCGCGACACCATGACCGCGCACGCGGGCGTCGTCCGCGACGAGGAGGGCCTGCGCGCCGGCCTCGCCGAGCTCGACGCGATCGAGGAGAGGATGACCCGGATCGGGATCCACCCCGACATCGCCGGGTTCCAGGATCTGGCGCACGCCTTCGACCTGCGCTCCTCCGCGCTGGCCGCCCGGGCGACGCTGGCGGCCGCGCTCGAACGGCGCGAGACCCGCGGCTGCCACAACCGCAGCGACTACCCCGAGATGGATCCGGCGCTGCAGGTCAATCTCGTCTGGTCGCCGTCCACCGGCGTCGTGCGCGAGGAGATCCCGCCGATCCCGGCGGAGATCGATGCCCTGATCCGCGACGTGGACACGGCGGGCAAGCTCGTCGAGTAGCGCGGTCACCGCCCTTCAGACCTCACCGCGAGACGGGATCTCGGTGGCGAGACCGCATCCGCGTCGCGAGACGGCAGCACGATCTGCGCTGTCTCGCGATGCGGATGCGGTCTCGCGGTGAGCCGGCTCCTGCGGGCGATCGCCGGATCCTCCCCGTCGCCCCGTCCGCGGTGGTAGAGTGCCTCAACGGATCGTATACAAAGTCGTCGATCCACCCCTGCATCTTCCCGAGGTGATCAGTCGTGGCCGCAGCTCCCGTCGCTCCCGCAGAGTCCGTCTCGACGCTCGTCGCGCGCAACATCAGCGAGTTCCGCTCGGCCGTCTCCGACTCGTTCGTGCCCCTCCAGGTCAGCGGCGAGGGGCCCGCGCCCTTCCGCGGCCTGATCCGCGGCGCCGCCGTCGACGAGGTGCACGTCACCGACCTCCGCGCCTCCCGCCACGTCGTCGAGCGCACTCCCGAGCTCATCGCGCGGGGCGACCGCTCGTACTTCAAGGTGAGCCTGATGCTCGCCGGCACCGGGCTGCTCATCCAGGACGACCGCGAGGCCGTGCTGACCCCCGGCGACCTCGCCGTCTACGACACCGACCGGCCCTACTCGCTGGTGTTCGACGAGGACTTCCGCACCATGGTGGTCATGTTCCCGAAGCACCTGCTGAGCCTGCCGCCGGAGATGGTGGGTCAGCTCACCGCCGTGCGGATCTCCGGCCAGGAGGGGCTCGGCGGCATGGTGGTGCCGTACCTGCGCCAGCTCGCCACGAACCTCGACCAGCTCGCGGGCGCGACCGGCGCCCGCCTCGCGCACAGCGCCCTCGACCTCGTCTCGACCGTGTTCACCCGGGAGCTCGGGCTCGACGAGTCCGCCGCCGACCCGCATCGCGCGCTCATGCAGCGCATCCGCGGGCACATCGACCGCAACCTCGCGTCGACCGATCTCGGCCCCGCGTCGATCGCGAGCGCGCACTTCATCTCGACCCGGCACCTGCACGGCCTGTTCCAGGAGCAGGGCACGACCGTGTCGACGTGGATCCGCACCCGCCGGCTCGAGCAGTGCCGCAGGGACCTGCTGGATCCGGTGCTCGCCGACCGTCCCGTCGCCGCGATCGCCGCCCGCTGGGGCTTCGTCGACGCCGCGCACTTCAGCCGCGCCTTCAAGACCGCCTACGGCGTCTCCCCCAGCGAGTACCGCTCCACGCACTGACGCCGCGGGGCGCGCGGCCCGTCTGACTGCCCGTCTGCCTGCCCGTCCGCGTGCCCCCACCCGCGGGACCGTCCGTCCGCGAGCCCGTCCGTCCGCGAGACCGCCCCACCGCGAGACCGAACCTGCGTCCCGAGACCGCGCTCTGTTCCCGCGGTTTCGGGTGACAGGTTCGGTCTCGCGGTTTCCCCGGCGGTTCCGCCCGCGGTTCCCCCGGCGGTTCCCCCCGCGGATCCGCACGCCCCGCGACGACGCCTCCCCGGCACTTGCCCGTGGGGGCACGCCGGTTGACTCTCGGCGCGCGATCGGACGCGGACCGTTGAGCGGGATCCTGGCCCGGAACAGCATGGTTCCACGCCCCGTAGTCCGGCGGGGTCAGGGTCGAAGGAGTCCCCGAGTGTCCGATGAAGTGACCGTTGCCGATCCCGCGCTCGACGAGTGGCGCACCTATGACGAGTTCGCCGCGGGGATCGACACCTTCCGCCTGCCGAACACCGACCTGGCCGGCACGGCGCTCGTGCTCACGCTGGACGACGGATCGTCGCTGAGCCTCGACTTCGGCGCCGGCACGGTCGACTGGTCCGGGCTCGGCGCGTCCGGCACGGATCCCTACGACGCGGTCGCCGTGCGCGACGACGTCGTCTTCGTGAACCTCCCGCTCGTCTCGCGCGAGCGCGAGGCGCTCACCGTCGTCTACTCCACCACCTCGCACCGCGCGACCGTGATCCGCTCCCGCATCGCGGCGGAGGCCGTGGAGGGCACCCCGCAGGTCGCGCAGGAGTTCTGGGCCGCGACGACCGACGGCGGCGCGCCGACCGGGGAGCAGCCGGGGCCGAGCCGCGACCTCATCGGCAAGCGCAACGTCTACCGCTACAGCCCGTACCACCTGTACGAGCACGTCTACGTCTCCAGCCAGCGCTACGCCTGGCAGTGCCTCGAGGGCGTGCAGCGCGGGCACGGCGACATGGACCTCTCCACGGTCTGGAAGTTCGCCGACGGGCTCTACCTGTTCTGCTTCCGCGAGTTCAGGATCGCGGTCGCGAGCGTCTGGCTGCACGATCTCGGCTATCAGCTGATGACCACCGGGATCTTCCTCGGCCTCAACGGCGAGGGGGCGGCGGAGCACTCCCGCGCCGGAGGCCACATCTACCCGCTCGGCTCGGTGTCCTACCCCGACGCGCAGCCCGTCTGAACCGCCCGGCACCGGGAGACCGCCGCACGGCGGTCGAGCGGCGTCCGTCGACCCCCGACCTCGAGGAGCCCCCGCCATGAGCAACGCCGACATCATCCGCACCCACTACGACGCGAGCGATCGCGGCGACCTCGACGGCATGCTCGCGCCGCTCGCCGCCGATGTGCGCTGGACCGAGGCGGCGGGCTTCCCCTACGCCGGCACCTACGTCGGCCCCGACGCCGTGGCCGCGAACGTGTTCGCCCGCATCCAGGACGACTGGGACGACTACACCCTCGCCGTGGACGAGGTCGTCGACGGCGGCGACACCGTGATCGGCATCGGCACCTACTCCGGCACGTACAGGCGCACCGGCCGGTTCTTCGCGGCCCGCGTCGCGCACGTGTGGCGGCTCGAGAACGGCGAGGTCGTCGCATTCGAGCAGTTCACCGACACCGAGATGGTGGCCCGCGCGCTGCGCGACTGACCTCCGTCCGCCCAGACCTGCACCACACCGCGGGATCCGTCCCGCACCCGAGAAGACAGGAATCACATGAACAAGCGCATCACCGCCGCAGCAGCGCTGCTCGCCGCGGGCATGCTGGCCCTGGCCGGCTGCTCCGGCGACGGCGGATCCGGATCCGGCTCGTCCGACCCGATCGTCGTCGGGTCCGTCAACACCATCTCCGGCCCCGCGACCTTCCCGGAGGCGTCCCAGGCCGCGAAGGCCGTGTTCGACAAGTTCAACGCCGACGGCGGCCTCAACGGCCGCAAGATCGACTACAAGGCGCTGGACGACAAGGGCGACCCGGCCACCGCGACCGCGAACGCCCGCGAGATCGTCGGATCCGACAACGCCGTCGCGATGATCGGCTCCGCGAGCCTCATCGAGTGCGACCTGAACAAGAAGTACTACGAGCAGGAGGGGATCCTCTCGATCCCCGGCATCGGCGTCGACACCGGCTGCTTCGACAGCAAGAACATCTCCCCGGCCAACGTCGGACCGTACAACGACATGACGCTCACGCTGCTCTACGGATCCGAGCAGCTCAAGCTCGACAACATCTGCGTGTTGCTCGAGATCGCCGGCTCCACGCGTCCGACCTATCAGGCGGCGATCGACAAGTGGACCCAGATCACCGGCAAGAAGCCGCTCTACGTCGACGACACCGTGCCCTACGGCGCGAGCGACTACACGCCCTACATCGTCAAGGCGAAGCAGGCCGGCTGCAAGGCCCTCGCGATCAACCCGGTCGAGACGGACGCGATCGGCCAGGTCAAGGCCGCCAACGCCCAGGGCTGGAACGACGTCACCTGGCTGTACCTGACCAGCGTCTACAGCGAGAACTTCGCCAAGGCGATCGACGACGCCGGCGCGGGCATCTACGTCCCGGCCGAGTTCTACCCGTTCACGGATGAGAACGCCGTGAACAAGGACTGGCGCGACCTGATGACGAAGAACAAGATCCCGCTCACCTCGTTCAGCCAGGGAGGCTACCTGGCGGCGACCTACTTCATCGAGGCGCTGAAGTCGGTCAAGGGCGACATCACCCGCGAATCCGTCTCCGAGGCGATCAAGAGCATGCCGGCCGTCGACAACAAGATGATCGGCGACCCGTACAAGTTCGGCACGATCCCCACCGCGGGCTGGCCGATCGAGCTCAAGACCGGCACCCACGCCTGGGAGAAGGTCGCCGACGACTGGTACCGGATCCCCAAGAAGTGATCCAGTCCCGGGGGCGTTGAGCGGACTTCCCCGGGGGCGTCGAGCACCGGCGGAGCCGGCGCGAGACGAGACGCGGTCACCGGCACGGCACCGCGTCTCGTCTCGGTCGCCTTCGGCGTCCTCGCTCAACGCCCCGGGGAGAACCCGCTCAACGCCCCCGGAGAACCCCGCTCGACGACCCCGGCTCAGAACGAAGGAACCACGATGATCGAAGGCGCCCTGTCAGGGCTCGCGGCCGGCGGCCTGTACGCCGTGCTCGGGGTCTGCCTGACCCTCATGGCCCGGCTGGTCCGGGTCGTCAACTTCGCCCAGGCGGCGACCGGCATGTTCGGCGGCTTCTGCGCCGTGTGGCTGGTCACCAAGGCGGGCATGCCCGTGTGGATCGGATCCGTGCTGGGGGTGCTGATCGGCGGCGTGCTCGCCGCCGCGATCGGCTGGATCGCCGCGACCTGGCTGTCCGAGGCGTCCACCACCACCCGTTCCGCGATGACGGTGGGGCCGCTGCTGCTGCTGATCTCGCTGTCCTTCATCCTGTTCGGCAACAAGCCGCAGCCCTTCACGCCGATCATCGCGGGCCCCGCGTTCTCGATCGGCGGGGTCGTGATCAGCCAGGTGACCGTGTGGACGGTCGGCATGGCCGTCGTCGTCGCCGTCGGGGTGCACTTCCTGCTCACCCGCACCCGGATCGGCACCCAGCTGCGCGCGCTCTCCGAGCGTCCCACCACCGCCGAGCTGCTGGGGATCCGCTCCCGTCCGCTGTCGATCGCGGTCTGGTTCGTGACCGGCGTGATCAGCGCGATCGCGATCGTGATCGTCGCCCCCTCGCAGTCCAACGACGCGACGAGCCTGTCGCTGCTCATCATCCCGGCCGCGGCCGCCGCCCTGCTCGGCGGCTTCAAGCGCCTCGACCTCACCGTCGTCGGCGGCCTGGTGCTCGGCGTGCTGGGCGGACTCGTCGCCCAGATCAACGAGATCTCGCTCGTGCGCAACTTCCTCCCGTTCCTGTTCATCGTGGTCCTGCTGCTGTGGACCCAGCGCAAGGAGGTGTGGGATGCCGCACGCTGAGCCGCTCTCGCCCGCCCGTCCGTCCGTTCCGCTGCTGCAGAAGCCGGTCGTCCGCATCGTCTGGCCGTTCGTCGTCGGCGCGCTCGCGATCCTCGTCGGGCTCCTGCTCTCCAACGCCCTCCCGGGCTACTTCGTCTACCTCGCGATCAGCGCGGTCATCGCGGCCATCGCGATCATGGGCCTCGGGGTCGTCACCGGATCCGCGGGGATGATCGCGCTGTGCCAGCTCACCTTCGCCGCGATCGGCGCCTGGATCGTGGCGCTCATGAACATCTGGCACGCCCCCGGCGGCTTCATCGTGTGGCTCGTGCTCGGGGCCCTCGTCGCCGGCGTCGCCGGGATCCTGGTCGGCCTGCCCGCCCTGCGTCTGCGCGGCGTCAACCTCGCCGTCGTCACCCTGGGCTTCGCCGCCGCGGCGGACGTCACGCTCGTGCAGATCCAGTTCCCGGGATCCGCCCAGGCCATCTCGATCGACCGCCCCGCGATGTTCTCGAACGACAAGAAGTTCTTCTTCCTGTCGATCATCGTGCTCGTCGTGTGCGCACTGATCGTGTTCTTCCTGCAGCGCAGCCGGTGGGGCGCGAGCTGGAAGGCCGTCGCCTTCTCCGAGCGCGGCACCGCCGCCGCCGGGCAGAGCGTGCAGGCCGCCAAGCTCACCGCGTTCGCCGTGTCCGCCGCTCTCGGCGGGGTCGCCGGAGGCCTGCTGGCCGGTCAGGTGCAGCTGCCCTTCGCGGCGAGCTTCACGCCGCTGCAGTCGCTCGCGCTGTACGTGCTGGCGATCATGAGCGGCGCGCACCTCATCGACATGGCGGTGTTCGGCGGCATCCTCTGGGTGCTCGTGCCGGAGCTGCTCAAGCGCTGGCACATCCCGCAGGACTGGGGCTTCGTGATCTTCGGCGTGCTGGGCGTGCAGGCCCTCACGAGCGGCACGAGCCTGGGCCAGGGCATCCGCAACCTGCTCTGGAAGCGGCAGGATCGCCGCACGGCCAACGCCGCGCTCACCGCGCTGCCGCCGGATGCGGCGGACGACGCCGAGCAGATCCGCACCACGACCACCGCCACGGTGGATCCCGCTCTGCTGAACGGCGAGCCCGTGCTGACCGTGGAGCACCTGACGGTGGAGTTCGGCGCGCTGAAGGCGCTCGACGACGTGTCGTTCTCCGTGCCGGAGGCCTCGATCATGGGCCTCATCGGGCCGAACGGCGCCGGCAAGTCGACCTTCGTCGACGCGATCAGCGGGTTCCTGCCGAAGCACGGCGGACGGGTGCTGCTGGGCGGGCGCGACCTCGCCGGCCTCTCCCCCACGCGTCGCGCGCGGCTGGGCCTGCGCCGCACGTTCCAGCAGGACCGCGTCCCCCCGCTGCTCACGGTGGGCGGGTACGTGCGCTTCGTCGCCCGGCGGCGGCTGTCCGCGGCGGACATCGAGGAGACGCTCGCGTTCTTCGGCTGCCCGCCCGCACGGGCACGGCTGTCGAGCGTGGACGTCGGCACCCGGCGCCTCGTCGAGGTGGCCGCGGCCCTGCTCTCCAGCCCCCGGCTGCTGATCCTCGACGAGCCCGCCGCGGGCCTCTCGCACGACGAGCACCTCGCGCTCGCGGCACGGCTGCGGGAGCTGCCGCAGCGGTTCGGCGTGGCCCTCATCATCATCGAGCACGACCTCGACCTCGTCCGCTCGGTGTGCCCGGTGCTCACCGTGCTGAACTTCGGGAAGGTGCTCGCCACCGGTCCGCAGGACGAGGTGCTCGCGAACCCCGACGTCGTCAAGGCCTACATGGGAGAGACGGAGCTGCTGTCATGAGCGAACTGGTGCTGGACGGCGTCACCGTCAGCCGCGGCGCGGGACCGGTGATCTCCGACGTCTCGCTCACGGTGCGCGGCGGCGAGGTGCTCGCCCTGGTCGGCCCCAACGGCGCGGGCAAGACGAGCCTCATCGAATCGATCTCGGGGGTCGTCGGCCACTCCGCCGGAGAGCTCAGCCTCGACGGCGAGCGCATCGACAAGCTCTCCCGGGTGTCGCGGGCGCGCAAGGGCATCGTGCACATCGAGCAGGGCAGGGCGGTGTTCCCGTCGCTGACGGTGCGGGAGAACCTGTCGCTCACCGCGCGCACGCCCGCCGAGCTCGAGGCGGCGCTCGCCCCCTTCCCCGAGCTCGAGAAGCGCATCGACTCCGCGACGGCCCTGCTCTCCGGCGGCGAGCAGCAGATCGTGGTGCTCGCGCGCGCCTTCGCCGCGAAGCCGAAGATCCTCCTCATCGACGAGATGTCGCTCGGCCTCGCGCCGGTCGTGTTCATGCGGCTGGTGCCGATCGTGCAGTCGATCGCCGAGTCCGGCGTCGGCGTGCTGCTCGTGGAGCAGTTCACGCAGCTCGCACTCGGCATCGCCCGCGAAGCCGTGGTCGTCGCCGGCGGACACGTGTCGTTCCAGGGCACCGCCGAAGACCTCCAGGCGGATCCGCAGCTGCTGCACCGCGCCTACCTGGGCGGGTAGGCGGATCGGGGATCACGTCGGGAGTGCACTCAACCCCAGCTGAGCGAGCGCGGGGCCGGCGCCGCGCACGGCGATCGCCCAGTCGGGTCGGACGAACCCCGTCCGCTCCAGCCGCACCCGCTGCTCGTCGACGGGCTCCCCCGGCCGAGGCAGCACCCGGGTGACGCCGTTGGGCTTGTAGCCGAGCTTCCGCGATACGGCGAGGGACGCCTCGTTCCAGCTCGCCGCACCGGACTCGGCCCATTCGGCTCCCAGCACGTCGAACGCGAACATCAGGAGCGCGGCGCGCATCTCGGTCCCGATCCCCTGGCCGTGCACGCTGCGAGTGAGCCAGGACCCGGTGTCGACCGTGCGCCGCTGCGCGAAGTCGTGCGCGGACAGGTCTTGAGATCCCACGATGCGACCGTCGACGTGGACGCCGAACGCGACCGTCCACCGATCGGGTGCGACGCGATTGCGCAGACTCCACTGGTACGCCGCCAGATTCCGGGGCAGATCCTCCGGTGCGGCATCGGTCCACGGCACGGAGAACGGCGTACGGGCCGGGTCGTGCACCCCGTCGAGAGCCGCCTGGGCGAGCCCGGGGAGATCGACGTCCCTGAGCGGGCGCAGCACCAATCGAGGTGTCGCGATCTCGAGTCCGAACAGCGGCCAGAGCTCTTCCAGGTCCATCACCCGACGGTATCCCAGCCGCAGATGCCGTCGTGCAGTGGAACCGGATCGGGTGCATCTCGCCGTTCCCTGACGACCGCGAGCCGGATGGCTCCGAGGGCGATCGAGTCGTGATCATTCCGTGATGTTTCTTTGATCTGATCTGGGTCTTTTCGGGTCCGGAATGTCGGTGGCCCCGAGTTGACTAGGGGTATGACGAACTCGACCGGCGCGGTGGTGGACCCCGTGGATCCGGCTGTCGTGCTGGGCGCGCTGACGTCGATGCTGGAGGACACCGAGGCGTCGATCGTGCGGCTGCAGGCGGTGCGAGAGGCGCAGCTCGCGGTCGCGCAGCGCCTCGCCGAAGAACTCGCCGCACAGACCCGGCCAGCGCGGGGCGAGGCGGCGGACTTGTCACAGCGGGCGGTCGCCGCAGAGCTGGCGGCGGTGCTGCACATGTCCGACCGGGTCGTGCAAGGCCGCATGATGCGGGCCGCAGATCTGATGGCGAAGTACCCGGAGACGATGCGGGCGTTCACCGAAGCGCGGATCAACGCCGCACATGTGCGGCTGATCCAGGACGCCGGCGCGCGCCTCGACGACGAGGTGCGGGCCGAGTTCGAACGCCTCGCCGTTGCCGCGTGCGAAGGCGACACCCCGCACCGAGCGAGGCCGATCATCGAGCGTGTCACCGAGAGGCTGGCGCCACGGAGTCTCACCGAGCGGCATCGGCAGGCGCAGGAGAAGCGGACCGTGTGGCGGGAGGATCTCCCGGATGGGCAGAAGATGCTCGGGATCACCCACGCAGCTGCGGTGATCGATGGGATCTACGACCGGCTCACCCAGCAGGCCCGCATGCTCAAGACCGCCAACATGAAGGCCGCGAAGGACGCCGCCGCAGGACTCGACCCCGACTCCGACGGGCTCGGCGACCCGGCCGACGAGCGGACGATCGACCAGCTCCGCGCCGACCTCTGCGCAGACACCCTGCTCGCTGGCACCCGTCCGGACACGACACCACGGCCGGGCTGCTGTCCGCGATCCAGGGCCGGGTGGAGGTCACCATCCCCGTGTTCACCGCCGTGGCGGTGGACGCCGACTCGTCTGCCTTCGCCGGCAGATGCGGTTGTGGACGCGAGAGCTTCGTGGGCGCAGCGTTCGGCGTGCGTACCGAGTTGCCCGCGGAGCTCGCCGGCGGGCAGCCCATCGACACGGACACCGCCCGCATCCTCGCCGGCGGTGCCACCGCGTGGGAGCGCGTGCTCACCCACCCCATCACCGGGGCGATCCTCGCCGTCGATCGCTACCGGCCCAATGCGGACCTGCGCCGACTGCTGCACGCTCGAGATTCCCGGTGCCGGTTCCCTACCTGCGGACTCCCGCCCCGCACCCAGGACCTCGACCACACCATCGACGCCGCATTCGGCGGAGCGACCGAGGAAGGGAACCTGGGCGGCCTCTGCCGACGACACCACGTGCTGAAGCACCAGACCGCGTGGAAGGTGAAACAGCGAGGAGCGGGCGTCCTGGAATGGACCGGCCCGACCGGATCGACCTACATCGACCGGCCGCCAACCCCGGTGACATTCACGATCGACGAACCGGATCCGGCACCAGAACCACCGCCGTTCTGAACCGCCGCACGGTCGCCCGTCTCCGGAGCCGAAGCACCCACCCGCAAAAAGCACACGCTCTCAGGAGAACGTGCGTCCGTTCCAGCGGAGCCAGCCCGCCTGATGCTGTCCGGACGGATCCCGATGCGTCCAGTGCACCGTTCCTCCCTTGTCGCTCCACTCGTAGTCGCCGAGGAAGTCGACGCGGTCGCCCTTCGCCAGGCCGTCGAGGCGCGGGGCGAGGTCGATGTTGTGCGCGATGAGGATCGAGACGCCGCTCGGCGTCGTGAGCAGGAACTTCTGATGCCGCGAGCCGTCGAGGTCGTCCGGCAGGATCCGGGAGACGGTGCCGGTGCCCTGCACCTCGATGCCGCTGCGGTGCTCGTCGAACAGCGCGCGCACGGGGTCGTCGGCCGGTGCGGACGCGGATCCGCCCGCCGGTGCCCCCGTCGTCGCGGGCGCGGACGCGGCCACCCCGGTCCGCGCGTCGGGGATCCACCCCTGTCCGACCGCGAGCAGTCCGAGCGCGGCCACGACGACCACGACGACGACCGTCGTCCATCGAGCCCTCCGCGTCACGGCGCCCAGCCTAGCGCGGGCTTCGGCTCCGGCCCCGGGGCGCGGCTGCTCCCGGGAATCGACGGAAGCGCCCGATCCGGCCCGGGGGCGGGGCTGCCCCCGGAGATCGACGGAGGCGCCCCGATCCGGCCCGCCGGGCGTACGATGCGCGCATGACGTTGGAGCGCTGGCGGCGGATCACCGAGTGGCCGCTCATCGTCGCGTCGGTGCTGTTCCTCGTCGCCTACTCGATCCAGGTGATCGTGGATCCGCGAGGGGCGATCGGCGCATTCCTGGAAGACCTGCTCTGGGTCTCCTGGGGCACGTTCCTCCTCGACTACATCGTGAGCCTCGTGCTCGCCCCGCGACGCTGGCACTGGTTCCTCACGCACCTGTTCAACCTCGCCACCGTCGTGCTGCCGATGCTCCGCCCGCTGCGGGTGCTGCGCGTGATCACCCTGCTGGCGGTGCTGCAGCGCACGGCGGGACGCGCCGTCCGCGGGCAGATCGTCATCTACGTGACCAGCGCGACCCTGCTCCTCGTCTACGTCGCCTCCCTCGCGGTGCTCGATGCCGAGCGCGCCGGCGGCGGGAGCATCACGACCTTCGGCGACGCGATCTGGTGGGCGTTCGCGACCATCACGACGGTCGGCTACGGCGATCTGGCCCCGATCACGCTCGAGGGACGGGCCATCGCCGTCGGCCTCATGCTCAGCGGCATCGCCCTGCTCGGTGTCATCAGCGCGACGTTCGCCTCGTGGATCGTCGAGCAGGTGTCGGCGGAGAACACCAGCCGCCAGGCGGCCACCGTCGCGCACGTAGACGCGCTGCGGGCCGAGATCGCCGAGCTGCGCGCCGTGCTCGCGACGATCGAGCCGCGGATCCCGAGCGCCGAGACGGCACAGACCGCGACCTCGTCGGACGGCCCGGATCCGCTCCCCTCGACGCACTGAGGGCGGATCCGGCCGCTCGGAGGCTCGGGGCCGGCATTCGCGGGGTCTCGGGGACCGGATCCCCGGATGCCTACATCCCCGCGTGCTCGAACGCGGTCGTGGGCAGGTCGACGATGTGCGCGCCGCCGTCGACGACGAGGACGGATCCGGTCATGTACGACGACTCGCTCGATCCGAGGAAGCGCACCACGGCCGCGATCTCGGCGGGCTGGGCGGCACGGTGCAGCGGCACGTCCGCGGTGACCGTGGCATACGCCTCCTCCCGGGAGTCCAGGCCCGCGTGGGCGGCGAACTCGTCCATCTCCTCGTCGGCCATCGGCGTCTGCACCCAGCCCGGGCAGACGGCGTTCACGCGCACGCCGTGCTTGCCGTAGTCGCGCGCGAGGGTGCGGGTGAGGCCGATCAGGGCGTGCTTGCCGACGGTGTACCCGGCGACCGAGGGCCCGGCGAAGAGCCCGGCGAGCGAGGAGATCACCACGATCTGCCCCTTGGCCTCGATGAGCGCGGGCAGGGCCTCGCGCGCCATCACGAACGCCGTGGTGAGGTTCGCGCGGATCGCGGCCTCCCACCCGGCGTCGTCGGTCTCCCCCACCGGGGCGAAGCCGTGCCCGCCCGCGTTCGCGACGAGGACGTCGATGCGACCGAACGTCGACAGCACCTCGGCGACGGCGCGCTTCGCGTCCTCGGTCGACGCGGCGTCGGCGATCACCGGGTGCGCGCCGACCGCGCGCTCGACCTCGCGCAACGGCTCCTCGCGCCGCCCGACGACGACGACGTGCGCGCCCTCCGCGGCGTAGCGGGCCGCGATCGCGGCGCCGATGCCGGTGCCGCCGCCGGTGATGACGACGACGCGTCCGGTGGATCCGTTGGTGCTCATGGGTTCTCCTGTCGTGGAAAGGGGATGCGGGGGGAGGTCAGGCGGGGAAGCCGGAGCGGGCGGAGTAGCCGAAATCGCTGAGGATCCCGGATCCGTTCACGGCGCGGGCGATCGGCGAGGCGAGATAGACGACGTGGGCGGCGATCTCGTCCGCCCCCTGCACGGGGAAGGCCGGTGTCGAGAACGCGGCGTCGCCGAGGTCGCCGCGGCTCATCGGGGTGTCGACGATCGACGGCGACACCGTGGTGACGCGCACGTCGTCGTCGGCGAGGTCGACGCTGAGCGCGCGGCCGAACTGCACGAGGGCCGCCTTCGAGGCGCAGTACGGCGCCATCCCGGGCGAGGCCACGAACGCGGAGTCGCTCGCCACGAGCACGACCGAAGCCGCGGGCGCCGCGCGCAGCGCCGGCAGCGCGGACCGCAGCACGAGGAAGGCGCCGGTCACGTTCACGGCGAACACCGCCTGCCATTCGGCGAGCGACGTCGCCTCGATCCCGGATCCGACGGGGCCGGAGATCCCGGCGCAGCACACGACGGTGTGCAGCCCGCCGAGGGAGGCCACGGCCTCGCGCACCGCCGCGTCGACCGCGACCTCGTCGGTCACGTCGGCGACCACCGGGACGGATCCCGCGCACAGCGCCGCCGTCTCGGCGAGCCCCTCCGCGGAGCGGTCCAGCAGCGCGACCCGCACGCCCTCCGCGGTGAGCGCCTGCGCCACGGCGCGGCCGATCCCCCCGGCGGCGCCGGTGACCAGGGCGGTCCTGCCCTGCAGCTGCAGCTCCATCGCCGCTCCCTTCGGTGCCGGAGACGGGCGAGAAGATCGCCTCCGCTCCGCCATCCTGCTCCGCGGTGCGGGGCACGAGCGAGGGGCGCGGAGGCGGCTGTGCGCGCTGGCACCATCGTCCTTCGCTCATGGGCAAGCCCGCCGCGCCCGACCGCGGCAGACTCGGCAGAGTCCGATACTGCCGTCTTCCCGCAGCACACCGTCCGCGCTGCGAAGCCCACCCTGGCCGGAAGATCGCGCCGTCACCGAGCGAAGGAGCCGACGTGACCGCTGAAACCACCCCGCAGACCCATACCGCCCTGAGACAGGGCGCCCTCGGCGTCGCCGGCATCGTCTTCCTGGTGCTCGCGGCTGTCGCGCCGCTGACCGGGATCGTCGTCGTCGCCTCGCTGGTCATCGCGTTCGGCAACGGCGGCGGCGCCCCCGTGTCGTTCTTCCTCGTGGCCGTGATCCTGCTGCTCTTCGCCGTCGGCTACGCGCAGATGTCGAAGCAGCTCGTCAACGCCGGCGGGTTCTACGCGTTCGTGGTCAAGGGTCTCGGACGCACCGGCGGCATGATCGCTGGTCTCATCGCGACCCTCGGCTACAACTTCTTCGTGGTCGGCACGATCGGCACCAGCGGCTTCTTCATGCAGACGATCATCGCCCAGCTCACCGGCCTCGACATCCACTGGCTCGTATGGGGCCTGCTCTCGATCGCCGTGTGCTTCGTGCTCGCCCGGATCGGCGTGGACTTCTCCTCGAAGGTGCTCGGCGTCTGCCTGGTGCTCGAGGTGAGCATGCTCGTCGTCTTCGACATCTCCGTGCTCGTCCGCACCGGCTACAGCTTCGAGGCGTTCAGCCCCGCCGCCGTGTTCTCCGGATCCCTGCCCATCGGCCTGCTGCTCGCGGCGACCGGCTTCCTCGGCTTCGAGGCGACCGCGCTGTTCAGCGAGGAGGCCAAGAAGCCGCTGCGCACCATCCCGCGCGCCACGTACACGGCGATCACCGCGATCGGCATCATCCTCGGCGTCACCACCTGGGCGGTCGTCAGCGCGATCGGCGTCGCGAAGGCCCAGAAGACCGCGGTCGACCACCTCGCGGACGGCGATCTCATCTTCTCCATCGCGCAGACCTACCTCGGCGGCCCGCTGACCACCGTCATGGAGATCCTGCTGCTGGTGAGCCTGTTCGCGGCGATGCTCGCGTTCCACAACTCGGCCACCCGCTACCTCTACGCACTCGGCCGAGCGCGGATCCTCCCGCACGCCTTCGCCCGCACCCGCTCGACGGGTACTCCGCAGATCGCCGGCATCGTCCAGGCCGGGTTCGCCGCGATCGTGGCCGTGGTCTTCTTCCTCGCCGGAGCCAACCCGATCACCCAGATCGTGCCGGCGATGCTCGGCTTCGGCACGCTCAGCGTGCTGATCCTGCAGGGCCTCGCCGCGCTGTCGATCGTGGTCTACTTCCGGCGCAAGGGCGACGGACGCTGGTGGAGCACGTTCATCGCCCCCGGCATCGGCTTCCTCGGCATCGCCGCGATCGCGATCCTCGCGATGTTCAACTTCAACATCGTCGCCGGATCCGAGGAGCTCTGGATCAACCTGCTGCCGCTGCTGCTCGTGCTCGCCGTGATCGGCGGCATCGTCTACGCGCAGTATCTGAAGCGCGCGAAGCCCGTCGTCTACGACGGCCTCGCCGCCGACCTGGAGCAGTTCAGCACGCGCTGATCTCCCCCCGACCAGCCCCCGCACCCACCACCAAGGAGCATCATGTCCACCATGAACCCCGCAGACACCTCGACCTGGCTGCCGCTGGACGGCCTCGCCCCCGGCTTCGACGCGAACAAGGCGCCGCACACCACGGCCCTGTCCGGCCGCGAGATCGACGTGACCGCCCCCAACGGCACCCGCATCGCGCACCGGTTCGCCGATGACGAGGTCACCTGGACCTACACCCCCGGCGAGGGCGACCCGACGGCGCCCGCCACCGACACCGACGCGTACGAGGCGATCGAGGTCGACGAGGATCTGTTCTACGTGCAGTTCCACCACCGCTACCTGCCGAACGAGGCCGTCTCCCTCGTGATCGACCTGCGCGCGGGGCGCGTGCTGTCGATCATCAGCGAGATCCTGCCGACGCTCGAGCCCGGACGCACCCGCGTGGTGCACCACTTCGGCACCGCGACCATCGACGGCGCCGAGGTCACCGGCGACGAGCCGCACCCCACGACCGCGCTGATCGGCCGCCGCGTCGAGTGGGTGTACAGCACCGAGCACGCCTACGAGCACGTCTACCTCTCGGAGCGCTGGTACAGCTGGCAGTGTCTCGCCGGTCCCGAGCGCGGGCTCGCCGACACCGACGAGAACAGCGTGTGGGAGATCCGTCCCGGCATCTACGTGTTCGCGTGGCGCGAGAAGGTCATCCCGTGCGCCTCGGTCACGATCGCCGACCATCGCGACGTCACGAAGATCCGCTCGCACGGCGTGCTGTTCGGCCTCGACGAGACCGGCGAGGTGCCCACGCACTTCACCTTCGGCGCGTGGGGCCGCCTGATCTCGGTGACCCACCACTCGCCCGAGCTCGAGCCGGCGAACTTCGGCGCGCAGGACGCCGCGGCGGCCGGGGCCTGACATGACGACCGCCCCCGCCGAGCTCATCGTCGCAGCCGACGTCATCCGCACCCTGGACGCGACTCACCCGACCGCCGAGGCCTTCGCCGTACGCGACGGGCGCATCGCCGCGATCGGCTCCCGCGCCGAGGTCGACGCCCTGCGCGGCGACGGCACCCGAGTGCTCGAGCTCGGCGGGGCGGCGGTCTACCCCGGCTTCGTCGACGTGCACAACCACCACGCGCTCGCCGGGCGCACGGAACTGTTCGAACTCACCCTGCCGCCCTCGCTCACTCTGGACGAGATCCTCGACCGGGTGCGCGAGAAGGCGGCCACTCTGCCCGAGGACGCCTGGATCATCGGCGGCGTGGTCGCCTCGACCCTGCTGCCGTCGCTGCAGAGCACGGCTGTGCGGCTCCGGCTGGACGAGGCGGCGGGCGGGCGCCCCGTCGTCATCGCGGAGGACTCCCGGCACAACCGCTGGGCAAGCTCGCGCGCGCTCGAGTTGGCCGGCATCACCCCGGACACGATCCCGGCCGGCGGCGTCACGATCCTCGACCCCGACGACGGCACCCCGACGGGTGTGCTGCTCGAAGCGGCCGGGATCCCCGTGCAGGAGGCCTACGACCGTTCCGGCGGACTCACCACCGCGCAGCATCGGGCGGCGTCGGCGCACGGCGTGCACCTCGCGAACCGCTACGGGATCACCGCGTTCCAGGACGCGGGCGTCTCCACCGACATCCTCGGCGCCCTCCGCGACCTCGACGCAGACGGCGAGCTCGACGCGTGGGTGGTGTCGTCGCTGCTCGTCAACGACGAGATCTTCGGATTCGACCCGGTCGGATCCCCGCTCATCGCGCGCGGCGAGGAGTTCCGCACCGCGCACCACCGCCCCGACTTCGTGAAGATCTTCCTGGACGGGGTGCCGCCGGCGCGCACCGCCTCGTTCCTGGAGCCCTACGTCGCGGACGCGGTGCACGGCGCGCACTTCCACGGCGAGACCACGATGACCTTCGACGAGCTGCACGGCTGGCTGCGCCAGGTCGCCGAGCGGGGCCTCGGCGCCAAGGTGCACTGCACGGGCGACGGCTCCGCCCGGCTCGTGCTCGACGTCGCCGAGCGGCTGCGCGCCGACGGCTTCACCACGCCGATCCAGATCGCGCACGGGCAGTTCCTCGCGGACAGCGACATCCCGCGCCTCGCCGCGCTCGACGTGGTGGCCGACATCTCGCCGTTCATCTGGTTCCCCGGCATCATCCCGCAGATGCTCACCGAGGTGCTCGGCGAGCGCGCGGAGCATTCCCAGCCGAACCGCGCCCTCATCGACGCCGGAGCCCTCGTGGCCGGCGGATCCGACTGGCCCGTGAGCGAGTCGCCGAACCCGCTCGAGGGCATCCAGGGACTCGTCACCCGGGCGGATCCGCTGCGCCGCGCGCCCGGCACGCTCTGGCCCGAGCAGGCGATCACCGCCGAGGAGGCGCTGCAGGTGTTCACCCGCAACGCCGCCGTCGCGATGGGCCTCGGCGCGGAGACCGGATCCCTCGAGGTCGGGAAGTCGGCGGACTTCGTCGTGCTGGACCGCGATGCGATCGCGGGCCCCGCCGACGCCATCATCGACGCCCAGGTGCTCGCGACCTGGTTCGCCGGACGCGAGGTGTACGCGGCGGACTGAGCCCGGCCGCCCGACGAGAGACCACCGTCCGCAGGAGACGTGCGTGCACACGCGGCCCCTCCTGAGGACAGTGGTCTCTCAGTCCGCGGCGAGGGGGTGCCAGTGGCGGTCCCGCAGGTCGGCGACGTCGATCCAGGAGCCGTCTCCGCGCGGCGCGGCGGCCGACTCCCACACGCCGAAGTGCGCAAGCGGCGCAGGCCAGGCATAGCCGGAGACCGGCCGACCCACGACGTTGCGCACCGCGCCGAGGAACCGGATGCCGGCATCCGCGCCGACGATCTCCTCCGCAAGTGCGCGGATGGTGCCCGTCCCGTCCGGATCCTCGTCGGGCACGATCCGCATCGGCAGATCGAGCCGGCCCCCGTCCGCCCGGGGAGTGCAGAAGACCAGATCGGCCCGACGCAGCAGCAGCCGTGCGACGCACAGGGGCCGCGGCGGCGCGGCGCATCGGATCACCTCGGCGCGGCCGCCGGGCGGCAGCCAGGGTGCGTTCGCCGTGACATGGATGACGGTATCGGCGCTCACCTCGCGAGCGTAGCGGTGCACGCCTGGCTCGGAGATGTACGCGATCTTCGGATCCTTTTCGCGGATCCCTCCGACGCAGACGTACGACTCCGAGCCTGGCGCCCGGGTTCCGGCAGGGAGCGGCGCGCCGTCAGCGGCGCGGCCGCGGGCCGTCTCACCCGGCGGCGCGGGCGGCGTCCGCTCCGGCCACCGGCAGCGGGAGAGCATCGGTCGCGTTCTCGGCGAAGGCGCGCTTCATCAGCGGACGCAACGGCCGGGAGAGCATCACGCGGGTCGTGAGCCGGCCCAGCATCGCTCCCGCGCGCGACGCCGGGACCGCGCGCTCGAGACTGCCGAACGGGATCTTCTTGCCGTCGGCGATGAAGGGCTCGATCCGCCGCGCGTAGCGGGCGAGCGCCGCGGGCACATCCTCCGCGCACGCATCCGCGAGCTCACCGGCGAGCACGTACGCCCCCACGAGCGCCATCGCGGTACCCATGCCGCTGAGCGGGGTTCCGCAGTATCCGGCGTCGCCCACGAGCGCGACGCGGCCGTTCGCGACGTCCGGCACGTCGACCCGCGCGAGCTCGTCGAAGTAGAAGTCCTCCGCGCGGCCCATCGCCGCGAGCACGGCGGGCGCCTGCCACCCGGCGCCCTCGATGAGCCGGCGGATCAGGGCCTCCTGCGCGGCGCGATCGCCGCGCAGCGCGGCATCGTGACCGACGCGCAGCGTGAGCATCGCCTTCGACGTCGCCGGATCCCGGTCGGGGCGGATCCCGAGCATCGCGCCCGGCACGATCCGCATCGAGAACCAGCCGTCCTCGATGCCGGCCGGAGTGGGCATCGTGAAGAACGCCGCGTAGCCGCCGAGCCGCGTGGCGAAGCCCTCCTCCGGCCCGAAGGCCAGCCGCCGCGTCGCCGAGTGCACCCCGTCGGCGCCGAGCACCGCGTCGAAGCGCTCCGACCCTCCCGACCCGAAACGCACCTCGACACCGGCATCGTCCTGCGCGAGCGCCTCGATCCGGTCTCCGTAGCGCAGCGAGAGGAGCCCCGGAGACGCTGCGGCGGCCTCGGCGAGCGCGTCCAGGAGCACCTGGTTCAGATCTCCGCGGGCGATCTCGACGTCGGCGACCGCGCCGCGCCCGTCGAAGAGCTCGACCGGCATGCGTCCGTACGAGCGCCCGCGTCCGTCGACGTAGACCATCCCCTTCTCGTGCAGCCGGCGGGCGCCGATGCCGGGCATGAGCCCCATGCGCTCCGCAGCCTCGCGGCTCGCGCCGCGCAGGTCGACGGCCTGGCCACCCGGGCGCGGCCCGGGCGCGCGCTCGACGACCGTCGTGCTGATCCCGCTGCGGACGAGCTGCAGGGCCGTGGCGATCCCGGCGATACCGGCGCCGGAGATGAGGACGTGGGGTGCGGACATGGCGTTCTCCTCGAGGGAAGGGATTAAGACATTTGTCTAAGACGCATGTCTACACCCGTCTTGGACGAGTGTCTAGTACAAGCGTCTGAGACGTGCCTAGGATGACGGCATGGGAAATCGTGAGGATCTGCTCGCCGGAGCCCGCCGCGTCATCGTCGAGCGGGGCGTCGCGAACGCCACCGCCCGCGACATCGCCCAGGCCGCGGGGGTGAGCCTCGCGGCGATCGGGTATCACTTCGGCTCGAAGGATCAGCTCGTCACCGAGGCGCTCCTGGACACGCTGGGCACCGGGATCGGGGACGGCATGGAGGCCGCCATCGTCGAGGCGAAGGACCTCCCCCGCCTCGCCGGTTTCGCCGCCCTGTGGAACCGCATGCCCGACGTGTTCGCGGCCAACCGCGAGACCCTGCTGGCCAGCATGGAGAACGCCGTGCGCATGATGCGGGACCCGGCCGCGCTGACCCGCATGCAGGCCGCCGTCGAGGAGGGGTACCGGGGCGTCGCGGAGGGCCTCGTCGCGGCCTACCCCGACCTCACGCCCGAGCAGGCGCTGGCGCTCGGGCAGCTGGAGTTCGTGCTCTCCCAGGGCCTCGGGATCCTCTGGCTGCTGAGCCCCGAGGGACGGATCCCGGACGGCGACACGCTCGCGTCGGCGGTCGCCCTCCTGCACGACGGGGCCGGCGCGGACTGACTCGCGGCGGTCCTGCGCCCGCCGCCCGGTCCTACACTGGATCGGGAAGCCGGACCCGGGCCGGCCGCGCCCGCGTCACGGGAAGGGTGGGGAATGCCGATCACCACGACCGTGCTCTCCACCGCCGCGCGGCATCCCGCGCAGCCCGCCATCGTGGGCGCCGACGGCGTCCTCGACTACGCCGGCCTCGTCGAGGACTCGCGTCGCGTGTTCGCCGTCGTGGACGCGGCGCATCGCGCCCAGGCCGCCCCTCCGGCGCCCGCCCCGGAAACCGCGGGCATCCCGATCACCGCGGTCAGCATCGCGAGCGCGTTCCACGCCGCCCGGATCGTCGCGGGGCTCGCCGGATACCGCGCGGTGTCCGCGACGATCGACCCGCAATGGCCGCTCGCGCACCGCGTGCACGTCGTGACCGCCGCGGGGATCGGGCTCGTGATCAGCGACGACACCGCCTTCGCGTCGGCGCTCGGCGACGCCGGATGGAGCGGCACGGTGCTCACGCTCGCCGAGTTCCGGGAGCGCGAGCAGGCGGCGATCCCTGCGGATCCCCCGACGGCCCGCGACGGCGACGAGGCCTTCCTGCTGCTGTTCTCCTCGGGCACCACGAGCGACCCGAAGGCGTTCCTGAAGACCCGACGCCAGTACCGCGAGAACGTCGCCGTCTCGAGCGCGCACCTCGAGCCGCTCCCCGGCGTCGAGACGCTCGCCCCCGGACCCCTGTCGTACAGTCTCACGCTCTACGCGCTCATCGAATGCCTCGCGACCGGGGGCGGCGCGCACCTCGCCGACGCGTTCGACGCCCCTCGCCTCGCGCACCGCGTCGCGACCGAGGGGATCACCCGGATCGTCGCCGTGCCGGCCGTGGTCCAGGTGCTCATCGATGCGGCCCGGCGCGACCCGCACGCCTTCGCCGGGCTGGACCTCGTCGTGACCGGCGGCGCGAACCTCCCCGCGGCGCTGCGCGACGGGCTCGCCGCCGCGCTGCCGCACGTGCGCCTGATCAGCTACTACGGCGCCGCCGAGATCGGCTTCATCGGCGACAGCCGGGGAGGCGACGGCACGCTGCTGGACGTGTACGAGGAGGTGGCGGCCGAGATCCGCGACGATTCCGGACAGCCCGTGGCCGACGGTGAGCTCGGCACGCTGTGGATCCGCGCCGCCGCCTGCTCGGACGGCTACCTCGCCGCCACGACGGACGCCGTGCTGCGCGGCCCCGACGGCTGGGCGACGGTGCACGACATGGGCCGGATGACGGAGGGGCGGCTGCAACTGGCCGGACGCGCGGGCGACATCGTCGCCACCGGCGGTCACAAGGTCTCGCTGCCCGAGGTCGAGCGCGCCTTCGACGGCATGCCGGGGCTCGGCGCGGTGTGCGCGATCGCGCTTCCCGATCCGCGCCTCGGCGCCGTCGTGGCGCTCGTGGTCGAGGGCGCATCCACACCGTCGAAGGCAGACCTGCAGGCCTGGGCGCGTGACCGCCTCGCCCCGCAGTTCGTGCCGCGTCGCTGGTACCGGCTCGATCGGATCCCCCGCACCGCGGGCGGCAAGATCCGCCGCCCCGAGACCACCGCGCTCATCGAGCGCGGCGAAGGGATCCGGCTGTGACGGCCGGCCGGCGCGTGGTCGTCACCGGCCTCGGCGCCCTCACGCCGAGCGGGCTCGACGTGCCCTCGCTCTGGGAGGCGGTCGTCGCGGGCCGCAGTGCGATCACGGCGCTCGACGCCCCGGAGTTCGAGGGCCTGGCCGTGCGGATCGGGGGCGCCGTGCGCGGCTTCGATGCGACCGGCCTCGTGGATCCGCCACTGAGCCGCCGCCTCAGCCCCGCCCAGCTCTGGGCGATCGCCGCCGCGGATCAGGCCCTCGCCCAGGCCGGTGTCGACACCGCCGCCCTGCGCGCCGGTGCTCCGCTCCCCTGGGACGCGACCCGCACCGCCGTCCTCGCCGCGACGGGATCCGGTCCCATCGACCAGATGCAGGCCGCCACCCGCGCGCTCGACGCGCGCGGCCCGCGCGGCGTGCCCCTGAGCCTGGTCGTGCACGGCGCCCCCGACGCGGCGGCCGCTCTGCTCAGCGAGCGCTACGGTGCGCGCGGCACGGCGCACGGGGTGACGGCGACCTGCGCGTCCAGCGCTATCGCCCTCGGCGACGCGCTGCGCCGCATCCGCCACGGCTATGCCGACGCCGTGCTCGTGGTCGGCATGGAGGACTGTCTGAACCGGGTCAACCTCGCCGCGAACGCGAACCTGCGCGCGCTCGCGAGCGGCTATGAGGCGGATCCGGCCGCGGCCAGCCGTCCGTTCGACCGCGGGCGCCGCGGCTTCGTGATGGCCCAGGGCGCCGCCGCGCTGCTGCTCGAGGCCGAGGACTCGGCCCTCGCCCGGGGCGCCGAGCCCCTCGCCGTTCTCTCCGGGTTCGGCGAGTCGAGCGACGCGCACCACCCCACGGCCCCGCATCCGCAGGGCCGCGGAGCCGCGGCGGCCGTCGCCGCGGCTCTCGCCGACGCCGGACTGGATCCGCATGCCGCGGACGGCATAGACCACGTCAACGCGCACGGCACCGGCACTCCGGTCGGCGACGCGGCCGAGCTCGCGGGGCTCCACGCCGTCTTCGGCGACCGCGCGCGGCGGATCCCGATCACGGCGACGAAGTCGAGCACGGGGCACCTGCTCGGCGCGTCCGGGGCCGTCGAGGCGGTCCTCGCGATCCAGTCGCTGCGGACCGGCCTGATCCCGCCCACGATCAACCTCGACGACCCCGACTTCGCGGACTGGGACATCGTCCGCGAAGCCCGTTCCGTCGCGCTGCGCCGGGTGCTGTCGCCGTCGTTCGGCTTCGGCGGCCACAACGGCGCCCTCATCTTCGAACACCTGGAGGCACGATGACCGACCGTCTCACCCGCCACGCCGAGCTCGCCGAGCGGTATCTCCCCGACGAGCTCATGGAGCGGTTCCGCGAGCGCGCCGCGGTGTACGACCGCGAGAACCGGTTCTTCGACGAGGACTTCGCCGAGCTCGCCGATCGCGGCTATCTGCTGCTGTTCGTGCCCGAGGAGCACGGAGGGCCCGGACTGAGCCTCGACGAGGTCTCCCACCTGCAGCAGCGCCTCGCGACCGCGGCCCCCGCGACCGCGCTCGCGGTGAACATGCACCTCATGTGCACCGGGGTCGCGAAGGCCCTGGCCGACCGCGGCGACCACTCCCTCGACGCCGTGTTCACCGAGGCGGTGGCGGGCGAGGTCTTCGCGTTCGGGATCAGCGAGCCGTCCAACGACTGGGTCATGCAGGACTCGAAGACCGTCGCGGTTCCGCAGCCCGACGGCGGCTACACGCTCACCGGGGTCAAGATCTTCACCTCGCTCTCCCCTGTCTGGACGCGCCTGATCACGCACGGCCGGGACGACACGGATCCGGAGGAGCCGATGCTCGTCTACGGCTTCCTCGAGCGCGACGCCGACGGGATCGCCGTGTCGGACCAGTGGGACGTGATGGGCATGCGCGCCTCGCAGAGCCGGGCCACGATCCTCACCGACGTGCGCATGGAACCGCAGCGGGTGAACCGCCGCATCGCCGTCGGCCGTGTGCCGGATCTGCTCACGTTCGCGATCACGAGCAACTTCCAGCTGCTGATCGGATCCGTCTATGCGGGCGTCGCGCGCCGCGCGCTCGATCTGGGAGCGGCGGGCCTGAAGAAGCGCCGGTCGGCCAAGGCGGGCGCGACCTACGCCGAGGTGCCCGAGTCGCGCACCCGGCTCGCCGACGCCCACCTCGAGTACCTGGCGGTGCCCGCGCAGCTGGAGGCGTACTGCCGCGACTTCGACGAGCGCGTCGATCACGGCGCGCGCTGGCCGCTGCTGCTCGTGAGCGCACGCCTGAACGCCTCGACCGCCGCCCGTCGCACGGCGGAGGCCGCCCTGATGTGCACGGGCGGGGCCGGCTTCGACAACGGCCATGAGCTGAGCCGGCTGTACCGCGACGCGACGGCGGGACTGTTCCATCCGCCGAGCGCCGACGCCGCCCGCCCGATGTACGCCGCCGCCCTGCTGGACGACTGACCCCGCGCGCCCGCGCTTGCGCGCCCACCTCCGTCGAGGCCCCCTCTGAGCATCCGGGCCCCCTCGCAGAGACGTCTGCGCGAGGGGGTCCGGATGCTCAGAGGGGGCGTCGACGAATCGGGGCTGACGCCGTGCACGCCACGCCCGCCGAACCTCAGTCCACGAGGTCGCGCATCTCCTGCTCGATCGCCCGGAGCACGGTCGCGTCCTCGGGCGACGACTCCCCCGGCACGTAGCGCAGGGAGAGGATCCGGCCGCCGGAGAAGCGGAAGGAGCGGTGCCGCTCGTAGATCTCCCAGTCCACCGGGCCGCCGTAGTCGTAGCCCACGCTGATGCCGGTGAACGGGGCCATGCCGACGAGCATCGGAACGTCGTCGAGGCTGATGCGCTCCACGCCGTCCACGTCGAGCGCGAGGCTCCAGCGCAGACCGAGGTCGGCCCGCACCCGCAAGACGATGCGGTGACGGCCGGATCCCGGAGCGCTCGTGCGCACGCGGCGCATCGCGCCGTAGGCGTTGTAGGAGAGCAGCAGCTCGCCGCCGTCCAGGGCGAGGAGGTACCCGCCGCCCTGATCGCCGTGCGCGAGCAGGACGCCCTCCGCGCCGGGGCCGAGGTCGAGCTCGGCGTGAACCTCGAAGGAACGCAGCACCGTGAGCCGCGCCGAGCGGAACCGCTCGAGCGGCGGACGGAACGGCACGAGCTCGACCGTCTCCGAGAGCGGAGCCTCCGTTCCGGGGCGCACCGAGTGCAGGGTGCCGTCGTCGTCCAGCGGGAACACGGTGTTGCGCCAGGCCTCCTCGCGCCAGCGCTCCGCGAGCGCCCGCACCTTCGAGGGCTCCGTCGCCGCACGATCGCGCGTCTCGGTCGGGTCGCTCGGCAGGTGGTAGAGCTCCCACGTGCCCCCGGCGGCGCCCTGGGCGCGCGTCGGCGGGATCGGCGAGACCGCCTTCCACTCCCCCTCGACCAGCGCCCGCCGGCCGACGCACTCGAAGTACTGCTGCTCGCGCCCCGGCGCGGCCGGATCCGCGAGGATTCCGGCGATGCTGTCGCCGTCGACCTCCGGGGCCTCCGTGCCGTTCCATCGCTCCGGACGCGCGACGCCCGCGAGCTCGAGCAGCGTCGGGGCGAGATCGGAGACGAAGACGAACTGGTCCCTGAGTCCGGGCGAGGCCGCGCCGGCGGGCCAGGAGATCACGAGCGGGGCATGCACTCCGCCCTCGTAGGTGCTCGACTTGAACGATCGGAACGGGGTGTTCGACACCCGGGCCCAGCCCGTCGGGTACTGCCCGTAAAGCCGGGGACCGCCGATCTCGGAGAGTTCGCGGGGCACGTCGTTCACCCATCCCTCGGGCACCGCCCCGTGCAGCCCGAACTGGGAGAAGTAGCTGCGCGTGCCGGTCGGGCCGCCCTCGGCCGTCCCCCCGTTGTCGCTCGCGATCACGATGATCGTGTTCTCGCGCTCGCCCAGCTCGTCGAGCCGGGCGAGCAGGCGCCCGACGCTCTGATCGATCTCGTCGACGGCGGCGGCGTAGACCTCCATGTGGCGGGCGAAGAGCGCCCGCTCGTCGGGGCCGAGGTCGTCCCAGTGCGGGATCCGGTCGCCGTCCGCGAGCGGATCCCCGGGCAGCTCGGCATGCGCGGGCACGATGCCGCGGGCGCGCTGACGCGCGAAGCGCTCCTCCCGCACGGCGTTCCAGCCGCGCTCATAGTGGCCGCGATAGCGCTCGATGTCCTCCTCCTTGGCCTGGATCGGCCCGTGCACCGAAGTGTGCGCGTAGTAGAGGAAGAAGGGCTTGCGGCGCTCGTTCACGCGGAGCTCGTCGATCATCCCGATCGCGCGATCGGTCAGCTCGTCGGTGAGGAAGAAGCCCTCCGGGAACTCGGCGACGTCGACCACCGAGTTGTCCTGGACGAGCCGGTGCGGGTGATGCAGCGAGGTGAAGCCGTCCATCGACCCGAAGTAGCGGTCGAAGCCGCGCTGCAGCGGCCACGACGACCGGTCCGCGCCGTCGTGCAGCCGCGACTCGACCGTCAGGTGCCACTTGCCGACCATGAAGGTCGCGTAGCCGCCGGCGCGCAGCGACTCCGCGAGCGTCGGCGCATCCGCCGGCAGCTCGCAGGCGAACCCGGGGTAGCCGGGATCGATGTGGGCGACGAAGCCGAAACCGGCCCGGTGCGGGTTCAGTCCGGTGAGCAGCGCAGCCCGGGCCGGGGAGCACATGGGCGCCGTGCGGTAGTTCGTGAACAGCCAGCCGTCGGCGGCCAGGCCGTCGATGACGGGCGTCCGGATCTCGCCGCCGAACGGCCCGAGGTCGCTGAAGCCGAGGTCGTCGACGAGCATGACGACGATGTTCGGCGCCCCCTCGGGCGCGGTCGGCCGCGCCCGCCAGGCGGGATCCGATTCGGAGGTGAACTCGCCGATCCGTCCGGGGAAGCCCTGGTAGCCGCGAGCAGCGCGGTCCATTCAGCCCGCCTTCCGGATGAGGCCGAAGATGCGGGTGCGGAGCTCGGCGAACTCCGCCGTCGCCCGCGTCTCCAGCTGGTCGCGAGGACCGCCGAAGTCGATCTCGATGATCTCGGTCACCCGGGCGGGCCGCTCGCCGAGCACGATGACCCGATCCGAGAGGTACACGGCCTCGTCGATGTCGTGGGTCACGACGAGGATCGTCATGCCGAACTGCTCGCGGATCCGCAGACACAGATCCTCGAGCTCGAACCGGGTCTGCGCGTCGACGGAGGCGAAGGGCTCGTCCATCACGAGCACCTCGGGACGGTAGGCGATCGCGCGGGCGATCGCGACGCGCTGCTGCATGCCGCCGGAGAGCTGCCACGGGTACTTCGCGCCCGCGCCGGCGAGCCCGACCGCGGCGAGCGCCGACGTGATGCGCTCCTCCCGTTCCGCGGCGCTCAGCCGGAGGTGGCGGAGGGGCAGTCGCACGTTCTTCTCGACCGTGAGCCACGGCATGAGCGAGCGCGTGTACTCCTGGAAGACGAGGGCCATCTCCTCGGGCGGCCCGTCGATCTCCTTCCCGTCGATGCGGGCGGATCCGGCCGTGATCGGCTGCAGGCCGGTGAGGCACTTCAGCAGCGTGGTCTTGCCGATGCCGGACGGCCCGACGATGCAGGCCACCTCGCCGGCCTGCACGTCGAAGGTGAGGTCGGCGATGACCGGCACGTCACCGCTCTTGGTGCGATAGGTCTTGGCGAGGCCCTGGACGCTGAGCCGGGGGCTGGTGGTGAGGCTCATTCGCTCTTCTCCAGTTGTTGTGAGGCGATGTACCAGCGCAGGACGGCGCGGCGGAACAGGACGAACAGGGCGGTGGACAGGTAGCCGAGCACGCCGAGCACGATGATGCCCGCCCACATGTCGGCGATCGCGAAGGACTGCTGCGCGAGCAGGGTCGCGGCCCCCAGGCCCGCGGAGGATCCGAGCATCTCGCTCGCGATCATCACGACGAACGCGGTGATGAGGCTCACCTGCATGCCGGAGAGGATCCGCGGGCTCGCGGCCGGCAGCGTCACCTGGAACAGCCGCTCGGTGCGGGTGAGCCGATAGACCCGCCCCACCATCTGCAGCGTGGGCTCTCCCGCCCGCACTCCGTCGATCGTGGAGATGAGGATCGGGAAGAGCGCCGCGAGCGAGATCGAGAGGATGCGCGTGCCGTTGCCGAAGCCGATGAGCGAGACGAAGATCGGCACGAGTGCGACCGGCGGGATCGCCCGGAAGAAGTGGATCGTCGGCTCGACGAACCAGCTGAGCGGGGCGATGAGCCCCAGCGCGCACCCCAGCAGCACGCCGACGACCGTCGCGATGAGGAACGACACGACGAGGTTCAGCACGGAGATGCCGATGTCGCCGAGGAACGCGGGGGTTCCGATGAGCTCGCCGAGGCGGGTGAGGATCGCGGACAGCGGTGGGAAGAACGTGTTCGTGGATCCCGCCGAGGCGATCCACCACAGCGCGATGAGGACCACGGGGACCGCGATCTCGACGAGGATCAGCAGCCAGCGCGGCGCCGAGCTCAGCCGACGCCCGCGCCGGAGCCGCGCGCTGGTCTGCACGGACGTGGTGAGGGTCATGCGTGTTCCGCCTTCCGGTACTGCGGGTGCCAGTGCAGGAGCCGGCGCTCGCCCCACTGGCTGAGCCCCTGGATGAGCAGGCCGAGCACGCCGAGGATCAGCACGTAGCCGAACAGCTCGGGCTGGTTGCCGGAGATCTGCGACATGAGCAGGCTCTGGCCGAGCCCCGGTCCTCCTCCGAGGAGGCCCGCGACGACGGCGATGACGAGCGAGGTGGGCGCCGCGACCCGGAGCGCGGTGCCGATGTACGGCAGCGCGCTCGGGATCACGATCCGGGTGAGGATCTCGCCCCGGCTCATCCCGTAGGACGCCCCCGTCGCGCGGGCCACCGGGTCGGTGTCGAAGACGCCCGCGGAGGACTGCACGGCGATGGCGATGAAGGAGCCGAAGAAGACGAGGAAGGTCCCCATCCCCGACGTGGGGCCGAGCACGAGCACCACGACCGGGAGGATCACGATGGGCGGGATCGGCTTGAGGAACTCCAGCGGCACCCTGGTCGCGTGCATCGCGAGCGGAGAGGATCCGATCGCGATGCCCAGCAGCACGCCGACGATCGCGGCGGCGATGAGCCCGGTGAGGGCCATGACCAGGGTGTCCGCCGTCGCCTGCCAGAGCTGCGGCGTGCCCAGCAGCCGGCCCGCCGCGCCCAGCGCCTCGAGGGCGGAGGGCAGCGGCGCACCGGCGAGCGGGCCGACCGTCGCGGCCAGCTGCCACACCACGAGTGCGGTCAGCGCGCCGGCCGCGCCGAGCAGCGCAGGGAGGATGCGGGAGCGGGTCACGGTCGTCACTTCGTGAGGATGACGCCCGTGAGGTCGACCGGCTTCTTCAGGAACCCGAGATCCACCATCTTGTCGTTCGGGCGCTGCAGATCCTGCTCGGTCACCGTGGCGGGCCAGACCGGAACCTTGACCTCGTCGACCGAGAGCGTCGACTTCGTGTAGGCGAGGCCGGCCTTGATGGCCTCCTCGGGATGCGCGGTCGCGTACTCGTTGGACTTCGCGATCGCGCGCTGGAAGGCGCTGACGACGTCCTTCTTCGAGGTCACGGTCGCGTCGCCCGCCGTCCACAGCCCGGTCGCACCGGTCTCGAAGAAGCCGATCGACGGCGCGGCGAGCTGGGGGTTGCCCGCCGAGAGCGCCTGCGCGGTGAAGGGGCTGACCAGCCCCGCCGCGTCGACGTTGCCGCTCTTCAGGGCGGCGACGGCCGAGGTGAAGTCGAGCACGACCCATTTGACGCCCGTCGCCGGGTCGATGCCGTTCTTCTTGAGCTGCTCCGCGATGACCACCTCGAGCTGGGCCTTGCGGGCCGGGATCGCGATCGTCTTGCCCGCCAGTTCCTTCACCGAGGTGATGCCGCTGGACGCGCTCGCGAACAGGCCGGTGTCGTCGAACGCCGCGGGGTCGGAGGCGCTCGTCGCCGCATCCGGGTAGCCGTCGGCGGGGGCGACGACCTTCATCTTCACGCCCTGGCTGAGAGCGTTGAGCAGCGGGATGCTGGGCGAGTACGCGATGTCGACCTGGCCGCTCTGGGCGGCGGCGAGGCCGGCGGGCGGGTTCGCGACGATCGAGGTCTCGATCTTGAGCCCTTCATCGGCGAAGAACCCCTTCGCCATCCCGGTCAGCAGGCTGCCGTCGGAGGTGAGCCCGATCGTGGCGACCTTGACCGTGGTGAGATCGCCCTTCTTCCCCGGTTCGGCGCTGCCGGAAGAGGACGAGCAGCCGGCGAGGGCGGCGGCCGCGCCGACGGCGACGACCGCGGCGGCGACACGGAGTGCGCGCGTGATGTGCATGTGTGCTTCCTGTCAGAACGAGGGATGGGATCTCGGAGCGGAGGCGTCGCTGCGGTGCGACTTCATCGTCTTTAATCACCACTTGGTCACTTAAATATCCAGCAAGGCGTTACTGTTGTCAAGATGTTTCGGAATCTTACGTGTCCAGGTGGACACGAAAGATCGCCCGGCGCCCCGGCGCCGCGCCCCTAGGATCATCAGGATCGGAGGAGGACTGACGTGCCCAAGATCGTTGACCACGACGAACGGCGGGACCACATCGCGGATGCGGCCACGAAGGTGATCGCCCGAGAGGGCTTCGAGCGCGTCACGATGCGCCAGATCGCCGCCGAAGCCGGCTACACGCACGGAGCGATCGCGCGCTACTTCCCGACCAAGGAGAGCCTGCTCACCGCGTCCTTCGTCCGCCTCCACGTGCAGGCCAACGGACGGATCCTCACCGAGGTCGCGGGCAAGCGCGGCCTCGACGCCCTCGAGCAGATGTGCCGCGAGATCCTGCCGTTCGGAGACCTCGGCCCCAAGTACGCCCGCGTCGTGATCGCCTTCTGGGACCACGCCTCGCAGGACACCCGGGTCACCCAGATCCACCGCGAGAACAACCAGCGCTGGCGGGACCAGTTCCGCCGCTTCCTCGTCGAGGCGCGGGAGGACGGCGAGCTCGCCGCGCATATCGACATCGACACGGCCGTCGGCGAGGTCGCCTCGCGCAACGCCGGCTGGCAGATGGTGTCGGTGCTGCTGCCCGAGGTCGCAGGCGACGAGCGCATCGAGGCGGGGCTGCAGGCCCTGCTCGCGGAGCTGCGGGGCCGGACCCCGGACGGGCCCGGCCCCGCCGACTCCTAGTCCGCGTCCTCGAGCAGGAACCGCGCACCGCGCTCGCCGATCACGGCGGCGGGGGCGTTCGTGTTGCCCGTGGTGATCGTCGGCATGACCGAGGCGTCGATCACGCGGAGCCCCGCGACGCCGTTCACCCGCAGGCGCGGATCCACGACGGCGTCCGGATCCGATCCCATCCGGCAGGTGCCGACCTGGTGGTGGTAGGTGATCGCGGTGCGGCGCACCCAGTCCTCGACATCGGCATCCGTCACCTCCGCGCCGGGATAGGCCTCGGTCGCGCCCCACTCCCCCGCGAGTGCGGGCCGGGCGCCGATCCGGCGCGCCTGGCGCACGGAGGCGGCGAGTGCCGCCACGTCGCGGTCGTCTTCCAGGGCCGCGAGGTCGATGAGGAGCGGATCCTCGACGCCGGCGCCGGACAGGCGCAGCGCGCCTCGACTGTGCGGCGTCACGAGGCCCGCCATGAGCGTGAAGCCATCGCCCGGCCCGTGCGCGCCGGGACGCGGCTCGAGCTCGCCCCACATCGGCACCGAGAAGTGGATCGGCTGGGTGTCGGGCTCGGCGAGGCCGTCGCGCGAGCGCCAGAACAGGTGCGTCTGCGTGACGGACACCCCCGGCTGCGGTGCACCGACGGGCTGCGCGGTCGTGAAGATCACCGGGGACAGCAGATGGTCGTGCAGGTTCGCGCCGACAGCGGGGACGTCCCGGAGCACCTCGATCCCCAGCGCCTCGAGGTCCTCGCGCGGGCCGATGCCGCTGCGCAGCAGGATCGCGGGGCTGCCCAGCGCACCGGCGGCGAGGATCACCTCGTCCGCACGGAGCTCGGATCCATCGCTCAGCCGCACGCCCACGGCCGCGCCGCCCTCGACGATCACGGACTGCACCTCGGCGTCCGTGACGATCCGCAGGTTCGCCGCATCCTCGACAGGGCGCACGTATGCCATCCACGTGTTGACACGACGTCCGTCGCGCATCGTGACCTGCTCCTGGGAGACGCCGTCGAGCGTGCCGCCGTTGTAGTCGGGGTTGTGCTCCAGCCCCTCCTCGACGGCCGCGTCGATGATCGACTGCTGGATCGGGACGAGCGCGTAGTCGTCGGTCACCGGGAGCAGGTCGTTCTCGATCGCATCGTAGACCGGTTCGACCTCGGCCCAGCCCCAGCCGGTGGCGCCGGAGCGCTCCCAGCCGTCGAAGTCAGAGGCGGCGCAGCGCACCCAGATCATCGCGTTCAGCGCGTGGGATCCGCCGGTCACCTTCCCGCGCGGCAGGTGCAGCCGGCGGCCGGCCGCGTGCTCCTGCGGCACCGTGAAGTAGTCCCAGTCCTCGGCGGCGTGCCAGAGCTCGCCCGCACGGGAGGGGTCGTGGATCGCGGGGTTGGTGTCGTAGCCGCCGGCCTCGATGAGCGTCACGTCGTACCCGGCGTCGACGAGACGCCGGGTGACGATGCTCCCCGAGGTGCCGGCTCCGACGACGATCGCGGAGCGGGCCATGGCTCAGGCCTTCCGGCCGGGTCCGGAGACGACCTGGGGCACGGCGACGGACTTGAGGCCCGCCACGCCGAACTCGAGCCCGTAGCCCGAGCTCTTCACGCCTCCGAACGGCACCATCGGGTGCAGCCCGCCGTGCGAGTTGATCCATACGGTGCCGGACTGCATGCGGGTCGCGGCCTCGCGTGCCGCCTCGGGGTCGCTCGACCACACCGAGGCGCCGAGGCCCACGTCGACCGCGTTGGCGAGCGCGAACGCCTCGTCCACGTCGGAGTAGCGGATGATCGGCAGCGCCGGCCCGAACTGCTCCTCCTGTACGAGCGCGGCGTCGTTGTCGATGTCGGCCACGATCGTCGGCCGGTAGAACAGCTCGCCGAGCTCGGGGGCGGCCTCGCCGCCGGTCACGACGCGGGCGCCCCGGGCCTTCGCGTCCTCGACGAGGCGCGAGACGATGTCGAACTGCTGCTTGTTCTGCAGCGGGCCGAGGACGTTGTTCTCATCCAGCCCGTTGCCGATCGGCACGTTCGCGGCGATGCCGGCGAGCGCATCCACGACCTGGTCGTAGAGCGAGTCGTGCACGTAGAGCCGCTTCATCGCCGCGCAGGTCTGCCCCGTGTTGATGAACGCACCCCAGAACAGGTCCTCGGCGATCGCGGCCGGGTCGGTGCCCGGCAGCACGATGCCCGCGTCGTTGCCGCCGAGCTCGAGCGTCAGGTGGGCGAGGTTGCCGGCCGAGCTCTCGATGATCTTTCGGCCGGTGGCCGTGGATCCGGTGAACATGATCTTGTCGATGTCGGGGTGCGCGGCGATCCGCGCGCCGACCTCGCGATCGCCGGAGATCCCGATCAGCACGTCGGCGGGCAGCACGTCGTTCATCACGGCGAGCATCGCCAGCACGCTGAGCGGGGTGTACTCGCTGGGCTTGACGACCACCGTGTTGCCCATCCGCAGGGAGGGGCCGATCTGCCAGATCGTGATCATCAGCGGCCAGTTCCACGGGCCGATCGCACCGACCACGCCGGCCGGCTTGTAGACGAGCTCCGCGTGCAGGTTCTCGTCGTCCACGAGCACCTCGGGCTCGAGCACCGTGGTCGCGTTCGTGCGCAGCCAGGCAGAGCACGCGCCCAGCTCGAACCGCGCGTTCGGACCGTTCAGGGGCTTGCCCTGCTCCCGCGAGAGCAGGAGCGCGAGCGCCTCCGCGTTCGCGTCGATCGCGTCGGCGGCGGCGAGCAGCAGCTCGCTGCGCTTCGCGTGGCCGAGCGCCTCCCAGCCCGGCTGCGCGGCCTTGGCGCGGGCGATGGCGTCGTCCAGATCGGCGACGGTCTGCACGGGGGCGCGGCCGATGACCTCGCGCGTGGCGGCGTCGGGGATGTCCCGCCCGCTGCCTTCCGGGGCCTGGATGCGGTCGAGCAGCGCGGACGCGGCGGACATGTCGGTCATCGGTCTCTCCTTCGAGTATGCGGACGACGATGCGTCCTCCCATTGTGGGCGCGTGCGGGGTGCCGGGGCTTGTCATCCAGTGCACGGCGCTCGTCCAGCCGCGAAGGGATCCGGATCCGATCCGCCCGTTTCCGCCCCGGATCCCCGGCCCTAGAATCTGCGCATGACGAGCAGCATCGAAGTGACGGGGGCCGACGGCGAGTCGATCGTGTACGACGGCGCGACGGTCACGAAGTTCAAGCACCACGGCAAGCTCGAGACGGCCCGCAATCCGGTCTCGACGTACCGGGAGGTGCGCATCAAGGAGCGCACCTCGCTCTTCGGCAAGCCGCGCGATCCCCGCGAGTTCGAGGTGCTCCTGGCGATGTCGTCGATCATGTCGCTGACCGTCGACGAGGCGGGCAAGGCGCAGGTCGAGGCGCTCGCCGCCGTGCTGGCGGAGCAGCAGTCCGGCGCGGCCGGCTGAGGACGCCCGCAGACCGCAGCGCAGGGCGATGCGCACGACGCAAGGGACCGGCTGCCCAGAACCGCTCCGTCCCTCACGCGCCTGCAGAGGACGAGCCTCTCGGGCGGAGCAAGCACGCGCTCGGGCACGAGGTGCCCAAGCCCCGGGGGCACGATTGCCCAGGGCCGGCCGCCGAGTACCTGGGCAGCCGAGCCCTACCCAGCCGGGCCGATCGGAGATCCGGCTCCTGCTGATCCACCCCTCGCCTTCATCACGAGGAAATTCCCAGGTCAGGTGCTCTTCTTGGCTGTGGATAACTTTCGAACGGATCATCGATTCTCGGTAGGCTCGGGGTATGACCAGCACCCTTGATCCGCTCCTGGAGGCCACTCGGCTTCTGCAGGAGGCGTGGGGTGCGGCGGCGTCCGGGGCGGGATTGTCGCGGGCGCAGTTGGTGGCGGTGAATGAGG
>NZ_JBBCVH010000009.1:0-124586 GCF_037147555.1 Microbacterium sp. MMO-35
GCCATGGCGACCGGGTGTTCGTGTCCTGGCGGGACGCGGACGTCGTCGCCCTGGGCGACGCACCCATCGCCGAGCAGAACGACACCCCCTCCCGCACCATCCGCACAGTCGACACGCCCTGACCCCTCGCACCACCGAACGCAAGAGAAACAAAGGAGTACTCCATGCGAAAGAACACCCTCACGGCCTTCGCGGCCGTCGGCCTCGCCACGGCGGTGATCGCCGCACTCACGGGCTGCGGCACCGCAGGATCCGGTGGCGGCGGCGCCGCGTCGGGCCCGATCGAGAAGCTCGGCAAGACCGAGGGCGCGGTCAAGATCCTCGCCTGGCCCGGTTATGTGGAGGACGGATCGAACGATCCGAACGTCGACTGGGTCTCCGACTTCACGAAGGCGACCGGCTGCAAGGTCGAGGCGAAGACCTTCGGGACCTCGGACGAGGCGCTGAACCTCATGAAGACCGGCGACTACGACGTGGTCTCCGCGTCGGGCGACGCGTCGCTGCGCCTCATCGCCTCGGGCGACGTGGTCGAGGTCAACACCAAGCTGCTGAAGAACTACGACGGCATCTTCCCGTTCCTCAAGGACCGCGCCTGGAACACGGTCGACGGAAAGCACTACGGCGTCCCGCACGGCTACGGCGCGAATCTGCTCATGTACAACACCGAGACGTTCCCGACCGCGCCCACCTCCTGGGACGTCGTCTTCGACAAGGCGTCCGAGCACAAGGGCAAGATCACGGCTTACGACTCCCCCATCTACATCGCCGACGCCGCCGTCTACCTCATGGCGCACAAGCCGGAGCTGAAGATCACCAACCCCTACGCGCTGGACCAGAAGCAGTTCGACGCCGCCGTCGACCTGCTCAAGGAGCAGCGTCCCAACATCAGCGAGTACTGGGGCGACTACCTCAAGGAGGTGCAGTCGTTCCAGTCGGGCGACAGCGTGGCCGGCACCACCTGGCAGGTGATCCAGAACACGCTCGAGGGCGAAGGCGCCAAGACCGCCGTCGTGCTTCCGAGCGAGGGAGCCACCGGCTGGAGCGACACCTGGATGATCTCGTCGAAGGCGAAGAACCCGAACTGCGCGTACGCGTGGCTCGACTACATCTCCAGCCCGAAGGCGAACGCCCAGGCCACCGCGTTCTTCGGCGAAGCGCCTTCCAGCGAGAAGGCGTGCGACTACCGCGACGACTGCGCCTCGTACCACGCGGGCGACGCCGACTACGCGAAGAAGATCTGGTACTGGACCACCCCGATCGCGAAGTGCCTCGACGGCCGCACCGACGTGAAGTGCATCGACTACGCGGGCTGGACCACGGCCTGGCAGCAGATCCGGAACTGATCGGATCCGGTCGCCCGGGGCTCATGCTCCGGGCGACCGGGACCGGGACCCGAAAGGCCCGTCATGACCACCATCGCACCGGCGAAGACGCCGCCGCGCTCGTCGATCCCGTCGCCCCGCCGCTCTGCGGCGCGACGCGGATCCGTCTACCTCTCCGCGCACCCGCGCGCCCGTCTCGCCCTGCTCCTGTCGGCCCCTTTGTTCTGGCTCGGGGCGGTCTACGTCGTCGCCCTGGCCCTGCTGCTCGTGACGGCGTTCTGGACCACCGACACCTACACCGGCCAGATCCGCACCGAGTTCACCTTCGACAACGTGGTGACCGTCGTGACGGATGCGTTCTACCAGGGCATCACGCTGCGCACCGTGGGGATCGCCCTCGCCGTGACCCTCATCGATGTGGCCCTCGCCCTGCCCATCGCCTACTTCATGGCGATGGTGGCCTCCCCTGCCCTGCAGCGCGCGCTCGTCGTGCTCGTGCTGACCCCGCTCTGGGCCTCGTACCTCGTCAAGGCCTTCGCCTGGCGGTCGGTGCTCTCCAGCGACGGGATCCTGGACTGGCTGCTGCGTCCCTTCGGCGGGAGCACCCCCGGCTACGGCATCACGGCGACCATCATCACGCTGTCCTACCTGTGGCTGCCGTACGTCATCCTGCCCATCTACGCGGGACTCGAGCGGGTGCCGAGCTCGCTGCTCGAAGCCTCGGGCGACCTGGGCGGACGCAGCTGGGCCACGCTGCGGCTGGTCGTGTGGCCGATGGCCCTGCCCGCGATCATCGCCGGCACGATCTTCAGCTTCTCGCTGTCTCTCGGCGACTACATCACGATCGGCATCGTCGGCGGCGGAGCGCAGATGCTCGGCACGCTCGTCTATCAGGACATCGGCGCGGCGAACAACCTGCCGCTCGCGAGCGCGATCGCCCTCATTCCCATCGTCATCATCTTCGGCTACCTCTTCCTCGTGCGCCGCACCGGCGCCCTGGACAACCTGTAGGAGTCATCGTGCGCATCTCCCTCGGAACCAGGGTCACCCTCGGCGTCGTCACGACCGTGATCCTCGCGGTCGTGTACGTGCCGCTCCTGGTCGTGCTCGTCAACTCGTTCTCCACGTCGTCGTCGCTCACCTGGCCACCTCCCGGGTTCACCCTGGAGTGGTGGGGGCGGGCGTTCCGCAGCGACGGCGCCCTCGAGGCCGTCGGCACGAGCGCCCTCGTCGCCCTGATCTCATCGGCCCTCGCGCTCATCCTCGGCACGATGCTCTCCTTCGCGCTGCAGCGGTTCTCGTTCTTCGGCCGCAACACCGTGAACCTGCTCGTGATCCTCCCGATCGCGCTGCCCGGCATCATCACCGGCATCGCGCTGAACAACCTGTTCCGCACGATCCTCGGGGTTCCGCTGTCGATCTGGACGGTGATCATCGCGCACACGACGTTCTGCATCGTCACCGTCTTCAACAACGCGGTCGCCCGGCTGCGACGCATGGGCACCTCCTTCGAGGAGGCCTCGGCAGACCTCGGAGCCGGCATCTGGACGACGTTCCGGCTCGTCACCTTCCCGCAGCTGCGCTCGGCGCTGCTCACCGGCGGACTGCTCGCGTTCGCGCTGTCCTTCGACGAGATCGTGGTGACGACGTTCACCGCCGGTTCCGGGGTGCGGACGCTCCCGATGTTCATCATCGACAACGTCGCCCGCCCCAACCAGGCGCCGATCGTGTCCGTGATCGCGGTCGTGCTGGTCGTGGTCTCGATCGTCCCGATCGCCCTGGCCCAGAAGCTCTCCGGCAGCGAGCAACAGCGCCGGTGAGGTGCTCCGGGCGGTGCGGAGGGGGTGGCGCCGCCCGGAGCATGTTCGCCGCCCGGCGGCATAGGCTGAGCAGGTGACGACGTTCGTTCCCCCGCGCCCCTGGACCGCCAGCTACGCCGAGGGGGTGCCGGAGGATCTCGCCGAGGTCTCCGGATCCCTCGTCGACATCGTCGAGGCGTCGGCCCGCGACTACCCGGACGCCCCCGCCCTGCAGTTCTTCGGGCGGACGACGTCCTACCGCGACCTGCAGGCCGCGATCGACCGCGCGGCCGCGGGGCTCAAGGCGCTCGGCGTGAAGGCCGGGGATCCGGTGGCGATCGTGCTGCCGAACTGCCCGCAGCACATCGTCGCGTTCTACGCCGTGCTGCGCCTGGGCGCCGTCGCCGTGGAGCACAACCCGCTCTACACGCCGCGCGAGCTGCGCAAGCAGTTCGAGGACCACGGCGCGAAGCACGCGATCGTCTGGAACAAGGTCGTCGCGTCCGTGCAGGAGTTCCCTTCGGATCTCGCCGTCACGAACCTGATCTCGGTCGACGTCACCCGCGCGATGCCCGCGCTCACGCGGTTCGCCCTGCGCCTCCCGGTCGCGAAGGCGCGTGAATCCCGGGAGGCGCTCACCACGCGGGTGCGCGGCACGGTCACCTGGGAGTCCGTCGTCGGATACTCCCCGCTCCCGGCGTCGCACCCGCGGCCGGCGACCGACGACCTCGCGATCATCCAGTACACGTCCGGCACCACGGGCACCCCGAAGGGCGCCTCGCTGACGCACCGCAACCTGCTCGCCAACGCCGCACAGGCGCAGGCGTGGGTCCCGTCGATCACGCGCGGCAACGGCTGCGTCGTCTACGCCGTGCTGCCGATGTTCCACGCCTACGGGCTCACGCTCTGCCTCACCTTCGCGATGTCGATGGGGGCGCGCCTCGTGCTGTTCCCCAAGTTCGACCCGGATCTCGTCCTCGACGTCGTCAAGAAGCACCCGGCGACGTTCCTGCCGCTCGTGCCGCCGATCGCGGACCGCCTGCTCAAGGCCGCGACCGCGAAGGGCGTCTCGCTCGCCGGCATCGAGGTCGCGATCTCGGGCGCGATGGCCCTGCCGCACGAGCTCGTCGTCCCGTTCGAGCAGGCGACCGGAGGGTACCTCGTCGAGGGGTACGGCCTGAGCGAGTGCTCCCCCGTGCTCATGGCGAACCCGGTCGCGGACAACCGCGTCCCGGGAACCGTGGGGCTGCCGCTTCCCGGGACCGAATGCCGTGTCGTGGATCCGGACGAGCCGACGAAGGACGTGGAGCCGGGGCAGCCCGGCGAGCTCGTCGTCCGCGGACCGCAGGTGTTCTCGGGCTACTACGGCAAGCCCGAGGAGACGGAGGCGGTGTTCGCGGACGGCTGGTTCCGCACCGGCGACATCGTCACGATCGACGAGGGCGGGTTCGTGCGAATCGTCGACCGCATCAAGGAGCTCATCATCACCGGCGGCTTCAACGTCGCCCCCACCGAGGTCGAGGGCGCCCTGCGCCAGCACCCGGACGTGATCGACGCCGCGGTCGTGGGACTTCCCAGCGAGCACTCCGGCGAGGAGGTCGTGGCCGCGATCGTGGTGGATCCGGGCACGGACGTCGACGTCGAGGCGATCCGCGAGTTCGCCCGCGGGATCCTCACGCCCTACAAGGTTCCCCGCCGCATCTTCGTCGTCGACGAGCTGCCGACCTCGCTGATCGGCAAGGTGCTGCGCCGCCAGGTCAAGGAGCGTCTGGTCGCGCTGACCTCGGGGAACTGACCGGTCCTGTCGTCTCCGATCCCGCGAAAGGCCCGATCCCGGCCACGGATCGAGCCCTGTGCGGCCCCGGGCTGCGATCTCCCAGGGCCGGGACGGTACCCTGAGTTGTGACCCGAGACGACGCGACGCCGACCGAGACCCCCATCGACCCCGCTGCGGAGGGCGACGGAACGACCGGAGCGGAAGCGCCGGCGGGCCCCGGCTTCGAAGAGCTCGGCATCACCGGCCCCGTTCTCGCCGCGATCAAGGCGCTCGGCTACGAGACGCCGTCGGCGATCCAGCGCGAGACGATCCCGCTGCTGCTCGGGGGCCGCGACGTGCTCGGCACCGCGCAGACGGGAACGGGGAAGACCGCGGCCTTCGCCCTGCCGATCCTGGAGAACCTCGATCTGCAGCAGCGCAACCCGCAGGCGCTCGTGCTCGCCCCCACCCGCGAACTCGCCCTGCAGGTCGCGGAGGCGTTCGAGGCCTACGCCGCCCAGCTTCCGGGCGTTCACCTCCTGCCCGTCTACGGCGGACAGGGCTACGGCGTGCAGCTGTCGGCGCTCCGTCGCGGCGTGCACATCGTCGTGGGCACCCCGGGCCGCATCATGGACCACCTCGCCAAGGGCACGCTCGACCTGTCCGAGCTCAAGAACCTGGTGCTCGACGAAGCCGACGAGATGCTCAAGATGGGCTTCGCAGAGGACGTGGAGCAGATCCTCGCGCAGACCCCCGAGGACAAGCAGGTCGCGCTGTTCTCCGCGACCATGCCCGCGACGATCCGCCGGCTCGCCCAGCAGTACCTGCACGACCCCGAGGAGATCTCGGTCAAGGGCAAGACGACCACCAACGCGAACATCACGCAGCGCTACCTCGTCGTCTCGTATGCGCAGAAGGTGGACGCGCTCACCCGGATCCTCGAGGTGGAGAACTTCGAGGGCATGATCGTGTTCGTCCGCACCAAGAACGAGACAGAGACGCTGGCCGAGAAGCTCCGCGCCCGCGGCTACTCCGCCGCGGCGATCAACGGCGACATCCCGCAGCCGATGCGCGAGCGCACCGTCGGCCAGCTCAAGGACGGCAAGCTCGACATCCTCGTGGCGACCGACGTCGCGGCGCGCGGGCTCGACGTCGAGCGGATCAGCCACGTCGTGAACTTCGACATCCCCACCGACACCGAGTCGTACGTGCACCGCATCGGCCGCACCGGTCGCGCGGGGCGCAGCGGTGACGCGATCAGCTTCATCACGCCGCGCGAACGCTACCTGCTCAAGCACATCGAGCGCGCCACGCGGCAGCAGCCCACCCAGATGCAGCTCCCGACGACCGAGGACGTGAACAGCACCCGCCTCGCGCGCTTCGACGACGCGATCACCGCGGCGCTGGAGGAGACGGGGCGGATCGAGGGCTTCCGCGACATCATCGCCCACTACGTGCGCCACCACGATGTGCCCGAGGCCGACGTCGCCGCGGCGCTCGCGGTCGTCGCGCAGGGCGAGACGCCGTTGCTGCTCGATCCCGAGAACGACGCGCTGTCCGCCGCCGTAGCCGCCGACAACCGCCCGCCTCGGACGGACCGCCCCGAGCGCTCGGGAGGTCGCGACGCGCGTGATCGCGACGACCGCGGTGCCCGGCCCGAGCGGCGCAGCCGCGGCGACTACACGCCGTATCGGATCGAGGTGGGCCGCCGCCACCGCGTCGAGCCCCGGCAGATCGTCGGCGCGCTGGCGAACGAGGGCGGGCTCGGTCGCGACGACTTCGGCGCGATCACGATCCGTCCCGACTTCTCCATCGTGGAGCTGCCGGCGAACCTCGACGCATCGGTGCTGGATCGCCTGCGCGACACCCGGATCTCGGGCCGCCTCATCGAGATCCAGCGCGACTCCGGTCGCCCGAACCGTGGACCCCGCCGGGACGACCGCGGCGGTGACCGCGGCTACGGCGACCGTCCGCGTCGCTCGTACGAGGGCGGATCCGGGGATCGCGGCTACGGTGACCGCCCACGTCGCGACGACCGCCCGCGCGATGACCGGCGCACCGACGAGCGGCCCCCGCGCAAGCCGCGTCACAAGGACTGAGCATTCCCGTGCGCCCGGCGTTCTCGCCGGGCGCACGGCGAGTTTCCGAGCGCAGGGACCTCGATGCGCCGTTCCCCCGGGCGCGGTGCCGAGTCCACGACGAGCTGCCGATGACACGGCACGTTGACGCGAAGGACCCGTGCACTCGGCACGATCCCGTGCATTGGGCGCGATCTCGTGCTCCTAGACCGCGATGACCGGCTTGGTGCGCACCGGGCCCAGCCAGGTGGCGATGAGCACGGCGGTGACGGATCCGGCTGCCATGATCGCCGCGAGCACCACGATCTGGAAGCGCCCCGCGTCGAGCGGTGACAGGCCGCCAAAGATCGCGCCGACGAAGGCACCCGGCAGCACGACGAGACCCGTTGTCTTGGTCTGATCGATCGACGGGATGAGGGACTCCCGGACGGCCCTTCGAGCGAGTTCGAGTGTGGAGCGCCGCGGTGTTGCGCCGAGCGCCAGCCACCCCTCGACCTCTTCCCAGCGGTCGACGACCGAGGCGGTGAACCGGCGCCCGGCGAGCGTGGCGATGCTCATGGAGTTGCCGATGAGGATCGCACCGATCGCGAGGAGATAGCGCGGTGTCGGCTGCAGGGCGCCCGTCGCGAAGACGGTGCCGATCGACACCATCGCGCCCGCGCCGATCGACGTCGCCATCACGAGCACACTGCGGGCGCCGCCGCCCGTGCGACGCACGGCGACGCCCGTCGCGATGCCGAACATCACCAGCAGGGCGACGCCGATCCACGCAGGTTGCGAGACGATCCCCGTCAGGATCACGCTGATCACCGCGAGCTGCACCGCGCCCCGGATGACCGCGAGCGCCGGCGTCCACCGTCCGGGCACGCGGAAGAGCAGCAGAGCCGCCGTCGCGACGGCGGCGAGGACGAGCACCCCGATCACGGTCGGGAGCAGGTCGATCCCACCCGTCATGCCGGCTCCTCCCCGGTTCGCGCGTCAGGCGTCGAGCGCGTCCGGCCCCTCCGTCACGAGGATATGGAACTGTGCCGCGTCGAGGATCCGGACACCCAGTTCCTCCGCCTTCGCGAGCTTCGACCCCGCCCCAGGCCCGGCCGCGACGAAGTCGGTCTTCTTCGAGACGCTGGATGCCGCCTTGCCGCCCGCCTTGATGATCGCCTCCTGCGCTCCGTCTCGCGTGTAACCGTCGAGCGAGCCGGTCGCGACGACCGTGAGCCCGTCGAGCACGCCCCCCTCGACGACGGCGGCCCCCGGACCGGGATGACCCGGTGTGGCCCACTGCACCCCCGCGTCGGCCCAGCGCTGCACGATCTCCTGGTGCCAGTCCACTTCGAACCAGTCCGACAGGGACTCGGCGATGATGCCGCCCACGCCCTCCACCGCCGCGAGCTCCTCGACGGAGGCGGCGCGGATCGCATCCAAGGATCCGAAGAACTGCGCGAGCGCGCGGGCCGCGACCGGCCCGACGTGCCGGATGTTGAGCGAGACGAGAAGACGCCACAGCTCCTTGGTCTTCGCCTTCTCCAGCTCCGCCAGGAGCTTGACGGCCTGCGACGACGGCTGGGGGACGGTGATCCCGTTCTTCTTCTCGGCCGCGGTCGCGTTGCGGCGGAACGGCGCGCGGGTCTTGACGATCCCGTCCTCGTCCTCCTTCGGAAGGCCCGTCTCGGCGTCGCGGACGAGCACCTCGATCGGCACGAGCTGCTCGAGCGTGAGCGTGAACAGCCCCGCCTCGGTCTCCAGCGGCGGCACGGCGGGGTGGCTCGGCTGCGTGAGCGCGGCTGCGGTGACCTCGCCGAGCGCCTCGACGTCGAGCGCGCCACGGGATCCGATGTGCTCGACGCGGCCGCGCACCTGCGCGGGGCAGGAGCGCGTGTTCGGGCAGCGCAGATCGATGTCCCCCTCCTTGGCAGGGGCGAGGATCGAGCCGCACTCCGGGCAGCGCTCGGGCATCACGAACTCCCGCTCGGTGCCGTCACGACGTTCGACGACGGGCCCGAGCACCTCCGGGATCACGTCGCCGGCCTTGCGGAGCACGACCGTGTCGCCGATGAGCACGCCCTTGGCCTTCACCACGTCCTTGTTGTGCAGCGTCGCCTGACGCACCACGCTGCCGGCGACGTGCGCCGGAGCCATGACGGCGAACGGCGTGGCGCGCCCGGTGCGTCCGACCGAGACGACGATGTCGAGGAGCGTGGTCTGCACCTCCTCCGGCGGGTACTTGTAGGCGATGGCCCAGCGCGGCGCACGGGTGGTGGCGCCGAGCTCGTCGTGCAGGTCGAGCTCGTCGACCTTCACGACGATGCCGTCCAGCTCGTGCTCGATGTCGTGCCGGTGCTCGCCGAAGTACGCGACGAAGTCGGCGACCTCGTCGATCGAGGCGCAGACCTTCGTGTGCGGGCTCGTGGGCAGGCCCCATTCGGCCAGCAGCTCGTACACCTGGCTCTGCGCCGCGACGGGCGGATCCTGCCATGCTCCGATGCCGTGCACATACAGGGCGAGGGAGTCGACGCGGAGCAGCCCTGCCTCGAGCTCCATGCCGTCCTTCTTGTCCAGCTGCTGACGGAGGCCGCCGCTGGCCGCGTTGCGCGGGTTCGCGAAGGACGGGAAGCGCCGGGCGGCGGCCGTGCGCGCCTTCTCCTCGTCGAACGGCTTCTTGGCGCCGGTGCGCGCCTCCCACCGCTCCAGCGCCTCGGCGTAGGCCCGGTCTCGGAACGCGGCCTGCGCGGCGTTCAGACGCTCGAAGGCGGCGACCGGGATGAACACCTCCCCGCGCACCTCGACGATCGGAGGGTGCCCCGTTCCGCTCAGGCGCTCGGGGATCCCGGCGACGCGCAGCGCGTTCTCGGTGACGATCTCTCCGACGCGCCCGTCGCCGCGGGTCGCCGCCGACGTGAGCACGCCGTTCTCGTAGCGCAGGTTGATCGCGAGGCCGTCGATCTTGAGCTCGGTGAGCCAGGCCACCTCGCGACCCGCCGCGGCACGCGTCTTCGCGGCCCACTCCCGCAGCTCTTCGAGCGAGAACACGTTGTCGAGGCTGAGCATCCGCTCGGCGTGCTCGATGGTCTGCAGTCCCGTGGCCTCGGCGGCTCCCACCATCTGCGTCGGCGAGTCCTGGCCCTGGAGCTCGGGGTGCACGCGCTCGAGCTCTTCGAGCCGGTGCATCCAGCCGTCATAGGTGGCATCGTCGACGAGCGAGGTGTCGCGCCCGTAGTACGCGTCCTTCGCCTCCAGGATGCGGGTCGTCAGCTCCTCGGCCTCGACGCGGGCGGCTTGCAGCGAGATGTTCTCCGGCACCCCTGAAGTCTACGAGCGGGCGCCGACATCCGAGGGGCGCCGCCCTCTCAGAGCCGCGCGATCGTCTCGATGTCGGCGCGGAACTCGGCGATCTCGTCGGCCGAGACGGTCGCCCGTGTGCTGCCGAGGGCTCGCGCGTAGTCGTCGGTGCCGAGGGAGGAGCCCGCGGTCCCCTCGCGCAGCGCTCGTGCCAGAGCCTCTTGCGATGCACGGCGCGCGGCGTACTCGATGTCGGCGGGGGTCAGCCCGTCGCTCGCCGAGACGAGCCGGTCCAGGTCCACGTCCCCGGCGGATTCGACCGGGATGTACCGCGCCCAGATCGCGCGACGGGCATCGGCGTCGGGGAGCCCGATCGGGATCACGTAGTCGAAGCGCCCGTGCCGGAGGAACGCGGCGTCGAGAGCCCGCACGAAGTTCGTCGCGCAGATCAGGATCCGCCCCTCCCGGTCGCGGAAGTCGGCGACGAGCTTGAGCAGCTCGTTGGTGACCCCCTGGGTGGGCGACGGCGGAGTGCCGCCGCGGCGGGAGGCGATCTCCTCCACCTCGTCGATGAACACGACGGCGTGCTCGAGTTCGTCGATCGTCTCGAACGAGGCGCGCAGCCCGCCGGCGAGGCCCGAGCCGCCGTCGGCCAGCCGAGAGGGGAAGAGCTCGACGAAGGGCCAGTCCAGCCGTGAGGCGACGGCCCGCGCGAACGTGGTCTTCCCGGTTCCGGGAGGGCCGAACAGCATGACCGCCCGCGGCGGCACCACCCCGAACCTCTCGGCGAGCTCCGGGCGCGCGAGCGGCGTGACCAGACGCTCCTCGAGCAGCGTCTTCTCGTGCGTCATCCCCGCCACGCGGTCCCACAGGTGCGGCGGCAGGATGCGTCCGCCGACCTCTTTCAGCGCGTCGATCTCGCGCCGCTGGATGGGCATCGCACGCTCCAGGTAGCGCACCGAGTGGTGCACGTGGAAGCCGTTCTCCGTGAAGGCGCCGAGCCCGTCGGCCTCGGGGATGAGCACGGAGAGCTTCGCGAGGCCGAGGGGCGCCATCTTGCGCTCCAGCGCGTGCAGGAGGGAGGAGCTCACCTCGGAACCGGCGTCCTCCGCCGTTCCGAAGAACACGATCCATCCCTGGGCGTGCGCGCCGCGGCCGACGGCGGCGCCCACGAGCAGCTCGCCCTGCACGGCGACGACGGCGTGGTCCTGCTGGCAGGAGGCGATCACCTCGGCGAGCGAGTAGATGGGCCACTCGTTCTCGCGGGTGACCTGCCCCCACAACCGGACGATCTGGTCCAGATCGTCCCCGTGGAAATCGCGGATGTAGGTCCTCGTCATGGCGGCTCCTCCGTCGGACTGTGCACCCATCATCACAGAGCCCCGCATCGGCCGACCGCGACATGACGACGCCGACAACCGATGTCGTCGTCGTCGACAGCGGGTTCAGACGCCCGCGGGCACCGCCGAGACCGTGCGATCGATCGTGAACTGGCCGAGCACCCGTGTTCCGACGTAGAGCACCGCGCTCTGACCGGGCGCCACGCCGTCGAGGGGCTCGTCGGGGATGACCCGGACGGCGTCCTCCGCGACGAAGGCACGGGCAGGAACCGGATCCGCATGGGCGCGGATCTGCACCTCGCAGAGGAACTCGTCCGCAACGGGCGCGGCTCCCGCCCACGAGCGCCGCTCCCCCGAGATCTCGGCGATCGCGAGCGCCTCCTTCGGGCCGACGACGACCGTGTTCGAGACCGGACGGACCTCGAGCACGAACCGGGGCTTGCCGTCGGGGGCGGGCACACCGAGGCGCAGACCGCGGCGCTGGCCGACCGTGAACGCGTGCGCGCCGTCGTGCGTGCCGACCACCTCGCCGTTGCGGTCGAGGATCTCGCCCTGCTCGGCGCCGACCTTCTCCGCGAGCCACCCACGGGTGTCGCCGTCGGGGATGAAGCAGATGTCGTGGCTGTCCGGCTTCTGCGCGACGCTCAGCCCGCGCTCCGCGGCTTCCGCCCGCACGAGCGCCTTGGACGGCGTGGATCCGAGCGGGAAGTACGTGTGCGCGAGCTGCTCGGCGTTCAGAACGCCGAGCACGTAGGACTGGTCCTTCGCGGCATCCGAGGCGCGGTGCAGTTCCAGCCCGCCCTCGCCATCGACGAGCGTCGCGTAGTGCCCGGTGCACACCGCGTCGAAGCCGAGTTCGATCGCGCGCTCCAGGAGGGCGGCGAACTTGATCTTCTCGTTGCAGCGCAGACAGGGGTTCGGCGTGCGCCCCGCCCGGTACTCCGCGACGAAGTCCTCGATGACGTCCTCGCGGAACCGCTCGGAGAAGTCCCAGACGTAGAACGGGATGCCGAGGAGGTCGGCCGCTCGCCGCGCGTCCATCGCGTCCTCGATCGTGCAGCAGCCACGGCTGCCGGTGCGCAGGGTGCCGCCCGCGCGCGACAGCGCGAGGTGCACGCCCACCACGTCGTGCCCCGCCTCGACGGCGCGCGCGGCGGCCACCGCGGAGTCCACTCCCCCGCTCATCGCCGCCAGCACACGCATGGATCCAGTGTACGTCGGGGCACTCCGGGGCCGGCTGAGCGAGCGCCGACGGAGTCGGAGCGGGACGAAACGCGGTCGCTCGTGAAGTCGCCGCGTTTCGTCTCGGTCGCCTTCGGCGTCCTCGCTCAACGACCCCGGAGGGGATGGTCGCGCTGGGCCGGTGCCCGCTCAACGACCCCGGAGGGGATGGTCGCGCTGGGCCGGCGCCCGCTCAGCGACCCCGGATCGAGGATCCCGATGCCCGCGCGTACGCGTCCGCGATCACCGCGAGCACCGCGTCGACGTCGTCGTCGGACGAGGTCCTTCCGAGCGTGAACCGGATGACGCTGCGCGCCTCGGTCTCGGTGCGGCCGAGCGCCTGCACGACATGCGAGGGCTCGGCGATGCCGGCCTGACACGCGGATCCGGCCGAGGCGGAGATCCCCGCGACATCGAGCAGGAACAGCAGGCTCTCGCTCGGGGCGCCGGGGAACAGGAGGTGAGCGTTGCCCGGAAGCCGGCCGGAGGGATCCGGATCCCCCAGCAGCTCGGCCGAGGGCACCCGCTCCCGGATCCCCGCGGCGAGGCGGTCCCGCAGACGGCGCAGTCGCACAGCCTCCGCGACCTGCTCCCCCACCGCGAGCTCCGCCGCGAGCGCGAACGCCGCGGCGCCGGCGACGTCCTGGGTGCCCGAGCGGAGGCCGCGCTGCTGACCACCGCCGTGCAGCAGCGGCGCGATGCGCGCGGTGCGGGCGACGACGAGCGCGCCGGTGCCGGCCGGGGCGCCGATCTTGTGCCCCGCGACGCTGAGCGCGACGAGGCCGGCGCCCGCCGGCGCCTCACCGCGGAGTGCAGCGAACGAGAGCGGCAGATGACCGAACGCGGCGACCGCGTCCAGGTGCAGGGGAACGCTCGCGGCGGCGGCGGAGGAGGCGGCGAGCGCCGCGGCGTCGTTGACGGTGCCGACCTCGTTGTTCGCGACGAGTGCAGTGGCCACGGCGACGCCCTCGGCGGCGAGCGCCGCGGCGAAGGCGTCGACGGGGATCCGTCCGACGGCGTCCAGTCCGATGGCGACGACGCCGGCTCCCTCGGCGGCGAGGGCGGCGACCGTGTCGAGCGTCGCGTGGTGCTCCCCGTCGGGGAGGAGGATCTCGGTGCGCCCCTCGGCGCGGGAGCGCCACAGGCCCTGGAGGGCGAGGTTCACCGACTCGGTGCCTCCCGAGGTGAAGACGACCTCGATCGGCTCGCACCCGAGCGCGGCGGCGAGGCGTTCGCGCGACTCCTCCAGGATGCGGCGCGCACGCTGGCCCGCACCGTGCGTCGACGAGGCGTTGCCGGTCGCCCCGGCCACCCGCAGCCACTCGTCCGCGGCCTCGGGGCGCAGGTCGGTGGTCGCCGCGTGATCCAGGTAGTGCACCCCTCCACTCTCGCATCTCTCGCCCCGCTGGGACTCGGTGGCACGGATCGCGGCACGCGGTGGCGCCGCAGCGGGCCCCTCCCGCGTTAGTCTGTCCCTCATGTGTCCGCATGCCATGGAGGACGAGACGCCGCTTCCCGACGGCGAAGGCTGCTCACTGTGCAGCCCGTCCCTGGACGACCTGGGCGTCCGCCTTCACGACGGGGTCGCGACGCTGCGCGTCTGGTCCCAGAACGCCTCGTCGATCGAACTCGTGATCTTCGATGAGACCGACCTCGACTGGGAGACGGCGCAGCTCGCGCTGGAGCGCCGTCCCGGGGGCGTCTGGGAGATCACGACGGAGCTGCTGCAGCCCGGCACCCGCTATGCGCTGCGCGTCGACGGCGCGCACAGTCCCGGCAACACCTTCAACCCCGAGACGCTGCTCCTGGACCCCTATGCCCGGGGCCTCGCCCAGGGCGACGGCTACGAGGAATGGCGCTCGGTCGTCATCGCCGACGGCTTCGACTGGGGCGACGTCGTCAAGCCGAAGACCTCCCTCGACCGCACGGTCATCTACGAGGGCCACGTCAAGGGGCTCACCAAGCGGCACCCCGGCGTCCCGCCGGCGCTCCACGGCACCTACGCCGGGCTCGCGCACCCCGCGATGATCGAGTACTACCGCGAGCTCGGGATCACGGCGGTCGAGCTGCTGCCCGTGCAGGCGTTCGCGTCGGAGCCGCGGCTGCTCGACCGGGGTCTCACGAACTACTGGGGCTACAACACCCTGAACTTCTTCACCCCGCATGCCGCCTACGCCACGGAGGACGCGCGCAAGGCGGGCCCCGAAGCAGTGCTGCGAGAGTTCAAGGGCATGGTCAAGCTCCTGCACCAGGCGGGCATCGAGGTGATCCTCGACGTCGTCTACAACCACACGAACGAAGAGGGCATCGGCGGCCCGCGGACCAGTCTGCGCGGGATCGACAACGCGCTCTACTACCGCCAGCAGGACGACGGCAGCTACATCGACACGACCGGCTGCGGCAACACGCTGAACACCGCCACCTCGGCCGCCGCGCGCCTCGTGCTCGACTCGCTGCGGTACTGGACGACCGAGATGCAGATCGACGGCTTCCGCTTCGACCTCGCCACGGCGCTCGGTCGCGATGCCGCGAACTCCTACACGCCGCAGCATCCGCTGCTGCAGGCGATCCGGACGGATCCGGATCTCGCCGACGCCAAGATCATCGCGGAGCCCTGGGACGTCGGGTTCGGCGGCTGGCAGACGGGGAACTTCCCCACCGGCTGGAGCGAGTGGAACGACCGCTACCGGGATCGGGCCCGCAACTTCTGGCTCAGCGACATCGACTACGCCCGTCGCGCCTCGGCGCCGACCGGCATCGGCGGCTTCGCCAATCGGCTCGCCGGATCCGCGAACACGTTCGTCGACGAGCGCGGACCGCTCGCGAGCATCAACTTCGTCACCGCGCACGACGGCTTCACCCTGCACGACCTCGTCGCCTACGACGTGAAGCACAACGAGGCCAACGGCGAGGACAACCGCGACGGGGCGGACATGAACCGCTCGTTCAACCACGGCGCGGAGGGCCCGACGGACGACCCCGGGATCCTCGCCGCACGCCGCAAGGCGATGCGCAACCTGCTCGGCACGCTCATGCTCTCCGCCGGGGTGCCGATGCTCACCGCGGGCGACGAGTTCGGGCGCACCCAGCGCGGCAACAACAACGCGTACTGCCAGGACTCCCCGATCAGCTGGCTGAACTGGGAGCACGAGCCCTGGCAGAAGGACCTCTTCGCGCATGCGTCCCTGCTGACGCGCCTGCGCGACGAGAATCCCGCGCTGCGCCCGCTCCGGTACGCCCGCCTCGGCGAGCACATCCCGAACGCCTCGGTCATGGACTGGTTCGATCAGGACGGCGAGACGATGGAGGTGGAGCAGTGGAACGACCCCCGCAACCGCACGCTGCAGTACGTCGCCGCCTCCACGCCGGACAAGGAGGCCTTCAACCGCATCCTGCTGATCGTGCACGGCACGGAGTCGCCGATCGATGTGCGCCTTCCGGTCATCGAGGGCGTGACGGCGTACGTCTCCCTGTGGTCGAGCATCGATGAGCGGCCGTCCGCGGTCGAGACGGTGCACCGTCCCGGCGACGTGATCGCCCTTCCGGGAACCTCGATGCGACTCTTCCGAGCGGAGTGACGCGCCCGTTACCTTCTTGGCGGCCCAGGAGCGGTAGGTTCAGGGTGTGTCCGAACGAACCGCCGCACAGCCCTCGTCCGATGCTCTCCGCAGCACCGCTCAGATCCCGGTGCGCGCACTGGGCGACATCGACGCCGCGGACGCGCAGACCACGCGCATCCCCCTCGCGGATCCATCGCCCGCGGCCCCGGAGGGATTCCATCCCAAGGCGTTCGCCGGCGAGGTGGTCCCGTTCCGGGTGGTCGCCTTCCGCGAAGGGCACGACCTCATCGGCGTGCACCTGCGCCTGCGCGCACCGGACCATGAGGAGAGCCTGCATCGGCTGACTCCGCTCCTGGACGGCACCGACCGCTGGCAGGTGGACGTCGCCCTCGACGAGGAGCGCGCCTGGACGTTCCGGTTCGAGGCCTTCGCCGACGAGTTCGCCACCTGGGCGCACGCCGCCGAGCTGAAGATCGCGGCCGGCGTCGACGTCGAGGTCATGCGCGCGCTCGGCGCGGGCCTCCTGGCGCGCGCCGCCAAGGACAAGTCCCGCCCCAAGCCCGAGCGCAAGCGGCTCGCAGCCGTCGCCGAGACCCTGAGCTCGCCGGACGGCTCCGCCGAGGAGGCCCTCGCCGTCGCGACCGATCCCGAGCTCGCCGCGGTCTTCGCCGACCGTCCGCTCACGGCGCTCGACTCGGCGACCGCATGGCAGAGCATCACCGTCGAGCCCGCGATCGCCGGGGCCGCCGCCTGGTACGAGTTCTTCCCCCGTTCCGAGGGCGCGGTGCAGAACGCCGACGGGACGTTCACGAGCGGCACCTTCGAGACCGCGGCCGAGCGCCTTCCCGCCGTCGCGGCGATGGGATTCGACGTGCTGTATCTCCCGCCGATCCACCCGATCGGGCGGCTGAACCGCAAGGGCCCGAACAACACTCTGACCGCCGGGCCCGCCGATCCCGGATCCCCGTGGGCGGTCGGGGCTGCCGAGGGCGGTCACGACGCCGTGCATCCGGACCTCGGCACCCTGGCCGACTTCCGTCGCTTCGTGAAGAAGGCGAACGCGCAGAACCTCGAGGTCGCCCTCGACCTGGCCCTGCAGGCGGCGCCCGACCACCCGTGGGTCGCGGAGCATCCGGAGTGGTTCACCGAGCTCCCGGACGGCACGATCGCGTACGCCGAGAACCCTCCGAAGAAGTACCAGGACATCTATCCGCTGAACTTCGACCGGGATCCGGTGGGGCTGTACACAGAGGTGCTCCGGATCGTCGAGCACTGGATCGCGCAGGGGGTGCGGATCTTCCGCGTGGACAACCCGCACACCAAGCCGCTGCGGTTCTGGGAGTGGCTCATCCGCACGGTGAACACCAAGCACCCGGAGGTCGTCTTCCTCGCCGAGGCGTTCACCCGGCCCGCGCCGATGCGGGGTCTCGCCGCGGTCGGCTTCCAGCAGAGCTACAGCTACTTCACCTGGCGCAACACGAAGGCCGAGCTCGAGGAGTTCCTCCTCTCCGTATCCCAGGAGACGGCCGACTACATGCGGCCGAACCTCTTCGTGAACACGCCGGACATCCTCACCGAGTACCTGCAGTTCGGCGGCCGCGCGGCCTATCGGATCCGCGCGGCGATCGCGGCGACCGGAGCGCCCCTGTACGGCGTGTACGCCGGCTACGAGCTCTACGAGAACGTCGCCCGGCCGGGGTCCGAGGAGAACATCGACAACGAGAAGTACGAGTACAAGGTGCGCGACTGGGCCAGGGCGGAGGCGGAGGGCCGATCGCTCGCCCCCTACCTCACCCGGCTCAACGAGATCCGCCGCGCGCACCCCGCACTGCGTCAGCTTCGCAACCTGCGGCTGCACTGGAGCGACGACGACGCGGTCCTGGTGTTCTCCAAGCACCTGCCCGCGCCCTTCACCGGCACGGACACGAGCGACACGATCATCGTCGTCGCCAACGTCGACCCGCACTCGGTGCGGCAGACCACCGTGCATCTCGACACCCTCGCCTGGGGCGTCGAGCCTGGAACGGCGTACGAGGTCGAGGACCTCGTCACCGGATCCGTCTGGACCTGGACGGATCACAACTTCGTGCGCCTGGACGCCTTCACGGAACCGGTGCACATCCTCCATGTGAAGGGGCAGCCATGATCAGCACCACGATCGATGCGGCTGTGCTCGGGGCCGTGGCCTCGGGCTCGCACCACGACCCGCACTCCGTGCTCGGAGCGCATCCGCAGTCGGACGACAGCGGCAGACGCGCGACGATCGTGCGGGCGCTCCGCCCCCTCGCGAAGACCGTCTCGGTGCTTCCCGCCGACGGCGCCGAGGTCGCCCTCACCCACCTCGCCGACGGGATCTGGGAGGGGGAGGTCGCCGGATCCCCGGGCTCCTATCGGATCAAGGCGACCTACGCGGACGCGCCCGACTGGATCTCCGCGGATCCGTACCGCCACTCCCCCACGATCGGCGAGCTCGACCTGCACCTCATCCGCGAGGGCCGTCACGAACGCCTCTGGGAGGCCCTCGGCGCCCATCCTCGAACGGTCGACGGAGACCAGGGCACGGCGTTCGCGGTGTGGGCGCCGCACGCCAGGGCGGTGCGCGTCGTCGGCGACTTCAACGGCTGGGACGGCCGCCTCGACGCCATGCGCTCGATGGGATCCAGCGGCGTGTGGGAGCTGTTCCTCCCCGGCGTCGGCGTCGGCGCGCACTACAAGTACGAGATCCTGACCCCGGCGGGCGCCTGGATCCTCAAGGCCGACCCGATGGCGCAGCTCGCCGAGAACCCGCCCGCAACGGCCTCGATCGTCACCCGCTCGGGCTACTCCTGGGGCGACGGCGCATGGATGACCCGCCGGGCGGCGACCCACGCGGTCGCGCAGCCGATGAGCGTGTACGAGCTGCACATCGGATCCTGGCGTCCCGGTCTCGGCTATCGCGACATCGCGGACCAGCTCATCGAGCACGTCACGGCGACCGGCTTCACCCACGTGGAGTTCATGCCCGTGGCCGAGCACCCCTTCACGGGCTCCTGGGGATATCAGGTCACCGGGTACTACGCGGCAACCCACCGCTACGGCGAACCGGACGACCTGCGCTATCTGATCGACCGGCTGCACCAGGCCGGCATCGGCGTGATCATCGACTGGGTGCCCGGGCACTTCCCCAAGGACGCCTTCGCGCTGGCCCGCTTCGACGGCGAGCCGGTCTACGAGCACCCGGATCCCCGTCGCGGCGAGCACCGGGACTGGGGCACGCTCATCTTCGACTACGGCCGCAACGAAGTGCGCAACTTCCTCGTCGCGAACGCGCTGTTCTGGCTCGAGGAGTTCCACGCCGACGGGCTGCGGGTCGACGCGGTCGCCTCGATGCTCTACCTCGACTACTCCCGCGACGAGGGCGAGTGGGAGCCGAATGTGCACGGGGGCCGGGAGAACCTCGAAGCGATCCGGTTCCTGCAGGAGGTCAACGCGACCGCCTACCGCCGCCACCCCGGCATCGTCATGGTCGCCGAGGAGTCGACGAGCTTCCCCGGGGTCACCGCGCCCACGGACCACCATGGTCTCGGCTTCGGGTTCAAGTGGAACATGGGCTGGATGAACGACTCGCTCGTCTACATCGAGCGGGATCCGCTGTACCGCTCGCACCACCAGGGCGAGATGACCTTCTCGTTCGTGTACGCGTTCGGCGAGAACTACATCCTGCCGATCAGCCACGACGAGGTCGTGCACGGCAAGGGCAGCCTGCTCTCGAAGATGCCGGGCGACCACGCGGCGAAGCTCGCGAACGTGCGCGCCTACCTCGGCTACATGTGGGGGCATCCCGGCAAGAACCTGCTCTTCATGGGGCAGGAGTTCGGGCAGCTCTCCGAATGGTCCGTCGATCGCAGTCTGGACTGGTGGCTGCTCGATCAGCCCTCCCACCGGCAGCTGCAGGAGTTCGTCGGCGCGCTCAACAGCACTTACCGACAGAACGCCCCGCTCTGGGAGCGGGATCACGACGGCAGCTCGTTCACGCGGATCGGCGCGCCGGACTGGGATCCCAACATCGTCGCCTTCGTGCGCCGTGACGCGCACGGCGGTCACATCGCGGTGATCAGCAACTTCGCCGGGACGACCCGGCACGGGGTCCGGCTCGACCTGCCGCTCGCGGGCGGGTGGTCGGAGGTGCTGAACACCGACGCCGCCGAGTTCGGCGGGCACGGCGAAGGCAATCTCGGCCTGGTCTACGCCACCGACGTGGAGAACGGCTCGCCTCAGGCGACGCTGACGGTGCCCGCACTGTCGACGATCTGGCTGCGGCACCAGAAGGACCCGCACGTGCCGATCGTGAGCAAGGGCTGAGACGATTCCGCCGGAGCCGACACTTCTCGGTGAGAGACACCGGAACGGAGCCGGCATGGCACACGACGCACACGACAGGACGCTCGTCGCGAGAGCAGCGGCGGGAAGCGACTCCGCCTTCCGCACGCTGTATCGCGCCTACGTCCGCCCCGTCCACTGGATCGCGTACGGCATCCTCGGCGACGCCGGCGATGCCGAGGACGTGACGCAGGAGACGTTCGTCGTCGCCTGGCGGAAGCTGCCCGCCCTGGAACTGGCAGGGGAGTCCCTGCTGCCCTGGCTCGCGACGATCTGCCGGTTCCAGGCGGCCAACCGCCTGCGCCGGCGGCAGCGTGACGCCGCCCGCACGCTCGAGGAGACCGACGAGCGCATCCCCGCGCTCATCGACGTCGAGCAGCAGGTCATCGCCGCCGAGCTCGCCGAGCGCATCGCCGCCGAGCTCGGCGGGATGAGCGCGCTCGACCGCGAGATCTTCCGGCTGTGCGCGACCGAGGGGTACGACTACCGCGCCGCGGCCGACGAGCTCGGCGTGGGCCACGGCGTCGTCCGGAACCGTCTCTCCCGCGTGCGCACCCGCCTGCGCGGCGCAGTGACCGAAACGGAGCCCGCATCATGACCACCACCCCGATCGCGCTGCCGGAGCTGTCCGACGACGCCGTGGACCGCATCGAGGAGGCCGTCTTCTCGCAGATCGCGGAGGAGCGCCGCGCCGCACAGGCGCGAACCGCCGCGTCCCGCGGACGTGCGCGTCGACGCGGGTGGCTCACCGCAGGCGGCGTCGCCGCGGCCTTCGTCGTCGGAGTGCTGGTGACGCCGCCGATCCTGCAGGCCACCGGTTTCTCATCGGGCTCCGCCGGATCCTCGGCCGTCTCTGCGCCGTACGACGCGGCCAGTGGCACGGTCCCGCTGAGCGGAACCGCGAAGGAGCTCTCGCAGAGCGCCGACGGCGCCGCCGGCGGAGCTGCGCCCTCGGCGACCGCGCAGCGCGACATCATCCGCACCGGAACGGCCACCGTGCAGGTCGACGATGTGCGCAAGGCCGCCGACGCGCTCGCGGCCCTCGCGCAGAAGCACGGCGGCTTCGTGGAGAGCCAGCAGATCGGTTCGACGCAGGGTCCCGTGGCGACCGACGGCGGGATCGTCCCGCCGCCCTCCGGCGACGGGTGGGTGACGCTGCGCGTGCCGGTCGCCGACCTCGACGCCGTGATGGCGGCACTGCGCTCCGAAGGCACGGTGCTGGCCACCTCGATCGGACAGAACGATGTGACGGCGACCACCACGGACCTGCGCGCACAGGTCGACTCGCTCACCGCGTCGGTGCAGCGGCTGACGCAGCTGATGTCCCAGGCCACCAGCGTCGCCGACCTGCTCACCGCCGAGACGGCGCTCACCGAGCGGCAGGGACAACTGCAGTCGGCCCAGCAACAGCTGAAGGATCTCGAGTCCCAGGTGGACATGTCCTCCGTGCAGGTCACGCTCGTGCGGCAGGCTCCCGCCGCCGCCGACCCCGCCGGTTTCGGCGACGGGCTGGCGGCCGGCTGGAAGGGTCTCATCGTCTCACTGAACGCCCTGGTGATCGCGCTCGGCTTCCTGCTCCCCTGGCTCGTCGTGGCCGGCGTCGTGGTCCTCATCGTGTGGGCGATCGTGCGGACGCGCCGTGCTCGGCGCACGCGCCTCTCCCTCGCCGAGAACGTCCCTGGCGCAACGACCGGCGCCGATGCTCAGAAGCCGTAGGCCATCCCCATCGCGGCACGGACCTCGTCGAGAGTCTCCGCGGCGATCTCGCGGGCGCGCACGTTGCCCGCGCGGATCGCCGCGGCCGCATCCTCCGGGGTGATCCGGTTCCGACGCTCCCGGTGCGCGCGCAGGAAGTCGTTGACGGCGGCGGCGGTGACGCGTTTGAGCTCGGCCGCTCCTCCGTCACCGATCCGGTCCGCGACGGCCTCGGGCGGGAGACCGAGGCAGGTGGCGGCCGTTGCAAGAAGGCCCGACACGCCGGGCCGCCGGACGGGATCGTAGGCGATGAGCCGCTCCGAGTCCGTGCGGGCCCGACGGATCGCGAGAGCCGTCTCCTCCTCGCTCATGCCGAGGGCGATGCCGTTCCCGTGGCTCTTCGACATCTTCCGGCCGTCCAGGCCCGGCAGCTCGGGAGAATCGGTCACGAGGCCCTCCGGCACGGGGAAGACGGCCCCGTACCTCTCGTTGAAGCGCCGTGCCACGGTGCGCGTCATCTCGACGTGCGGGAGGTTGTCCTTGCCGACAGGCACGAGGGTTCCTTTGCAGAACAGGATGTCAGCCGCCTGATGCACGGGGTAGGTCAGCAGCAGCCCGCCGATCGCGCGGCCCGAGTCCTGCGCCTCGGCCTTCACCGTGGGATTGCGGTGGAGCTCGGCCTCGGTCACGAGGCTGAGGAACGGCAGCAGCAGCTGGTTCAGCTCCGGGATCGACGAGTGCGTGAAGAACACCGTCTGCTCCGGATCGAGTCCCGCGGCCAGGTTGTCCCGAACGGCCTCGACGATGTTCGACCGCACCTCGCCCGGGCGCTCCCGGTCCGTGATGACCTGATAGTCGGCGAGTACGACGAACGTCTCGACGCCGGTGCTCTGCAGCCGTGCGCGCTCGAGAATCGTCCCGAAGAGGTGGCCGAGATGAAGCCTGCCGGTGGGCCTCTCCCCCGTCAGGATCCGATGCTCCTCCGGGTGCGCGGCGATCTCCGATCGCAGCCGGGTCATGCGTGCAGTCGTCGCGGTGAAGGTGTCCATGTCTGCTCCAAGGGTCGGGAGCTGCAAGCACCGAGCGCGGACATGACGAACGCGGGCCGCCTGCAGCCCGCGTGAGTGGTCGATCGTGCGCGAAGGGCTGCTAGAGCAGCCACCAGGAGTTCGTCATGCGCATGCCTTCAGTGTAGACGCGCATCTCCTCGCTAGGGTCGGGACCATGAGCGACGATGTTGCCCCTCTCGGCAGGACCGTTCCCGCGGGGCGTGATCTCACCCTCGACCTGACGCGAGTCGCGTGCGTGGTCCTCGTCGTCTTCGTCCACATCCTCTTCACGGGCGTCGGCCGTCGCGCCGACGGGAGTCTCCTCATCGAGCGCACCGTGGAAGGGCAGAGCTGGTTCGACGCCGCATCGTGGATCCTGAACATCATGCCGCTGTTCTTCGTCGTCGGCGGCTACTCCGCGCGAGCGGGCTGGCGCTCGGCACAGGCGCGCGGAGAGGACGCAGTCGGCTTCGTGCGCCTGCGCCTCGTGCGACTGGCGCACCCCGCGCTCCCCGTCTTCGTGTTCTTCACGGCGGCACTCGGCGCCGCCCGACTGCTCGGAATCGATCCGGGGCTCGTCGACACCGTGGCGATCGGCATCGGATCCCCGTTGTGGTTCCTCGCCGCGTACCTGCTCGTGCAGGCCCTCGCACCCTGGATGATCGGGCTCCATTCCCGATACGGCATACGCGTGCCGGCAGTGCTGCTGCTCGGAGCGCTCGCGACCGACGCCCTGCGCTTCGTCGTCGCCGGCGGAGTGCTCGGGATCCCGCACGTGCCCGCGACGGGCTACGGCATCGGGAGCGAGTTGTTCGGACTGCCCAACGTTGCATTCGTGTGGCTGTTCGCGCAGCAGATCGGCTTCTTCCTCTTCGACGGCTGGTTCGCGCGGCGTCGCGCCCGGCAGCTGCTCGGACTCATCGTTCTCGGCTATCTCTGCGTCTGGGGCCTGGTGTCGCTCGGCGGCTACTCCGGGAACATGCTGAGCAACCAGTGGCCGCCGACCGCGCCGCTCGCGATCCTCGCCGTGGTGCAGGCCGCGGCGCTCGCACTCCTGAACCGCCCGCTCACCGCGCTCATGCGCACCCGTGCCGCGCAGAGCGCCGTGCTGCTGATCGGCTCCCGGTTGATGACGGTCTACCTGTGGCACCTGCCGATGATCATGGTGCTCACCGGGGTGGAGCTGGTTCTCCCGTTCCCGATGCCGGCACCCGGGTCAGCGCTGTGGTGGTGGACCCGGGTGCCGTTCCTCCTGGTCGTGCTCGCCGCCGTCTGGGTGCTGTCCCTGTGGCTGGGGCGCTATGAACGGGCGCCGAGGATGGGGGATGCTCCGACGGCCCCCGTCCTCGCTCTCGCGGTCGCGCTATTCCTGGCCCCGGTCCTCGCGATCACCGCCTACGGGCTGGACCTGCTCCTCGCGGCGTGCGCACTCGTCGCGACGATCGCCGCACTCGCACTCGTCGACGCTGTCCCGCTCTCCCGCTCGGAGGCCGCGATCCCCGCCAGGACGCGCCGCGGTCAGTAGGCGCGCGCGACGACCGCGACCAGGTCCTTCTCCGGCTCGTGCGGGCCGGGCAGGGAGCCGTCGCGGGTCTGCAGGCAGCGCACCGTGATGGCGTCCCGGTTCAGTTCCTTCTCGCCGGCCTCGCCGAGCGCGTCCCAGTCGATGAGGACGAAGCCGCTGCGGGCGGCTTCGCGCGCCTCGTCGATGGTGGACACGCGTACGGTGCGGTCTGCGAGGCGCTCACGAGCAGCGGTGAACAGGTCGGCCTGGATCTCGTCGAGCAGCGCGGGCACACGCGTCGCAGCCTCCGTGACGGGCATCTGTCTCTTGCCCGCACGATCGCGGCGCGCGAACGTGAGCTGTCCGGCGTCGAGATCCCGCGGGCCGACCTCGATGCGCACCGGAACCCCCTTGAGCTCCCACTCGGTCGCGCGGCGGCCGAAGCCGGTCTGGGTGCGATCGTCGAGCTTCGCCCGCACCCCCGCGGCCGTGAGGTCGGCGACGATCGTCCGTGCCGCCGCGACCGTCCGCTCGTCGTCCTTGACCACGATGACGACGACCTGGTGCGGCGCGATGCGCGGCGGCAGGACGAGCCCGGAGGCGTCTCCGTGCGACATGATGAGCCCGCCCATCATGCGGGTGGACGAGCCCCACGACGTGGTCCAGGCCGTCTGCGCGACGCCCTCCGCGTCCGAGAAGGTGATGCCGAACGCGTTCGCAAAGTTCTGCCCCAGCTCGTGCGAGGTCGCCATCTGCAGAGCCTTGCCGTCGCCCATCATGGCCTCGCAGGTCATGGTGTTGATCGCGCCTGCGAAGCGCTCGGACGGAGTCTTGATGCCCGGAAGCACGGGGATGGCCAGCACGGTCTCCAGGAAGTCCTTGTAGACGTCCAGATGGATGCGGCGTGCGTATTCGGCGGCGTCCTCCCGCGTGGCGTGCGCCGTGTGCCCCTCCTGCCAGAGGAACTCTGTGGTGCGCAGGAAGACCCGCGGGCGCATCTCCCAGCGGACGACGTTGGCCCACTGGTTCAGCAGCATGGGCAGATCGCGATGGGACTGGATCCATTTCGCCATGACCTCGCCGAACAGGGTCTCGCTCGTCGGGCGGACGACGACCGGCTCGGTCAGCTCCTTGCCCCCGGCGTGCGTCACCACGGCCAGTTCTGGGCTGAAGCCCTCGACGTGCTGGGCCTCGCGCTCCAGATAGGACTGCGGGATGAACAGGGGAAGATAGACGTTCTCCGCGCCCGTCGCCTTGATGCGCGCGTCCATGGCGGACTGCATCCCCTCCCACATCGCGTAGGAGTACGGTCGCATCACCATCGTGCCGCGCACCGGCCCGTTGTCCGCCAGCTGCGCCTTCTCGAGCACGTCCTGGTACCACTGCGGGAAATCGTTCTCGATCGACGCGAGAATGCTCTGTCGTTCAGCCACGTCTCGAGGATACCGACGCGAACGGATCCGCAGACGACGAAAGCCCTCGGCGAACCGAGGGCTTTCGTGTGCTGTCTGTGACCCCAGCGGGATTCGAACCCGCGTTACCGCCGTGAGAGGGCGGCGTACTAGGCCGCTATACGATGGGGCCGTCTTTGCGATCCGTTTCCGTCTCGCGACAACCGTTCAAGTATGACATGACGCGCAGCACCCGCCAAATCGGGGCCGGTCGATCACGATCCCCGGGAGTGTCGCGTCGCGCGGGATTACGCTCGGACCATGCGCATCACCAAGCATGAGCACGCGGCTCTCCGCGTCGAGGACCATGGGCAGACCCTCCTCATCGACCCCGGCAGCTTCACCCTGCCACTGGACGAGCTGCAGCACCTCGTCGGCGTGGTGATCACCCACGAGCACCCCGACCACTGGACGCCGGATCACCTGGATCGGATCCTGCGCGACGCGCCGGGGACGCCGATCTTCGCCCCAGCCGGCGTGGTCCGGTCCGCACCCGGATACGAGATCACCGAGGTCGCTCCCGGCGACACCGTGACCGCGGGCGACTTCACCCTGCGGTTCTTCGGCGGGGTGCACGCCGAGATCCACTCGTCGATCCCGCTCATCGACAACGTCGGCGTGCTCGTCGACGACGAGCTCTACTACCCCGGCGATTCCTACGCGATCCCCGCGGGCGTCGATGTGCAGACCCTCGCCGCCCCGCTCGGGGCGCCGTGGCTGAAGATCGGCGACGCGATCGACTTCGTGCTCGCCGTCGCGCCGCGCCGCGCCTTCGGCACGCACGACATGACGCTCTCGGTGATCGGGTCGAACATGCACCGCTCGCGGCTGAAGTGGGCGACCGAGGAGCACGGCGGAGAGTTCTTCGAGCTGGACCCCGGCGACGACCTCGAGATCTGACGCGACGGGTCGCCCGCATCCGCGAACCGCGGCCATGGTGACGGCCGTGGGCGTCACCCCGTCGGGCTGACCGCGGGCGTCGTCCCGGGAGGATCCGCCGGATCGGTCCGCGACCGACGGGACACCGCGGCGACGGCCGCCGTGGACGACACCACCGCGACGAGCGCGCCCAGGAGGATGGCGGCGCCTTCCCCGGGCAGCAGCGTCGACGTCTCCACCCCCAGGGCCACCGCCGCCACGGGAACGCCGAGCTGGCCCGCCGAGGCGACCGTCTGCGGCCACGGCAGCCCTGCCGCGCGGGCGATCAGGTGCGCGAGCACGGCCGCGGCGCCGAGCGCGAGACCGAGGAGGATCATCTGCGGATGCGCGGCGAGGTGTCGCAGATCGATCGACGCGCCGAGCCAGACGAAGAACAGCGGGCCGAAGAAGCCCTCGGTCATTCCGAAGAGCTGCCGGGCCAGCCTCCGCGGCTGACCGACCGCGGCGAGCACGAGCCCGAGCGTGAACCCCGCCATCATCACCGACACGTGCGTGAACTGCGCGATCCCCGCCAGGGCGAAAAGGGCGAGCAGGCTGAACCGCAGCTCGAGCGCGAAGCGCCGCGACTCCGACACCGCGTGCAGCAGATGCAGCCGGCGCGGGCCTATGCGGCGCAGCACGACCACGAGCACGACCCCGGCGGCGGCGATCCCCACTCCGCCGAGCGCCACCAGGGGCACCCGCGAGGGCTGCAGCACGAGCGGCAGGGCGAGGATGCACGCGACGTCGGCGATCGCGATCTGGGCGACCAGCTGCGCGGCCGAGGCCGCGGCGATCCCCATCGACTGCAGCATCGGCAGCACGAGCGCCGCGGAGGAGGATGCGATCAGCACGGTGTAGACGGCACCGTGCTGATTGCCGAACAGCAGCGCGACGCCGATGCCGAGGGCCGCGGCGACCAGGGCCACGAGGAGCGCGCCCAGCGCCCCGCGTCCGATCGCGGAGCGCACAGCACGGTCGAGCACCGGGATGTGCGAGCCGATCACGAGCATGATCAGCCCGAAGCCGATCTGCGCGAGCAGGGTCAGCGTCGGCTCGCTCGCATCCACCCAGCCGAAGCCGCTGGCGCCGACCACGAGGCCGGCGAGCAGCTCCCCCGCGATCAGCGGCACCCGCCAGGCGCGTCGCGCGGACAGCAGGGGGCCCGCCAGACCCACCAGCACGAGGAGCGCGAGCGTCGCGAACGTCATGCGCTCACTCTAGGACCGCCCCCGGGCCCCCGATCCCTGCGCGCGCCGCGCCGCACGGGGCGGTCAGCCCACGCGTGCTCCCTGCAGCTCCCGCACGCGGATGGCGCGCTGCTGGTGATCGCGCTGTTCGAGCACGATCCGCCGCAGCGCGGCCGGAGCCTGCGGATGCGACTCGAGCCAGGCGTCGACCAGTTCGGTCGTCTCGGTGTCCGGATACAGGCCGATCACGAGGCGGCGCGCGATCTCGATCGAGCGCTCGGCCCATGCGGACTCGATGCGGGTGAAGTACTCCTCGTCGAACGTCTCCACGAGGTCGCGGCGCCCTCCGGCGCCGAACCCGCGGATCGTCGCATCGAGATGGTCGTTCGTGAGCGTGAGGTCACTCCAGGCCGCTCGCCAGTCGGCCGCCCGCACGAGCGCGTTCGGGGTGGAGGCGGCGGCGGCGAGCGCGGCGGTGCGTCCGCTCGCGGTGTGGTCGCGCAAGTGCTCCTCGGTGATCTCCTCGGCCCCGGCGTGCCCGGTGGCGACGAGCGCGGTCAGGAGTTCCCAGCGCAGGTCCGCATCCATCGGGAGACCGCGCGGACCGGCTCCGATGAGCAGCGAGGAGACGTCGAGCCGGCGGGAGTCGTCGAAGGATGCGGCGGCGGCGAAGGCCCGCGCCCAGATGAGCTGGGCGTCGCTGCCGGCCTCCGCCTTCCCGAGCGCCTGCCACGTCGCGTCGAGCCAGGCCCGGCGGGCGCCGGCGCGCTCGGCATCGGGCAGATAGTGGCCGATCGCCGTCGCCGCGTTCAGCACCGCGCCGCCGAGCAGCGCGCTGTCGGTCTCAGCCGGCGCATGGGCCTCGACGATGGCGAGGTAGCGGGCCACGCCGAGCTCGCCGTCCCTGGTGGCGTTCCACAGCGCCGACCAGACCAGGCCGCGGGCCAGCGGATCTCCGAGCGAGGACAGCCCGCGCTCGACGGCGTCGAGCGACCGGTCGTCGAGGCGGGCCTTGGCGTAGGTGAGGTCGCGGTCGTTGAGGAGGACGAGGTCGGCGTCCGGGAGCACGACGGCGGTGCGCTCGTCGGCGATGTCGACGGGGACGTGCCGCCGCAGCACGAGCCGGCCGTCCTCGAGGCCGTAGAGCCCGATCTGGAGCCGGTGCGGGCGGGGGTCGGTCTGGACCAGGACGGCGCCCTCGCCGTCGCCCCGCTCGATGCTCAGCGTGCTCATCCCGGTCGTCTGCAGCCACGCCTGCGCCCACGCGCGCATGTCGCGCCCCGAAGCGCGCTCCAGTTCGACGAGCAGGTCCTCCAGCGTGGTGTTGCCGTAGGCGTGCCGGGCGAAGTAGCGCCGGGCGCCGTCGAAGAAGGCCTCCTCCCCGACGAACGCGACGAGCTGCTTGAGCACCGCGGCGCCCTTGGCATAGGTGATGCCGTCGAAGTTCAGCTTCGCGGCCTCGAGATCGGCGATGTCGGCGACGATCGGGTGGGTGCTGGGCAGCTGGTCCTGCGTGTACGCCCACGCCTTGCGGCGGTTCGCGAAGGCGACCCAGGCATCGGTGAACTCGGTCGCGGCGACGGAGGCATGGGCTCCCATGTAGTCGGCGAACGACTCCTTGAGCCACAGGTCGTCCCACCAGCGCATCGTCACGAGGTCGCCGAACCACATGTGGGCCATCTCGTGCAGGATCGTGTTCGCGCGAGCCTGGCGCTGCGCGCGCGTCGCGGCACCCCGGTAGAGATAGGACTCCGTGAAGGTCACCAGCCCGGGGTTCTCCATGGCGCCGATGTTGTACTCCGGCACGAAGATCTGGTCGTACTTGCCCCAGGGATAGGGGAACGCGAACGCCTCCGCGAAGAAGTCCAGCCCCTGCCTCGTGATCTCCAGGATCTCCTCGGCGGCGAGGTGCTCCGCCATCGAGGCGCGGCTCAGCACGGAGAGCGGCACCACCAGGTCATCGCGGCGCCACTCGGAGGTCACCCGCACATAGGGTCCGGCCGCCACGCAGACGAGATAGCTGGAGAGCGGCCGCGTCGGCGCGAACTCGACGGTCTGCACGTCGCCCTCGACCTGCACCGACGCGGCGGACTGATTGGCCAGCACCTCCCACCCCGCGGGCGCGGTCACGGAGACCGTCAGCGGCGCCTTCATATCCGGCTGCTCGAAGCACGCCATGAACCGGCGCGCATCGGCGGGCTCGTCGTGCGTGTAGAGGTACGTGTTCCCGTCCACCGGGTCGACGAAGCGGTGCAGTCCCTCCCCGGAGCGGCTGTAGGCGCCCGTCGCACGGATCACCACGACGTTGTGCGCCGCGAGGCCCGCGAGCCGGATGCGCGCACCGTCCCACTCGACCTCCTGGGGCGCGTCGTTGAGCAGGACCTCGCTCACGTCCTCGCCGAGGAAGTCGACCCACGTCTCGTCCGCCGTCGCGTCGAACTCCAGCGTGCTCGCCGTCGGGAATCCGGTGACCCCCGGGTCTGCGGCACCGGTCACGTCGAGCTCGAGCCGGGTACGGAGCAGGGTGATCCCCGCAGAGCGCGCGGCGGTCTCGGTCCGGGTGAGGTTCGCGGAGGTCATGGATCCATCGTTCCATGTTCCGCACCCCTGTCGGGCGCTGTGCGAGCATGGTCGCATGACCGAGCAGCAGACGAGCGCGCCCCTCCCCGAACGCAGCCGGATCGTGCAGGAGCACGTGCACGCCGCGGGACTGGCGTCGCAGGTGCGCGAGCTGCCGGATTCGGCCCGCACCGCCGCACAGGCCGCCGCGGCCCTGGGCTGCGAGGTGGGAGCGATCGGATCCAGTCTGCTCTTCCTCGCCGACGGAGAGCCGCTGCTCGTGATGACGAGCGGACGGCACCGCGTCGACGTCGACCTGCTGACCGCCGCGGTCGGGGCCCGCGCCGTCGCGATGGCGCCCGCCGCCACGGTGCGCGAGGTGACCGGACAGGCCATCGGCGGCGTGGCGCCGGTCGGACATCCGGCCCGCGTGCGCACGGTCATCGACGAGGCGCTGCGCGACTACGACGTCGTCTGGACCGCCGGCGGCACGCCCCACACCGTGATGCCGCTGAGCTTCGACGAGCTGGTGACGCTCACCGGTGGCGAGGTCATCGCGGTCGCGGGCGACTAAACCACACGACTCGCCTTTTCGCAAGCCCCCAGGCGCGATCCAGGAGACGTCCAGACTCCGTGCCTACCGTGAAACGGGATGTCACAGAACGGTAACAGGATAAGTTCTCTCGACGGCCTCCGCGGCCTCGCGGCGGGGATCGTCCTCCTCCATCACGCCTCCTTGATCGCGCAGCCGTGGCTCGACCCGGCCGGCTGGGCGATGCTCACGCAGTCTCCGCTGAAGCTCCTGCTCGCCGGATCCGAGGCGGTCATGGTCTTCTTCGTGCTCTCCGGCCTCGTCGTCGCACTGCCCGTCCTGCGCTCCGGCTTCTCCTGGGCGCGCTACTTCCCGGCGCGCCTGTTCCGCCTGTACCTGCCGGTGATCGCCGCCCTCGGCGCCGCGACCCTGCTCGTCCAGCTGGTTCCCCGAGACGCCACGACGATGCCGGAGGACTCCTGGATGCAGGATGCACAGGCCACCAGCGTCTCGGCCGGAGACGTGCTCTCCCAGATGACGCTGCTGCGCTCCGACTACCCGATCGACAACGTGCTCTGGTCGCTGCGCTGGGAGCTCTTCTTCTCGCTGCTGCTGCCGCTCTACGTCTGGGTCGCGCTGCGGGTCCGGCGCTTCGTCCTCCCCGTCGCCGTACTGACCGTCGTGCTGATGTTCGTGGGGCGCACCACCGGCAACTCCGCGCTCGCCTACCTGCCGGTGTTCCTGCTCGGCACCCTCATCGCGGTGCGCCTCCCCCAGCTACGGGAGCTCGCGCGCAACCCGCGGGCGACCCGTGCCCTCCCCTGGATCGCCGTCGCCGCCTGTGCGATGCTCATCGCCAGCTGGCTCGCACGCCCGCTCACCGCGGGCACGATCGCCGCCGATGTGCTCTGGGCGCTCGCCGGCGCCGGAGCGGCGCTGCTCGTGATCCTCGCCGTGATCTGGCCGCGCGCCCAGCGCGCGCTGAGCGTCCGGCCGATGCAGTGGCTGGGCCGGGTGTCGTTCAGCCTCTATCTCGTGCACGCGCCGATCCTGGCCACGCTCTGCTACCTGCTCGGCGCCGGGCAGTGGTGGCTGGCCTGCCTGCTGGGCGTGCCCCTCAGCCTCGCCGTCGCCGCGCTGTTCCACGCCCTCGTCGAGCGCCGGTCCCAGGAGCTCGCGAGCCGAGCCGGATCCATCGGCGCGGCGCTCGCCGAGCGCGTGCAGATCCGCCGGATCGGCACCGCCCGGCGGATCGCGCTGGCCCGGGCGCGATGAGCGGCGGATCCGGACTCCACGTCGCAGACGCCGCCGTCGCCCGGCTCAGCCCGCCGCGGCCTCGCGGCGCTGGCGGCGCCGGGTGACCGCGGCGTACACGGCGCGGAGCACCGCTCGCGCAGCGTAGCGCACGCCGATGCCGGCCGCGCCGAACGCGCACCCGATCAGGACGGCACGGAGGTCGTGCAGATCGACGTCGAACAGGCGGGATCCGAACGGGGTGAGGATGACCACGAGCATCCCCCCGATCATGGCTCCGACCAGTCCGATCTTCCACGGCCGGAACGGTCGCGCCACGGTGATCAGCACGAAGAACGCGACGATGATCAGCGCGAGGAACGCCGTGGACGAGGTGAGCACGCGCAGGTCGTGCCCGGTGCCGAGCACCGCGCGCGCGGTGAGGTACGCCCCGTAGGACGCGAGCGCGGCGCCGATGCCGCCCGGGACGGCCGCGTCCAGCACCCGGCGCACGAACCCGTCCTGTGCGCGGGCCGTGTTGGGGGCGAGCGCGAGGAAGAAGGCGGGGATGCCGATGGTGAACCAGGCGATGAGGGTCACATGCCGCGGCAGGAAGGGGAACGGCACCGCCGTGACGGCGACGAGCAGCGCCAGCAGGATCGAGTACAGCGTCTTGGTGAGGAACAGCGTCGCGACGCGTTCGATGTTGCCGATCACGCGGCGCCCCTCGGCGACGACGTGCGGCAGGGTGGCGAACGAGTTGTCCAGCAGCACGATGCGCGACACGGCCCGCGCCGCGGGCGAGCCGGAGCCCATCGCCACGCCCACGTCGGCATCCTTGAGCGCGAGCACGTCGTTGACGCCGTCGCCGGTCATCGCGACGACGCGCCCGTCGGCCTGCAGCGCATGCACCATCGCGCGCTTCTGCGTCGGGGTGACCCGGCCGAACGCGGTGCGGGTCTGCACCTCCGCATCGAACCGCGCGGACTCGGGATCCAGGGTTCGAGCGTCGACGGCATCGCGACCGTTCGGGACTCCGGCCTCCGCCGCGATCGCGCCGACGGCGGCCGCGTTGTCGCCGGAGATCACCTTGATGTCGACGTCCTGCTCGGCGAAGTAGGCGATGGCCCCGGGAGCCTCGACGCGCAGCCGCTGATCCAGCACCACGAGAGCGGTGGCGACGAGGCCGTCGGGCAGACCGTCGCCCGCCGCGGCGGGATCGGGCAGCGCCGCATCGCTGCGGGCGAGCGCGAGGACGCGCAGCCCCTCCGACGCGAGCGCATCGGAGCGCGTGCGCACGGGATGCCCGGGCGGGAGCAGGACGTCGGGTGCGCCGAGCACCCAGGTCTCCACGCGTCCCGCACCGGTGCCGGTGCACTGCACCGCCGCCCATTTTCGGGCCGAGGAGAACGCGACCGAGGTCTGCACCGCGAGCGCCGGTGCCGTGCCGACATGCTCCAGGATCGCCGCCATGCTCGCGTTGGGCTTGCCCTCGGCCCGGCCGATCGCGGCCAGCGCCGCCTCGATCCGGTCGTCTGCGACTCCCAGTGGCTCCACCGACCCCACCCGCATGCCGTCCTCGGTGAGGGTGCCGGTCTTGTCCGTGCACACCACGTCGACGCGGGCGAGCTGTTCGATCGCGGGCAGGTCCTGCACCAGGCAGTTGCGCCGCCCCAGCCGGATCACGCCGACGGCCATCGCCACGCTCGTCATGAGCACCAGCCCCTCGGGAACCATGGGCACGACGGCGGCCACGAGGCCGCGCACGGCGTTGCGCCAGTCCTCCGCATGACCCCAGATCTGGTTCACGATCGTGAGCACGCCGACGGGGATGAGCGCCCAGGTGACGTACTTGAGGATCTGGTCGATCCCGGCGCGCAGCTGCGAGCTCGGCTTCCGGAACTCGGAGGCCTCCTTGGCGAGACGCGCGGCGAAGGCGTGCTCGCCGACGGCGGTCGCACGGAAGGCCGCCGATCCGGCGGCCACGAAGCTGCCGGACTTGAGCTCGTAGCCAACGCCGGCGAGCACGGGCTCCGACTCCCCGGTGAGCAGCGACTCGTCGACCTCGAAACCGGTGGCGTCCAGGACGACGCCGTCCACGGGGATCTGGTCCCCCGCGGCGACCAGCACGACGTCGTCGAGGACCACCTGCTCCACGTCGACCTCGGCGACTCCCGTGGCCCGCTCGACGCGGGCCGGCGCCTTGCTCAGCAGCGCCAGCCGATCCAGCGTGCGCTTGGCGCGCACCTCCTGCACCATGCCGACGACGCTGTTCACGATGATCAGCAGCCCGAAGAGGCCGTCGATGAAGTATCCGGTGCCGAGGATCAGCAGGAGCATCACGAGGTAGATGCCGTTCACCCGGGTGAAGGCGTTCGCGCGGAAGATCTCGCCGAAGCTGCGACTCGTCCGCGCTGCGATGACGTTCGCCTCACCGCGTGCGTGACGCTCGGCGACCTCCGCTGCGGTCAGAGGGGCGCGGCCGACGGCGACGCTCCCGGTGCCGGATCCGGCCGGGTCCGTCATCCCCGTCACGCCGGCCGGTCGGTCGCGATCCAGGGCGCCGTGAATGCGCGGACCCGGGATCCGTCGTGGTCGGCGAGCGAGACTCCCACGAACGCCGTCGCCGTCTCGGAGCTCTGCCAGCGGAACCGCACCTCCTCGGAGAGCGCGGCCGCGGCGATCGCCGCCCCGGCGTCGGCGGCCGACTGCGCGTTCGCGAACGCCCCCGCGGTGCGGGAGGCGTACGCCTGCAGCAGCTCCCCGTATGCGCCGGCGTCCGTGGGCCGGACCGCGTTCTGCACGAAATCGCTCGCGACCGCGGCCGGCTCGATGACCCGCACGTGCACGCCGAACCGCTCGGCGACGGCGGCCAGCGACTGCATGAACCCCTCGACGGCGAACTTCGCCCCGCAGTACGCGTCGGCGAAGGGCTGGCCGACGGCGCCGCCGACGCTGGTCACGGTGAGGATCGTGCCGCGCCCGCGCTCGCGCATGCCGGGGAGCACGAGCTTGGCGAGGTGCACCGGCGCGAAGTAGTTGACCTCCGCCTGCGCGCGGATCTGGTCCATGGACAGCTGCTCGGCGGTGCCGACCCCGCCCTGCCCCGCATTGTTGACGAGCACGTCGACACCGCCGAACTCGGCCGTGAGCTCCTCGACGAGCCGTGCCGCGGCGGCGTGATCGGTGACGTCGAGTGCGCGGACCTCCAGGGCCACCCCCGCAGCGTCGGCCGCGGTCCGGAGCCGATCGGATCGGCCGGTGTCGCGCATCGTCGCGATCACCCGAGCGCCGGCTTTCGCGAGCTCCACGGCGGCGTACATCCCCATGCCGGACGACGTCCCCGTCACCAGCGCCACTTCCCCGTCCCGGCTGATTTCGCTCATGCGCTCACCTTAACAGCGCGCCATCTGCCCGCGCTGGAGGAATCAGGCCGGATCCACGACGCCCGACCGGCCCCGCCGACCGGGGGCCCGCTCCTGGCGGAGCGCGGGCAGGTAGCACAGGGCGCCGAGGACGCTGAACGCCCCCGCGACGACGGTCGCCCACCCCGCCGACGTGGCACCCGCGACCGCGGTGAGCACCAGCAGCCCGATGCTGTAGGCACCGCCGGAGACCATCGAGTTGAGCGACAGGATGGTCGCGCGCGTCGACCGGTCCGCCTCGCGGTGCAGCAGCGCCGCGTGCATGGGCCCGGCGGAGCCGTGCGCGAGATAGGTGAGGCCGTACCCGATGAGCAGCCCGACCACACCGGAGGCGAGTCCCATGAGCACGACGAAGGCGCCGTTCAGGATCCGGCTGAGGATCGCCGTCCACGCCACACCGATCACGCCGCTCACCCGGCTCGCCAGGAGCGAGCCGACGGCGAACAGGCCCCAGGCGGCGGCGGAGGCGGGCCCGAAGACCGCTGCCGCGGCGTCCTCCCCGCCGAGGAACCCCTCCAGCTGCAGCGGCGTCAGCGTCTCGAAACCGATCATCGCCACCGACCAGAACACCTCGACCAGGACGAGCCCGGCGAGGACGCGGGACCGCACCGCCCGACGCACCCCTTCGACGACCGTCCGCGGCGTCTGCCGTGCGGCGTCCGCCATGACGGCGAGCGGCCGGACCGGCGCGTCGGTGCGCTCCGTGACGTCGTGCACCAGGATCACGACGAGCACCGTGTAGAGGATGTACAGCCCGATGGCCACGAGCATGGGCAGGATCAACGCGGACACCGCCCCCATCGGATGCCAGGCCACGAGGAGACCGCCGAGCAGTGCGCCCGCCGCGATCGCCACCCCGAGGGCGGTGCCGGCGCGCGCGAGAGGATGCGCGACCTCCGCCGCCGGGTCGTGCTCGTGCACGACATCGACGAACCAGGCCTCGAGCGAACCCGAGTCGAGCACGCGGAACACGCCCTGCAGCAGCAGCGACACCGCGAACAGCGCGTACGAGTCGGCGAGCAGGAACAGGATGCTGGCCGCGATCGCGAGCACTCCCGATGCGGCCAGCACGGGCCGACGTCCGAGGGTGTCGGAGAGCGCGCCGGTCGGGAGCTCCAAGGCGAGTGCGACGAACCCCTGGATCGCCAGGATCGAGCCGATCGCGGCGATCGACATCCCCCGCTCCAGGGGCAGCAGGACCGTGAGCCCGAGCGTGACGCCGACGGGCAGCCAACGCAGCGCGGTGAGCAGCAGCAGACGGCGCTCGGCCGCCGCGATCGACCGCGCCGCTCCCGCCTCCGACGGAGAGCCCTCCGCGTTCATGGCTGCGCCGGCGGCTCGAGGTCGACGGGGGTGCTCTGCACGACGAGCTGCACCCGTCGCGCCGAGGGATCCCCTTCGCCGATGCGGCGGTACTTCTCGGTCAGCGCATCGAGTTCCGCCTGGAACGCGGCGAGCTGGTCTGCGGTCACCGTGAGCAGCGTGTCGCCGAACCCGAGCTGGTCGACCCACTCGGCGGGCCAGGCCGCCTCGGCGTCGAGCCACTGCTCGGTGCGCAGCGCGTACTGCCGCACGTAGTCTCGTCGCAGCCAGCCGAGCGCGGTCTGCGCATCCTCGTCGTCGGCGAAATCGGAGTTGCTCCAGGAGTGGAAGTCGGTGCTGGCCCGCCAGACCCGCCTCTTCCCCGCTCCCGCGCCGGTGTCCGTCACGAGGCCGACGTCTTCGAGGGCGCGGAGGTGATAGCTCGTCGCTCCGGTGTTGGTGCTCAGTGCGGCGGCGAGCTCGGTCGCCGTCGCCGGGCCGTGCATGCGCAGCCAGCCGAGGATCCTCGAGCGCAGCGGATGCGCGAGGACGCGCACGGCGCGCTCGTCGAGCCGCATTCCGACGGGGTGTTCCGGGTTCTCCATGGCCTCATGATTGCATGCACAGAATCTATGCACAAGTATTCTGCACAGGATTCCCGGCCATGCCGGACGCGCCGATGAGCCTCAGTGCCGCCCCGTTCTGGCGGCGAGCGCACGAGCACCCAGCTCCCGCAGCACGCCGTCGTGGAGATCCAGGACCCGGTCTGCGCGCGTGAGCATCGCGGGGTCGTGCGTGGCGACGATCGCCGCCGTGCCGCGCTCGTGCACGAGACCGGCGATGAGATCCATGATCTGGGCACCCGTCTCGCTGTCGAGCTGCGCCGTCGGCTCGTCGGCGATCAGCACGGCCGGATCCATCACCAGCGCACGGGCGATGCCGACCCGCTGCTGCTGACCGCCGGAGAGCTCGGACGGACGCTGGCGAGCGTGCTCTGCCAGCCCCACGGCCGTCAGAGCCCGCGCCACGCGCTGCTCGCGCTCCGCGACCGGCGTGCGACGGATGCGCAGCGGCACCTCGACGTTCTCCGCCGCCGAGAGCACGGGAAGCAGACCCGAGGTCTGGAAGATCGACGCGATCCGCTCTCCGAGCACATGGCCCGTATCGCCGTCGGCGAGATCCCGGCCGTCCAGCAGGACGCGCCCCGAGGTCGGGCGATCGAGCCCGCCCAGCATCGTGAGCAGCGTGGTCTTTCCGGACCCCGACCTCCCGGTCACCACCACGAGCTCGCCGGCGGACAGGGCGAGATCGACGTCGCGGACCGCCGTGACGTCGCCTCCGGGCGCCGCGAACACCCGGGTCAGCGCATCGGCGCGCAGCACTTCGGTCATGTTCGCTCCGTCCCCTCCGCGTCCTCCGCGTCCTCCGGCTCCTCCAACGGATCGGATGCCTCGGGGGTCGACGCACCGGACGCGACCCGCACATGATCCGTCTCGAGGGTGAGACGCACCCGGTCGCGCAGCTCGAGCGCGGTCACGAACTCCCCCGGCAACTGCATGCGCCCCGCCCGATCCAGCACCGCGAACTCCTGCGCGACCCGTACCTCCCGGCCCTCGTCATCCGTCCGTGTGCTGCGCAGGGTCTCGGTCGACGTGCGGCCGTCGCGGATCCGGACCGTGCGATCCACGTGCTCGGACACCATCGGGTCGTGCGTGACGATGAGCGTCGTGACACCGTGCTCGGCGTTGACGGCCTTCATCGCGTCCAGCACATCGGCCGTGGTCCGCTCGTCCAGCTCGCCGGTGGGCTCGTCGGCCAGCAGCACGCGGGGCTCGTTCGCGAGCGCGACCGCGATCGCGACGCGCTGCTTCTGCCCTCCGCTCAGCTGCCCGGGGCGCTGCTCCGCGACGTCCGCGACGTCGAGAAGCTCGAGCAGCTCCCGCGCACGGGCGGCTCGCGACCCCGCAGGGATCACCCGCGCGACGCCGTGCGCCAGGGCGATGTTCTCCCGCGCGGTGAGATACGGCAGCAGATTGCGCCCGGACTGCTGCCAGACGAAGCCGACGCTGCGGCGTCGATAGCGCAGCCGCTCGGCTGCACGCATCGTGACGAGGTCGTGGCCGGCGACGCGGGCACTTCCCGCCGTCGGCGCGTCCAGGCCGGCCAGGATGCCCAGCAGCGTCGATTTCCCCGAGCCCGAGGCACCGACCAGCGCAACCATCTCGCCCGCCTGCACCCGCAGATCCAGCCCCTGCAGCGCCTGCACCTCGATCCCCTTCGCGGTGAAGATGCGCACGAGTCCCTCGCAGGCGATGTCGATGTCGGCGCTCATCCCGTCCCTCCCTCTCCTGTCATCGTCTCCTCTTCCCCTCCAGCCCGCACCCCGGTTCAGTTCTCATCGTCGGCGACCCGGATCGCGTCGGCGCTGTGCACCCTCGTCGCGGCGACCGCCGCGAGCAGCACGGCGGTCCCCGTGACCAACACGAAGCCGATCACGGCCGCCGTGAGCCACCCGAGAGGCATGCTCAGCGCGGGCGCGATCGATCCGCCCGTGAAACCGCGCAGATCCAGGGAACCCAGCACCAGCCAGGACATCGCCAGCCCGCACCCCACGCCGATCGGCACGGCGACCAGGAGCGCGGGGCCGACCTCCCACGCCACGAGCGGCAGTTCTCGGCGGCGCGGATAGCCCACCGCGCGCAGCAGCGCGAGCAGTCGCGCACGGGCGGCGGAGCCCAGCAGCAGCGTCTGCATGATGGCGAGCGTCAGCAGCACCGCCACGAGGACGGACGCCGCCACCAGCGCGATGCGCAGCGCCGACGTCGCCGGGTCTGCCGCGGCCTGGGCGACGATGTCCTGCGTGGTCGTCACGGTCGCCGTGGTGCCGAGCCGCGCGCCGACCGCCCGGGCGACGGACGAAGGATCTCGCCCCGAGCCCACCGCGACGAAGAGCCTCGAGACGAGCGGTGCGGAGACCCCGATCCGGTCGAGGTTCGCACGATCGACGATCACCCACTTCTCTGCAGCGCCGAACGGCGTGGGCTGCGCGGTGCGCCCGATCACCCGCACCTCGTGTCCGTTCACCGAGAGCGCGTCACCGAACTGCGCGAGCAGCGCCTCGGACGCCACGACGGGAACCGCGTCGCCGGCCGTCGTCTTCAACGACGCGGGCAGCGGGAGAGCCCCGTCGGTTCCCTGCTGCACGCGGACGAACGCGTCGCGATCGACCGCGTAGACCCGCACCCGGTCCTGAGCCGTGGCGGAGGAGCCCTGTCCGATCTCGTCGGCGTCCAGCGTAGCGATCGCGGCGACCCCGGGCAGCGTCCGCACGGCGTCGACCTGCTCGTCCTCGATGACCGGCATCGACACGGCGACGTCGGCTCCGGTCATGTCACGGGCGGTGCGCGCGATGCCGTCCGACACGGTCGCCGAGAAGGACACCGAGAACACCGCCACCGCGACCCCGATCACGGCGGCGAGGGCCGGCGCCGTCCGCAGCGCCGCGTCGCGGAGCGCGCGTGCCGGGCCGAGCAGCGCGATCAGGCCCGTGCGCCGTGCCGCCGACCGGTGCAGCCTGTCCAGCAGCAGCGGGAGCAGTCGCCGCACGAGCACGGTGCCCGCGCCGCACACCAGCACGGGGACTGCGAGCAGCACCGGATCCACGCGGAGCGAGGGGCCGCGCCCGAGCAGGATCGCGGCGACGACGATCGCGAGTGCGATCACCGCGACCTCCGGCAGCACCCGCCGCCACGGGCGTCGCGCCGTATCGCCGTCCCGGGTCTCGGCGCGGGACAGCCTCCGCACAACGGCGAGCGGCACGGTTCCCGCCGGGATCAGCGCGAGCGCGGTCATGACGAGCACCGCGGGCGGATCGGGAGTCCGGCCCGCGAGGACCGCCCCGATCGTGCCGCCGAGCACGGCGCCGAGTGCGCCGAGCACCAGCGCCTCGCCGCCGAGCACCAGGATCAGCATGAGCCGCGACGCTCCGCGCGCGCGGGCGAGCGCCGCGGCGCGGGAACGGCGCAGCGCGACCTGGCCCCCCGCCAGCGTCAGCATCACGGCCGCCACCGCCAGCGGCCCGACGGACGCGACCGCGACCGCGGCCACGAGCGCGTCGCCCCGCGCCCGTCCTGCGTCGATCGCATCCGGGACCGGCGTGCGGAACGACAGCCCGCGGTCGAAGAAGTCGCCGCCGGCCACGAGATGCATCGGATTCGCCAGGAACAGCCGCAGCTGGCTGCTCACCGTCGCGGCATCGCCGGCGTCGATCGACCCCGTCCGCACCGGGATCCAGGAGAAGGTCGTCGTCTCGATGATCCGGCGGCCCAGCACTCCTGCCTCCTCGGGCGCGAGGAACGCGAAGGTCTGCAGGATGATGTCGCCCGCCGGGCTGTACCGGATCGCCGGCGTACGGGCGCCCACGAGGATGTCCCAATCGAGATCGGTCTTCGGCCGGGGCTCGACGAGCCCGACCAGCGTGACCCCCAGGTCCTGCCGATGGCGGACCTCGCCGACCCTCCAGTCCAGGCGGCGCGCGGAGTCGGCGGTGAGCACGACCTCGATCCCCTGGGCCGGATCCGTGACCCGGGGATACCTGCCGCTCACGAGGGTGCTGCGATCCTCGATCCCCGGATCCATCGCGAGCTGCACGAAATGCAGGGGCACCGTGCGGTCGGCCGAGAGCGCGGATCCGCCCCACAGGCCGACCACCCGCGGCTCTGCCAGCACGTCCCGCAGCGGGGACGGCTGCCGCTCGCGGGTCTCCTCGGCCGCCGCCAGCAGGCCAGGCCAGACATCCGACCTCGGTCCGTCTCCCGCGCTCACGCCGGGGATGCCGGACTGCGTCGCGGTGAGCGTGCGCCCGACCGCGGGGGTCTCCTCGATCTGGTGCTGCACGGTCGCCGTGCGCGCCCGATCGATGAGCGGAGGCACGAGTGCGGCGACGAGGCTCAGCGCGGCGACCGCGAGCACCAGGAACGCCGACAGCAGCGGCGCGGTGAGGACCGTGCGCAGGATCACTGTCGCAGAGCGGGGGTGACGGGTCATGCGCCGATCCCCCACATCACCGGCAGCACCGCCGCGGTCACGAGCAGCCCCGCGGCGACGCCGCCGAGCACCCCGGCGAGGGCGATGCCGAGCACCTCGCCGGCACGCGCGGTGCGCTGTCTCGCCGCAGTCAGTCCGAGCGCCCGCAACGCGACGCGCTCCTCCGTGCGCTTGCGGCGATCGACGGCGACCGCGGCGGCGAAGCCGAGCGCCCCGAGCAGCGCGGCGCCGAGTGCGCCGACGACGAGCACGAGCACGGATGCGTCGGTGACGGGGGCGACGCTCACCGACCGCGCCGTCAGGATCGTGACAGGGTCCGTCGCTCGCGCCCGGATGGCTTCGGCGACCGCAGCCGGATCCGAGGCGGCGATCCACAGCCCGTTCGCGGTGATCCCGTCCGCCGCCCGGAGCGCAGAGGCACGCTCGGCGAGGATGCCGAAGCCGGATCCGATACCGGGGAGAGCGGCGACGACGGCGACGACGTCCATGTCGACGGGAACGCCCTCCGGGCGCAGCGTCGCCGTGAAGCGCGTTCCCGCCCGCGCTCCCAGTCGGTCCGCGAGCGCCTGCGTGACCGCGATCGGAAGTGCTCCGGTGTCGCGGTGGAGGGCGGCCGGAACACCGGCGGGCAACGTCAGGGCGGTCGAGTCCGCCGCCACGAACACGACCGTGTCCGCGCCGACCTCGGCGTCCCTGCCGAGCACCTCGGTGGCGCGCGCGACCGACGGCAGCCGCGCGGCCTCGTCCGCGCTGAGCGGCGGTGCACTCTGCACCCCGGCGGTCGCCCGCACATCCAGCCCGAGTCCCGCGCGCACTGCGGCGCGATCGGCCTGCGCGGCGAGCGGGCCGGCGCCGACGGCGAGCGTGACGGAGCCCGCGGCCAGCGCGGCGCAGAGGATCGCCACGGCCGTCGCCCCGGCCCGGCGGGCGATCTGGCGCAACGGAAGCACGGGAACGATCCCGCGCCCTCGTCGCGCCACCCGCTCCGCGAGTGCTGCGATCAGCACCGCGAGCACCGGCACGAGCAGTGCGAGCGCGAGCAGCGCCGCGGCGCCGGACGCCGAGGCCACCGGGTCCGCCCTGCCGCCGGCGTCGAGCACGCCGCCCTGAGCGAAGAGCTGCCAGAGGGCGAAACCCGCCACCAGCGCCGCGAGGAACGCAGGCAGCAGCAGGGCGACCGCCGTTCCACGGCCGGCGTCCGCACGGGTCGCCGCCGCGGTCGCCGAATCGCGCGCCGCGGCGACCGCCGCGGCCACGACGGCGGTGAGCACGGTCGACACGGCCACCACAAGAGTCGTCGACGAGAACGGACCCCACGGCAGCAGCACGAGCAGCGCGGCGACGACACCGACGCCGGACGCGCCCCCGGCCTCGACGGCCGCACCCCCGGCGAGGTCCCGCACCGCCGCGCCGCGCGCCCGCAGCAACCGCAGTTCGTCCCGTCGGCCGGACGCGAGCGCGGCGAGGATCACGATCAGCGCGATCGCACCGAGCAGCACGATGATCGCGGTCGGCACGGTCATCGTGCCGCGGGTGACGGTGATGGCCCGGGTCGCGCGATCGAGCAGCGCAGCGAGACCACCGGAGACCGTGGTGCTGGAGCGGTTGTCCGGGTCCACGGATGCGGCGATTCCTTGCAGCCGGACGAGCCCTGCGCGATATGCGTCGAGGCGGCCGGCGGTGAGCACCGTGGGCCGGATGGTCCAGGTCACCGACGGCGTGGTGCAAAGCCGCCCCAGGGTGTCGTCGGTGACGAGCACGGGCCCGGCCGCCCCTCCGGAGTCCCCCGAAGCCACCGCGGGATCGCCCGCCCACACGGGGTCGGCGGGGTCGTTCGCGGTCCAGATCCCCACGACGGAGACCTCAGCGGCCGCGCCCGCCGGGTCGGCGCCGAGTGCGATCCGATCCCCGACACGCCAGCCGCGCCGCTCGGCGGCGGCCGCGAGCACCGCCGCCTCGCCCGCGCGCGACGGCCAGGCACCGTCGACGAGCGAACCCCGCTCCATCGCGTCGGAGCCGCTCATGGCCTGCACCGCATCCGGATTGCCGAGCGAGATGCCGCTCACCGCCAGCCGGGCCACGGCGACCGGAGCCGCGCCGAACGCCTCGGCGATCGCCGAGCGCACGGCGCGGTCCTGCGCGCCGGCGTCCTCCGACTGGAGCGCGGTCACGGTCGCGACCTGCGTTCCGGGCTCGGCGCGACCGGCCACCGTCCGCAGCCCGTCGTCCACGAGCCGTGCCGACAGCACCTCCATCCCGCCGACGCCGAGCACGACCAGGAGCGCGGAGAGCAGGACGAGCAGGAGCCGCGCGGTCTGCTGCCGCGCCCGTCTCACCGCAAACGTCATCGTCCTCGCCCGTGTCACCGCCGTATCGCGCTCACCGCCGGATCGGCACCGATCCGAACAAACGCGCTCCTCCCATCCTGGAGGGGGCGCGCCGGAGCCGCAATGACGGCCTCGGGCGGGCGCTCAGCGCGTCTCCGCCTCGGCGACGTCCTCCTCGACCGCGACCCCGTTGGCCGATGCCGGCACCCGGCGCTCGAGAGCGAGGGCCAGCAGGCAGATGAGCACCGAGCCGACCACCATCGTCACGATGAACCAGGTCTGCCGGCCCTCGCCGAGGAGCAGACCCGCCGCGATCGGCCCGGCGATGGCGCCGCCCTGGAACGCGGCCGCGTTGATCGCGTTGTAGCGCCCCCGGCTGCGACCGGACGCGAGGTCGTTGTAGATCGCGGGGACCGTGGGCTGCAGCATCGTCTCGCCGAACGCGAACACCCCCATGAACAGCAGCACCCCGATGGCCGCCGCGAGCGACTTCGGCAGCAGCCCCGTGAGCCCCAGCAGCACCCACGAGAGCCCCCAGACCAGGGTCATGATCTGCATGACCCTGGTGCGCCGGCGTCCGCGGATGAGCTTCAGCACGGCGAACTGCAGCAGCACGATGACGGCGGTGTTGACGGCGAAGGAGAACCCGATCACCTGCGTGGAGACGCCCGACACCTGTCGCGCGAAGGCCGGGAAGCCGCCCTCCATCTGCCCGTAGCCGATGAACACCGCCAGGAAGGTGAGCAGCGTCAGCCACAGCACCGCCGGTCGTCGCAGGATCTGCCGGTACCCCTCCGCCGGCTCCTCGTGCGGCTGGGCCGGATCCGCATGCGTGCGCACATGCCGCAGCGGTCCGAGCAGCAGGGCCATGGGGATGAGGGAGCTCGCGGCGTCGATGAGGAAGATCGCGGTGAAGGTCTCCGGGCGGTGGACGTCGATGAAGAAGCCGCCGACGATGCCGCCCACGCCGATGCCGAGGTTGACGAGCGCGAAGTTCACGCCGAAGTATTGCTGGCGGAGGTCTCCATCGACGATCGCCGCGATCACGGAGTTGAACCCGGGCCAGGAGACGCCGAAGTTCACGCCGATCAGCACGAGCGCGATCGCCGCGACCGCCGGTGTCGTCGCGAAGGCGAGCAGCGCGCACCCCGCGATCATCGCCATGAGCCCGGCCAGAAGCACCCGTCGAGCGCCGTAGCGGTCGATGAGCGTGCCTCCGGGGCCCGTCACGATCAGCCCGGTCACGGCGATGATGCTCATCAGCGCACCCGAGACGCCCAGGTCGAAACCGCGCACCTCGTGCAGGTAGATGATCGTGAAGGGCAGGGTCAGCCCGCGGCCGAGGGTCTGGATCGCGACGGTCGACAGCAGCCAGCGGCCCTCGGTGGGCAGGGCGGTCCAGAACGTTCGCATACCGGTCACCGCACAAGTCTGCCCGAGGCCGCCGACATCGCTCGTCCGCGGTCCGATCCCGCCCGGGATCCGGTCAGGAGACCACGACCGCGACGCGGGCCAGAGCCCGGGCGAGATCTCCGATGAGGTCCTCCGGATCCTCCAGCCCGATCGACAGCCGCACGATGTCCGCGCCGGGGCGCGCCTCGGCGGCCACGGGCCGGTGGGTCAGCGCCGCCGGGTGCTGCACGAGCGAGTCCACGCCGCCCAGCGACACCGCGTGCGTGAACAGCCGCACGGAACCCGTGAAGGCCTCGGCGGCCGCATACCCTCCGCGCAGCCGCACCGCGATCATCGCTCCGCCGCCGCGCATCTGGCGCGGGATGAGACCGCGCTCATCCCCGATCCCGGGGTACCGCACCTCCGCCACGGCGGGGTGCTCGGCAAGCCATGCGACGACCTGTTCGGCGGAGCGCTGCTGGCGCTCCATCCGCACTGGCAGCGTCGCGAGCCCGCGGTGCAGGAGGTAGGCGCCGAGCGGATGCAGCAGCGCTCCGGTGATCGCCCTGACGCGTCGCAGCGCCTGTGCGGTCTGCTCCGAGCAGGCGATGACCCCGGCGATCACGTCGCCGTGCCCGCCGAGGTACTTGGTGGCACTGTGCAGCGACATCGCCGCGCCCAGGTCGAGGGGGTTCTGCAGCAGCGGCGTCGCGAAGGTGTTGTCGACGAGCACCGGCACCTCCCCCGCCTGAGCGACGACCGCCGCGATGTCGACCAGATCGAGGGTCGGATTGCCCGGGGTCTCCACCACGATCAGGCCGGTGTCGGGGCGCAGGTGCGCGTGCACCTCGCCCTCCGTGCAGAAGCTCGTCTCCGCGCCGAGCAGCCCGGAGTCGAGCAGATGGTCCGTGCCGCCGTAGAGCGGGCGCACGGCGATGATGTGATGCTTGCCCGCCGCCGTCGTGTGCGAGAGGATCGCCGCGGTCATCGCCGCCATGCCGCTGGAGAAGGCGACCGCCGACTCGGCGTGCTCGAGCTCGGCGAGGCCCTCCTCGAACCGGGCGACCGTGGGGTTCCACAGCCGCGCGTACACGTTCCCTCCGTCCGGCAGCGGGTGCCCGCCGTTCGCCATCGACTCGTAGGAGTCGCCCCCGTGCTGGATGTCGGGGAGCGGGTTCGTGGTGGAGAGATCGATCGGCGCCGCATGCACGCCCAGAGCCGCCAGGTCGGCACGACCCGCGTGCACCGCGACGGTCGCAGGGTGCAGCGGGGTCTCGTTCAGGGAATCGTCATCGATCATGCTCCTCAGCATCCCTCCCCGCGCATCAGACTGCGACCCCCATTGCTGCAGACGCGTGTCTGGTCTGACATTCTTGCTGTCAGAGCAACGGTGCGCGCTCGGAAGGAGCGGATCTTGACCCCTGGACAGCAGACCGTCGATGCGCTCGACCTGCGCATCATCGCCGATCTGTCCGAACGCCCCGACACGCCGATCAAGGAGCTGGCGTCGAGGCTCGGCATCCCCGCCTCCACGTGCGCGTTCCGGCTGCGCTCCCTGCGGGCGCGCGGCGTGATCCTCGGACTGCGCCTCCTCCTGGATCCCGCGGCCCTGGGCCGGCCCGTGCAGGCCGTGATCCGGGTGCGGCTGGGCGCGCACAGCAAGGCGGGCGTCGAGACCCTGTTCGACGCCCTCGCCGCGACGGAAGGGGTGCTCCAGGTCTTCCACATCGCGGGCGCCGACGACTTCCTCGTGCACGTCGCGGTGGCCGACGCCGCCGCGCTCCGGGACATCGTGCTCGAGCGCATCACCGTGCACGCGGTCGTGCGCGCCACGGAGACGCAGCTCGTGTTCGAACGTCGCGAGGGCTCCGGGCTCGTCGCGATGCCCTGAGGACCGACCCCGCCCTGGACCCGGCGACTGTACAACGCCCCGGACCTTCGGCACTCTGAGAAGTGGTCCCGGCTTCGGCCGCATCCCCGGGCCGCACGCTCACGCCAGAGAGGGCAACCGCATGACCGACGACGTCTCGGCCGGCACCGCCGTCCCGCCCACCTCGCCCCCGCGTCCGACTCCCCCCTGGCTCGGCGCCGTGCTCGCCTACCTGCGCGGCGCCCCGTTCGCCGCGGCGCTCGCCGTGCTGGTGGTCGCGATGGGCTTCGTCACCGGCACGTTCCTCGGGCGCTTCCCCGCAGAGCTCGCCGCCGGGGAGGGCACCACCGTCGATCAGGGACTGTGGTGGACCCCGTTCACTGCCCTGCTGTTCGGCGATTCGGTGGTCGGCGGGCTCCTGGCGATCGCGCTGATCCTCACGGCCGGCGCATACGCCGAGCGCACGCCCGGCTCCGTCCGGAGCGTGTGGGTGTTCTTCGTCACCGGCGTGCTCGGGATCCTGATCGGCGTCGGATCGCAGGCGCTCCTGGTCTCCTGGGGATCGCAGTGGGGCGTGCTGGCCAGCTTCGATCTCGTCGCCGATCCGACGATCGGGACCGTCGGCCTGCTCATGGCGGCGTCCGCCTTCGCCCCGGCGCTGTGGCAGCGCCGGATCCGCGTCGTCGGGTTTACGCTCCTCCTCATGTTCGCGCTGTACGCCGCCGACAGCGACAGCGTGTTCCGGCTCCTCTCCGGCGTGCTGGGGCTCATCCTCGGCGCGGTGCTCGCGCGTGGAACCGTGCGCCCCTCCTGGCATCGCAGCTCGTACCGCGAGGTGCGCACCCTCGTCGCGGCCATCGTCGGCGCGACCGGTCTGGGGCCCATCATCGTGCTCGTCTCGGGATCGTGGTACGCCCCGCTCGGGCTCGTCGTCTCCGGCTTCTCCCCCGTCGAGGCGCAGCCGATGGACAAGTCCTGCGTCCAGGACTTCACCGCGGACTGCACGCGCCAGGCGGCCGCGATCCTGCAGTCCGGCCCTGGCCCGTTCCTGATCAGCCTGGTGCCGCTGGTGCTGACGCTGCTGGCGGCGTGGGGGCTGCGCACCGGACGCCGCGCGGCGTGGATCATGGCGCTGGTGGTCAACGCCGCGGTCGCCGTGCTCACCGCCACCGCGGTGGGGATCAATGATCTTCTCGACGACAAGGCCCGCGGCAATCTGCTCATCGAGGACGGCATCGCCATGATCCTCGCCGTCCTCGTGCCGATCGGGGTGATCGCGCTGCTTCTGCTCACCCGACGCCGGTTCCAGGTCACGGCTCCGCGCGCGGCCGTGCGCCGCTTCACGGCGACCGTGGTCGGAGCCTTCGTCGTGTGCGCGGGGATCTACGTCGTGATCGGCCTCATCGACGGCGACAACTATCTCGATGGACAGCCCTCGATCGGCGAGCTCCTCGCCGATCTCGTGCGTCCCTTCGTCTCCCCCGGGCTCCTTCCCGACATCGCCGATGCGGGGATCCCCGTCGACGGCGCGGCGCTCGTCGTCTACCAGTGGATCGGCGTGCCGTTCTGGATCGTCTTCGTGTTCGCCGCGATCCGCCTGTTCCGGGCGACGCACGTCTCCAGTCTCGCGATCGAGGAGGCCCGATTCCGTGCGCTCCTGCGGGACGGCGGCGGAGGCACGCTCGGGTTCATGGGCACCTGGACGGGCAACACCCACTGGTTCACCCCGGACGGACGGGGCGCGATCGCCTACCGGGTCATCAACAAGGTCGCACTGACGATGTCGGATCCCGTGTGCCCCGAGGGTGCGGAGCGGGACACCATCGAGGGCTTCATCGGATACTGCGAGGCGCAGGGCTGGTCCGCCTGCTTCTACAGCTTCCACGAGCGCTATCTGCCGATCTTCCAGTCCTTCGGCTGGCAGTACATGTCCGTCGGCGAGGAGACGGTCCTGGACCTCCCCGGCTTCGAGCTCACCGGCAAGGCCTGGCAGAAGGTGCGCCAGCCGCTCAATCGCGGCGAGCGCGAGGGGATGACCACCCTCTGGTCCACCTGGCACGACCTGCCCTCCCGCTACTCGCGCGAGATCACCGCGGTCAGCGAGGAGTGGGTGGCGCACAAGAAGCTCCCCGAGATGGGCTTCACGCTCGGCGGCATGGAAGAGCTGAAGGACTCGGACGTCGGGATCTTCCTCGCGATCAACAAGGACGGCGGGATCGAGGCGACCACGAGCTGGCTGCCGAGTTGGACCGACGGGAGGATCACCGGCTGGACCATCGACTTCATGCGCCGCAGCGACGGAGCCATGCCGGGCATCATGGAGTTCGTCATCGCGTCCGCCGCGCTGCACATGAAGGAGCAGGGAGCTCAGGTGATGAGCCTGTCCGGAGCACCGCTCGCGACCAAGCCGGGCGAAGAGGCCCCGGATCCGACGGTCATGTCGCGTCTGCTCGGCTGGCTGGGCGAGATGCTGGAGCCCGCCTACGGGTTCACCTCGCTGTTCCGCTTCAAGAGCAAGTTCAATCCGCGTTACGAGACCATCTACATGGCCTACGCCGACCCCGCGCAACTGCCGAGGATCGGAATGGCGATCGGCAGCGCCTACCTTCCGGAGGCGACGCCGAAGGAGTATCTGGCGCTCATGCAGACAATCACGAACCGCGGCGGGGAGCACTGAACGCACCCGGACGCGCCACGCCGAGACGCGCGTTCGGGGGTCAATGTATGGAACTCTCAGGAACCATCCGTATTATTACGGAGTTGTAACACCACTCCGTGCCCCCGAATGCGGAGTCGTCACACTCCCCCCCCTCCGCTGCCCGAGGAGCACATCATCAGTTCGCGAGCCCCCGAGACCGAGCTCCCCTCTGCCCATTCCGCAGGATCCCCGTCCGCGACCGCCGGGTCCGCCGCGCCCCGCTCGCGCCGTGAGCTGCGCGAGCAGGCCGCCGCCCAGGTCGCCGCCAGCGCCCCCACCGCAGACGGAAGCGCATTCTCCGCCCGCCGCACCGCAGACCCCACCGCGCCGCAGGCGCGCATCCCCGCACCGCCGCAGGCCACCACGCCGCCCGCGCGTTCGGCAGCTCCCGAGCAGCTGCCCGCACACGTCGTCCCGGCCGGCAAGCGCCCGCGTCGGAGCGTCAAGAACTTCAGCCGCAGCACCGGCGCCGCCCTGGCGATCTCCGCCCTCGTTGTCGGCACCGCGCTTCCGGCGCTCGGCATGGTCCGCGCGAGCGACGCGAAGGCCGCGGGCAGCGCCTCCGCCGACATCCGCGCGCAGTCGTTCACCACGGCGGAGGGCGTACTGCCCGACGTCCAGGTGCACGGCACGTTCACCGCGACGACGCCGACCGAGCTCAGCGCGATGCAGGCCGCCACCGCAGCCGCCGCGCGCACCGGGGTCGCGTCCATCGCCAAGCCCGGCCAGGTCATCTACCCCATGGCCGCGGGCTCCTACACGCTGACCGACGGCTTCGGCGCTCCGCGCACCGGCCGCAGCCACATGGGCCAGGACTTCGCCGCCCCCATCGGCACCCCGATCTACGCGGCCGCCGACGGCTGTGTCACGCTGTCGTCGGAGAGCTACCAGGGGTACGGCGTCACCGTCGAGATCGCCCACCCGGCGCTCTCCGGAAGCAATGCCGTCTCGACCCTTTACGGGCACATGGACTACGGCACCCGCGCGGTGCAGACCGGCGAGTGCGTCACCGCCGGCCAGTACCTCGGCCGCGTGGGCAACACCGGCTGGACCGTCGGTTCCTGCCTGCACTTCGAGGTGCACATCAACGACAGCGCGATCGACCCGCTCGCCTGGCTGGAGTCGAACGTCTTCTGACCCGACCCCGGATACGACGAAGCCCCCGCCACGGCGGGGGCTTCGTCGTATCCGTCCCCCCTCCGGTTCAATGCCCGCTGTGCGGATCGACGACGACCAGGTCCCCGCCGTGGTCGTGTCCTGCTCCGCGCCCGGCCGCGTCGGTCAGCGCGAGGGCGGGCGTCGCCAGCGCGGCGACGAGGACGACCCCCACGGCCATCCCCGCCGCCCGCAGACGCGGCGCCCTGGGCGGTTCCTCCCCCGAGGCCGCCGGCTGCTCCCCTCTTCGCGCTGCACGTGCCGCCATGGATCCCCCCACGACGGCGAGCGCCGACGAGATCGCGACGGCGCCGACCGGCGCGCCGCCCCCGAGCGACGCCGCACCGAGCAGCACCGCCGCGATCGCGCCCGTCGCCGCCCCTCGCCCGCCGATGATCCGCCCGGCCCGCAGCACGGCGATTCCCCAGCCGAGCTCGACCGCGCCGACCACCAGCATCGGCGCGCACAGCGCCGACGCCGCGCCACCCGACGGCGCGACGATCGAGGCGCCGATGGCGAGGTGGATCAGCCCCGCTCCCCACGCGAGCAGAGCGGGCCAGGTGCGCAGCACGACGACCTCAGGCCGTCGCCCCGCGCGGCGCGCTGCGCTCGACGCCCAGCCCGACCGCGAGCAGCAGCAGGGCGCTCGCGAGGTGCAGGAAGTGATCGAACGTGTTCAGCGCGAGGATGTTCGCCGCCGTGCCCACCAGGAAGAACCCGACGATGCCGAGCAGCAGATAGGCGGCTCCGACGACGGTGTTGGTGCCCTTCGCCGCCGGCGTGGACACGAGGCCCGCGACCAGCAGAGCCGCGCCGATCAGCAGATGCGCGACGTTGTGCAGCGGATTGACCATGAAGATCCCGAGCAGCATCCCTCCCTGAGTTGCCAGGAAGGAGACTCCTCCGGTGACGGCGAAGCCGAGTGCTCCGACGACGATGTAGACGGCGCCGAAGATGACGGCGATCAGACGGTTCGGTGACGAACGCATTGCTCCTCCTCGATTCGGCGGCGGGGTGCCGCTCACCTCTTCTTCGGAGTCCCCGAGAATTCGGATTGCGCACCTCGGGCGAGATCTCGAGAGCTCGCGGGGCTGCGGTGCAGATCGCTCCCTCCCGCGCAAGCCCGTTGCCGGCCCGGCCGTGGCGCGGCAGGATCGGCCGCGGGCCGGAGCGATCCCGCCCGGGCGATGGAAGGGGGCCGGGAATGGCGTTGCGGATCGTGGACGGACAGGAGCCGGGCATCCGCCGGATCCGGCGCGGACGGGGGTTCGAGTACCGCGACGCCCGAGGTCGCCACATCGGCGACGCCCGGACGATCGAGCGCATCCGCGCGCTCGCGATCCCGCCGGCGTGGGAGGACGTCTGGATCTGCGCGCACCAGGACGGCCACCTCCAGGCCACCGGCGTCGACGCCGCGGGCCGCACCCAGTACCGGTACCACCCCGAGTGGGCGCGCCGGGCGGCGGAGGCGAAGTTCGACCGCGCCCTGGATCTCGCCCGGGCGCTGCCCGCCGCGCGCCGTTCCGTCACGCGCGACCTCCGGTCCGGCGGGACGGCCCGGCCGACGGTCCTCGCCGCCGGCTTCCGCATGCTCGATGTCGCGCTGCTCCGGATCGGATCCGAGAAGTACGCCGAACGACACGGCAGCGTCGGCCTGTGCACCCTGCGCGCCCGGCACGTGACGGTCGACGGCGAGACCGTGCGGCTGCGCTTCCGCGGCAAGAGCCGGGTCGCCTGGGAGACCGAGCTCGAGGATCCCGACCTCGCCGCGGTGCTGGAGCGGCTCCGTCTCCGCGGGCCCCGGCCGCGGACCCGGCTGCTGGCCTGGCAGGAAGACGGCCGGTGGCATCGGGTGCGCCCCGCCGACATCAACGAGGACGTCCGCGCCCGCACCGGCGGCGATTTCACCGCCAAGGACTTCCGCACCATCCACGCGACCGTCATCGCCGCGCGCAGCCTCGCGCGCACCGGCGCCGCCCGGACCGAGCGCGCACGCCGTCGAGCCGAGCGGATGGCCGTCGAGGAGACGGCGGTCGCCCTCGGCAACACGCCGTCCGTGGCGCGCGGAAGCTACATCGATCCCCGGCTCTTCGAGTGCTATGAGCAGGGGCTGACCGTGCGGGCCGACGGCCGGAGCATCGAGCAGCAGCTGATCGACCTGCTGCCCTGAAGAACCCGCGGGCGGGCGCCCGGGAGGCTCACGGGCTCTTCTCTCCCCGCGGAGCGGTGTCCGCACCGGAACCGGCGGTCCGCTGCCGCTCCCCGGGCTCGCGGTCCGGGTCGCGTTCGGCCTCGCGGAGGATGCTCGCGACCATCCCGCTGAAGATGATCCCGTGGAACGGCAGCAGCACGGCCCAGTACAGCCGCCCGGCGAGTCCCTGGGGAAAGAACACCGCCCGCTGACGATACAGACTGCCCTCGTCGTCCGGGCGCACGCTCAGTTCGAGCCACCCTCGTCCGGGCATCCGCATCTCCGCCCGCAGTCGCAGATCGTGCCCTCGCACGATCGACTCGACCCGCCAGACGTCGACCACGTCACCGGTGTTCAGGCGGGAGGGGTGCCGACGCCCGCGGGTCATCCCCACACCCCCCGAGAGGCGATCGATCCACCCCCGCGCGGCCCAGGCGAGCGGCGCCGAATGCCACCCGTTCACCCCGCCGATCGACTCGATCACGCGCCACACCGCTTCGGGCGACGCCGTGCTGCGGCGCTCGCGCTCGTCCGTGAACACGACCTGTCCCGCCCACTCCGGATCGCTCGGGAGCGGATCGCTCGGAGCGCCCGCGACCGTCGCGTTCTGCCAGCTGGTCTCGACCTCCCCGGCCCGCTCGCGCCGGAGGGCCAGCCGCACCGCCACCCGGTACGGGAGCAGCCCACCCTCGGGCGGGGGCACGTAGCGGTCGATGTCGTGCTCCTGTGCCACGCAGTCGTTCTGCAGGGACGCGATGATCGGCACGGCGAGCGCCCGCGGCACGGGGGTGACCAGGTTCACCCACTGGGACGCGAGCCAGGGCGTGAGCACGGGCAGCGCCGCGATCGGCCGCTGCCGCAGCCCCGCCTCGACGGCGTACCCGTTCATCATCTGCCCGTAGCGGAGCACGTCGGGGCCGCCGATGTCGAAGGTGCGGTTGAGCCCCTCGGGAAGACTCGCGGCCCGCACGAGATAGCGCAGCACGTCGCGGACGGCGATCGGCTGGACCCGGTTGCGCACCCAGCGCGGTGCGGGCATGTACGGCAGAACCTCGGTGAGGTGACGGATCATCTCGAACGAGGCGGACCCGGATCCGATCACGATCCCGGCCTGGAAGACGATCGCGGGGACCGGCGAGTCCAGGAAGACGCGTCCGACGGCCGCTCGCGATGCGAGATGCGTCGAGAGCCGTCCCTCGGCGGGATGCAGCCCGCCGAGGTAGACGATGCGCCGGACGCCGGCGTCGGCGGCCGCCGCTGCGAACGTCTCGGCCTGCGCGCGTTCGGCCTGGGCGAAGTGGCCCCCCGAGCTCATCGAGTGCACGAGGTAGTACGCGATCTCCGCTCCCTCCATCGCGGCGCGCACCCCTTCCCCGGTCGAGAGGTCGGCGGGCACGATCCGCACCCGATCCCGCCAGGGGACGTCCGTGAGCTTCCACGCCGAGCGCACGAGACAGGTCACCTCGTAGCCTGCGTCGAGCAGCTGCGGGACCAGGCGCCCGCCGATGTATCCGGTTGCGCCGGTGACGACGACTCGCGTCATGGGATCAGCTCCTTCACAGAGTGTCTAACCAGGTTAGCTAAAACTGCGCTGATGCGGATCAGCCCACGAGCGAGCGCCACCTCATCGACCGGAGTCGCTCCGCTCGATCGCGCACGCACGCAGCACGGATCCGCTCATACGCGCGATCGTCGAGTGTTCACCCGCGCACTGTTGTCCCGGTTCTCCGGGCGTGATTGCATCGGACTTCATGACTGATGAAACACATCTGCACCGTCACGCCGCCGCCCCCGAACCCCGCTGGTGCTCCTGCGCGGTTCCGGACGAGGCCGCGCAGGAGCACCGTTCCGGACTGAATCGACGAGGATTCCTCACGGGTGTCACGGCGGCGAGCGCCCTCGCCGCCGCCGGGTGGGTCGCGACCCCCGAGAAGGCCTCGGCCGCCGCCGGCGGCATCGGCAAGTCCGTCACGATCACCATCATGGGCACGTCCGACCTCCATTCGCATGCCCTGAACTGGGACTACTACACGGACGCGGCGTACAGCGACAAGGCCGGCAACGTCGTCGGCCTCTCGCGCGTGGCGAGCGTGGTGAAGCAGATCCGCGCCGACCGGGGGCGCGACCACACCCTGCTCTTCGACGCCGGCGACACGATCCAGGGCACTCCCCTGGGCTTCTACTACGCAACGGTGGAGCCCATCACGAAGACCGGTGCGACCCATCCCATGGCCGCGCAGATGAACGCTCTCGGCTACGACGCCGTCGCCCTCGGCAATCACGAGTTCAACTACGGCCTCGACTTCCTCGACACCTGGATCTCGCAGATGAAGGCGCCCGTGCTCGGCGCCAACGCCGTGCGCGCGGGGACCACGGTTCCGGCGTACACGCCGTACACGATCAAGACCCTGAACCTGAAGGGCGCCAAGCCGATCCGCGTCGGCGTGCTCGGACTCACCAACCCCGGGATCGTCATCTGGGACAAGGCCAACGTCAGCGGCAAGCTCGAGGTGCTGGACATCGTCGAGACCGCCAAGCGCTGGGTGCCGGTGATCCGCGACCAGGGCGTCGATCTGCTCGTCGTCAGCGTGCACTCCGGCGACAGCGGCACGTCGTCGTACGGCACCGATCTGCCGAACGAGAATGCGGCGGGGATCCTCGCCGAGCAGGTACCGGGCATCGACGCGATCCTGTTCGGCCACGCGCACAAGGACATCCCGCAGCGCTTCGTGACGAACGCGCAGACCGGCCAGCAGGTCGTGCTCAGCGAGCCGATGTGCTGGGGGCAGCGCCTGAGCGTCTTCGACATCGAGCTCCAGCAGGTCAAGGGCAAGTGGACGGTCGTCTCGCGCAAGTCCACGAACCTCAACACCAACACCGTGCAGGACGATCCCGCGATGGTCGCGCTCGTCCAGAAGCAGCACGACGCTGTCGTCGCCTACGTCAACAAGCCGGTGGCGACCTCGACCGAGGAGCTCTCCGCGGCCGAGTCCTGCTGGAAGGACACGGCGATCCTCGACTACGTCAACACCGTGCAGGTCGACACGGTCTCGAAGGCGATCGCCGGCACTCCGGAAGCGGCCCTGCCGATCGTCTCGATCGCCGCGCCGTTCAACCGCCTGGCGACCTTCCCGGCGGGCGAGGTCACGATCCGCGACGTCGCGGGGCTGTACATCTACGACAACACCCTCATGGCGTCGGTGCTGACCGGTGCGCAGATCAAGGACTACCTCGAGTACTCGGCGAAGTACTTCCAGCAGGTGTCCCCTGCCGCTGCGGTCGACCCCGCGAGCTGGACCAACGCGCTGAGCACCCCGGACTACAACTACGACCAGTTCTCCGGGGTCACCTACGACGTGGACATCGCCCAGCCGCAGGGCTCCAGGATCGCGAACCTGTCCTGGCAGGGCTCACCGGTGGATCCCGCGCAGAAGTTCGTCGTCGCGGTGAACAACTACCGTCAGTCCGGCGGCGGCGGCTTCCCGCACATCGCCACCGCACCCGTCGTGTACAACGCGCAGGTCGCCATCCGCGAGGCGATCGTGGCCTACGCCTCGGCCGCCGGGGTCATCGACCCGGCCGAGTTCCACGTCGTGAACTGGCAGCTCACGCGCGCCGGCGTCCCGGTCTTCTGAGCCGCAGGCGACGCCCCTCCGCTTCGGAGGGGCGTCGTCGCGTCCGCGCTACTTCACCGTCGGCGGAGCGGGGATCGCGTACCCGGATGGCGCGATGTTCGCATCGAGCGACGCCTTCCAGGCTCCGGACGAGATGTACTCCTTCAGGGCGGACCGCACGGTGCCGAGGCGACTGTCGCCCTGCGCCATGCCGATGCCGTAGTTCTCGTCGGTGAACCCCTTGCCGATCACGCGCAGCACGCCCTTGTACTCGGGAAGCGCCGCGAATCCGGCCAGGATCAGGTCGTCCGTCGACACCGCATCGACCGTCCCCGCTGCGAGGTCGCGCACGCACTCCGACCAGGAGGGCACCTTCACAACGGTGATCCTGCCCTCGTAGTGCGCGGTGAGGTAGTCGATCGAGGTGGTGCCCGCGGCCGCGCAGACCTTCTTGCCGTCCAGCGTCTGCGGGCCCGAGATCGTGTCGTCGTTGCGACGGATGAGCAGATCCTGATGCGCGACGAAGTACGGTCCTGCGAAGGCGATCTCCTTCTCCCGCTCCGCGGTGATCGAGAACGTCGAGACGACGAGGTCCACCTTGCCCGACGTCAGCGCACTCACCCGCTCCGACTGCTCGATGCGCTGCCAGGTGATGTTCTTCGTCGGCACCCCGAGCTTCCCCGCGACGTAGTTGGCGGTGTCGATGTCGAACCCCGCGTAGCCGGCGTCGGTCTTGAGGCTGACTCCGGGGAGGTCGTCGGCGATGCCGATCGTCACCGTGGCGGATCCGGTGGCGTTGTTGTCGCCGGTGCTCTTCGGCGGCGTCGACGAGCAGCCGGAGACGAGCACGGCCGATGCGACGAGGACGGCCGCGGCGATCGCGTGACGGCGCATGTCACCGTCCCCCTTCACTCTTGCCCGTGCCGTCAGGCGGATTCCTGTCCGGCTCGTCGAGGTTGTCCCACTCGTGCACGTCGATCTCCACGGGCCCGATCTCGATGCCCCCGTCGTCGGGGTCGTCATCCCGCTCGTGCACGTCGAACTGGACCGTGCCGATGGCCGCGATCGACTCCGTGCGCGGCCCGGCGGGCTGGGGCGGGTAGCGCAGACCGGTGTCGGTCCATTTGCTGAGCATCCGGCCATCGGTATGCGCCGACACCCGGCCCTTCACGATGAGCCAGCCGATCTCGAAGATCACGAAGAGCACCGGGATCCCCACGACCACCACGACGAACCCGGTCTTGTGCCAGAAGTACGGCGAGGCCTGCCAGCCCGAGATCGCCATGCCCACGATCACGAACACGAGGAACGCCAGCCCCAGATAGCTCGTCCACGGCGTGCCCGGCGCACGGAACGTGCTGGCGGGGAGAACCCCTCGATCGCTGAGCCTGCGCAGACGCAGCTGGCAGACGAAGATCGTGCCCCAGGTGAAGACGACAGCGATGGAGGCGGCCTCCAGCGCGATCTCGAAGGCGTCGGGGCTCACGGCGTTGAGGATGGACCCGAACACGTACACGACCGCGGTCATCACGATGCCGGCCCACGGCACCCCGGACTGGCTCATCTTCAGCGTGAATCCCGGAGCCTGCTTCGCCATGCCGAGGCTGCGCAGCACACGGCCGGTCGTGTACAGCCCTGAGTTCAGCGACGACATGGCGGCGACGATGAGGATCGCCTGGATCACGTTCGCCATCCACGGCATCCCCATCCGGCCGAACACGGTCACGAACGGGCTGATGCCGGGCGTGAACTCGCTCGTCGGCAGGATGCACACGAGCAGCAGCAGTGCACCGCAGTAGAAGACCGCGATGCGCACGATGACCGCGTTGACCGCCTTCGGCACCTCGCGCTTCGGATCCTCCATCTCGCCGGCCGCGATGCCGACCATCTCGATCGCGGCGTAGGCGAAGACGACGCCGGACATCACGATGATCGGGCCGTACCAGGCGAAACCGTCGCCGGTCGGCCAGAAGCCGCCGGGGTTCGACCAGAGGTTCTGCACGCCGGCGCGATGTCCGCCGACATCGAGGCTCAGCACGACCACGACGAGGCCCACCACGAGGAAGACGATGATCGCGGTGACCTTGAGCACCGAGGCCCAGAACTCGAACTCGCCGAAGGCCTTCGCCGACAGCAGATTGACCACGAGCACCACGGCGAGGGCGATGAGCACCGTAGCCCAGGTGGGCATCTGCGGCCACCAGTACTGGATGTAGAGGCCGACGGCACTGAGCTCGGCGATGCCGGTGAGCGCCCAGTTCGTCCAGTACATCCAGCCCGTGTAGTAGGCCGCCTTCTCGCCGAAGAACTCGCGCATCCAGGACACGAACGCCCCGGAGGTCGTCCGGTACAGCACCAGCTCGCCGAGCGCCCGCATCAAGAAGTAGGCGATCACGCCGACGAAGGCGTAGCTGAGCACCAGCGCGGGTCCGTTGCTGTGCAGGCGGGATGCGGATCCGAGGAACAGGCCCGTTCCGATCGCGCCTCCGATCGCGATCATCTGCACCTGGCGCCGGTTCAGGCTCTTCTTGTAGCCCTCCTGCTCGGCGTCGTGCTCGGCCCCGTGATCCTGGTCGTGCGTGAGATTCGTGGCTTCCGTCCGTGACATGCGTTCCCCCTCATCACCGTGGATCGCCGGTGGGCGGGTCGCATCGCGGCTCCGGGCATCGGCGCTGACGTGCAAACGAGAATGGCACGGTTTCTGGACCGAGGGCAACGGATCGGCGGCGAGCCGCCCCGTAGACTCACGGCAACGACGACCGCCGTCCTCCGAGGCAGTGGCGTGGAAGGAGGGGCCGGTGTTCAGACGGAAGAACGCGAAGAAGCAGCGGATGGACGACATGATGGAGCGGCTGCGCCCCGATCTCACACGGGAAGCGCTCGGCGTCGGTCCGGACTTCCCCGGTGTCGCGCCGAACCCGCTGCTGAGCCGCGACGCGCGCCGGCGCACCGCGGAGCTGCGCACGGGCGCGCTCGCGATCGGCGTCCTCGTCGGCTGGCGCGAGGTGAACAGCAATCCGCGTCTCGTGCTGATGCTGGATGTGCGGACCGCGGAGGGCGCCGCCTTCCGCGGCATCGCCGACGAGGACTTCACGATCACCGAGCTCGCCCGGCTCGCACCGGGGCAGACCTTCCCCGTGCGCTACCGTCCGGCGGTCATGGATCACTGCGTCGCCCTCGCACGGGATGCCGACCCGGCCGAGGTGAAGCGCGTGTCGGATCTCATCGACGCACGCACGCGCCCATGAGCGGCGAGGAGCTGCGGCTGTGGGCGGCCGCGCGCGCCGACGAGCTCCCCGACACGACCGTCGACCAGCCGTTCGGCCCCGAAGTCGACGTCTACCGGGTGCGCGAGCGGATGTTCATGGCGATGTCCTCCACCGGCCGCACCTCGGTGACGCTCAAGTCCGCGCCGGAGGACGCGGAGGCTCTGCGCGAGACGTTCGAGGCCATCGTCCCGGGGTATCACATGAACAAGCGGCACTGGATCACGCTGCAGGCGGACGGCACGCTCGAGCAGGATCTCGTGGAGGAGCTCGTCACCGAGGCGTACCGTCTCGTGGTCGCGAAGCTCCCCCGCGCGCAGCGTCCCGTGGATCCGGATCTCTTCCTGAGCGCCTCACGCGCGGATCCGGATCGTCCGTAGGCCCAGGTCCCTCGCGCACCGGCTCCCCGCCGCATCTTCCCGGGCGCCGACGGCCGGGTCTGGTTCACCGCCCGGGCGCCCGCGGGATTGCTCTCCTTCGATCCCTCCGATCCCGAAGGCTCGCTGGAGCGATGCGAGACGGCCTCGCTGCAGGAGCCCGACGGCGTCTGCCTCGGCCCCGACGGCGCCCTGTGGATCGCGGACACCGCCGCGAACACGATCGTACGATTCGATCCGGCGGACGGCTCATGGACGACGGCGGGCACGGCCCCGCAGGTCGACGGCCCCTTCGACATCAAGCCCGGGCCTGACGGAGCATCCGTCTGGTTCACGAACAAGACCGGGAACACGATCGGTCGGCTCTCGACTGTCGACGAGGCCCGCGCCGGCCGAGACTCAGTCGTGGACGAGGACCGTGGGTGAGGTGTCGTCGAGGCCGTTCCGCAGCTCCACGCGCGTCCAGGCCACCGGCGCGGCCGCGAAGACGGGCTCCAGCACCCGCCACATCACCATCGGATCGTCACCGATGAAGTAGAGCTCGTAGCCGTTTGCTCCCACGTCGTTGCCGTCGATCGCTCCGGCATTCGCCAGGCCGAGCGCCTCATCGGCGGCCAGCTCCGTCTCCAGGAGTGCGTCCATGAGCCCCGTGTCGAACTCCGCGGGTCGATCCTCGAACATCACGACCACCCACCCGTCGCCGCCGGCGCTCGCGACCTCGACCGGTGCCGCGGCGGGCGATGTCGAGGCGGACACTACTGAGGCCTGTGGCGCCGAGGCCGGTGCGCATGCCGTGAGGACCCCTGCCGCGGCAAGCAGCACCGGCACGGCGGCGATCAGAGGACGTCGAGACGGCATGAGACGAGCGTATCCGTCCGCCGACGTGCTTCCAGCCGAGATGTCGGCTGCGGCCCCGACGAACGCGGTCGGCTGCGAAGAGGGGTGCGGCCGGCAGCTGATCCGACCGCACCCCCGCGCACCCTGGGGGACGCGCACAGCGGCTCCGAAGGGACACCGACGCGAGATGGGACACGACGGCGAGGAATCTGGAACCCGCCGTCGAGGTGGTGCCCGGTGTCACGAGCCGTGCAGTGGAAGAGAGCCCGATCCCCCTCGATCATCACGCGGCTTTCCCGCGGATCCCGCAAGACGTCGCTTCCTGCGACGCCCCTGTCGCGTTGTGCGCGTCCGGAGCGCGACCATCCCTCCGCACACAAGACAACCCCCGACGGAGCGGGGGTTTCATCTATGGAAGGGCAATTGCGAGAGGCGACCAGCATCGGTTGCGCATCAACAAGGCGGTCGCAGAATGTCCCACGCCGGCCGCTGCTGAACTTCCGCGGATATCCCTAACTCCGCCATGAGCGCGAGGGAGATCAGCGAGCCAACTCCGGCTCATAGCCGCGGCCCCCTGCGCACCGGTGCGGATTCCGAAGGTCCAGCACGATGAACTGACACTCCTGACGCCGGGACAGGTCAACGCCGTGGTCGAGTACATGGACGTTGAGGAGCCGGATGAGCTCGTGGTGCAGTTCGCCGCGTACACGGGGCTCCGCGCCGGAGAGCTCATGGGCATGCGCATTCGCGACGTGAACCTGTTCGCGCGGCAGCCGTATGTCCACGTCCAACGGCAGGCACAGTACGAGCCGAAGCTCGGATGGCAGTACATCACCCCGAAGTCGAAGAACTCCATCCGCAAGGTGCCGCTGAACCGCGTACTCGTGGAGCGTCTACGAGAGCACGTCGCCCAGCACCCTCACGGCAACGACCCCGACGCGATGTTCTGGCCAGGACGTCGCCGCGGAGGCAGGAGCGGAGGGCGCGGCACCCTCGACTACGACATCCAGTTCAACCTGGACAACTTCTACCGGAAGCACTTCCTCGCCACGCTGAAGGAGCTACGCATCCCCGCCGTGCGTTGGCACGACCTCCGCCACTTCTACGCGAGCGCGTGCGCCTCCGCGGGCATCCCGATTGAGCGCGTCGCCAAGTACATGGGCCACGCCGACATCGGCACCATGTACAAGCACTACCTGCACCTGTTCAGCGACGACCACACCGACGACATGGCCCGCCTCGCAGCCCTCGCCAGTAGCCCCGCGGTCGCGCCCGTGGCGCAGATCGGCGGCTAGTTCAAGCCTCGGCACCGGGCAACGGCTCGATCTCGTCGATGAGAGCGACCCACCCTCTCATCACCGTCAAACCATCCACGAACAGGGTCAAACCCTCGCGCAACGTCCTCAACGGTTGGCGCAGGTCTCGGGACATTTTCTCGATCGGCTCAAGCTGCGCGATCATGTTGGAGACCGCCCCGAGCCCAACCTCTGATTGCGCCACCATCCCACGGATCGCATCAAAGAACCCCTCAAACTCCGAGCGCGACTGAGGGTTGTCCTCCACTTCCTCGGGAGCACGACCAATGATGATGCGAACGCCCTCATCTACGTCATTGAGCGCCGACGAGAAGTCGTTTCCTAGACTCCGGATGGAGGCGGCGGGGGTGGCGAGTTCAGCCGCCAACTTGCGAGCGATGCGAAGTCGCGTTGCGAGAGCAGCATTGGGGTTCGTGTTCGCTTGGATCTCGCCAGTCGCGCCCTGCATCGCGAGACCGATTTCTTCAATGGTGCTGCCTACCTGATTGAGAATCTCGGTCATCTGCGGCAGCGATTCCTCCATCACGCCGAGCTTGTCGAGGGTTCCGAGATCATCATCGTCCGGTTCCGTTTCGACCTTGTCGATGTCCAAGGTCTTGGCCGCGGCTTCCGCAGCACTGTTCGCCTGAACGAGCCGCGCGGCAAGTTCCGCTACTGCCTTGCGATACTCGCCGCTACCCACATCAGAGAATCTCAAGGTTGTCCAGTCTGACCACTGGAACCGTTTGACCAGCGCCAGAAGCTCATCAGTCGGTTCATCGTCGTGCAATCCCGGTACATCGATCCAAAGCACCGGGAGCACAAGCTCTTCGATACCCAGCCGCTGAGCTTGACGAGCAAAGTAGTTCAGCTCGCGCCGACACTCCTTGCTCATGAAGTACCTCGGCGTGATGACCGGAACGAAGAAGGCGATTGAGGACAAGCTGGCGTCAACCTTGGGTCTCCAGTCATCACCCCACTGCAGCCGATCCCGGTCGAGAAACAGACTGATCGATTCGCCTGTCAACATCTCAAACTGCGCGACGACATCACGCGCCAACTGCGCGATCCTTCCGGACTCCGCATCATCATCCGCATGCACGTAGGACCAGAATCCGTCGATGTTCGTCATGAGATCCATAATGGCCGAGACAACGGACATCCCCGCCGAGACGCGGAGGGGTTTCGGAGGGGATCGCCGTTCCGCCGCCTCACACGACAGAAGCCCGGATCACTGATTTTGCTCAGTGTTTCCGGGCTTCTTCTGTTGGCTGGGGTACCTGGACTCGAACCAAGAACAACTGAACCAGAATCAGCCGTGTTGCCAATTACACCATACCCCAAGGGCGAAACCAGGGCCTCGCACCGAGAGTCAAGCTTACCCGAGCCCGCGACGGGATCCAAACCGGCGCCGGATCCCGCGCGCGTCGCACTCAGATCTCGACCACTTCGCCGGACTGGGAGGTCTCGATCCAGTCGGACAGATCGAAGCCCTGTGCCCGTGCAGTCTCCAGGAAATCGCGCCGGACGGCCTCGTCGCCCCGGGGCTCACGTGCCAGGAGCCAGAGGTGCTTGCGATCCGGGGTTCCGACGAGAGCGTGCCGGTACTCGGCGTCCACGCGCAGCACCCAGTAGTCGGCGTGGGTGAACGGGATCCACCGCAGCCCCTCGGGGAGGAACGTGACGCGCAGCCGGCCCGCATGCTCGGTGTCGAGCTCCGCCTCCCCCACCGCCTGCGTCGGCTCGCCGTCGCCATCCAGACAGCGGTTGTCCACCCGCACCGTGCCGTCGTCGGCCAGCGCGTACTCGGCGGTCACGTCGGTCGCGTCGTCGTCCTCGTACCGCAACGGCAGCCGCCCCTGCTCGAACCAGAGCCCGAGATAGCGGTCGAGCTGCAGCCCGGGCACCGACCTCACTTCCTCCACGTCCATTGGATCCTCCTCCGTCGTCGACGCCCATTCCACCCGAGCGTCGCGAACAAGCCAAGGGGCTTGCCCCGATGCGCGGCGCATGGCAGGACGTCCGACGAGGGTCAGCCCAGGAAGTCCGCCAGGGCGTGCAGGCGGCGCAGGGTCTCGTCCTTGCCGAGCAGCTCCATCGACTCGAACAGCGGCGGCGACACCCGGCGGCCGGTGAGCGCGACGCGCGGCGGTCCGTAGGCGACGCGGGGCTTGAGCCCCAGCTCGTCGACGAGCGCGGCGGAGAGCGCCCCCTGGATCGCGTCCGGCGTGAAGGTCTCGAGGGGTTCGAGTGCGGCGGCGGAGGCCGTCAGCACCTCGGCGGCGTTCGCGGGCAGCCCCTTGAGCGCGTCCTCGTCGTACGACACGGAGTCGGTGAAGAGGAAGCCGAGCATGCCGGGCACCTCGCCGAGGAGCTGCACCCGCTCCTGCACGAGCGGAGCGGCGCGGAACGCGAGCACGATCTGCTCGTGGGTCGGCTCGCCGTCGAATACGTCGGCGGCGGCCAGGTACGGCAGGATCCGCTCGGCGAAGTCCTTCGGCTCCAGCGTGCGGATGTGGTCGCCGTTGATCGACTCGGCCTTCTTCTGGTCGAAGCGGGCCGGGTTCGGGTTGACGTTGACGATGTCGAAGGCCGCGGTGAACTCCTCGAGCGAGAAGACGTCGCGGTCGGGGCCGATCGACCAGCCCAGCAGGGCCAGGTAGTTCAGCAGGCCCTCGTGGATGAAGCCGCGCTCGCGGTGCAGGAACAGGTCGGCCTGCGGGTCGCGCTTGCTCAGCTTCTTGTTGCCGGTCTCCCCCAGCACGAGCGGCATGTGCGCGAAGCGCGGCACGAACGTCGTGACGCCGGCGTCGATGAGGGCACCGTAGAGGGCGAGCTGGCGCGCGGTGGAGGGCATGAGGTCCTCGCCGCGGAGCACGTGCGTGATGCCCATCAGCGCATCGTCGACGGGGTTCACCAGCGTGTACAGCGGGGCGCCGTTCGGACGCACGACCACGAAGTCCGGGAAGGATCCGGCGGGGAAGGTCACCTCGCCGCGGATGAGGTCGACGTATGTGACGTCCTCGTCCGGGACGCGCAGGCGCAGCGCGGGCTGACGCCCCTCGGCGCGGAACGCCGCCCGCTGCTCCTCGGTGAGGTCGCGGTCGAAGTTGTCGTACCCGAGCTGCTTGGCGCGCCCGTTCGCCTCATTGCGGGCGTCGATCTCCTCGGCCGTCGAGTAGCTCTCGTACACCGCGCCCGATGCCTTGAGCTTCTCGATCACCTCCTGATAGATCTCGCCGCGCTGCGACTGCCGGTACGGCGCGTGCGGGCCGCCGACCTCGACGCCCTCGTCCCAGTCGATCTTGAGCCAGGTCAGAGCGTCGACGAGCTGACGGAAGCTCTCCTCGCTGTCGCGGGCCGCGTCGGTGTCCTCGATGCGGAACACCAGCTTCCCGCCGGTGTGCCGGGCATAGGCCCAGTTGTAGAGCGCGGTGCGGACCATGCCGACGTGCGGCAGACCGGTCGGCGAGGGGCAGAAGCGGACGCGGACATCGGCACCGGACGCGGTCGTGGTGCGGGGATCGGGAGTAGCCATAGCCCTTCGATTCTAGTTGGCGGGCCGCACGCTCCCCGACGACCGCATTCGCCGCCCACCGCCTCACCGGGACGGATCGAGGTACGCCACGCCCACGGCGGCCACATGCTCCAGCGGCAGGACACCGTCGACCGAGCGTGCCGCGACCACCTCCTCGAAGCCGGCCCGGAATCGCTCGCGATCACGCGTGCCGAGCGCACGGTAGTAGGCGCCGGCGCCGGCGATCCCGCCCTCGACCGAGCTCCACAGCGCTTCCGGCGAGGCCCGCCAGATCCAGCGCAGCTCCCGCACCCGAGGATCGGGCCATCCGCCCTCGTCGAGCATCGCCGCGAACCCGTCGACGCTCCGCTCGAAGTCCAGCTCCGCCGGGAGCCGGCCGCCGGACGCGGCGACGAGGCCCGCCCGATCGCACACCTCGGCCCACAGCCACGACGGCGAAGAGGTCCAGATCGTGGCGGCAGCCGCCCCGCGCGCGACCCGTCGCAGCTCCGCGGCTGCGGCCCGCGGATCGGGGACATGATTGAGCACGAAGTTGGCGACCACCGCGTCATAGGCGCCGTCGCGCTCGGGAAGCGCAGGAAGGGTCCCTCCCTCCGCACGCAGCCCGGGATGACGGCGCGCGGCGACCTCCCGCATGCTCGGCTCGGGCTCCCGCGCCATGACGGCCCAGCCGTCGGCGGCGAACGCCGCCGCGAGCTCACCGGTCCCGGCCCCGACGTCGAGGAGGGTCCGCCCGTCCCCAGTACCGAGGAGAGCTTGCAGTGCGGGGAAGGTCCCCCGGCAGAGCTCCGCGTAGGAGGACGCGTAGGCCGCGCCGACGCCGCTCCAGGATCCGGGGCGTCCTCTCATCGCTTCCCGAGGGGCGACAGCACGACGATCGCGACGACCACGATCAGCGCGGCGATCGCGAGCCCCGCGTAGGAGAAGGTCTGCAGGATCACCCCGGCGAGCACCGCCCAGCCCGCTGCGCTCAGGCTCATCAGCGAGTCGCTGCGCCCCTGCCTGCGCGTGCGCAGCGCGGGCGCCGACGCCTCGGTGAGCAGGGCGGCCCCGGCGACGGTCGCCGCGCTCCAGCCGAGTCCCAGCAGGATCAGGGCGACCATGACGCCCCACGGGGTCTCCCCCGCGAACATCGCGAAGCACAGCGAGGCGACGAGCACGACCTGGCCGAGCAGCACGGTGCGCAGCCGCCCCCACCGGTCGGCGAGGATGCCGAACACGGGCGAGAGGCCGTACATCCCGGCGACGTGCAGGGCGATGGTCACGCCGACCAGCACGGTCACGTCCACCTCCGACATGCCGGCCGATCCGCTGCCGCTCATGGAGCCGGAGTGGTGCATGCCGGCCATCGTCATGTTCACGAGATGCACGGGAGTCATGGCCATGACCGAGGCCATCGTGACGTGGGATCCGGCGATCGCGAAGATCGCATAGCGCGCGGCCACGGGACGGTCCACCCGTTCCACCGCCCCGACGAAGGAACCCGTCTCGGGCAGATCCCGGGACAGGAGGAGCGGATCCGGCCGCAGCGCCACGAGATACAGCGTGAAGGCGGCGATCTGGGCGACGAGGGAGAAGAGATAGGAGCCGGTGTGCGGCGGCATCCCGATCGCTCGTCCCACCTGCTCGCCCGCGCCGAGGAGCAGCGGACCCGCCACCCCTCCGATCGTCGTCGCCCAGACCACGATCGAGAGGTCGCGACCGCGGTGCGCCGGGGCGGCGAGATCGGTCGCGGCGAAGCGGGACTGGAGGTTGCCCGCGTTTCCCATGCCGATGAGCACGATCCCCGTCAGCAGCAGCGGGAACGAGCGCACGGCGGCGGCCGTGATCACGATCGCGATGCCGACGAGGGCGAGCAGGTTTCCGGCGGTCAGGGCGAGACGCCGTCCGCGCGTTCCGGCGAGGCGGGCGAGCGGGATGGCCGCGATCGCAGCGCCCAGGGTGACCGACGCCGTGGCGAGCCCCGACAGGGCATCGCTGCCGGAGATGTCCTTCGCCAGGAGTGCTCCGAGCGAGACCGTCGCGCCGAACGCGACGCCGCCGAGCACCTGGCCGAGCGAAAGGATGCCGACCGTGCGCCGCTGGATCCGGTTCCGCTGGTCGGGCGTCAGGACCGCCGCGCTCACGAGGCGGGCAGAGCGTCGCGCACGGCGTTGCGCAGGGTTCCGATGCCGCTGATCTCCACCTCGACGGTGTCGCCGGCCTCGAAGGGGCCGACGCCCGCCGGCGTGCCGGTCATGATGACGTCGCCGGGAAGGAGCGTGAACACGGCGGACGCGTAGGCGATGATGTCCGCGACGGAATGGATCATGTCGGTCAGCGGCGCGTGCTGGCGGACCTCGCCGTTGACGCGGGTGGTGAGCTCCGCGCTGCCGAGATCCACCTCGGTCTCGATCCACGGACCCAGCGGGCAGAACGTGTCGAAGCCCTTGGCACGCGCCCACTGGCCGTCCCTGCGCTGCAGATCGCGCGCCGTCACGTCGTTGCCGACGGTGTAGCCGAAGACGTACTGGTGTGCGTTCTCCGCGGCGACGTTCTTCGCGATGCGCCCGATCACGACGACGAGCTCGCCCTCGTACTCGGTCCGCTCCGAGAGCGCGGTCGGACGAACGATGGTGTCGCCCGGGCCGATCACCGCGGTGTTCGGCTTGAGGAACAGCAGCGGCTCCGCCGGCGCCTCGCCGCCCATCTCCGCGGCGTGATCGTGGTAGTTCTTGCCGACGCAGACCACCTTCGACCTCGGGATCACGGGCGCCAGCAGGGCGGCGTCCGCGAGCGGAACGCGCTCCCCCGTCGTCTCGTAGCCCGCGAACATCGGGTCGCCGGCGAGCACGACCAGCTCACCCTCGTCGAGGATTCCGTACTTGATGCCGTCGTTGTGGCTGAACCGAGCGATCTTCACACGTTCAGCCTAGCCACGAGGATCCGATGTTTCGTCGCGGTCGCGACTCAGGCGTGGTCGGCCTTGTTGCCGCCGGCCTCGAGCACGTCGCCCGCGGGGAGCTCCTTGTGCCCGCCGAACTGCAGGCGCATCGCCGAGAGCACCTTGTTCGCGTACAGGTCCTCGTCACGCGACGCGAAACGCTCGAACAGCGAGGCGGCGAGCACGGGCACCGGCACGCCCACGTCGACCGCGGCCTTGACCGTCCAGCGGCCCTCGCCGGAGTCGGACACCCGGCCGGCGAGGCCGTCGAGCGTGGGGTTGCCCTGGAGCGCCGCCGCCGTGAGGTCGAGCAACCACGACGAGATCACGGATCCGCGGCGCCACAGCTCGGCGACCTTCGGGGTGTCGATGTCGAACTGGTAGTACTCGGGCTCCTCGAGCGGGGCGACCTCGGCGGAGTGCTCGGCCTCGCGGATTCCCGCATCGGCGTTCTCGAGCAGGTTCAGCCCTTCGGCGAGGGCGGCCATGACGCCGTACTCGATGCCGTTGTGCACCATCTTCACGAAGTGCCCCGCCCCCGAAGGACCGCAGTGCAGGAAGCCGAGCTCCTCATCGGTGAGCTCCCCCGTCCGTCCCGGCGTGCGCTCGATGTCGCCGACGCCCGGAGCGATCGTCTTCAGGATCGGCGTGATCGTCGCGAACGCCTCATCGGGTCCGCCGACCATGAGGCAGTATCCGCGGTCGAGGCCGAAGACGCCGCCGCTCGTGCCCACGTCGACGTAGCTCAGGCCCTTCTCGCGCAGCGCCTTGGCGCGGCGCACGTCGTCGCGGTAGTTGGAGTTGCCGCCGTCGATGAGGATGTCGCCGGGCTGCAGCACCGTGCTGAGCTCCTCGACGACCCGTCCGGTAAGACCGGCCGGGATCATCAGCCAGACGACGCGCGGGCCGTCGAGCTTCGCGGCGAGGTCGGCGTAGTCGGTCGCACCGATCGCCCCCTCCGCCACGAGGGCGTCGACGGCGTCCTTGTTGACGTCGTAGACGACGCACTCGTGGCCTCCGCGCATGAGGCGGCGCACGATGTTCGCCCCCATCCGTCCGAGTCCGACCATGGCCAGCTTCATAGCGGGGTCCTCTCCCTCAGGGATCGCAGTTCGTGCGCCGCCTCCGCGCCGGAGGCGGCGTTGCTCGTGCGGCGGGTCAGCCGTCCAGGCGGACGAGCCAGCCGTGGGTGTCCTCACGACGGCCGTACTGGATGTCGGTGAGCTCCTCACGCAGCGACATGGCCAGCTCGGTCGCCTGCGGGCCGTCGTGGACGATCTCGAAGTCGGCGGCCTGCAGCTTTCCGATCGGCACGACGACCGCGGCGGTGCCGCACGCGAACGCGCCGACGATCTCACCGGACGCGGCGCCGTCGCGCCACTCCTGGATCGACAGCTTGCGCTGCTCGACCTCGAGTCCGCGATCCTTCGCGAGCTGCAGGATCGACGCGAGGGTGATGCCCTCGAGGATCGAGTCGGACTCGGGGGTGATCAGCTTGTTGTCGCGGGTGACGAGCACGAGGTTCATGCCGCCGAGCTCCTCGATGTACTCACCGTCGAGGAAGAGCACCTGCTGGCAGCCCTTCTTGTACGCCTCTTCCTGCGGGAGCAGGCTCGAGGCGTAGTTGCCGCCGGTCTTGGCCGCGCCGGTGCCGCCTCGTCCAGCGCGCGCGTAGTCGCGCGAGAGCCAGATGTTGACCGGCTGCACGCCTCCCGGGAAGTAGGCGCCGGCCGGGCTCGCGATCAGGTAATAGGCGACCTTCTTCGCCGCGCGCACGCCGAGGAACGCCTCCTTCGCGAACATGAAGGGGCGCAAGTACAGGCTCTCCTCCGGGTTGCTGGGCACCCAGGACGAGTCGACGGCGACCAGCTGCTTGAGCGACTCGATGAAGAGCTCGGTGGGCAGCGGGGGCAGTGCGAGGCGCGCCGCGGAGCGCTGCAGGCGGGCGGCGTTGCGGTCGGGACGGAAGGTCCAGACCGATCCGTCCGCGTGCCGATAGGCCTTGAGGCCCTCGAAGATCTCCTGCGAGTAGTGCAGCACGGCCGCAGCCGGGTCGAGCTCGATCGGGCCGTAGGGCGAGACGCGGGGGCGGTGCCACCCGCCCTTCTCCGACCAGCACAGGTCGACCATGTGGTCGGTGAAGTACTGCCCGAATCCGGGGTTCTGCAAGATCGTCTCGCGCTCGGCGTCCGAGCGCGGCTCCTCGTTGCGGGTGACCCGCCAGATGAGGCCGGCGGGAGACGGAGCCTGAAGAGGGAGTTCGATGGTCATGAGTGTGTCCTGACAGGTCGAAGGGGACGGCGTCGTGCGCGTGACTTCAGGTTACGCCTGGAGTCGCGCGATGATCGCCGCGCCGGTCTGTTCGGTGGTGCGGGTGCGTTCCCGCGATGCGACGTCCTCCTCAACCGCGCGCTGCACGCGTGCGGCCTCGTCGACGAGCCCCAGGTGGTCCAGGAGCAGGGCGACCGAGAGGATCGCTGCGGTGGGGTCGGCCTTCTGCTGACCCGCGATGTCGGGTGCCGAGCCGTGCACGGGCTCGAACATCGACGGGAACGCGCCGTCGGGGTTGATGTTGCCCGAGGCGGCGAGGCCGATGCCACCGGTGACGGCGCCGGCCAGATCCGTGAGGATGTCCCCGAAGAGGTTGTCGGTGACGATCACGTCGAAGCGCGAAGGGTGGGTGACCAGGAAGATCGTGGCCGCGTCGACGTGCAGGTAGTCTACGGCCACGTCGGGGTGCTCGAGCGCCACCTCGTCGACGATCCGCTTCCAGATCGCGCCGGCGTGCACGAGCACGTTGGTCTTGTGCACGAGCGTGAGCCTCTTGCGGCGCTTCTCGGCGAGGGCGAAGGCGTAGCGGACGACCCGCTCGACGCCGAACGCCGTGTTGACGCTGGTCTCGTTCGCGACCTCGTGCGGCGTGCCCTTGCGGATGGCGCCGCCGTTGCCGACGTAGGGGCCCTCGGTGCCCTCGCGGACCACGACGAAGTCGATCTCGCCCGGGTCCGCCAGCGGGCCGGTCGATCCGGGGTACAGCCGGGAGGGCCGCAGGTTCACGTAGTGGTCGAGCTCGAAGCGGAGCTTCAGCAGCAGGCCGCGCTCGATGTTCGCGTCCTTGAGGCGCGGATCCCCCGGCTGTCCGCCGACGGCGCCGAGCAGGATCGCGTCATGGGTGCGGATCGCGTCGAGGTCCGTGTCGGTGAGCGTGTCGCCGGTCTCCAGGAAGCGTGCGGCGCCGAGCGAGAAGCGCGTCTTCTCGAAGGTCACGCCGCTGTCCGCGGTCACCGCGTCGAGGACCTTCTCGGCCTCGGCGACGACCTCGGGACCGATGCCGTCCCCGGGGATGACGGCGAGCTTCACGACACGGGACGAGGCGACAGACACAGGCGCTCCTCAATTGTTGCGGGTGGAGGATCCCAGGCTATCGGCAGCCGGAGCCCCTCAAGACAACGAGTCGTCCCCCTCAGCACGACCCATAGACCGTGCTGAGGGGGACGACTCGAGAATGGCGGTCAGCGGAGGCGGCGGCCCAGGGTCAGCGCGGCGATCACGGCCGCGACGACGACGAGCCCGCCGCCGATGAGCGACGTGACCATCACACCGGTGCCGAAGGCGTCGGCGGCCGCCTGCTGCAGCGCGGTGCCCAGGGCGTCCGGGAGCTTCTCGGCCGCGGAGAACGCTCCGGCCAGCGTCTCCCTGGCGCGGTCGGCCACGGCATCCGGCACGCCCGCGGGCACGATCAGGGAGCTGCGGTAGAACGCGGTGATGATGCCGCCCAGGATCGTCGTGCCGAGCACGGCGCCCAGCTCGTACGCGGTCTCGGAGACGGCGCTCGCGGCACCGGCCTTCTCCGGGGGCGCAGCCGCGAGGATGAGCTCGTTCGAGACGGTCTCCGCGGCGCCGATGCCGATGCCGAGCAGCACGAACGCGACCATCAGCGGGGCGACGCCGTGCGCGTGCGTGGTGAACGCGACGACGAGATAGCCGGCGAGCGAGAACACCAGGGCCGACGGCACGAGGACCTCGGGGCGCACCCGACGCGCGATCGGCACGACGACGAGACCCGAGACGATCATCATGGCCATGCCCGGGATGAGCGCGAGGCCGGCGTCGACGGGCTTCAACCCGAGCACGAGCTGCAGATGCTGCGACACGTAGTACAGGAAGCCGACGAGCGCCACGACGCTGAGCAGGTTCACCAGGATCGCGCCGCTGAACATCCCGCGCCGGAACAACCCCATGTCGAGCATCGGGACCTCGGCACGCAGCTGGCGGCGCACGAAGAGCACGCCCATGCCCACGCCGAGGACGATCAGGATCACGACGAGCGGCGAGACGCCGTCGACGGCGAACTCCTTGATCGCATACACCACGGGGACCATGGTGGCCATCGACATCAGGATGCTGAGCAGGTCGATCCGCCCCGGGTTCGGATCCCGGCTCTCCGGCACCAGGATCGGCGCGAGGATCAGCAGCGGGATGAGCACCGGGACGGCGACGAGGAACACGGATCCCCACGCGAAGTGCTCGAGCAGCACTCCCCCGACGATCGGTCCGAGCGCGGATCCGGCGGAGAACGCCGCCGCCCACACCGCGATCGCGAGACGGCGCTGCTCGCGGTTCTGGAACACCGAGCGCAACAGCGAGAGCGTCGACGGCATCAGCATCGCGCCGAAGAACCCGAGCAGGGCACGAGCCGCGATCAGCAGGCCCGCGGTCGGGGCGAATGCGGCGAGCGCGGAGACGAGCGCGAAGCCGGTGGCGCCGATGAGCAGCATCTTCCGCCGCCCGAAGCGGTCGCCGAGCGTGCCCATCGTCACCAGCAGGCCGGCGAGCACGAGCGGGTAGACGTCGATGATCCACAGCTGCTCGACGCCGCTGGGGCTCAGCGCCGTGGAGATCTCCGGCAGCGCGAACGACAGCACGGTGTTGTCGACGGAGACGAGCAGCACCGGCAGCATGAGCACGACCAGCGCCGCCCATCCGCGCGCGCCGACGCGGGGGCCGTCCTCGGTCCCCGGCAGGGAGATCGACGCTGTTGCGGACATGGTGCACCTCTCGGATCTGTCAATGAGGGACGAATTACTAAACCGTCCGGATGGTATAGTAACAGACATGGCCAGACCTCCGCATGCCCGTGAGCGCGTCCTCGACGCCTATGAGGCGCTGCTGATCTCCGACGGCGAGCGCGCCGCGACCCTCGACGCCGTCGCCCGGGCGGCGGGAGTCTCCAAAGGCGGACTGCTCTACCACTTCGCCTCGAAGGACGAGCTCGCGACCGCGATGATCGCACGTCTCGACGCCCTCGCGGCCGAGGACATCGAGCGGATCCGCTCCGCGTCCGAGGGACCGGTCGAGTACTACCTGCGCACCTCGGTCATGATGGACGACGCCCTCGACCGGGCGATCATCGCGGCGTCCTGCCTGGCCCAGAGCGGCAGCAGGGCCGCCACGGACGTGCTGCACCGCATGCGCGAGGAGTCGGCCGAGGCGATCCGCCCGCACGTGCGCGATCAGGCGGCGCTCGACCTCGTCATGCTGCTCAGCGACGGGCTGTTCTTCAACAACGCCCTGGACTCGCACGGTCCCGCAGACGACGCGGACGGCGTCCTCCCCACCGGGGCGGACTTCGACGCGCTGGTCGCTCTCGTGCTCCGCACCGTCGAAGGCTGAGACCGCGCCCGACGCACATCGGCGGCGAGGATGCGCAGGCGACCGTCCCCTCGGGGTCGTTGAGCGAGGACGCCGCAGGCGACCGAGACGAAACGCGGCGCCCTCGCAAGGGCACCGCGTTTCGTCTCGCTGCGCTCGCTCAACGACCCCGAGGGGGTTCGACCGGCTCGCTCAACGACCCCCGAGGGGGTTCGGCCGGCGCGCTCAGCGGCCCCGAAGGGCGAGGATCACGCCTCGACGAGCTCGATCTGACGGAACAGGTCGGCGTCGATCGCCTCGCGCACCTCGTCCAGCAGCACCTCGGGGATCGGCGAGTCGAGCGTGAGCACCGACAGGGCCTGGCCACCGGCGTTCTCGCGGGCGATCTGCATGCCGGCGATGTTGATCCCGGCCTCGCCGAAGCGCTGGCCGTAGACCGCGACGATGCCGGGACGGTCCGTGTACAGCATGACGACGTGGTGCTTCTCGATCGGCAGCTCGACGGCGTGACCGTTGATCGCGACGAGCTTCTCGATCTGCTTGGGGCCCGTGAGGGTGCCCGACACGGAGACCTGGCTGCCGTCGGCGAGAGCGCCGCGCAGCGTGATGACGTTGCGGTATTCCTCGCTGATGTCGTCCTGCACCAGGCGCACGGCGACGCCGCGCTGCTCGGCGAGCAGCGGCGCGTTCACGTACGAGACCGTCTCGCTGACGATCGGGGTGAACACGCCCTTGAGCGCGGCGAGTCGCAGCACGCCGACCTCGTACCCGTTGAGCTCGCCGTGCACCTCGACGTCGAGGCTGGTCAGCGGCGACTGCGCAAGACCGGACAGGATCTGGCCGAGCTTCTCGGTGAGCGGGATGCCCGGACGCACGTACGGGTCGATCACGCCACCGGCGACGTTGACCGCGTCCGGGACCAGGTCGCCGCCGAGGGCGAGCCGCACGGAGCGCGCCACCGAGACGCCGGCCTTCTCCTGCGCCTCGTCCGTCGACGCGCCGAGGTGCGGGGTGACGACGACGTTCGGCTGCGCGGTGAGGGCGCGCGCCGCGCTTCCCTCGACCGGCGGCTCGGAGGTGAAGACGTCCAGGCCCGCACCCGCGATCTCGCCGTTCTGCAGGGCGACGAGCAGCGCCTCCTCGTCGATGAGACCGCCACGGGCGACGTTCACGACGTACGCGGTGGGCTTCATCGCACGGAACTGCTCCGCGCCGATCATGCCGGTCGTCTCCGGCGTCTTGGGCATGTGGATCGTGAGGAAGTCGCTCTCCGCGACGAGCTCGTCGAGGCTCAGCAGCTGCACGCCGAGCTGCTGAGCACGGGCGCTCGTGACATAGGGGTCGTAGGCGACGACGCGCATGTCGAATGCGGCCAGACGCGCGGCGACCAGCGCGCCGATCCGGCCGAGGCCGACGATGCCGACCGTCTTCTCGAAGAGCTCGGCGCCGGTGTAGGAGCTGCGCTTCCACGCACCGGCCGAGAGCGAGGCGTGCGCCGCCGGGATGCGGCGGGCGAGGCTGAGGATGTGGCCGACCGTGAGCTCGGCGGCCGAGACGATGTTCGACGTGGGCGCGTTCACGACCATGACGCCGGCTGCGGTCGCCGCCTTGATGTCGACGTTGTCCAGGCCCACGCCGGCACGCGCGACGACCTTCAGCACGGGGGCGTGCGAGAGCGCTTCCGCGTCGATCTTCGTGGCCGAGCGGATGAGCACGGCGTCGGCGTCCGCGAGGGCGGCGAACAGCGCCTCCCGGTCGGTGCCGTCCACCGAGCGGACGTCGAAGTCGGGGCCGAGTGCGTCGACCGTGGCCGGAGACAGCGTCTCGGCGAGCAGGACGACGGGCTTGCGGGCGGACGTGTTCACGGCGTTCTCGGGCACAGAGAGATCCTTCGGGGCTGGGAAGGGGGATCCGGATGCGCCGCACCGTCGGGGCGCGATGGTGCGAACACTCTACCGGAGCGCGCCGTGCCCTCCGGACCGTGTGACGCCGCGGGTCAGTGCGCGCCGGACAGCGTGTAGCCGACCACGTCCAGCCAGAACACCGCGACCACCCCGAGCCCGGCGAAGAGCACGAGGGCGACCGTGCCGAGTCCGCGTCGGCGGGTGATCGCGATCGCGAGCACATAGACCACCACGGGCAGGATGATCGCGAGGATCAGCGCCACCCACGTGGTCGCACCGATCGCGAGCCCGGCGAGCGGGATCGTGTAGGCGATCGCGTTCCACACCGCGTAGGCGTAGAGGAGCCCGAACAGGCCGAGCAGCGTGTACAGGATCCAGCGGGGGCGCCGCGGATCCACGGTCGTCCTGACTTCTGCGCTCATGCCCCCACCGTCCCGAACATCACGAAGGGCCACGGCACGAGCAGCACCGCGCCGCCGATCAGCGCCACGATCCGGATCCAGGTCGCGGTGCCTCGGGTGAGCACCCAGGTCGCCGCGAACCACAGCACCGGCGCGAGCGCCGCGAGCCACATCCACGGGAAGTACGTCCAGTCCCCGAGCAGGAGCGAGGCTCGCGGCCGCAGACGGAAGCCGCCCACGATCCAGCCCACCGCGAAGAGCAGGTACACGCCGCCGATGATCCCGTAGAACACCAGGGCGACGTTGCCGATCCCCTCGGGCTCGTCCTCGTCCTCGACATCGACTTCGGCCGGCGACGCCTCCGCCGCGGGGGCCGCGGCGGAGGCGGGCGCCTCGATGCCGGCGGCAGAGGTGTGCACCGCCCCGGGATCCTCCTGCGGGGCCTGAGGCGGCGCGGCGTCGGTCGGGCGCTCCTGCTTCGCGGGGGCGTCCGGCGCGGCGGGCTCGTCGCCCTCCCAGCGCAGCGCGTCGTCCGGATCGGTCGTCATGCGTCCAGCGTAGCGACCGATTTCCCCGGATCAGCGGGCCCCCGCCGCTAGGCTCGGTCCTGCACCAGGCGGAAAGGACCACCGTGCCCGAGAACAGCAGCAAGAAGCCCGCCCGCGCGGCGAGCAAGCCCGCAGCACCCGCGTCGACCAGCGCCGCGGCCTCCACCGACGCGCCGGCGGATCCTCCCGCCGGCTGGACCCCCACCCCCGAGGCCAAGGCGAAGGCGACCCGGTTCCGCTGGATCGCCGTGGTGCTCTGGGTCGTCGCGATCGCCGCCGAGGCGTTCGGCATCTTCTGGCTGCTCCGGCAGCGCCAGGTCACCGGCGGCGACGGCGAGCTCGTCCGCAACCCCGACACGGGACTCCTCGAGCAGCAGGGCGCGACCGCGACCTTCCCGCAGTGGGCGTTCATCACGCTCATCGTGCTGTTCGTCGTGATCGCGGCGCTGTCGATCACCGGATCGTTCCTCTGGAAGAAGGCGAACCGCCTGGATCCGGCCCGTCGCTCGGACACCGTGCGGTTCTTCGTGCAGAACCAGCTGGGCGCGATCATCGCGATCATCGCGTTCGTGCCGCTCATCATCCTCGTGTTCCTGAACAAGGACATGGACAAGGGGCAGAAGACGATCGCGGGCATCGTGGGCATCGCGCTCGCGGCTCTCGCCGTCGTGCTCGGGATCGACTTCAACCCGCCGTCCGTCGAGCAGTACACGGCGGACCAGTCCACCGTGATCCAGCTGCTCGGCAAGGACCAGGTCGTCTGGGTGGACGGCGGCACCGTCTACCACGTGTGCGAGGAGGTCTCGGCCATCCAGACCGGCAGCGACAAGCGCACCGGCACCACCGCACAGGCGGTCGAGGCGGGCAAGACCCGGCTGACGCTGGAGTTCGCGTCCGAGCTGCGCAAGTGCGGCCTCCCCGTGCCGGAGAACGCGCCCGCGATCGCCGATGCCCTGCGCGCCATCCGCGACGGCAAGACCGACACCACGCTCCCCGCGCCGGTCTGGGGCGCCGGCGTCGAAGCACCGCTCACGGTTCCGGACGCCTCGTCGTCGGGCTCGACGCCCGCGCCGACCAGCACACCCTGACCCGCGCACCGGCGAAAAGACGAGCGCGACGTCCCTCTCGGGGCGTCGCGCTCGTTCGTCCTCCAGGGCCCCCTCTCTCCGAGCAGGAGAGCGCGGCCCGGGATCAGCCCCGCAGCGCGGCGGCGGCCCGCCGCACGATCTCTGCGTCGGTCACGTCGAAACCGGGATCCCCGCCGCCGGGTCCGCTCGGCGTCGTGTCCCCGGAGGGCCGGCGCGCCGACAGATGGACCGCGTCGACCCCGACGGCCAGGAGCCCGGCGACGTCTTGCACGCGCACTCCTCCCCCGGCCATGATCTCGAGTCCGCCGTCCGCCGCGGCGACGAGCCCGCGCAGGGTCTCGACCCCGTCGATGCTGCGCGTCGCGCGACCGCTGCTGAGCACGCGCCGCACCCCGCCCGCGATGAGGTCGTCGACGATCCCCGCAGGCTCCGGCACCGCGTCGATCGCGCGGTGGAAGACGAGGTCCGCGGCGCCGGCCGCCTGCCGCCACGCGTCCAGCGCGCGTCGGTCGACCGCTCCCGCGGCGGTCAGGGCGCCGACCACGACCGCCCCGGCGCCCCGGCGGACGACGTCGGCGATGTCGGCCGCCACGAGGTCGACCTCCTCGGCGGTGTAGACGAATCCGCCCCCGCGGGGCCGCACGAGCACGGCGACGCGCGCAGGATCGCCGGCGACGGCGAGCACCGCGTCGACCGTGGCGCCCGAGGGCGTCAGGCCCCCGGTCGCGGCGAGCGCCTGGCAGAGCTCCACCCGATCGGCGCCGCTCTCGAACGCGGTCCGCGCCCCCGCCGGCCCGTCGACCGCGATCTCGAGCACGATCCGCGTCACGGTGCGACCGTGAGGGTGGCGACGGGCTCGTCGCGCAGCCCGGCGGGGATGCGCACGATCCGCGCACCGTCCGTCGCGGTCTCCGACTCCGCGGCGGAGCCGTCCGCCCAGCGCGCCGTGCCGTCGGTCAGCTCGGTCGGGAGACGGAGCTCCCCGGCGCTGGGGTCGAGCGCGTGCACGTGCACGCCGGCAGCCGACTGGGTATAGCGGCGCGGCTCGCCGGTCTCCTCGCCGAAGCGCACCCAGGGGCGCGTGCCATGGATCGTCTCGCCGTTCGTGCGCATCCAGGCGCCGAGGTCGCGCATCGTCCGGCGCTGCAGCTCGGGGATCCGCCCGGCCGCATCGGGACCGACGTTGATGAGCAGGTTGCCGTTCTTGGAGACGACGTCGACGAGCATCCGGATCAGGTCCGGGCCGGACAGCGTCTGGCGCTCGTCCTCCGCCTGGTTGTACCCGAACGAGTAGCCGAGGCCGCGCGTGGACTCCCACGGAGCGTCGAGGATCCCGGGGATGTGCGTGTACTCCCGCGTGAGGAAGCCGTGGTACGGCACACCCCAGCGGTCGTTCACGACGCCGTCCGGCACCCGTGCGAAGTAGCGGCGCAGGAGTGCCGCGACCGCGAAGTCGTCGTTCCCCTTGCCGCCGTCCGGCCACTCGATGTCGTTCCAGAGCACGTCGGGTGAGAAGCGCTCGACGAGCTCGTCGAGCTGCGCGGCGGCGTAGCGCGAGAAGTGCTCGTCGTTGCGGCGGTAGCGGAACAGGTCGGTGTCGGACTCGATCGCCGGGAAGTCGCTCGCATGCCAGTCCAGCGCGCCGGAGAAGTACACGCCGAACCGCGCGCCCGCACGGCGCGTGGCGTCGTGGAGCTCCGCGATCAGGTCGCGCCGGGGTCCGCGGGCCACCGCGTTGAATCCGGTCGTGCCGGTCCCCCACAGGCAGAAGCCCTCGTGGTGCTTGGTGGTGGGGATGACGTAGCGTGCCCCCGCATCCACGAGCTCGCCGACGAACGCGTCCGCGTCGAAGGACGATGCGTCCCAGAGGTCGGCGAGGTCCTCGTAGGACGTCCCGGGTCCGTAGAGCTCCTGATGCCGCTGCCAGGTCGGGCTTCCCGCGATCCGCACGGTGTTGCCGTACCACTCCGCGTACTGGTGCCAGGCGTAGGCGTCCTCGGTGGGGATGTTCACGCCCTCGCCGTGCTGCACGGCCCAGGCGGGCACGGAGTACAGGCCCCAGTGCACGAAGAAGCCGAGTTTGGCGTCGCGGTACCAGTCCGGCACGGCGGCATCCGGGTAGGCGGGTGCGGCGGATCCGAAGTCGGGTCCGGTGCGCTTCTCGAAGTTCATCATGCGGGCAGCTCCTCTCCGCGACGGCTCACGTGCGCCGTCAGGGCCGGCTCACCGTCGGTGTCGAACGGGAAGACACCGGGTGCGAGCCGGTGGTGCCCCAGGCGGAGCAGATCCTGGTCCACGCCACCCGGCGTGAGCGCGAGCGTCCAGTCGGCGGCGAGGTCGTACAGCTCGGGCTCGAGGTAGCCGATCTTCACGATCACGATGTCGGCGGCCTCGGGATCCAGTCCCAGCATGCGGAAGTCGTCGAGGTGGTGGAAGGGCTTGCGGCGTTCTGTGACGATCGCGTGCACGCTGCCGGCGCGGATCACGACCTGCGTGCCCGCCTCGGGATCGCCCTCGGTGATCGAGAAGACCTCGCCCGCGATCGGCACGGGGCCGCGCGGGCCCGGATCCACCCGGCCGCCCACCTCGAGGGCGACGGCGGCGCCGACGCCCGCGGCCACGGCCTGCGCGACCGCCGCGGGATCGAAGACGGAGGCGTGCACGACGACGCGCCCCGGTTCTGCGAGCTCCGGGCGCGCGAGCAGCTCGCCGAGCGTCCAGGACACGTCGCCGGCGCCGCCCGCCGTGGGGTTGTCGCCGGAGTCGGAGATCACGTACGGGCGAGCGGCTCCCGGTGCGAGCGCGCGATCGAGCGCCTCGCCGAGGCCCGCGGTCGGGCCCACGAAGACGAAGTCGGCGCGGGCGTCCCAGTACTCCCGGGCCAGCCGCTCCGCCTCACGGGCGATCACGGCGCGGTCGTCGCCGGTCACCATCACGATCGCCATGTTGCGCGGCTCGTCGGCCCACGCGTAGCCGACCCAGATCGCCGCGTCCACGACGCCGTCGAGCTCCTCGACGTCCGGCACCTGCGCGTAGATGCCGCGCGCCGGCTCCAGTCGGGTGCTCGTCTTCTCCCCCGGCAGCAGCACGGGAACGGGGACCCATGCCTTGAAGGGGCGTCGGAGCAGCGGATCGGATCCGTGCGGACCGCGCAGGCGCGCGAGCAGGTTCCACACCGCGCGCTCCTTGGTGTTCATCCAGTCCTCGTGCGGCGCCATCCGATAGCAGGTGAGCAGATCCAGGGCGTCGCGCAGCACCTCCGACACGTTGCCGTGCAGGTCCATCGAGGTCGACACGAGCACGTCGTCGCCGAGCTCGGCGCGCACGGCTGCCGCGAGGTCCCCCTCCGCGTCCTGCATCCCGACGACGCTCATGGCGCCGTGGATGTCGAAGAAGAAGCCGTCGAACGGACCGCCCGCGGCGATCTCGGCGCGGATGCCGTGAACGATCGCCTCCTTCATCCGCAGGTAGGTGGCCGGCGCCACGGCACCTCCCGGAAGCGAGCGGCCGTGATGGATCGGGACCCACTCCGCCGCCGCTCGCAGCTCACGCTCCTCGTCGAGGAACGGGTAGTAGCCGACGAGCTCGGCGCCCTCGCGGATCGTGAAGGCCTCGTCGCCGGAGATGTGCGGCGAGAAGGTGCTGGACTCGATCGAGATCCCGGCGATGCCGATCCGCGGACGGACGAGCCCTCCGTCCTCGACGGGCGGGAGCGGCCCCATCCAGACCGTGTCGGCCTCGGGGCGGAGGTGCGGGGTGGGCGCTGTCATGACGGCGTGGGTTCCTTCTCAGGGGTGCGGACGGTTCAGACGGTGGCGGGGACGGAATCGGCGAGCCGCGCGGACGCGAGCGCCGCTGCTCCCCGGGCGACAGCGTCGGCCGAGATCTCGGCGGGCACGATGCGCAGCGGGAACCCGGAGACCGGGGCGTCGGTGCGCAGCGTCTCGAGGATGCCGGGTTCGAGCAGGTCCCAGGCCTCGCGGACTCCGCCGCCGACCACGACCATGCCGAGGTCGAGCAGTGACGCCGTGATGGACGCGGCGAGCGCGGTCGCCCGCGCCGCGTCTTCGAAGACGGCGAGCGCAGCGGCCTCGCCGTCCCTGGCACGATCGGCGATCTCCGGAGCGGAGGCGTCGGATCCCGTGGCCGCGCGATAGCGGCGCGTGATCGAGGTGCCGGAGGCGAGCGTCTCGAGATGCCCAGTCTGCCCGCAGGTGCAGACGAGCTCGCTGAATCCCGGCGTGTGCCCGATCTCCCCCGCCGCGCCGTGCACGCCGTGGTGTACGGCGCCGCCGAGGGCGATCGCGCCTCCCACTCCGGTGCCGAGCATGATGCCGAGCACGTCGCTCTCGCCGCGGGCCGCACCCCAGCGCAGCTCGCCGAGGAGGAACGCGTTCACGTCGTTCTCGACCCACACGGGTGCGCCGAGCCGGCCTTCGAGCTCCTCCGCCAGGGGGAAGCCGCTCCAGTCCGTGAACGTGGCGGAGGCGGCGACCACGACGCCGCGCTCCTGGTCGATCACACCGGCCGCGCCGACGCCGGCGCCGGCCAGGGGCGCTCCGATCACGCCGCACAGCCGGAGCACGAGGCCCGCTGCGGCGTCCGCCATCGCGGGACCGCCCTCCGCGGCCGGCGCCGGTACGACGCCTCGGGCCAGGACGGATCCGGACTCGTCGGTCAGCACGGCGGAGATCTTCGTCCCGCCGATGTCGATGCCCGCGATCACGGGCGCGCTCGTGTGCCGGTGCGGCTCGGCACCGGAGTGTGCGTCGTGGGTCATCGTCCGCCGAGCCCCGCCATCGCGATGCCCTTGACCAGGTGCTTCTGCAGCACGATCACGAGGATCGTCGTGGGCACCATCGAGATGATCGCCGCCGCCATCTGCAGGTCCCAGCGCGTGCCGGTGAGACCGGAGAAGGTCGCGAGTCCCACGGGGAGCGTGCCGTGCGCGTTGTAGTCGACCGTGACGATGAGCGGCCAGAGGTAGCTGTTCCAGAACGACAGGAAGGTGAACACGGAGAGCACCGCGACCGCCGACTTCGCGAGCGGGAGGATGATCTGCAGGAACGAGCGCACGGGCCCCGCGCCGTCGACGCGCGCGGCCTCTTCGAGCTCGTAGGGGATCCCCCGGAAGAACTGCCGCATGAGGAACGTGCCGAAGGCGGTGAACGCGAACGGGAAGATCAGCGCCTGGTAGGTGTCCACCCAGTTCAGCCACTGCATGACCTGGAACATCGGGATGACGAGCACCTCGGCGGGGACCATGAGGGTCGCGAGGAAGAGCACGAACACGGCGTCGCGACCCTTCCAGCGCAGACGCCCGAAGGCGTAGCCCGCGGTCGTGGAGACGATGAGGACGACGAGTGTTCCGGCGATCGCCACGAAGAACGAGTTGCCGATGTAGGTGAGGAACGGACCGTACGCGAACACGTCGGCGAAGTTGGACCAGCGCAGCTCGGAGCCGATGAGCTTCGGCGGCATCGAGAACATCTCGTTGTTCGGCTTGAGCGCCGAGAAGAACGAGTAGATCAGCGGCGACACGAAGATCAGCGCGGCGAGGTAGACGAAGACGTGGGCGATGATGAGGCGCGTCCGCTCGGCGCCGGAGAGCGGCGCCTTGGTGCGCTTGGTGCGGTCCTCGGCCGCGACCTCGATCGACTCGTCCGAGGCGATGAGGGCGCTCTGCTGCAGATCAGTGCTCATAGTGCACCCACTTCTTCTGCGCTCCGAACTGCAGCGCGGTGATGATGATGATGAGCGCGAACAGGATCCACGCGCCGGCGGCGGCGATGCCGAGATCCTGGAACTTGAAGCCCTGGTTGTAGATGAACTGCACGAGCGGCTGGGTCGCGTTGCCCGGACCGCCGCCGGTGAGCAGCTGCGGCTGCGCGAAGACCTGCAGGGACGTGATCATGGTCATGATCGTCGCGAAGAAGATCGACGGCGAGATCATCGGGACCACGACGCTCCACTGCATCCGGAAACCGGAGGCCCCGTCGATCCGCGCCGCCTCGATGACCGATTCCGGCAGCTGCTCGAGGGCGGCCGAGAAGATGAGCATGTTGTAGCCGAGCCCCTGCCAGACGCTCATGATGATGACCATCGCCATCGCCCAGAACGGGTCGGCGAGGAAGTTGGGGAGCTTGATGCCGAACCAGCCCTGGGCGATCCCGTTGAAGAGGCCCTGCGGCTGCAGCATCATCTTCCACACCAGGACGCTCGCGACCATGGGCGTCACGACCGGGATGAAGAAGAGCACGCGCAGCGCGCCGCGTCCGCGGATCCGCGGCCCGAGGGACATCGCCAGGATCAGGGAGCAGACGATGCTCAGCGGCACGTAGACGACCGTGAAGACGGCGGTGTTGCGCATCGCGGGCCAGAAGTCCGGGCTCGACGTGAAGAGCTTGATGTAGTTCCCGACGCCGTTGAACGTCTTGTCGCCGAACGTGGGCCAATTGTAGAAGCTCATCACGATCGAGAGCACGACCGGCACGACGGTGAACACGGCGAGGCCGATCAGGGCGGGGCTCGCGAAGCCGAGCGCCTGACGGCCCTCTGTCCGCGCGAGGGATCCGCGGCGGGCCGGGACGCCGCGGCGGTCCTGCGGCGCGCGACGGCGGGATGCGGCGATGGTCACCGTTCCTCCTTCTTCCAGGATGGTGTCCCGGCCCGGCGGACGGATCCGCCGGGCCGGGAGGGGATCACTTGCCGAACTGCTCCTGCGCGCTCTTGAGCACGTCGGCCATGGGGGTCTGACCGTTGTAGACGCTCACGAGCTGCGGCTGGATGTAGCTGCCGACCTTCGACCAGTTGTCGGTGACGTACTGACCCTGCACGTTCGCGAACGCGGCCTTGAAGACCTCCTCGACCTGTGCGCGGTACTTCTCGTCGATCGACTCGAAGTACAGCGGCTGGCTCTCGGTGCGCGCCGGGTAGCTGCGGCCCGAGGAGGCGATGTAGTCCTGCGAGTCCTTGCTGAGCAGGGATCCGAGCACCTTGAGCGCGGCGTCCTTGTTCTTGCAGGTCTTGGAGATGCCGTAGCCCGAGCCGAGGATGAGGCTCAGCGAGTCCTTGCCGTCGCCCGGCAGCGGCGCCATGCCCGCGGTGAAGCCCGCCTCGTTCTTCAGGTAGCTGACCGCGTTCCACGTGCCGTCGACGGCCATGGCCGCGTTGCCGTTGGAGTACTGGTCCTCGCCCCAGCCGCCGTCCGAGGCGCTGGCGACGGGGAGCGCCACCTTCTGGTCGGTGACCAGGCCCGCGTACCAGGTCGCGGCGTCGGAGAACTTCTTGTCGGTGAGCTGGAGCTTGCCGTCCTGCGTCGCCGGCTGCACGCCCGCCTTGGCGATCGGCAGCGCCTGCCACTGGAAGTCGCCCATACCGACGGCGAAGCCCTGCTTGCTGTCGCGCGTGGCCGCCTTCGCGGTCTTCTCGAAGTCGTCGAAGGTCCAGCCCGGCTTCGGGTCGGCCGCGCCCGCGGCCTTGAGCTGATCCGCGTTGTAGTAGACGAGCATGGTCGCGGTGTCGAACGGCAGGCCGTAGAGCTCGCCCTTGTTCTTCAGGATCTCGGTGGTGCCGGAGGCGAAGTCGCCCTCCTTGAGGCCCGCGGTCTTCAGGTCGTCCGCGGTGAGCTTCTGGAAGCCTGCGGTGTAGCTGGAGAGCATGCCGCTGTTCATGCCCGTGACGCAGGCCATGTTGCCCGAGGCCATGTTCGTGGTGAGCTTCGTGAAGAAGTCGTTCCACGGCGCGGTGCGCAGCTCGATCTTGAGGTCCGGGTTCTGCTTCTTGGCGACGTCGATCTGAGCCTGCAGCGCCTTGGTGTCGTCGGCGGATCCGGCCCACATGTCGACCACGACGGTCTTGTCGTCGCCACCGGCGCTGCTGCTGGAGCCTCCGCAGCCGGTGAGGACGAGGGCGGCGCCCACCGTGAACGCCGCCACGGGGACGAGGTGAGTCTTCTTCATTGAAATGCCTCCTCAGGCACGAACAGATCCAGGCTTCGTTTGAGTTCGAACGAAGTAATTCGGGGTTATGCCCTCATCCTGTCAGAGCGACACGCGAAACTCCAGTCGAACATCGGATGTCTGGCTCAGATCGTGAGAATTCCGTGATTTATCCGAACTGGTTGGTCGTTCGCCACTAGAGTAATCTTCATTCGACCTCGAAGGAAGTGTCATGGCACATCCCGCAGACCGGTCCCCGGACCGTCGCGAACCCCCGGCGTCCGGCGACCACGCCCGGCAGATCGTGGAGCTGGTGACGCGCGGTGAAGCGCTGTCGCGCTCCGACCTCGCCCGGCTGCTCGGCATCGCCCCGTCCACCGTCTCCCTCCGCGTGCAGGAGCTCGTGGACGCCGGAATCCTGCGGGAGAACGGTCAGGCGCAGTCGTCCGGCGGACGCCGCGCACGCCGCCTCTCCCTGGGCGGCACACCGCATCGCGTGCTGGCCGCGGAACTCGGCGGCGAGCACGCCCGGCTCGGGCTGCTCGATCTCGGCGGTCACCTCGACCGGACCGCGACGATCCCGATCACGATCGCGGACGGCCCCGAGGCGACGCTCGCCCTCGTCGAGGCGGGGCTCCGCGCCCTCGCCGCCGAGGCAGACATCCGAGCGGTGGGCATCGCGCTCCCGGGGCCGGTGGACTTCGAGTCCGGCAGCGTAGACCAGCCCTCCCGTATGCCGGGCTGGCCCGGATTCCGCGTCGGCGAGGCGCTGGCCGGGCGCTTCGGCGTTCCGGCCGTGGTCGACAACGACGCGAACCTCATGGCCCTGGGCGAGCATCACCGCAGCCTCACGCGCGACCAGCACAGCATCACGGTCAAGGCGGGGACCGCGATCGGAAGCGGCATCATCGTGGCGGGTTCCGTGCACCGCGGCGCCACGTCCGCGGCCGGGGACATCACGCACACGCGCGTCGCCGAGGCCGCGGACATCCCCTGCTCCTGCGGCAACCACGGCTGCCTGGAGACCATCGCGAGCGGTGCGGGCCTCGTCCGGCAGATGCGCGAGCGCGGCGTCGCCGTCGCGGGTGCCGCCGACGTGCTGGAGCTGGCGCGCAACGGCGATCCGATCGCCACGACGCTGGTGCGCACGGCCGGCACGCACCTCGGTCAGGTGCTGTCCGGCGTGGTCAACTTCTTCAACCCGCACGCCGTGTTCCTCACCGGGAGCATGAGCGCGAGCGAGCCCTTCCTCGCCGCGGTCCGCAGCCGCGTGTACGAGGCGTGCCATCCGCTCGCCACCCAGACCCTGCGCATCGAGTCCGCCCGCACGGGCCCCGATGCGGCGCTCTACGGCGCGGCGCGCCTGGCCATGGAGCTGGTCGACCCCGTCGCCTGAGACGCGCCGCCGCGGTCAGGCGTCGGGCGCGAGGGTCAGCTCGATGACCGGGATGAGCACGTCGGGGCGCCGCACGGGCAGGTGCACGGTGAGCGTGCCCTCCTGCTCCCCCGCCGGAGTCATGAGCGACGCCTGCTGGTGCGGATCCGTCACCGAGGTCTTCAGCCAGGATCCGTCGTTCAGCAGACGCGCGTACGTGACGCGGTCCGCGAGCCCCTCGAGGTGCACGTAGCCGAGCGGCCAGGAGAACAGGTGCAGGTAGAGGCGGTCGCCCCGCCGCGTGTAGACGCCCTCGCGCGGCGCGGCGAAGGGCGCATGGCCCGCGCCGACGATCGCGTCGCGGTGCAGGCGCATCCACTCGCCCAGCTCGGCGAGCACGGCCTCGTCGCGCGGCGCGATGCTCCCCCGGCCGTCCGGGCCGACGTTGAGCAGCATGTTGCCGTCCATCGCCACAGAGTCCGCGAGCATCTGGGCCAGCAGAACGGCGGACTTCTGATCGTGGTTGTCGCGGTGATAGCCCCAGGATCCGTTGATCGTCTGGCACGCCTCCCACACCTGGGGGACGCCCTCCACGACGATCGGGGCGGTCGGCTGGTACTGCTCCGGCGTCACGAAGTCGGCGGGGATCCCGAGCCGGTCGTTCACGAGCATCTGCGGCTGCAGCTCGCGGCAGAGCGCCAGGAGCGTCTCCGCGTCCCAATCCGCCGGCCCCTTCCCCGCCCAGCCGTCCTTCTCCTCAGGGTAGGTGAAGTCGAAGAACAGGTAGTCGATGTCGCCGTACCGGGTGAGCAGCTCGCGCACCTGCCCGTGCAGGTACGCGCGGTAGCGATCCATGTCCCGCGCGCGGTTGCGCTCGTGCTCGATCGCGTCGGCACGGCGAGGGTGGTTCCCATCCACCGTGAAGTCCGGGTGATGCCAGTCGATGAGCGAGTGGTACAGACCCACCCGCAGTCCCTCGGCGCGCAGGGCGTCGACGTACTCGCGCACCAGATCACGCCCGCACGCCGTCATCGACGTGTAGTCGGTGAGCGCCGAGTCCCAGAGGCAGAACCCGTCGTGGTGCTTCGTGGTGAGCACGACGTAGCCCATCCCCGTCGCCTTCGCACGACGCGCGAGCGCGGTCGCGTCGAACAGGTCGGGGTCGAAGTGGTCGAAGTAGGCGCGATACTCCTCCGCCGTCAGGCGCTCGTAGTTCTGCACCCATTCGTGCCGGGCGGCCCCGCTGTAGAGGCCGAAATGCACGAACATCCCGAACCGGGCCTCATCGAACCACTGCTGTCGCATCTCTGCCTCTTCCTCGATCCTCGGGTGGGTGCGGTTCAGGCGGAGGGGTGCCCGACGACGCCCTTGCGCAGCAGCGCGTTGCCGTACTTGCGGGTCTCCCCCGTGCGCACCATGAGGTAGGCGCCCTGCGCGACGTCGTAGTACGCGAAGCGCTCCACGAAGCGCGTGGTCTCCTCGTCCGTGCCGGCGGCCGCCATGAGCTCCCGCTGCACGTCGAGCACCGTCGCGTCGGCCGACTCCATGAGATCCATGCCCGGGGCGTCGTCGAGGGGCAGCACCGAGCGGATCGCGGCGACCACGGCCGGCGTCGTGGTGCCGGGCAGATCGACCACGCGCGCGCCGAGCGCCCACGCCGGGAAGTGCGCGTCGGCCACGACGACCGCGTCGGAGTGTCCCATCCGGTCGAGGTGCAGCAGCAGCTCACCGGTGAGCAGGGGGTCGATTCCTTCGAGCATGAGGACTCCTGTTCAGGAAGGGATGAGAGCTTCGGCCGCGAGTTCGCGCCAGAGGTCCGCGGGGATGTCGAGGGCGGCGAGCTGCGCGTTCTGGCGCAGCTGCTCCGGACGGCTCCCGCCCACCACGACCGACGTCACGACCGGGGACTGCAGCGGGTACTGTATCGCGGCCGCGGGCAGCGGGACCCCGTGCGCGCGGCAGATGTCCGCGATCCGGGTGAGACGCTGCCAGAGCTCCTCCGGCAGCGCCCCGTACTCGTAGCGACCGTCACGGCGCGGCTCGCTCTGCGCGAGCAGGCCCGAGTTGAAGACCGAGGCGGCGACGATGTCGGTCCCGCGCTCGGCGCAGGCCGGGATCACGTCCGCCGCCGCAGGCTGCTCGAGCAGGGTGTAGCGCCCGGCGACCATGATCGTGTCGAGGTCGGCGGAGCGCACCGCGGCGGTCAGGGCCGCGGCCGTCATGGATCCGATGCCGATCCGGCCGACCTCCCCCTCGGCACGCAGCGCCTCGAGCGCGGGGAACGCCTCGGAGAGCGCCAGATCCAGGTCGTGCCGTTCCGGGTCGTGCAGGTAGAGGATGTCGATGCGCTCGATCCCGAGGCGCTCGCGCGACTCGTCGAGGCTCGCGCGGATCCCCGCGTCCGAGAAGTCCCAGACGCGCTGCAGATCGTCCGGCACGAAGAAGTCGTTGTCGGTGTCGAGACCGCCCGCGACGTGGCCGGGATTCGGGCGGAGCAGGCGGCCCGCCTTGGTGGAGAGCACGTACTCGTCACGCGGCTTGGTCTGCAGGAAGGCGCCGAGACGTCGCTCCGAGAGCCCGAGCCCGTAGTGCGGAGCCGTGTCGTAGAGGCGGATCCCGTTCTCCCAGGCCGCGTCCAGCACGGCCCAGGCCTCGTCGTCGGTCAGCGCGCGGAACAGGTTGCCGACGTTCGCGGCGCCGTATCCCAGAGCCGGGACGCCGGGCCGCGTCGTGGCGTCGACGGACTCAGACATGAGCGCCCGCCTCCCGGTGCTCGCCGGTCCAGGTGAACTCCGCGCGGCTCGCCGCCTTCATCTCCATGCCGTTGCCGGGCTCCGTCGGAGCCGTGTAGGAACCGCCGCGGATGTCGGTCGGCACCGTGAAGTGCTCGTGCAGGTGGTCCACGTACTCGATCATGCGCCCTTCGCGGCTTCCGGAGACGGCGACGAAGTCGAACATGGAGAGGTGCTGCACGGCCTCGCACAGGCCGACGCCGCCGGCGTGCGGGCACACCGGCACGCCGAACTTCGCGGCGAGCAGCAGGTTCGCGATGTTCTCGTTCACGCCGGCCACGCGCACCGCGTCGATCTGCATGACCTGGATGGCCTCGGCCTGCAGCAGCTGCTTGAAGATCATCCGGTTCTGCGCGTGCTCGCCGGTCGCGACGCGGATCGGCGCCACGCCACGGGCGATCTCGGCGTGCCCGAGCACGTCGTCGGGGCTCGTCGGCTCCTCGATCCACGCGGGACGGAACTCGGCGAGCGCGTTCACCCAGGCGATCGCCTCGGAGACCTCCCAGCGCTGGTTGGCGTCGATCGCGATCGGGAAGTCGGGGCCGCACACCTCGCGGGCCTTGCGGAACCGCCGGATGTCGTCGTCGAGGTCGGCGCCGACCTTGAGCTTGATCTGCGTGAACCCGTCGGCCATCGCCTCCCGGGCGAGGCGCTCGAGCTTCTCGTCCGAGTAGCCCAGCCAGCCGGGACTCGTCGTGTAGCCCGGGTACCCGGTCGCGAGCAGCTGCTGCTCCCGCTCGGCGCGGCCGGGCTCGGCGGCGCGCAGGATCGCCAGGGCGTCCTCGCGGGTGAGCGCGTTGGTGAGGTAGCGGAAGTCGACGAGATCGACGAGCTGCTCCGGCGTCATCCGGGAGAGGAGCTGCCAGAGCGGAAGCCCGGCGCGCTTCGCCTTGATGTCCCACAGTGCGTTGATCACGGCGCCGATCGCCATGTGCATGACGCCCTTCTCCGGGCCGAGCCAGCGCAGCTGCGAGTCGCCGATGATCTCCCGGAACGTGCCGCCCATGTCGTCGAGCAGCGGCTCCAGCTCGCGGCCCACGAGATGCCCGGCGAGCGCGTCGATGCCCGCGACCTGCACGTCGTTGCCGCGGCCGATCGTGAACACGAACGCGTGCCCGTCGATGCCGTCGGCCGCGTCGGTGCGCACGATCACGTAGGCCGCGGAGTAGTCGGGGTCGGGGTTCATCGCGTCGGAGCCGTCGAGGCTGAGCGAGGTGGGGAATCGGATGTCGCTGGTCTCCAGCGCGACGATGCGGCTCACGGTTCTCCTGTTCTGGGCCGAAGTCGGGGCGGTGGCGCGGAAGGCCGTGATGGGCCCCGACAGTTGGAGTGTAAACATCGGATGTCTATACTGTCAACGCGGGATGCATCCGCTCACGTCGTTCCGGCGGCGGATCCACCCATCCCTCTGAGAAGGCAGGAGAATCATGAAGTTCGCGCGTCTGGGCGACCCCGGATCCGAGATCCCGGTCGTCATCGCCGAGGGCCGTACCTACGATCTTCGGTCCGTGACCTCCGATGTGAACGGCGACTTCCTCGCCGCCGACCCGGTGGGCCGCACGCGTGCCGCCCTGGATGCCGGAGCCCTCCCCGAACTGGCCGACGCCGCCGCGCAGCGCATCGGAGCGCCGATCGCGCGCCCCAGCGCCGTGATCTGCGTCGGGCAGAACTACGCCGCCCACGCCCGCGAGTCGGGCGCGGAGCCGCCCACCGTGCCGATCCTGTTCCTGAAGACGCCGAACACCGTCGTGGGTCCCGACGACGCGGTGACGATCCCGCGCGGCAGCGAGAAGACGGACTGGGAGGTGGAGCTCGGCGTCGTGATCGGATCCCGCGCCGCCTACCTCGACTCCCCCGCCGACTCCGCGGCGCACATCGCCGGATACGTGGTGTGCAACGACGTCTCGGAGCGGGCCTTCCAGATGGAGGTCTCCGGCGGGCAGTGGTCCAAGGGCAAGGCGGCCTTCGGGTTCAACCCGACCGGGCCGTGGCTCGTGACCCCCGACGAGGTCGACGTGCAGAACCTGCGGCTGCGCAGCTTCGTGAACGGCGAGCCGCGGCAGGACTCGAACACGAACGACATGATCTTCCCCGTCGCGGAGATCGTGCACCACATCTCGCAGTACATGACCCTCGAGCCCGGGGACCTCATCCTCACGGGCACCCCGCAGGGCGTCGCGTTCGGCGGGAAGTTCCCGTACCTCCGCGCCGGGGACGTCGTCGAGATCGACATCGAGGGGCTGGGGAGCCAGCGTCAGGAATTCATCGCATGGGAGGCACAGGCATGACCGGTCAGGTGGAAGGGCTCGTCGCGATCGTCACGGGCGGCGCATCGGGGATCGGCGCGGCGATCGCCGCGCAGCTGCACGAGCAGGGCGCCGAGGTCGCGGTGCTCGACCGCGACGTGACCGGCGCGGATCCGCGCTTCGCCGCCTTCACGGCCGACGTGTCGGACCGCGCGAGCGTGGACGCGGCCGTCGCCGCCATCGGCGAGCGCTTCGGCCGCATCGACATCGTGGTGAACAACGCCGGGATCGGCGCACAGGGCGACGTCGCCGCGAACGGCGACGACGAGTGGGCGCGCGTGCTCTCGATCAACGTGACGGGAATCGCCCGCGTCTCCGCCGCGGCACTGCCCTGGCTGCGGAAGTCCCCGGCCGCCGCGATCTGCAACACCGCCTCGATCGCCTCGACCACGGGGCTGCCGCAGCGCGCGCTCTACTCCGCCTCGAAGGGCGCCGTGTCCGCGCTCACCCGGGCGATGGCGGCGGATCACCTCCGCGAGGGGATCCGCGTCAACGCGGTCAACCCTGGCACCGCCGACACCCCGTGGGTGGGACGGCTGCTCGACGCCGCCTCCGACCCCGCCGCGGAGCGCGCCGCGCTCAACGCCCGCCAGCCGCACGGTCGCCTGGTGTCGCCGGACGAGGTCGCCGGCGCCGTGCTGTACCTCGTCAGCCCGACCTCCGGATCCACCACCGGCACCTCCATCGAGGTCGACGGCGGCATGGCCCAGCTCCGCCTGCGCGCCGAGTAGCCGGGCTCCGGGGCCGCTTCGACCGGCTCTCCCCCACCGGCTTCCGCTGCTCCCGTCGCAGAAGAGCTGCTCCCGTCGCAGAAGATGTCGCTGACCGGCGTTCAGAACGACATCTTCTGCGACGGGAGCGGTTCGAGCCGCCGCGAGCGGTGGGAACGGACTCAGGCCTGGGCAGCCTGGCGCAGCCAGCGCTCGACGCCCGCGATGTGCGCGGTGGCGAGCGAGGTCGCGAGGGCGGGGTCGTGCTGCGCGATCGCATCGGCGATCGCGCGATGCTCTGACAGCGTGCGCTCGACCGCCCCCTGCTCGGTGAGCCCGCGCCAGACCCGGGCACGGATGGTCTGGCTCGACAGGCTGTCGATGAGGCTGGCGAGATAGCCGTTGCCGGTCATCTGCACGATCTCGCGGTGGAAGCGGATGTCGTGAGCCACGAGGTCGTCGATCGAGACGGCGGCGTCGATCCCGTCGATCTCCGCCTGCAGCGTCGCGATCGCCTCATCATCGCCGTGGGTCGCAGCGAGGCCGGTCGCCTGGGACTCCAGCATGCGACGCACCGCGAACAGCTCGAGCAGGGAGTCGTCGTCGTGCATGTCGACGACGAAGCTGATCGCCTCGAGGAGGAGGTGCGGCTCGAGACTCGTCACATAGGTGCCGTCCCCGCGGCGCACGTCGAGGACGCGGATCACCTCGAGCGCCTTGACCGCCTCGCGCATCGAGTTGCGGCTCAGGCCGAGGCGCTCGGCGAGTTCCTTCTCCGGCGGCAGCCGATCGCCGGGGCCGAGCTCGCCCGACACGATCATCGCCTTGATCTTCTCGATCGCCTCGTCGGTGACTGCCATGGCGTCATCCTAGGCGCTGGAGCGAACATCGGATGTCTGCGCCACACGGGCCGCGATCTGCGAAAGGATGTCAGCATGCGTCTCCTCGACTCCCACCTGCACCTGTGGGATCCCTCCCGCCTCGACTACACCTGGCTCGACGGACCGCTGGCTCAGCGATACGCCGCCGAGGAGCTCGCCAAGGCGTCCGTCACCGGCGCCGAGCGGGCTGCGGCGATCTTCGTGCAGGCGGAGTGCGTCGAGGCGGAGTTCCTCGACGAGGTGCGCTGGATCTCCGAGACCGCCGCGCGCACCGGCGTGATCGGCATCGTGGCGGGGGCACGGCTCGACCGGGGCGAGCAGACGACCGCGCATCTCGACGCGCTCGTCGGCCTCACCGGGGTCGTCGGCGTGCGGCACAACCTCCAGGACGAGCCCGACGGCACCGCCCGCCACGACGCCTTCCGTGCGGGTGCCGCCGCCGTGGCCGCGCGCGGGCTCCGCTTCGACGCCTGCGTGCGCGCCCACCAGCTCCCCGACGTCTCCGATCTCGCCGGGGCGGTGCCTGCGCTGCCGATCGTGCTGGACCATCTCGGGAAGCCGTCCGTCGGCACCGCCGCGGATCCGCTCCGCCCCGACGCCGGCTGGCTGCGCGACCTGCGCGCACTGGCGGCGCATCCACGGGTCGCCGTGAAGCTCTCCGGGCTGCCCGCGGAAGCCGGAGGCCTCTGGAGCCCGGCCCAGGTGATCCCCTTCCTCGATGCGGCCGCCGACGCGTTCGGATCCGACCGCCTGCTCTGGGGCAGCGACTGGCCCGTCTCGGCGATCACCGGCGAGGCGTGCGAGTACCGGCCGGAGAGCCGCGGGCTCTGGGCCGAGACGGTGGTGGAGTGGGCGGCGGCCCGAGGCATCGACGCCGACGCCGTCCTCTGGGGCAACGCGGCGAGGTTCTACGGCGTGGGCTGATCGCCCTGTCGCCCGTTCAGGCAGCCCTCGCACGGTTCTCAGGAATGTCATCAGGTTGGTGAGTGAGGCTTGCCTTACCTACGATGTGATTCGCGACCTCCGCATCACCCCCGCCACGAAGGACTCTCCGTGAACCGTTCCCTCCGCCTGCTCTCCGCTGCGGCAGCAGCCTCCGCCGTCGCCCTGGCCTTGACCGCCTGCAGCGGCGGCGGCTCCACGCCCGCCGCGAGCACCGGCGGCGATGACCTCGCCGGGCAGACCATCACGATCTACAACGCGCAGCACGAAGAGCTCACGAAGTCGTGGACCGATGCGTTCACGAAGGCGACCGGCATCAAGGTCCAGGTGCGCAACGGCGACGACACCGAGATGTCCCAGCAGCTCATCCAGGAGGGCGACCGCTCCCCCGCCGACGTGTTCCTCACCGAGAACTCGCCGTCGATGTCGGCCGTCGAGAAGGCGGGCCTGTTCGCGTCGCCGGGCGACGAGGCGCTGAAGAACGTCCCGACGGAGTACCGCCCGTCCTCCGGCAAGTGGGTCGGCATCGCGGCCCGCTCGACCGTGTTCGCCTACAACACGTCGAAGCTCACCGAGGCGCAGCTGCCGAAGTCGCTGATGGATCTCGCCGACCCGTCCTGGAAGGGCCGCTGGGCCGCATCGCCCTCCGGCGCCGACTTCCAGGCCATCGTCTCGGCGCTCGTGCAGCTCAAGGGCGCCGACGCCGCCGAGGAGTGGCTGAAGGCCATGAAGACCAACTCGGTCGCCTACAAGGGCAACTCCACCGCGATGAAGGCGGTCAACGCCGGTGAGATCGACGGCGCCGTGATCTACCACTACTACTGGTTCGGCGATCAGGCGGCGACCGGAGAGAACTCGAAGAACGTGCAGCTGCACTACTTCAAGAACCAGGATCCGGGTGCGTTCGTCTCGGTGTCCGGGGGCGGCGTGCTGAAGTCGAGCAAGCACCGGGCCGCGGCGCAGAAGTTCCTCGCGTTCGTGACGGGCGCCGAGGGCCAGAAGATCCTGCAGACCGGAACCTCGTTCGAGTACCCGGTCGGATCAGGGGTCGCCGCGAACCCGAAGCTCGTTCCCCTCGAGGATCTGCAGGCGCCGACCATCGACCCGGCTACGCTGAACTCCAAGCAGGTCACCGATCTGATGACCCAGGCGGGCCTGCTCTAGGGCGCAGACATCACCACCACGACCACTTCCCGACGGGCGGTCGGAGCGCAACGGCTCCGGCCGCCCCGCGGCGTCTCCCGGGGAGCCGGATCCTGGGTCGTGATCGCCGCCGGCGTCGTGGTCGCGGCGCTCTCGCTGCTTCCGCTGCTCTTCGTCGTCACGACCGCGGCCCAGATCGGCTGGGCCGAGTCGGCGGCGCTGATCTTCCGCCCACGGGTCGGCGAGCTGCTGACGAACACCGTGCTGCTCGTCGCGATCACCGTGCCGCTCTGCGCCGTGATCGGGGTCGGCGGCGCGTGGCTCGTCGAACGGACGTCGCTCGCCGGCGCCGGGGCGTGGGGCGCGGTGCTCGCGATGCCGCTCGCGATCCCCGCGTTCGTGAACTCCTACGCCTGGGTCTCCGCGGTCCCCTCGCTCGCCGGACTCGGATCCGGCGTGCTGCTGGCGACGCTGTCCTACTTCCCGCTCGTGTACCTCCCGGTGCGCGCCGCGCTCGCGCGCCTGGATCCCTCGCTCGAGCAGGCCGCGGCGAACCTCGGCCGCGGTCCGGTGCGCGTGTTCTTCGGGACCGTGCTGCCCCAGCTGCGACTCGCGCTGCTCGGCGGCGCGCTGCTCGTGGGGCTGCACCTGCTCAGCGAGTACGGCGCGTTCGCCCTGATCCGCTTCGACACGTTCACGACCGCGATCATGGATCAGTACCGCTCCACGTTCAACGGATCGGCGGGGAGCATGCTGTCCGGCGTGCTCATGCTGCTCTGCTTCGCGCTGCTGCTGCTGGAGAGCCGCGCCCGCGGACGCGCCCGCTACGCACGGATCGGATCGGGTACGGCAGCGCCGCCCCGCCGGATCCGGCTGCGCGGATGGCAGCTCCCGGCCCAGGTCGCCCTGCTCGCCCTCGGCGTCGCCGCGCTCGGCGTGCCCGCGGTCGTCATCGGCGGCTGGCTGGCCTACGGCGGCACCGCGGTCTGGACGGCGCCCGATCTGCTGCCGACCCTGCTGCAGACGCTCGCTCTCGCGCTCGGCGGCGGCGTGGTCACCGTCGTCGCCGCGTTCCCGCTGTCCTGGCTCGCCGTGCGCCGTCCCGGCGCGCTCAGCCGGCTGCTCGAGCGCACGAACTACATCACCAGCTCCATGCCAGGCATCGTGCTCGCGCTCGCACTCGTCACGGTCTCGCTCTTCTTCGTGCCGGCGCTGTACCAGACGACGGCGCTGCTGCTCCTCGCCTATGCCCTGCTGTTCCTTCCCCGCGCACTGGTGCCGCTTCAGGCGGGCATCGCACAGGCGCCGCAGAGCCTCGAGGAAGCCGCGCAGGCGCTCGGCCGCCGGCCGCTGCGGGCCTTCTTCGGGGTCACGCTGCGCCTGGTGGCGCCCGCGACGGCCGCCGCCCTGGCGATGGTGTTCCTCGCGGTGGCCGGGGAACTGACCGCGACCCTGCTGCTCTCGCCGATCGGCGTGCAGACGCTCGCCACACGGTTCTGGAGCCTGTCCAGCGAGATCGACTTCGCGGGTGCCGCGCCGTACGCGACGCTCCTGATCCTGCTCTCCGCCCCCATGACCTATCTGCTCTTCCGGCAGTCCGCGGTGCTCTCCACCGCCGACGCCTCCCCCGGCACCTCGACGACGCCCGCCCCCTCGACCGCGGAGAACGCATGACTGCACGCAACCTCGGATCGCTCGGCGCCGTGCCCTCGCCCGGGACCGGCCCCCTGCCCACCGCGCACCTGCAGGTGGCCGGCGTCACTGCGTCGTACGGCGGGCATCGCGTACTGCACGGCGTCGACCTCGCCGTGCAGAAGGGCGGGATCACCGCGATCGTCGGCGCCTCGGGGTCGGGCAAGACCACCCTGCTGCGCATCATCGCCGGTTTCGAGCGCCCGGAGCAGGGCGAGGTCGTGCTGGGATCCCGCTCCGTCGCGGGTCCCGATACCTGGGTTCCCGTCCATCGCCGCGACATCGGCTACGTGACGCAGGACGGCGGCCTGTTCCCGCATCTCTCGGTCGCGCGCAACATCTCCTTCGGCCTCGACGACCTCGGCCGCGCCGCCCGGGATCGGCGGGTGGCCGAGCTGCTGGCTCTCGTCGCCCTGCCGCAGGACGTGGCGGATCGCCGCCCGGACCAGCTCTCCGGCGGACAGCAGCAGCGCGTCGCGATCGCCCGGGCGCTCGCCCGCGAGCCCGAGCTGATGCTGCTGGACGAGCCGTTCTCCGCCCTCGACACCGGACTGCGCGCCGCGACGCGGGAGGCGGTGGCCCGGATCCTGACCGATGCCGGCACGACGACCATCCTCGTCACGCACGACCAGTCCGAGGCGTTGAGCTTCTCCGACCAGGTGGCCGTGATGCGCGACGGCCGCCTCGTGCAGACGGGGCACCCGTTCGTCGTGTACACGCGTCCCGCGGACCGCGGGGTGGCGGAGTTCCTCGGCGAGGCGATCGTGCTGGACGCCTGGCTGGACGGATCCCTCGCGTCCTGCGCGCTGGGCTACGTGCCGGTGCGGAATCCACCGGTCCAGGGGCATGTGCAGCTCATGCTGCGCCCGGAGCAGGTGCAGCTCGTCGCCGACTCTCCGATCCGGGCGACCGTCGAGTCGGGCGTCTACTTCGGGTCGGAGACGTCGGCGCGGATCCGGCTGGAGCCCCGCGCCGGCGCGGATCCCCGCCTCGATGCGGAGCCGCCGGTGATCGTCATCCGGCACGCCAACCCGGCCCTCACCCGCCCCGGTCAGCGCATCGCCCTGCGCGTGATCGGCGAGGGCGTGGTCTTCCCGACGTAGCGCGCCCCGGGGTCGTCGAGCGAGGACGCGCGCAGCGCGACCGGGCTCGGCGTCCTCGGAACAGAAGAGAGAACGGGCGCCCCCGAAGGGACGCCCGTTCTCTCGTCAGCCGTGGGTCAGCGCGCGGCGCTGCCCTCGACGTAGTCCTCGTCCTGCGACTTCCAGGCGAAGAGCGCACGCAGCTCCTTGCCGGTGGCCTCGATCGGGTGCCCCTGCTCCTTCTCGCGAAGGGCGAGGAACTCGGTCGCGCCGTTGTCCTGGTCCTCGATGAAGCGGGTCGCGAAGGCGCCGGACTGGATGTCCGCGAGGACCTCCTTCATGCGCTCCTTCACACCGGCGTCGATGATGCGCGGACCGGAGACGTAGTCGCCGAACTCGGCGGTGTCGGAGATCGACCAGCGCTGCTTGGCGATGCCGCCCTCCCACATCAGGTCGACGATGAGCTTGAGCTCGTGCAGCACCTCGAAGTAGGCGATCTGCGGCTGGTAGCCCGCCTCGGTGAGGGTCTCGAAGCCCGCCTGCACGAGGTGGCTCATGCCACCGCAGAGCACGGCCTGCTCGCCGAACAGGTCGGTCTCGGTCTCCTCGGTGAAGGTGGTCTTGATGACGCCGGCGCGGGTGCCGCCGATCGCCTTCGCGTACGAGAGGGCGGTCGCCCAGGCGTTGCCCGACGCGTCGCGCTCCACGGCGATGATGTCCGGGATGCCGCGGCCGGCGACGAACTCGCGGCGCACGGTGTGACCCGGGGCCTTCGGGGCGATGAGGATCACGTCGACGCCCTCGGGAGCGTCGATGTAGCCGAAGCGGATGTTGAACCCGTGCGCGAACGCGAGGGTCTTGCCCGCGGTGAGGTTCGGCGCGATCGACTCGCTGTAGATGCCGCGCTGGTGCTGGTCCGGCGCGAGGATCATGATGAGGTCGGCCCACTGGGTCGCCTCGGCGACGGTCTTGACGGGGAAGCCGGCCTCCTCGGCCTTGGCGATCGAGCGCGAGCCCTCCTTGAGGGCGATCGCGACCTCGACGCCGCTGTCGCGCAGGTTCATCGCGTGCGCGTGGCCCTGGGAGCCGTAGCCGACGATCGCGACCTTCTTGTTCTGGATGATCGACAGGTCCGCGTCTGCGTCGTAGAAGATCTCGGTGCTCACTGTGTGTTTCTCCTTGTTGGGGTTCTGGGAAGTTCTGCTGCCGGCCCCGTCGACGGGCTCAGGGGCCGGCGGGGGTCAGCTGCGCAGCACGCGCTCCGTGATGCTCTTGCCGCCGCGGCCGATCGCGAGCAGGCCCGACTGGGCGAGCTCCTTGATGCCGAACGGCTCGAGTGCGCGCAGCAGCGCGTCGACCTTGCCCTTGTCGCCCGTGACCTCGACCACGAGCGCCTCGGGCGCGTAGTCGACGACGGACGCGCGGAAGAGGTTCACGACCTCGAGCACGTTCGAACGGCTGTTGTTGTCCGTGCGCACCTTGATGAGCATGTGCTCACGCTGCACGGAGGCGCTCTGCTCCAGCTCGACGATCTTGATGACGTTGATCAGCTTGTTCAGCTGCTTGGTCACCTGCTCGAGCGGGAACTCCTCGACGTCGACGACGACCGTGATCCGGGAGATGCCCGGCACCTCCGTCACGCCCACGGCGAGCGACTCGATGTTGAAGCCGCGGCGCGCGAACAGTCCGGCGACGCGGGTCAGGATACCCGGGGTGTCCTCCACCAGGAGGCTCAGCACATGCGTGGACATGGATCAGTCCTCCTCGTCGAAAGCGGGCGCGTGGTCGCGCGCGTACTGGATGTAGCTGTTGCTGACGCCCTGCGGCACCATCGGCCACACCATGGCATCCGCGCTGACGACGAAGTCGATCACGACGGGGCGATCGTTCGTCTCGAGGGCGAGCTTGATGGCGGCGTCGATCTCCTCCTCCTTCTCCACCCGGATCGCGAGGCAGCCGTAGGCCTCGGCGAGCTTGACGAAGTCGGGGATGCGGATCGTCCCGTGCCCGGTGTTCAGGTCGGTGTTCGAGTGCCGGCCCTCGTAGAACAGGGTCTGCCACTGGCGGACCATGCCCAGGGAGGAGTTGTTGATGATCGCGACCTTGATCGGGATGTCGTTGATGACGCAGGTCGCGAGCTCCTGGTTGGTCATCTGGAAGCAGCCGTCGCCGTCGATCGCCCAGACCACGCGGTCGGGCTCGGCGACCTTGGCGCCCATGGCCGCCGGCACGGCGTAGCCCATGGTGCCGGCACCGCCGGAGTTCAGCCAGGAGTTGGGGCGCTCGTACTTGATGAACTGCGCCGCCCACATCTGATGCTGGCCGACGCCTGCGGCGTAGACCGCCTCGGGGCCGGTGAGCTCGCCGATCCGCTGGATCACGTGCTGCGGGGACATCAGGCCGTCCTCGGGCGGCGTGTAGCCGAGCGGGAACTCGGCACGCAGCCCGTCGAGGTAGGCCCACCACTCCTCGATGTCGCCCTTGGCGCCACCGGTGAGCCCGCGGAACGCGGCCTCGAGATCCGTGATGACCTCGCGCACGCCGCCCACGATGGGCACGTCGGCGGTGCGGATCTTGGAGATCTCGGCCGGGTCGATGTCGACGTGAACGACCTTCGCGTTCGGGGCGAACAGCTCGGCCTTGCCCGTCACGCGGTCGTCGAACCGGGTGCCGAGGGCCACGAGCAGATCGGCCTCCTGCAGCGCGAGCACCGCCGGCACCGTGCCGTGCATGCCGGGCATGCCGACGTGCTGCGGGTGCGAGTCGGGGAACGCGCCGCGCGCCATCAGCGTGGTCACGACGGGAGCGCCGGTGAGCTCGGCGAGGGTCAGCAGCTCCTCCGAGGCGTTGCCCCGGATGATGCCGCCGCCGACGTAGAGCACCGGCTTCTTGGCCTCTGCGAGCAGGGTCGCCGCGGCCTGGATCTGCTTGCCGTGCGCCTTCGTCACGGGACGGTAGCCGGGCAGGTCGTACTTCGGCGGCCACACGAAGGGCGCCGTCGCCTGCTGCGCGTCCTTGGTGATGTCCACCAGGACGGGCCCGGGACGACCGGTCGCGGCGATCTCGAACGCCGCGGCGATGGCGCCCGGGATGTCCTCCGGACGCTTGACGAGGATCGAGTGCTTGGTGATCGGCATGGTGATGCCGACGATGTCCGCCTCCTGGAACGCGTCCGTGCCCATCAGCCGGGAGAACACCTGTCCGGTGATCGCGACGATCGGGATGGAGTCCATGTAGGCGTCCGCGATCGCGGTGACGAGGTTGGTCGCCCCGGGACCGGAGGTCGCGATGGTGACGCCGACCTTCCCGGAGGCGGTGGCGTAGCCCTCGGCGGCGTGACCGCCGCCCTGCTCGTGACGCACGAGGATGTGGCGCAGCTCGGTCGACGCCATCAGCGGGTCGTAGACCTCCATGATCGCGCCGCCGGGGATGCCGAACACATCCGTGACCCCGAGGAGCTCGAGGGAGCGGACGACGGCCTGCGCGCCGGTGAGAACAGGGGCCGCCGCCGGGCGGGCAGGCGGACGAGGGACGGCTGGAGCGGTATCAGCGGTCATGAAGGTTCCTTGCGGTGATGAACGATCGGCGGAAGCGGCGGGACGATGCCCCGTCGCGGACGACTCTCCGACCCGGTCCGCGGGGAGCGGGCCGCAGGGGTCGGGAATGCTGGGCTGGAACGCCTCGGGTGCAGCGCGGGGAAGTCGGCTCGACGTCGCGACGAACATCGTCGCGGTAGGAGCCCGGCTCAGGCGTCCCGGCGAGTGGGCCGAGAGCACGAGCCGCGATATCGACCCGAATCAGATCACCATCGCGCCCGACGGACTGCGAGACCGCCGGAGCTCTGCGTCCGATCCGTGATCCGGTTGTGCCGATCACGCATCGAACGTGCGTCAAGCCTAACGCATGATCCTCGCGGTCCAGGACGCGGATGCGCACGACGAACGGACGACCGTGTTCGTCCTGCGCGCGCATGGAAGAAGTCTATTGCGCGCTCGCCCTGGCGTCGGCCAGGGCGTCGAGGAGACCCGCGAACGCGGCGGGATCGGCGACGCGCAGTCCCGCGGCCGTCTCGCCCGCGCCGATCCGCACGCCCAGGTCCTCACTGCCGAGCGTGCGCATCCCGTCCTCGTCGGTGACGTCGTCGCCGGCGAAGAGCACGCCGGTCGCCTGCACGTGCGTCCGAAGGCGCGCGAGCGCCGCGTCCTTGCCCTCGGCCCGCCAGGAGAACTCGCGCAGATGGTGCCCCGTGCGACGGCGCCACGAGGGGATGCGCTCGGAGGCCCACTTCTCCACGCGGAGGAACGCGATCTCCTCCTGCCCGGGCGCCGCCGTGCGCGTGTGCACGCCGAAGCCGAAGGTCTTCGGCTCGTGGACCACGCCGTCGAGATCGGCGATCAGCGCGCGCAGCTCGGCGACGACCTCCGCCTGATCGGCGGGCTCGGAGGAGAGGTCCGTCTCCTCCCCCGTGTCCGGGAACCAGAACTGCGCGCCGTGGGATCCGGCGAGCAGGATCGGCGAGCCGTCCTCGTGCTCGGTGATCTCGCGGAGGTCGTGCAGGCTGCGCCCTGACGCGTAGGCGACGAAGGTCTGCGGCAGTGCGGCGAGACGCCCCACGGCGGCGACGGCCGCCGGCAGCGCCCGCGCCGACATCGGGTCCGCGACGTGCGGCGAGACGGTGCCGTCGAAGTCGAGCGCGACCAGCAGGCGCGGCGTGCGCGCGATCGCCGCGAGGGCGGGATCGAGGTCTCCGGGGGTCCAGTCGCGGGTCATCGCGTGCTCCGTACGTCCTCGAGGGCGGTGAGGAACTCCTGCGACCAGGCGTTCACGTCGTTCTCCAGCACCCGTTTGCGCAGCGCCCGCATGCGGCGCGCCTGCTCGCGCGGAGGCATCTCGACGGCCTGCATGATCGCGTCCTTGAGCCCCTCGATGTCGTGCGGGTTGACCAGCACCGCCTGGCGCAGCTCGTCGGCGGCACCCGTGAACTCGCTGAGCACGAGCACCCCGCGGTGGTCGCCGCGGGTGGCGACGTACTCCTTGGCGACGAGGTTCATGCCGTCGCGGAGGGCGGTGACGAGCATCGCGTCGGCGGCGAGGTAGAGCGCGACCATCTCCTCGCGCGGGAAGCCCTGGTGCAGGTAGCGGATCGCCGTGTGGTCGATCGTGTCGTGGTCGCCGTTGATCCGCGCGACGGCGAGCTCGATCTCGTCCCGCAGCTGCACATAGGCGTCGACCCGCTCCCGACTGGGGCTGGCGACCTGCACGAGAGTGACGTCCTCGACGGAGATGCGCCCCTGATCCAGCAGCTCGCCGAACGCCTTGATCCGGTGCCGGATCCCCTTGGTGTAGTCGAGGCGGTCCACCCCGAGCAGGATCTTCTTCGGGTTGCCGAGTCCCTCGCGGATCTCGGCGGCCCGAGCACGCACGTCCGGGCGCGCCGCGAGTTCGAGGTACGGCGTCGTGTCGATGGAGATCGGGAACGCCCGGGCGACGGACGTGCGCGCGCCGCCGTAGGGCACGGACACCGTGGATCCCTTGACGTCCAGCCTCAGCCTGCGGCGCACGGCCGTCAGGAAGTTCGTGGCGTCCTGCGCCCGCTGGAAGCCCACGACATCGGCGCCCAGCAGCCCCTGGAGCACCTGATCGCGCCAGGGCAGCTGCGCGTACAGGCCGTGCGCGGGGAACGGGATGTGGTGGAAGTACCCGATGGTGAGATCGGGACGGCGCTCGCGCAGCATCGCGGGCACCAGCTGGAGCTGATAGTCGTGCACCCAGACCGTTCCGCCCTCGGACACGGCCTGGGCCGCCCGCTCGGCGAAGCGCCGGTTCACCCGGACGTAGGCGTCCCACCACTCCCGGTGGAACTGCGGCGGCGCGATGACGTCGTGATACAGCGGCCAGATCGTGTCGTTCGAGAAGCCCTCGTAGAACTCCTCGACCTCCTGGGCCGACAGCGACACGGGGAGCAGGCGGATCCCGTCCTCCGTGAACGGGTCGAGCTCCAGATCCGGTTGTCCGGCCCACCCCACCCACGCCCCGTCGACGGCCTGCATGACGGGCTCGAGCGCGGCCACGAGGCCGCCGGGCGAACGCCGCCAGACCTCGGAGCCGTCAGGACCGTGCACCCGGTCGACGGGAAGACGGTTGGCGACGATCACGAACGGCGCGGTCGGTGTGGACGAAGGCATGGAACGCTCCTCACGGCAGCGGGGGCTGCATCTCCAGGCTAGCCAACCGACGCAGACCGGCGGTGCGCGTCAGTCCGCGGCGCGGCGCGAGCGCGCCCGCAGCGCGTTCGCCACGCCGGCGACCAGCACCAGCGCAGCGGCGGCGACCGGCAGCACGAGGGCCGTCTGCGCACCGCCGGCATCGGCGACCTGGCCGGCGGTGACGGCGCCGATCGCCTGACCGACCACCATCGCCGAGCCGAGCATCGTCATCACGGTGGCGGATCGATCGGCGGGGCCGAACGCCGCGCCCAAGCTGAACTGGGTCACCAGGGTCGGGCCGATCCCGCAGCCCATCACCGTCAGGGCGATCAGCATCGCCCCCACGTCGTGCACCCAGGGCAGCATCAGGCTGCCGCCGAACAGCACGCCGGCGAAGACGAGCCAGCGCGCGGCGAGCGTGAACCGTGCCGGCAGGAACGCGACGCCGAGCGCGAGGATCGCGGACCCGACGCCCAGCGCGCCGTAGAGCAGGCCCGCCTCCTCGGCCCGGCCGTGCTCCGTCATGAACGCGGTGAGCGAGGTGAGCATGGCGCCGAAGAACACGCCGACCCCGAGCATGCCCACCACCACGATCAGCAGGCGGGGGCGGAACAGCTCCGAGACACGCGAGGTCGCGTGCCCGTCGGCGCCGCGCTGCGCGGAGACGTGTGCGGCGGTCGGATGCAGGGCGAAAGCGCCCACGAACACGAGGATGAGGGCGGCGGCGATCACGAGGGGCATCCAGGGCGCGATGGCCGTGGCGAGCACGCCCACGAGGAACGGGCCGAACACGAACACCGTCTCGTCGGCGGCCGACTCGTACGACATCGTCGACGACGTGGTGCGGGCGCGACGCTCGGCAGGAACCCGCTCGGCGATGATCGTGACCAGGCGCGACCGCGACATCGGCGAGACCTGCGGTGCGGTGGCGCCGATCGCGAACGCGCTGAGCAGCACGAGCGGCTCGGGCGCCGGTGAGTAGACGACGAACGTGAACCCGATCAGCGCCGCGGCGTTGGCGACGGCGATGAGGCCGAGCACGATCCGCTGCCCGCGACGGTCGGCCGCGGCGCCCAGCAGCGGACCGAAGCAGGCGGTGCCGATGCCCACGGCCGCGGAGGTGAGTCCGCCGAGCGCCACCGACTCGCGGGCGGCGACGACGACGGTGAGCACCCCGACGACCATCATCGCGAAGGGAAGCCGGGCGATGAAGGCGATGAGGAAGTACGGCAGCCCGACCCGGCGGAAGAGGCTCGGGTGGACCGGAGTGGACGAGGTGTGCGAAGTCATGGCGGGAGAGGTCTCTGGCGTCGCCGCGGGAGGAGACGCAGTCAGGTGCCGCCGCTTTCCGCCGGAAGAGCCGGCGGCCGGTAATGCACAACGGTGATGTCACCAGGGTAGCGTGGTCGTATGCGCAACTACCTCTTCGCGAGCGGTCTCTTCGGGGCGATCACGAGTGGCATCGCGCTGCTGCGCGGAACGCGGGACGCGCCCATCACCTGGCGCGCGGTCCTCGCCTGGCTGAGCTGGGGCATCACGATCGCGCTCGCGATCGGCGCCATCGTCGACTTCCGTCGTGACGAGCGCGGCGAGATGGTGTCCGCCGACTCGCCCGTCGCGCCGGTGCAGTTCAAGCGGGCCAAGAAGGCGCTCAAGGCCGAGGAGAAGGCCGAGCGCAAGGCTCAGAAGTAGGGGCCCGGGTTCGATCAGACCAGATCGATCTCGTAGTGGATGAACCCGCTGCGGGAGGCGACCCGGTCGTAGAGGCCCCGCGCCGTCGTGTTGGTCTCGGCGGTGAGCCAGTAGACCTTGTCGCTGCCGGCCGCACGCGCCGCCTCGGTCACATGCGCGATCAGGGCGCGTCCCACGCCGCCGCCGCGGACCGAGGGGTCGACGAACAGGTCCTCGAGATACGTGTAGTGGCGCGTCGACCAGGTCGAGGGGTGCGCGAGCCAGTGCACGATGCCCACCGCGCGGCCGTCGTCGTCGCGCGCGATCGCCCCGTGGATGTCGCCGGCGGGATCCACGATCCGAGCGAAGGTCGACGCGGTGACGTCCTCCGCGAGCGGGGTCTCGTAGAACGTCAGGTACGCCTGCCACAGGGGCAGCCAGTCGTCCCGGTCGGCCGCCGTGAGCGCATGGATCGTCGTCATGCGCCGATCCTACGGGAGCGGTTCCTCAGCGGGTGAGGATCAGCGCCTCGCCCTGACCGCCTCCGCCGCAGAGCGCCACCACGGCGGTGCCCGATCCGCGACGCACCAGTTCGTGGGCCATGTGCACGGCGAGCCGGTTGCCGCTCGCGCCGATCGGGTGGCCGATCGCGATGCCGCCGCCGTGGACGTTGACGATCTCCGGATCCAGGCCGAGCACCGCCTCCGAGCGGGCGACCACGGCCCCGAACGCCTCGTTGATCTCGACCAGGTCGACGTCCGCCGCCGTGATCCCCTGCTTGTCGAGGGCGCGCTGGATGGCGTGCGCCGGCTGCTCCTGCAGCGAGTTGTCGGGGCCCGCGGTCTGTCCGCTGGCGCCGACCGTGACGAGCACCGGCCAGCCGTGGGCCTCGGCCTCGGCGCGCGTGGTGACGACGACCGCCGAAGCGCCGTCGGAGATCTGCGAGGAGTTGCCCGCGGTGATCGAGCCGCCTTCGGCGAACGCCGGACGGAGCCCGGCGAGCGTCTCGACGGTCGTCTCCGGCCTGATGCCCTCGTCCGCCGTCAGGACCAGGGGCTCGCCGCGGCGCTGGGGCACGGTGACCGGCACGATCTCCGCGTCGAACACCCCCGCCTCGCGTGCTGCGGCGGCGCGCTGGTGCGAGCGGGCCGCGACCTCGTCCTGCGCCTCGCGGGTGAGGCCGAAGCGCGGGTTGTGCCGCTCGGTCGACGCGCCCATGCTCTCGGCGTCGTAGGCATCGGTGAGGCCGTCGTAGGCCATGTGGTCGAGGACTTCGACGGACCCGTAAGTCCAGCCGTCGCGCGAGCCCATCAGCAGGTGCGGTGCGCGGGTCATCGACTCCATGCCGGCCGCGACCACGGTGCGCGCGTCGCCGGTGCGGATCATGCGGGCGGCGTCGATGATCGCGGTGAGCCCCGACAGGCACACCTTGTTCACCGAGTGCGCCGGCACGTCCCATCCGATGCCGGCTCCGATCGCGGCCTGCCGGGCGGCGTTCTGCCCCGACCCCGCGGCCAGGACCTGACCGACGATGACCGCGTCGACGTCCGCCGCGTCCACCCCGCCCTGCTCCAGCGCGCCCCGGATCGCCAGGGCTCCGAGCTGCGGCGCGGTGAACGACGCCAGCTGCCCCTTCAAGCGGCCCTGCGGCGTGCGCGCCGCAGCCACGATGACGATGTCCTCTGCACCCATGATCACTCCAGTCCCTCGGCGACGAGCAGCGGGGGCTGGGTCGCATCCTTCACATCCTGCACGCTCACCCCGGGCGCGAGCTCCACGAGGCGCAGCCCCTCGGGGGTGACGTCGATCACGGCCAGATCGGTGATGATCCGGTGCACGACCGCGCGGCCGGTGAGCGGGAGGGAGCACTCGTCGACGATCTTCGCCGACCCGTCCCTGGCGACGTGCTCCATCAGCACGATCACCCGTCCCGCACCGTGCACGAGATCCATCGCGCCGCCGGGGCCCTTGACCATCTTCCCGGGGATCATCCAGTTGGCCAGATCCCCGGTGGCGCTCACCTGCATCGCGCCGAGGATCGCGGCGTCGATCTTGCCGCCGCGGATCATGCCGAAGCTGAGCCCTGAGTCGAAGAACGCCGCACCGGGCAGGGTGGTGACGGTCTCCTTGCCCGCATTGATGAGGTCGGGGTCGACCGCCTGCTCCTCGGGATAGGGGCCGACGCCGAGGATGCCGTTCTCGGACTGCAGCACCACCGTCACCCCGTCGGGCACGTGGTTGGGCACGAGCGTGGGCAGCCCGATGCCGAGGTTCACGTACGAGCCGTCGGACAGCTCTCGGGCGGCGCGCGCCGCCATCTCGTCCCGTGTCAGAGCCATGTCAGGCCTCCCCGTTCCCGGAGTCGGATCCGGTCCCCGCGCCCGTCGAAGGGCGCACGGTGCGCCGCTCGATGCGCTTCTCGATGTCGGATCCGACCTCGACCACCCGGTGCACGAAGACGCCGGGCAGGTGCACGCGATCCGGATCCAGCTCCCCCGGCTCGACGAGCCGTTCGACCTGCGCGATGCAGACGCGGCCCGCCATCGCGGCGAGCGGGTTGAAGTTGCGGGCGGCCTTGTTGAAGATCAGGTTGCCGTGCCGGTCGCCGAGCGCCGCGTGCACGAGTGCGTAGTCCGTGGTGATCGCCTCCTCGAGCACGAACTCGCGGGGCTGCCCGTGCATCTCGAAGGTGCGCACGTCCTTGGCGGGCGACGCGACCTCCACCGAGCCGTCGGCGGCATAGCGCCGAGGCAGGCCGCCCTCGGCCACCTGGGTGCCGACGCCGGTCTGCGTGAAGAACGCGGCGATGCCGGATCCGCCGGCGCGCAGCTTCTCGGCGAGCGTGCCCTGCGGGGTCAGTTCGAGCTCGAGCTCCCCGGAGAGGAACTGGCGCTCGAACTCCTTGTTCTCCCCGACGTACGACGAGGTCATCTTGCGGATGCGGTGCGCACCCAGCAGCAGGCCGAGGCCCCAGTCGTCCACTCCGCAGTTGTTGCTGACCACGCTGAGACCGGAGGTGCCCTGTGCGAGCAGGGCCTCGATGAGCGCGCTCGGATTGCCGGACAGCCCGAACCCGCCGACGGCGAGCGACGCACCGTCGGGGATGTCGGCGACCGCCTCCGCGGCCGACGCCCATTGCTTGTCGATCACTCGCCACTCCTTCGTGTGTTCCTCCTCACACTCTGCGCTTCGGCGCGGAGCCGCTCAACCCGGAGCTTGCGATGTGGGCGCTGCGTTCGGTAGCGTCCACATCGTGGAACAGACGCCCTCGTCCCGCCGCACCGTGCCGGGCGCGCAGGCGATCGCGCGCGCCGCCGGACTGCTCCGCCTCGTCACCGCATCGCCGGACGGCGCGTCTCTGCAGCGACTCGCAGAGACCTCGGGCCTCAGCCGCTCGACCGCACATCGGCTGCTCTCCGCCCTGCGCGCCGAGGGGCTCGTGGACCAGGATCCGCACACCGCCCTGTGGATGCCCGGTCCCGAGCTGTACCTCATGGGAACAGTGGCCGCGGCGCGCTATGACATCACCGAGATCGCGCGCGACATCGTGCGCTCGCTCGCCGTGAAGACCGAGGAGAGCGCGTTCCTCTCGGTGCGCAGGGCGGACGAGACCGTCTGCCTGCTGCGCGAGGAGGGCGCCTTCCCCATCCGCTCCTTCGTGCTCAGCGAGGGCGTGCGGTTCCCCCTCGGCGTCGCCAGCGCCGGCCTCGCGATCCTCTCCTTCCTCCCCGACCACGATGTGGATGCCTATCTCGAACGCCACCCCGAGCTCGGCGAGCGCTGGGGCCGAACGCACGCCGCGACGCCGCTGCGCCGACGGCTTGCGGAGACCAAGGCGCGCGGGTACGCGGTCAATCCCGGCCTCATCGTCGAGGGCAGCTGGGGCATGGGCGCCGCGGTGTTCGACCGCGACGGGCGCCCGGAGTGGGCACTGAGCCTCACCGGCGTCGAGTTCCGCTTCGGTCCGGATCGCCTGCCGACGCTCGGACGCACCCTTCTCGCGCACGCGCACCAGCTGTCCGCACGCATCGCCGGCCGCGCCTCCCGCTGAGCGACGCAGGTGCGTCGACGGCGTGACGCTTGCCATTTACATACCATCAGATATATACTTCAGTTATGAATCACGGCGAGATCCTGCAGTCGATCGTCTTCTCGACGCACGCGCTCACCCGCATCGCGGCACAGGAGGCCGGAAACGACGCTCCTGCCGCCCAGTGGCGGGCCCTCAGCCTGCTCGACGGCAGGGATGGACAGCGCGTGGGGGAGCTGGCGAAGGCCAGCCGCACCACGCAGCCAGGGATGACCCGCATGATCGGACAGCTGGAGCACGAGGGCCTCGTGCTCCGCTCCCCCGACCCCGAGGACTCCCGCGCCACCGTGGTCACGATCACGGCGGCGGGACGCAGCGCCCTGCACGCCTGGCGCGACGAGCTGCAGCGGATCCTCGCCCCGCGATTCAGCGATCTCGACGACACGGACTGGCAGCACCTGGCCCGCGCCGCGGAGATCCTGCACACCCACTCGCTTCTGGAAAGGACAGCACGTTGAGCACCACCGCTTCCCCGGCATCGATCTGGAGGCAGCCCGCACAAGTGTGGGCCGTCGCCTTCGCCTGCGTCGTCGCGTTCATGGGGATCGGTCTGGTCGACCCGATCCTGCCCGCGATCGCCGAGTCGCTGAAGGCGACGCCGGTGCAGACCGAGCTGCTGTTCACGAGCTACCTGCTCGTCACGGGCGTGGCGATGCTGTTCACCAGTTGGATCTCCAGCCGGATCGGCGCCAAGGCCACGCTCCTGGTCGGCCTTGCCCTCATCGTCGTCTTCGCGCTCTTCTGCGCGCTCAGCGGAAGCGTCGACGCCATCATCGGCTTCCGGGCCGGCTGGGGCCTGGGCAACGCGCTGTTCATCTCGACCGCGCTCGCCACGATCGTGGGAGCCGCGAGCGGCGGATCCAGCGCGGCGATCATCCTGTACGAGGCGGCTCTGGGGCTCGGCATCGCGATCGGCCCGCTCCTCGGCGGCCTGCTCGGCGAGGTCGCCTGGCAGGGTCCGTTCTTCGGCGTGGTCGTGCTCATGGCGATCGGCTTCATCGCGGTGCTCACGCTGCTGCGCGGCCCGTTCGAGAAGCGCCAGCCCGTGCCGTTCTCCGCACCGTTCAAGGCGCTCGGGCGGCCCGCACTGGGCGTGCTCGCGGTCGCCGCCCTGTTCTACAACATCGGCTTCTTCGTGCTGCTGGCGTTCTCGCCGTTCCCGCTCGGCTTCAGCGCGATCGGCATCGGCCTCACCTTCTTCGGCTGGGGCATCGCACTGGCGGTCACGAGCGTCTGGGTCGCGCCGATCCTGCTGCGGCGCATGCCGATCACCCGGATCATCCTGTTCGTGCTGCCGCTGCTGGCCCTCGACCTCATCGTCGCGGGGATCCTGGTGGCGATCCCGATGGCTCTGGTGATCTGCATCATCGTCGGCGGACTGCTCCTCGGCATCATGAACACGGTGCTCACCGAGGCCGTCATGGAGGCGACGGACCTGCCCCGCTCGGTCGCCTCCTCGGCCTACTCGGCGGTGCGCTTCATCGGCGGCGCCGTCGCTCCTCCCCTCGCCGCGCTCCTGTCGCACCTCTGGGGCGACACCGTCCCGTACCTGTTCGCCGGCGTGTCGGTGCTCATCGCGGCGCTCGTGGTGCTGCTCGGCCGTCGTGCGCTCGCGCACATCGACCGCGGTTCGCACGATGTCGCCGAGGATGCGGAAGCGATCCTCATCGGCGACGCCGCCTGAGGATCTGCGCCACCCGAAGGCGCCGCGAACCGCCCGCCCCGCACGATGGTGCGCGGGGCGGGCTTCGTCGTCCGTGCCGGGGCATACGCTGGAGTCATGCTCATCGGTGTCATCCGCCCCGTCGAATCCAAGACCCACACCGTGCAGGCCGAGGAGCTCGACGAGATCCAGGATCTGCTGGCCGCCGAGACCCCTGCGGGATGGCAGCTCGCCTCGGCCCCGGTCGCGATGGCGAAGAAGGACACGATCCTCACGGCCGAGGGCACGATCGTCCGTCGCGACGGCCTGCAGGAGATCGAGGCCGACGACATGACGGCACTCGAGGCCAAGGTGCCCGAGGGATATCAGCTGCTCTCGGTGCGCGTGGTCTGATCGGATCCCGCCGATGACGACCGCGCAGGACCCCGCGCCCGAGGGCGGGCTGCGGCAGGGCCAGTCCGCTCGCATCCGGGTGTGGGATCGCGCGACGGGAACGACCCGCACGGTCCACGCGTCCACGACGCGGCGGTACGAGGCGCCGAACTGGACCGCCGACGGGCGGCTCCTCGTGAACGGCGACGGGCGGCTCTGGCTGCTCCCCGCCGACGGCACGGGCGAGCCGACGCCCCTCGCGGCGATCGGGCTCCCCGAGGCGAACAACGACCACGTGCTCTCGCCGGATGGCAGCACCGTGTTCGCCTCCGCCCAGGACTGGCACATCTGGTCCGTCCCGATCGAAGGCGGACCGGCGCACCGGGTCACGCCCGACGACGGCGGGATGCACTTCCTGCACGGCGTCAGCCCCGACGGTGCACGCCTCGGCTACGTGCGGCTCGACCCCGATCGCGGGAACTGGTGGGCGTCGGCGACGATCCACACGATCGGGGTCGACGGACGGGACGACGTCGCCGTCACCACGCATCCGGGGCCCGCGGACGGCTGCGCCTGGACGCCGGACGGCGAGTGGATCGTCTTCAACACCGAGCAGTTCTCCCCCGCTCCGGGACACGCGCAGCTGGCGCGGGTGCGCCCCGACGGCACCGAGCTCGAACAGCTGACCTTCGACGAGCGCGTGAACTGGTTCCCACACGTCGCGCCGTCGGGGGATGTCGCGGTCTACCTCAGCTACCCGCCCGGCACCACAGGGCATCCCGCAGACCTCAGGGTCGAGCTGCGCCTGGTCTCCGTCGACTCCTGGGCGGAGCCGACGACGATCGTCGAGCTCCTCGGCGGTCAGGGCACGATCAACGTGCCCTGCTGGGCGCCGGACGGATCCGCGTTCGCGTTCGTCGACTATCCCGCCGGCGAGGCCGACGGGATCTGAACCCGTCCCGACCGCGCGACGTGCTCAGAGCGCGCGCACGCGGTTGTTCCGCGCGTTGTGCTCCAGCTCGACCAGCCCGAGCCGCTCGAGCAGCGGCGGCAGGTACATCCCGAAGCGTCCGCGGTACCCCTTGCGCAGCCCGTAGCAGCCGCCGACCGGGTTGTCCTCCGCCCGGCCGAACGCCTCCACGGTTCCCTCCGCAGCCGGCTTCTGCTCGTCTGCCGCCCCCAGCGGAACCCAGTCCCCCTGGGCCTGGAGCCAAGAATGCAGATCCTCGATGGAGCGCGCCTGATACTTCAGCGTCGTCGACCCGACCTGGCAGACGAGTTCGTCGCCGTCGCGGTGCATCGTGTACTCGCTCGAACCCGGCGCCGTGCGCAGCCGCCACGGGCTCGCCGCGGTCCCCTCCCCATCCGTCATGGGCGCGAGTCTACTGAGCACCGCAGACACGCAAAAGGCCCGGTCGGAATCTCTTCCGACCGGGCCTTCCTCACTGGTGCACCCCCTGGGACTCGAACCCAGAACCCACTGATTAAGAGAGCGCGGGGATGAGCCCGCGACCTGCTGCGAGCGACCGCGCCGACCTGCGGCATCCGCGGAAATCCGGCCTTTTCGGACCACGAGCGCAGGCCGTCGCAGGACGCCGCGGGCCGGAGAGCGCGCTGTTTTCGCGCTGTTTCCGGTCGAGGTTCGACGGCTGCGACACAGCCGTTCGGCTGGTTCAGAAGGGCGTGGTGTCATCCGCTACGTTGGCACCGTGACCGACATTGCCAGCCGTCAGCCGGAACTACACCGGGAGCGCTTCATCTGCCCGCGCTGCAACTCCTTTGCGGCCCAGACGTGGCACGACCTCGTCTATAGGACGACGAGCGAGCGCGGCGGTGTCGCTTGGAAGCCAGCTCGCGATATCGAATTCGGCGGAGAGGAGGTCGAAGGCGTCGAGGAGACCGACGTTGACACGTGGTGGCGCATGAGCGAATGCGCATCGTGCGCTCACAGGTCGGTCTGGCGCAGTGAAGCCCTCATCTACCCAGTGCAGTCGCCCGCTCCGCTTCCGAGTGAGGACATGCCTCCCGAGGTTCGAGAGCTTTACGAGGAAGCAAGCGCTGTTGCCGCCGTGTCGAAACGTGCTGGCGCAGCGCTTGCGCGTGCGACTCTAGAGCGGCTACTTAAGAAGCTCGACCCGGACGCGCCCGAGAACTCGCGCCTCGATGACTACATCGCGCGCGTGATTCCCATGGTCAATGTCGCGACGGGCAAGCTTCTCACTCTGATCCGCCACGTCGGCAACAAGTCGTTGCATGTTGAGGAAGTTCCAGACGACGCAATTGTGCTGCTCCTCAGCGACGATGACGCGCAGCTACTAGGTGTGATCTTCCAGACGATAGTTGACGTGGTTGAGGAGCTAATCACTCGACCCAACCAAGCTGCCCTCCTCTACGACGCCGTTCCCATCACAGTCAGGGCCTCGGCCGAGGCAAAGGCAGCCGAGGCAAAGGCAGCCGAGGCAGAAGCAGCCGAGACCGCCTGACGACTCGCCCCGCACGTCTGCGGAGAGAAGAACGCCCCGACCTCACCGGCCTACCGGAGTCGGGGCGTTCTCTTGCTAGCGGTCAGTTGCTGTGAGCGGAGCGGCTAAGCGTCTCCACTGGCTCATTGGTCGGGCCCGTTCCCACGCCATGTTCGGGGTGGAGAATGGACATCCAGGAGACCTTTGAGGGCGTCCCAGCGGACCTCTTCGCTTGGAAGGGCTAGCTCGGGTAGTTGGATGCGCTGTGTCTCAGATCGGGGCACCGGTTCGCTGCGGTCGTGATCGAGCGCAAATGGATTTCGAACGCGCTGACGGCGCTGGATGTCTTGATTCCAGGTACCAGTCCCGTGAGTCGAGTCAACCGCTGCCCGGCCGAACGCGCCACCGGCCTTGAAATCGGTCGCGCCGGCAAACTTGTCGAAGTCAGCATTCTCGTCTGCCCAAGACATGATGAGCCCCACCTGAGCCTGCTGGAACCCGTTCCAAGTCTCTTCGAGAAGCCGCTGCAGCACGGTGGTCTTACCTAGCTCGTCTGCCACCATTACTTCGATCTGCAGGTCTAGCGTTGTCCGTGCCATCCCTGCCACGACATGTGGAGACGTGTCAGCATCGATGATTCGACTTCCTGGCTCCAGGGACCAGTCGTATCTAAGCGTCGGCCTCACAAGCCTCGACGTGCCGTCCGGCGTGATGATGCGGCCCTCGTATGCAACCCAGGACGCGGAGAACTCTCCGCGAATCTCAACACGGTGTTTATCCTGGTTGTTCAACCAGGCGAGGACTGAGAGCACGTTGTCCTCCGGGCTGGTTCCAGATGCCCCCGCCCAGACGAACGGCTGGCATGCATAGACCGCCCGAACGACGCGCTCAGGCAACCCCTTAAGCAGCCCCCTCTTCCTCGCCTCGCGCCACTTCGCTGGTGAGTAAGCGATGGGATACTGCAGACTTTTCGCCGGGTTACCGCCCTCTGCCTCCACGATCCGCGTCAACGTGGTGTTCAGCACGCTACGCAGATGATGCGCAATCTCCCCGAGCATGATTCCCCATTGGTCAAGCCGCGGAGGAGGATCGACCGCGTCAAGTCGAACGTACCAACCACATTCGGGGGCTTCTTTGAAGTGCATCGTAGTCCTGGCTGGATCAGGTTTTCGCCAGCGGCTGATGTCCTCCACGAGGAAGTTCGAGCGCTCCTGCGCCCATCGCACGCGAGCGAGGGACTTCTCCGAGAGCCACTTGGCTCGCTCTTCCACCGTCACAGAAACATCATGGCCGAGGCCACAGACATCGAGCGATCGCCCCGCATTAGCGCTCGTTGCATCCGAACAGCGTTCCGGGTGAAACGTCGAGCGTCTTTGCCAGCTTGTGGATGTTGTCGAGGCTCACGTTCCGCTGTCCGCGTTCAACGCCGCCGACGTACGAGCGATCGAGATCTGCCTGGTGCGCCAGCTCTTCCTGGGACCACCCGCGTTCCTTACGCAGTTCGCGCACACGGATGCCGAAGTCGGCGCGGTGGGCGGGAACAGGCACTAGTCCACGTTCGGCGAGTGCGGTCTATCAGTCCACGGACTATGAGTACCATCTGACATGTGTTCCTGCCCGAGCCTCGTGGCCTCAGTGATCCCGCGAGGCTTGCCGAGCGCACTTCCATGCTCGCCACGGAGCCACGAATCGAGGCGCTTCGGGACTGGGCTCGCGCCCTAGAGGAGAGGCGCGGAGTTCTCGTTCCGCAGTTCGACCCAGCCGACGGCGGTGATGCAGCACGGGTTCTCCTTCTCCTGGAAGCGCCGGGTCCGATGACTAACGCCGGCAATGCACGCCCTGGCTCTGGTTTCATCTCGGTTGACAACGACGACCAGACGGCGGAGAACGTGTGGCACGCCCGCAGCCAGGCTGGGCTGCACGCCGCGGTGGTCCAGTGGAACATTGTCCCGTGGTACCTGGGCACCGCCCCGTAAGCCAAATGTGGCCGAGATCGCGGAAGGTGCCATCGAACTCCTGGATCTCATGAAGTTGCTCCCTCGCCTCGACACAGTCGTCCTCGCCGGACGCTACGCACAATCGGGGTGGAAGAAGCATCTGGACCGTTCATTGCGCCGCCCAGTCGTGCGCGTCATCGAGACCTGGCACCCCTCGCCGCTGTCTTTGAACCAGCCGGGCCACCGGGTCGAGTTCGCTGCCGCATTGCGGGCCGCGGCAACGCCCGCGGTCATCTAGCCCCGGCGTGCTACTCGGCCGCTGTATATGTCCTCGGAGTGTGCCCACACCTGGGGACGATTGATTGCAGGGCCGACCTTTGTCGCGTCAACCTGCTCGATCCTCCACAGGACGGCGACCGCTATTCGCTTCGCACAGCCTGAATCTCGTTCCCGCCGAAAGAAGCGGTTGAATTGATCGGGTAATTAACCGGCCCTATTCCTCGGAGGAGAGAAATGACCAAAAGGAAAGTGCACAAGCGCTATCTGAGATTGGAAATCTCGGTGCCGCCAGAGGTCGACTCGGCTCTCGAATCGCTGGCAACGATGAGCGGCGTTTCCAAGGCGACCGTCGCGCGAGAGGCGCTGGTCACAGGTCTGGCTCCGTACGACCTGATACCGGCGCACGTCGTCGCTGCCATGCCCACCACTCTGTCCGCCGGACCCCGCTCGACCGCCCACAAGAAGGAGAAGAACTGATGTCTACTGAGAACCGGAACCGCCGCCCTCGCCGCCCCGCCAAGACCCCGAGCAACCCTCGCGGTCTCGACCTGGACCCGCGCCACGGCGACCTGCCCGGCTACCAGGCCCGCGGCAACGCGCAGCGCGCCCGACTCCAGGCCGCATCCGCTGATTACGCCGACGTGGCTGCACAGTTGCAGCACGGGCTGGCCCGAGTGGAGGAGCAGTTCGGATTCGCGTTCGCCGCCGACGACGCCCGCCGCGCCACGCAGGAGCGCCTGGCTCAGACCGCCCGCCCCGAAGCTCTGCGCCAGGCCGAAGAGCGCCGCCTGCGGCGTGGCTGACCTCGAACCTCAACACCCAAGGAGAACGACATGAGCAGTATCAGCCCCGACATCATCGACCGGACCCGCCGCGAGGTCCGCGAGCGCACCTACCGCAACAGCACCGAGGAGGCCGCGGAGGTCGCCCGTGTGGACGACATCCTGTTCCACCGCGTCGGCGCTGCCGAGCAGAACGTCATCGACCAGGCGCAGAGTTTCATCCGGGCCAACGCCCCTCGCGTCGGGCTGTCCCTCGACCTCCTCGAAGACCTGGAGGACATCGGACGACGGCTCGCCCGCGGCGGCGACACCACCGCTCTCGCCAAGGAGTACCGCGACATCAAGGGGCGCATCGATCGAGAGCTCGGAGTGCTCGGGAGCCTGGCGCAGAACGCAGACCGGATGGACGCCGCGCTCGAAGACCCCGTGGCCCATGCGCAGCGGATCTACGCGAAGATGCCCGCCTCGACCTGGGTCGCCCCGTGAGCGCCCCTCGCACGGTCGGCGGCGTGGACATCCAACTCCGCACGCCTCACGACGCGCCACGAGAGCCGGACTTCGGCCACACCGCGCAGACCCCGATGCTGAAGCTGCCCGCCGTCGCGCTCGCCACGCTCCGCTACAGCCTGTCGGAGCCGTTCGAGCACTGGGTTCCGCAGCAGCGCGGCCCGGTCACGACGGCGTCGATTCAGCTCGGAGCGTGGCGGCACCATCGCGCGGAGCACACCCACGCTTGGCGCACCGCGCACAACTCCGCATGGAAGGTCGCCCGGGATCTGCAAGGCCTCTATCACGGTGGTCTGCGGGGTGCTCAGCGGGTGCCGCTCCTCGGCCTGGACCTGATCCGCTGCACCGACGAGCTCGGCATGGTGGCCTGGTGGTGCGACGTCGCCTCCCAGGACGACGAGTATCGCTTCCAGACCGTGCGTCTGTCAGAGGCGCTGGCCCGATGTGTATACTCACCGAAGAACGCCCTGCGAACGCCCGCGAACGACGAATCCGCTCCCGCGGCGCGCGCACGGTAAAGTAGTTCTTAGCAGCGAATGATACGGAACTGAATTGACGAGGCTCCTGATCGGGAGCGCGGATGAGTTGATACGAAAACGGCCACTCCAACTGAATATCGAAATGCAGTTCCACTAACGGCAAACAACTTCGAACGGCATCATTTCGCCAAGTAGAAGTCTCGCGAACGAGTCCTCCGGACCGACGGCGCACGAGACGAGTGGTTCCACCTTTACCAATTCCGGCTGAAGGTGTTGAACCCAGTCCGTGCGCCTTTCTGCATTTAGCGCGCGGCACCCACGAGGGAGCCCGCCAACATGTCCGAGAACACCCGCGACGCGAACAGTCGCTATGACCACCCCGGCTTCGACCGCGAAGCGGCCATGGACTACACCGGCATGTCCAGGCACCAGCTCGACCGCGCCCGCTGGGGCAAGAAGATCAACTACTTCCTGGTCGGCAACGTCGTCAAGTACAGCCAGCGGCAGCTTGATGAGTACCTGGAGTCCTGCCGTGTGGACAACACGTCCTCCGAGAACGCGGAGTGAGTCGTGGGTGCTTCACGCCGTGAAGAAGTCTGTCGATACGACTTCACCGACGAGAACGGTGCGCTGAGGTTCCAGAAGGTTCGCTATCGTCTGTTCGATCCCGAGCCTGGCGGGCGGAACAAGGACTTCCGGTACTTCAACCCGAACGCGCTGCCTATCGATCGCTGGCGCAAGCCCGAGGGTGCTGATCGGTGGATCTACAATCTGCCGGCAGTGCGCCGAGCTATTCGCGAGGGCGAGATCATCCACTCGGTTGAGGGTGAGAAGGACGCCGATGCGCTGATCGAACGCGGTTACGTCGCGACCTCCGTGCACCAGGGCGCGAACAAGGTGACCCGTGAGCAGATGGCGTGGCTTCGAGACGCCGCACACGTCGTGATCTGGGTGGATAAGGACGTCGAACATCCGGAAGTCGGCGCGCATGACGCTGTGATGCGGCACGACCATCTCATCGACCTCGGCTCGTCCGGGCGCATCGAGTTTCGGCGTGCGCGTGGGCCGTGGGGCGGTCTGAAGGACGTCTACGACCATCTCGCCGCGGGCTACTCGCTGGCGGAGGCCGTTCGCATCAACCCAGAGCGTCTGGCGGACTGCGCTGCGCTGTACACGCCCCGCAAGAACTGGAGGGTCGGATATGGCCGAGCCGCGTAAGAAGTTGGCCCGCGAGAAACCCACGGTTGAGCAGGCTCTGCAGGATGGCCCGCTGGCCGAGATGATCGCCGCGAAGCTGGCCGACGAGTTCTGCTTCGCGCCGGGGCTGGGTTGGCTCCACTGGTCCGGCAAGGTCTGGGACGAGTGCTCCGACGTGGAGCCGGTCGAGGCGGTCCGGGTTGCTCTGCGCGACTTCATGGCGGAAGAGATTCTGCACGGAGCTTCGCCCGGTCGCACCAAGTCACTGGAGGTCGTGCTCGGCTCCGGCAAGATCCGCTCGGTTGCCGGACTCCTGAAGGGCATCCTGAAGGTCGAAGCAGACGAGTTCGACACCGCCTACGACCTGTTGAACGTCGCCAACGGCGTTGTCGATCTGCGTACAGGCGAGCTCCTGGCTCACGACCCCGCGCACCGGTTCACCAAGATTGCCCGTGCGGAGTACGACCCCGCCGCGCGCTCACGGTTCTGGAATCTGGCGCTGTCGGCGTTGCCGCGCGAAGAGCGCGAGTGGATGAAAGCGCGGCTCGGGCAGGCGATCACTGGCTACCCGCCGAGTGACGACCTGTTGCCGATCTCGCGGGGCTCCGGCTCCAACGGCAAGAGCACCTTCTTCGACGCGATCCGGTTCGCCTGCGGGACGTTCGCGGGGCTGGTGTCGGATCGAGTGCTGATCGCGAACCCCGGTGACCACCCGACCGAGTTGACCGATCTTCGCGGGCTCCGGCTGGCTGTGCTGGAGGAGCTGCCCGAGGGCGGACGCCTCAACGTGAAGCGGCTGAAGGACATCATCGGTACGGAGTCGATCACCGCGAGGAAAATCCGTCAGGACTCGATGACGTGGCGGGCGACACATTCGCCGTTCATCACGACGAACTACACCCCGCGCGTCAACGAGACCGACCACGGCACATGGCGACGGCTGGCGCTGGTCCGCTTCCCGTACACGTTCCGCAAGCCCGGTGAACCTCTCCGGAACAAGCGCCTCGACAAGCACGGCGACCCGCAACTGAAGCAGCGCACGCGACAGCGCTCGATGCAGAAGGCAGCGTTGCGGTGGCTGGTCGAGGGCGCGATGGCGTGGTACGCCGCGGATCAGATTCTGCCGCCTACCCCGCCTGCCGTCGCGAAGGCCACCGAGGAGTGGCGCGCGCAAGCCGATCATGTGTTTGCGTTCGCCTCGGAGTACCTGACCTGGGACCCGGCGAGGTCGATCCTCTCCAGCGACCTGACCGAGATGTTCCGAACCTGGCTATCCCGCAACGGCAAACCGGAGTGGGCTGGGGAGTTGATCGTGGAGCGCTTCGGTAACCACCACCTCGCGCAGGATCACGGCGTCCGCAAGGCCCGCCTCCGCGTGAAGGAGGGCCAGTTGTCCCGGCCTATGCGCAGCGGCCCGCACTTCAAGGACTCCAGCACCGATATCGACCCCGTCGGCAAGTCGCTGGCTCAGTGGATCGGCGTGGCCTGGCGCGGGAGCACGGAGGGCGACTGATGGATATCCGCCCTATGCGCCCCGAGAAGTGGCGACGCGCCTATGTCGCCTGGTTCGACTCGGACGGCGACTTGCGCGTCGATGTCGTATCCGTCCGGGACTGGTCCGTGGTCGAGGGCGTGTGGCGTCCGGCGTTCCGGTACGGCGGGCGGTGGGTGTGGCCACAGATGTGGCACCGGCTCTTGCCAGACCGCGCTCTTGTGCTGGCCGCCCCAGGCGCACCCCGTCCTACCGACGACGTTCTCGCCGCCGGGGCTCACACAGCCCAGCGCCCGCGGGTGGCGTTCGTACCCTCGCCGGACCCGACCGACCCCGAGGCCGTAACCAGAGCGCGCGAAGAGCTCGCTCGTGCCGATGCGGCGGCCGCGCTGCGGCCTGAGGTCGTTCCGGGCGATCCGGGGTGGTGGCTACCCGCAACCGAGGAGGAAGTGCAGTGGATCGACGACCTGACGGATGAGCTCCACGACACCGATATCTGCGCCCCGCGACGACGCCGCGTGGGTTCCGTTCCGGGCGATCCGAGCTCTCTTGGTAACTCTCGCGAAGGGTGCTCTAAGGCTCGTCAACCGGATAGGTCGGAACGCCCGGAACGCGGTACGGAATGGCCGAGAAAACCCAATCCCAGAGCAAGGCACGCCCCATAGACCGCCGGAGGGGTGGGTTGCTCTTGGTGTGGCTCTCCTTCCCCGCCTCTCCGGCTTTGAAATCTCGATGAACGACAGAAAGGCAATGAACATGACCGAACCGAAGCGTGAAGTTGGAATGAAGCGCCCTGGGTCTGATGGAGACTCGCGCTATTTGATTCCCACCAGCTGAGTGCGGTCGGCTTGGACAGCATAGAACGCCTGCTCGAACTCGGCAGGTGGGACGTCGC